>JANXVG010000058.1 GCA_025351795.1 Salinibacterium sp. | reverse complement strand
GACAAAGCGCGGTCCTTGGGCGCCCACGTGTCGATCGCGGTGGTCGACGCGGGAGGAAACCTGATGGCCTTCGCGCGGATGGATGGTGCCGAGATCGCCGGCCCCACCCTCGCCGTCGACAAGGCGTACACGTCGGTTGCGAACAAGATCAGTACGCAAGAACTATCTGTGCTCGCAGCCCCCGGCGGTCCCCTATTCGGCCTGCACTCGAATGGCGCCGGGCGGTTCGTCATCTTCGGAGGGGGTCTCCCGATATTCGATGACGGGGATGTCGTCGGCGGCATCGGGGTCAGCGGAGGGACCGTCAACGAGGATGGTGACTGCGCGACGGCTGGTTTGGCTTGCTATGAGCGGCTGCGACCCGCCGGGCATTCGGGCGATGCCGCCAGCCAGGTTTGACCCGAACGAACTGACACAAAGCTTCGCTAGTCTGGGCGAATGCTGCTTTCTGACCGGGACATCAAGGCGGAGCTCGCGACCGGGCGGATCGCCCTTGAGCCGCTCGACCTCGAGATGATTCAGCCGTCGAGCATTGACGTGCGACTCGACCGCTTCTTTCGCCTGTTTGATAACCACAAGTATCCGTTCATCGACCCCGCGGTCGACCAGCCTGACCTCACCCACCTCGTTGAGGTCAACGGCGATGACCCATTCATCTTGCACCCGGGCGAATTCGTGCTCGGCTCGACCTACGAGCTCGTGACCCTGCCAGACGACATCGCGGCGCGACTGGAGGGCAAGAGTTCGCTCGGCCGCCTCGGATTGCTCACCCACTCGACCGCCGGCTTCGTCGACCCGGGGTTTTCCGGGCATGTGACCCTGGAGCTCTCCAACGTTGCAACCTTGCCGATCAAACTCTGGCCGGGCATGAAGATTGGGCAGTTGTGCTTCATCCGCACGTCGTCACCGGTAGAAAGTCCGTACGGCTCCGGCCAGTATGGCTCGCGGTATCAGGGGCAGCGCGGGCCGACGGCATCCCGATCGTTCCAGAACTTCCATGTCACAGATGTCTCGGTAACCGATGCGGGCAAGTCTGGCGCGTGAGCCACGACCGAGCTCAGCGCAGTTGCTCGAGTTGCCAGCCCAACCACGGGCTGAACGCGTACGGTGCGGCGATGGCAGCCGAGTGCAGCGCCGCTGGGTCGACCCAGGCGACCTCAGCCACCTCGTCTGGCCGCGGGTCAACAGCATCGTGGGTGACTGCGGTGTACACCGGGCACACCTCGTTCTCGACGATTCCGGATGCGTCCACCGCCCGGTAGCGAAAGTCCGGCAGCACGACAGTGATATTCGTTACCGCAATTCCCAGCTCGCGCATGGCTCGCCGCGCAATCGCGTCGCCCATCAATTCGCCTGGTGCCGGGTGCCCGCAGAATGAGTTCGTCCACACACCCGGCCAGGTGAGCTTCGACAGCGCACGGCGAGTGACGAGTACGCGGCCGTTGGAATCGTAGACGTGACAGGAGAACGCCAAATGCAGGGGCGTATCCGCGGTGTGCACGGCGTTTTTGTCTGCGACCCCTGCAGGTTCACCGGCGTCTGTCAAGAGCACCACCTGCTCGGTTGTCTCAGTCATGATCGCGATAGTCTGCCTCAGTGGATGGTTCCCAGTTGTTGGCGGTCTCCCAAGAGAGACAAGCCCAAGTCGACGCTGTCTTGGAGCGCTTCTTCAGCTTATCCAAAAATCGTGCCGCGGCCTTCGGGCCCCAGTATGTGCAACTCTGGGAAGCCTTGGAAAGCAACACGATCGGCGGCAAGCGATTTCGCCCACGCATGGTTATGGCCGCATATCAGGCGCTTGGCGGCACCGATATTGAGGCCGCCGCATATGTCGGTGCTGCCTTCGAATTGCTGCATACCGCGCTCATCGTTCATGACGACGTGATCGACCACGACTTCTCGCGGCGTGGAGTGCCCAACATCTCGGGAAGCTACCGTGACGCGGCCGCCGCGAGTGGCAGCAGTGAGCGCGTCGCTGAGCACAGCGGCATCTCGGCTGCGGTGATCGCCGGCGATCTTGCGCTGTTCAACTCGTACCGACTTATCGATCGCACCGGGGTAGCCGATGTCACCCGCTCACGCCTGCTGGAGGTAATGGATGATGCGCTGTTCGCCTCTGCCGCGGGCGAACTCATCGACGTGGATTTTTCCATCAACTTCGATATGCCGCGTGTGGACGACATTCTGCACATGGAACGACTGAAGACCGCCGTCTACTCGTTCGAGTGTCCGTTGCAGGCAGGGGCGATCCTCGCTGGCGCGAGTGAAGAGGTGGTGGCGACCTTGGGCGATTTCGGCCGTGAGATCGGCATCGCCTACCAGATCGTGGATGACCTGCTCGGGGTGTTTGGGCTCGAAGCCGAAACCGGGAAGACCACGGTCGGCGACCTGCGGGAGGGCAAGCGCACGGTGCTCGTCTCCTACGCAACGAGCACTCCGGAATGGGCGACCATTGGTGAGCTGATTGGCAAGGCCGATCTCAGCGATGCAGAGGCAGACAGCGTTCGCGCGGTGCTCACCAGTTGCGGTGCGAAGTCCTTTGCCGAGGGGCTCGCTCGTTACTACGGCAACCGTGCACTGGCCCGGCTGGCCGAACCGCACATTCCGCCGGCCCTGCGCGCAGAACTGCACCCGGTCGCGGATGCCGTGCTCGGCAGGGTGAAGTGAGCACCCGGGTGAGTCTCTACGACCGTGTTGCCGAAGAGACCGCGACCATTGTTATTCGCCGCTATTCCACGTCGTTTGGGCTGGCGTCGCGGCTTCTAGCGGTGGGCGTTCGACAGCATGTGGAGAACATTTATGCCCTCGTGCGGGTTGCCGATGAGATCGTTGACGGGGTCGCGGCTGGCGCGGGCCTTGATGAGGTTGCTGCGGCAGGTCAGCTTGACGAATTTGAACGCGAGACCGAGTTGGCTATGGAGAGCGGATTCAGCGCGAACCTCGTTGTGCACGCGTTCTCCCTTACCGCTCGGGACGTCGGGTTCGGGGCCGAGCTCACGCGACCGTTCTTTGAATCGATGCGGATGGACCTGAGCGAAACCCACCATGACAAGAAGAGTTTCGATCGTTATGTTTACGGATCCGCCGAGGTCGTTGGGCTCATGTGCCTGCGCGCGTTCGTTCAGGGTGAAGACGTGCCACCAGAGCAAGCCGCCCGTCTCGTACACGGTGCGCGGAGTCTCGGCGCTGCGTTCCAGAAGATCAACTTCCTCAGGGATCTTGCAGCTGATTTCGGCGCGCTGGGGCGTAGCTACTTTCCTGGAGTGAGTGTTCAGTCGTTCACCGAGGACGACAAGACCAGAATTCTCGATGACATTGACGCGGACCTCCGCGCTTCGGCCATGGTCGTGCCACAGTTGCCCGCGGGCAGTCGCCGGGCCGTCAGTCTTGCGCAGGGCCTATTCGCTGAACTGGCCGCGCGCTTGAGGGCGACACCGGCCGAGCAACTGCTTCGCGCCAGGGTGCGCGTTCCCAATCCCGTCAAACTGCGAATCGCCGCGGGGGCCGTACTCGGAAGGACACCACGCGCATGAGCCAGGTCATCATCATCGGTGCAGGAATCAGCGGCCTCGCGTCCGCTGCACTGCTGGCGCGTGAGGGGCACACGGTCACGATTTTCGAAGGACGACCAGAAGTGGGCGGCCGGGCTGGTTCACGGGCTTACGGCGACTTTCGCTTCGACACCGGACCCTCGTGGTACCTCATGCCCGAGGTGTTTGACCACTTCTACAAACTGATGGGTACGTCGGCCGACGAGCAGCTCACGCTGGTCACCCTTGACCCTGGCTACCGGGTGTACTTCGAAGGTCAAGCGCACCCGCTCGACGTTTCGGCCGACCGTACAACGAACCTCGAACTTTTCGAAAGCGTGGAGAGGGGCGCGGGAGCCAAGCTCGACGCCTACCTGGATTCAGCGGCCGAAGTCTACGAGCTGGCGAAAGAGAAGTTTCTCTACACGACGTTCCAGGACCTGAGACCACTCATGACGCGCGACGTGCTGTCGCAACTGCCTAGATTTGCTCGACTCCTGCTTCAGCCACTGTCGAAGCGTGTCGCCCATACCGTGCGCGACAACCGTCTGCGCCAGATTCTTGGATACCCGGCCGTCTTCCTCGGCTCATCGCCGGCGCTCACCCCCAGCATGTACCACCTCATGAGTCACCTCGATCTGTCTGATGGCGTGCTCTACCCGATGGGTGGTTTCACGCGCGTGATTGAGAGCATCGCCGACCTCGCGACCGCGGCCGGTGTGACCATCGTGACCGGGGCATCCGTGTCTCGCATCGTTGTAGAAGCCGGCGTGGCGACAGGCGTCGAGTACGTGGATCGCCGTGGGAATGTTCAGTTTTACGATGCAGAAATTGTGGTGTCGGCGGCGGATCTTCACCATACCGAGACGACCCTGCTCAAGCCAGAGGAACAGACTTACCCCGAGGAGTATTGGGAGTCAAAGATCGCCGGCCCTGGCGCGTTGCTGCTCTACCTTGGTGTGCGTGGCGAACTTCCTCAGCTTGAGCACCACACCCTCATGTTCATCAAGGATTGGCAGCAGGGGTTCGACGCGATCTTCCGGTCGCCAACGAGCGTGCCAACGCCCGCCTCGCTCTATATCTGTAAGCCCAGCGGTGTTGACCCGGATGTCGCTCCCGAGGGCTTTGAGAATCTTTTCGTGCTGGTGCCAATCCCGGCAGACCCAACCATCGGTCGTGGCGACGTGGACGGCGATGGCGACGCCCGAATTGAGGTACTCGCCGACCACGTAATCAGGCAGATTGCCGAGTGGACGGGCGTGCAGGACCTTGAGTCTCGCATTACCGTGCGCCGCACGGTCGGCCCCGGTAACTTTGCCGACGACCTTCATACCTGGAAGGGCTCGGCTCTGGGCCCAGCGCACACCCTCAAGCAGAGCGCGTTCTTCCGTGCGGGCAACATGAGCAAAAAAGTGAAGGGCCTGTACTACACCGGTAGCTCGACGATCCCGGGCATCGGCCTGCCGATGTGCCTGATCAGCGCCGAGTTGCTCGTCAAGAGACTGCGCGGCGATACGACGACGACCCCGATGGCCGAACCGTTGCAAAGCCTATTGGCCGCCGAGGATCGTTCGACAGTCACGGATGCCGGCAGCACCGGTACCCATGCCTTGGCCTCGACTGCGAGTCGCGTGTGGGTTGCTGCGCTGACCGCGATCGCCCACGCGAAAGCGGCTGCTCGTGCGCGGTCAATGGAAGCCGAAGCCACTGACGATGACGCGGCCGAGGCGCATGAGGTCAGCCGACCGGTTGGGGTGCTCAAGAAGATTGTCCGGCCGGCTCCCGTAGTTCAGGTCGATTCTGTTGTCGAGCAGCCCGAGTCCACGTCGCGACGAGCCCCCGAAGCGCTCGCCGAATCCGCTAAGACGCCACTCGTTAGCCCCGCCGACGAGCGCCGCCCATACTGGCTCGCAGCGGATTACAACCCCGACGAGGTCGACACTCCCCACACGGGTAAGCCGTACTGGATAGACGATGAGACCGACGAGAGCCTGGATCGGGTGCCGGCGGAAGACGAGCGCTAGTGGGAGTGCTCTACGTGGTCGCACTCGCGGTTGCCCTTACGGGAATGGTGCTGCTGGACCGGCGCTTTCGCTTGTTCTTCTGGAAAGACGCCCGGCGCGCCGCGATCGTGACGATTGTGGGCGTGCTGTTTTTTCTCGGTTGGGATCTGGCGGGGATCCGACTCGGCATCTTCTTTCGCGGCGAGACGACCTTTATGACCGGAATTCAACTGGCGCACGAACTGCCGATCGA
This sequence comes from Salinibacterium sp., assembly GCA_025351795.1. GTDB lineage: Bacteria > Actinomycetota > Actinomycetes > Actinomycetales > Microbacteriaceae > Rhodoglobus. Next base: position 16,113 of record JANXVG010000058.1, on the reverse strand, counting down.
GGAGCTCTTCTTTCTCACCCTGTTGTGCTACCTCACCATGAACGCGTTCGGGGCGATCGTTTGGCTACTCGATCGGCGGGCAGCGCCATGACCTACTGGGCGCTTAACGCGATCTTCCTCGGGGTGGTGATGGTGGTCGCGCTCGCGGCCGTGCTCGCGCGCAGAACGCCACGCTGGACGGTGATTGCCGTGACTGCCGTCGTGCTGCTCGTAATGACCGCGGCGTTTGACAACGTGATGATTGCGGTCCGCTTGGTGGGGTACAACCACGCACTCATCAGCGGGGTGTTCGTGGGTGTTGCTCCCCTCGAGGACTTTGCGTATGCGATCGCCGCGGTCGTGTTGCTTCCGTCGCTGTGGGCGCTCCTCGCCAGGCGGCGTCATGCTTAGGGCGTTTTTCGTCTCATCGCGGCCCGTGAGTTGGGTGAACACGGCGTTTCCATTCGCGGCTGCTTACCTACTGACGACCGGCCAAATCGACACGGTCTTCGTCATCGGCACGATCTACTTTCTCATTCCCTACAACCTCGCCATGTACGGAATCAACGACGTGTTCGACTACGAGTCTGACCTGCGCAACCCGCGCAAAGGCGGCGTAGAGGGTGCTGTCCTCGACAAGCGGATGCACCGGCCGACGCTTATCGCCGTGCTCGTGACCAACATCCCGTTCCTCGTTTACCTTGCGATCGCGGGGTCGCCGCTATCGTGGCTCGTACTTGCGGTGAGCATTTTTGCGGTAGTCGCGTATTCGGCGCCGACACTGCGCTTCAAGGAGCGCCCGTTCATCGACTCGCTCACCTCGAGCACGCACTTCGTCTCGCCTGCCGTCTACGCACTGGTTCTCGCTGGCGCGGTATTCACTGTGCAGTTGTGGGCGATCCTCGGCGCATTTTTCCTGTGGGGCATCGCGTCGCACGCTTTTGGCGCTGTGCAAGACATCGTTGCTGATCGTGAGGGTAAAATCGGTTCGATTGCGACGGCCATTGGTGGCAGGGCCGCCGTGCGGTTCTCGGTTAGCGCATATCTTCTTGCGGGCGTTCTCTTGCTATTCGCCGACTGGCCGGGCCCACTCGGCGCAATTCTCGCGGTGCCCTATGCGCTCAGTTGCGCGGCCTATTGGAACGTAACGGATGCCTCGGCAGAGAACGCGAACCGCGGCTGGAAGCGATTCCTCTGGCTCAATTTCGTCACCGGATTTCTCGTGACCATGCTGATGATCTGGTGGGTGTCTCTGCTCCAGGTCGGATGATTTGCGTATGCTCCCCTGTCGGGTGCGGTCTTCGCGACCTGATCAGTCGTGCCAACCAAGGTTGCGCGCCATCGCCTCGAGCGCCGTGAGAGTGTCGTTGTACTGCTGCAACGAGAGCCCTTGTGTCGCGGACGTGCGGTTGGCGGCCACCACCTCGGCGAGCCGGTCGAAGGCCAGACGGCCCCGTTCAGCCAAAGTATATGTGCCGGTGGTGAGGGTAATCCAGTCGCTCTCGACGAGTTCAGACAAATGGTCTGCCGACGTCTCGGGCTCTACGGCAACTGCGTCTGCGCTCGCAGCGAGGAACGGTGCTATCGCGGCATCCAGTTGCTCGACTGTCGCGGGTTCTCTGCTGAGCACGTTCAAAAGTTGCCACTGGTGCCGGGTGACCCCGTGCTCTTCGAGGGTCGATGCGAACTGCTCATCGATCAGGCGATCAACGAGCTTGAGCCAGTATCCAATCGGGCGCAGAGTGTCCATGAACTGAGGCTACGCTCGCGCGGTTCTTTGCGCGACGACCACATCGTCCAGCGGGAACACGGAGCACCTTGGCGTTGTGCAGAGTGCGCCGAGTACGGTCTCGAACGTCGCGTGCACAATGTGAGCACACCCGCCACGATCGCGTGTGTGGTCGATGGATGCGGCATCCAGACTCCTGCGGTCAGGTGTCACTTCGCGATCGGCTGGGTCGCCTTGACCGGGATGAGCAGGACGAGCCCGAGGAGAAGCACGAGCACGATACCGAGGATGCCCCAGTACTGCGCTCCGAACACGGCCACGAACACCGCGAACAGGGTGGGTGCGAGGAAGCTCACTGCGCGGCCGGTCGTGGCGTAGAGTCCGAAGACTTCACCCTCGCGTCCTGCGGGAGTCACCCGCGCGAGGAACGTGCGGCTGGCGGACTGCGCCGGCCCCACGAACATGCTGAGAACGAGTCCGCCGATCCAAAATGCACCCTGGCCGGCGTCGTGTGCGAAGAAGATGGCCGTGCCAGCAATCACCAGTCCGATCAACGAGAACACGATCACCGGTTTCGCGCCAAATTTGTCGTCGAATAGCCCGGAGACCAGGGTGCTCACGCCCGCGACAACGTTGGCGGCAATGGCGAAGATGATGACCTGACTCGTCGAGAACCCGAAGGTACCCTTGGCCAGAATGCCCCCAAACGTGAAGACACCGACGAGTCCGTCTCGGAATAGAGCGCTCGAGACAAGAAAACGCACCGTGTTGCGGCTCTCGTTCCAGAGCACCCGCACGTCGCGAGCGAGAACGACATACGACTCGAAGAAGCCGACCCGGTCGCGACGATCGGCTTTGGCAATTTCGGGCACGCGGAACAGAATGGGCAGCGCGAAGACGAGCATCCATGCCGCGCAGATGAGCGCGATCACCCGGATGTTGAGTCCATTTTCGTGCGAGACACCGAGGAATCCGTTGTTGTCTGCGGTGAGACCGACCAGCCCAAACAGCACGAAAATGAGCAGAACGATACCACCGAGGTAGCCCGAACCCCAACCAAGCCCGCTCACCTTGCCCACGGTCTTGGGCGTCGACACCTGGATCAGCATGGCGTTGTAGTTAACGGTTGCGATCTCGAAGAACACCGTTCCGATCGACACCAGACCCACGCCGAACAGGAAATAGCTCGGCTGGCCCTCGACGAAGAACATCAGGGCCATGCACAGCACGACAACCGCGGTGTTAATGGCGAGCCACAGCTTTCGACGCCCGCTCGCATCTGTGCGCTGGCCGAGCACCGGGGCGATAAGTGCAACGACGAAGCCGGCGGCTCCGAGGCCAAAGCCGAGCCCAGATGAGAGCACGGCGATTGCGGCTTCCAGTGCTTTGTGTGCGACGCCAGCCGGGTCACTCTCTGCCGCTGCGGCCGCGCTGAGCGCGGGGCTGACGAAGTAGCCACTGGTGAGGTAAACGGTGAAGACGAATGTGGTGATGACGGCGTTAAACGATGCGCCACCCCAGTCCCAGAAGGCCCACGCCACGACGTGGCTGCGAGGAATCTTCTTGCCGTCCTGCAGGTCGAGGCCGGCGATCGAGGCGGCGCCGGTTCGGCTCGGCGTGGAAGCTGTCTTGCTGGTCATTCCTGCGACGCCGGTGTCGGGATTTTCGTGGGTCATGGTCACAGGGTACTGGCGACGAGTGAACGGCGGGTGTTGTGTTTTCGGCGCACACCGGCCGCCCGACTCTCCCCGGCATCCGTTGCGTCAATAACCTGATCTTGAGTCGCCACGACTCAAGTTTTTCTGAATCGACTTGACAGAGCAGCTTGCCGTTTGGCAAACTTGATACATCGGGACTCAAGTTCCCCATCATCAACGCATTGGAGTAAGAGCACATGGCTCGAGCAGTAGGCATCGACCTCGGAACCACGAACTCCGTGGTATCTGTTCTTGAAGGTGGCGAACCCACCGTCATCGCAAACGCAGAAGGTTTCCGTACGACCCCGTCGGTCGTCGCATTCACGAAGGACGGCGAAATTTTGGTTGGCGAGACTGCCAAACGCCAAGCGGTCACTAACGTCGACCGCACGATCGCTTCCGTTAAGCGCCACATGGGGACCGATTGGACCGTGGACGTCGACGGTAAGAAGTACACGCCGCAGGAAATCTCCGCGCGTATTTTGGGCAAGCTCAAACGCGATGCCGAGCAATATCTCGGCGAGCCCGTGACGGATGCCGTCGTCACCGTTCCCGCGTACTTCAACGATGCCGAGCGTCAGGCCACGAAGGAGGCCGGCGAGATTTCCGGACTCAATGTGCTGCGCATCATCAACGAGCCGACAGCAGCCGCACTCGCGTACGGCCTCGACCGCGGTAAGGAAGATGAGCTCATCCTCGTCTTCGACCTCGGTGGCGGAACGTTCGACGTCTCCCTGCTCGAAGTGGGCAAAGATGATGACTTCTCGACCATTCAGGTGCGGTCAACCGCGGGTGATAACCGCCTCGGGGGTGACGACTGGGATCAGCGCGTCGTCACCTACCTGATCCAGAAGTTCAAAGACACGACCGGTGTCGATGTCTCGAATGACAAGATTGCCAAGCAGCGCCTTAAGGAGGCGGCTGAGCAGGCGAAGAAAGAACTGTCGTCGCAGACCTCAACGACCATTCAGCTTCCGTATCTCTCTCTTACCGAGAACGGGCCAGCTAACCTCGACGAGACGCTCACGCGTGCCAAGTTCGAGGAGCTCACGGCTGACCTGCTCGCACGCCTTGAGAAGCCGTTCAAAGACGTGATCAAGGAGGCTGGAGTCAAGGTCGCCGAAGTCGCGCACGTCGTTCTCGTCGGTGGGTCAACCCGCATGCCTGCCGTCGTTGATCTCGTCAAGAAGCTCACCGGTGGTAAGGAGCCCAATAAGGGCGTCAATCCGGATGAGGTGGTCGCCGTTGGCGCTGCACTCCAGGCTGGAGTGCTGAAAGGTGAGCGCAAAGACGTTCTGCTGATCGACGTGACCCCCCTGAGCCTCGGTATCGAGACCAAGGGTGGCATCATGACGAAGCTCATCGAGCGAAACACCGCCATCCCGACCAAGCGCAGCGAGACCTTTACTACCGCTGACGACAACCAACCGTCCGTTGCGATCCAAGTCTTTCAGGGCGAGCGCGAGTTCACGAGGGATAACAAAAACCTGGGAACCTTCGAACTGACCGGCATTGCGCCGGCCGTGCGTGGCATCCCGCAGGTCGAGGTCACTTTCGATATCGATGCCAACGGCATCGTGCACGTGTCTGCCAAAGACAAGGGCACCGGCAAAGAGCAGTCGATGACGATTACGGGTGGGTCTTCCCTCTCGAAGGAAGACATCGATCGGATGGTGCGCGAGGCCGAGGAGCACGCGGCTGAAGATAAGGCACGTCGTGAAACTGCCGAGATTCGCAACACTGCTGAGCAACTCGCATACTCGACCGACAAACTCATCAAGGACAACGACGATAAGCTCCCCGCCGACGTGAAAAGCGACGTGCAGGCCGATGTCGACGCGCTGAAGACCGCGCTTGCGGGAGACGATGAAGCCGCAGTCAAGAGTGCGTTCGACAAGTTGAGCGAAAGCCAGCAGAAGCTTGGTCAGGCTATCTACTCTCAGGAGCAGGCAGCTGCGGCTGGCGCGCCGACCGAAGAGGCTGGCACCCAGCCCGCGAGCGACGACGAAGACATCGTCGACGCTGAGGTTGTCGACGACGAGGAAGAGCCCAAGAAGTAACGATGGCAGACAAGAAGCACGACGACAACGATCACGAAAAGCCCGTGATCCGCGATAAGCGGAGGGTTGACCCCGAGACCGGCGACGTTCGGAGTTCGGCGGTGGATGGCGGGGTCGACGCGAACGCGTCGGCTCCGCAGCCGGTCGGCGCCGACGAGAACGACGCAGCCGAGTTGACGGACGACGACCAGGCACTGCTCGATCAGGCCTCGATAGACCTCGTCGCGGAGATGCGTAGCGACATGCTGCGCGCTCAGGCGGAACTGGTGAACTTTCGCACCCGAGTCGAACGGGATCGTACGGCCAATCGCGAAGCGGTGATTGCGGAAGTTATCCGAGCGTTGTTGCCTGCGCTCGATGACCTGGACCGCGCTCGGGCGCACGGGGATCTCGAGGACGGCACCCCGATGGCGATCGTCGCGCAGAAGCTGCACTCGGGATTCGAGCGTTACGGACTTCGTGCCGTCGGCGAGAAGGGGGAGGTCTTCGACCCCACCCACCATGAGGCCGTCGTTCAGGTTCCCTCACCCGATGTCACGGTAAACACCGTCGCCGACGTGCTTGAGCCCGGTTATGTTCTGGGGGATCGCTTAGTGCGACCGGCGAAGGTCGCCGTGTTCGTTCCTGCCGAGTAGATTCCCGGAGGGAGACGCCGATGGCTAGCCAAGACTGGTTTGATAAAGACTTTTACGCTGTGCTCGGCGTCTCCAAAGACGTTTCTGCTGCAGAACTCAAGAAGACGTACCGTAAACTCGCTCGTCAGTTTCACCCAGACTCCAATCCGGGCAACCCCAAGGCCGAGGGCAAATTCAAGGAGATCAGCGAGGCACACTCGGTGCTCTCTGATCCCGAACTGCGCAAGGAGTATGACCAGGTTCGCGCCATGGGGTCCGGAGCGAGGTTCAGCACCGGGGCGCGACCGGGGCAGGGCGGCGAGGACATCTTTAGCGGCATGTTCGGGAGCGGCCAGCGGTCGTCGTCGACATTCCGTGGCGGCGGCTTTGAAGATCTCCTCGGCGGCATGTTCGGTGGTGGCGGTTTTGGCACATCGAGCGGGGGTTTTCGCGGCGCGGCGGGCCCGACGAAGGGGCGTGACTTCACGGCCAACACCACGCTCGACTTTGTCACTGCCATCAACGGTGATCGAATCACTCTGCAGCCGGCGGACGGTCGCCCGATCACCGTGAAGATCCCCCCGGGAGTGAGCGACGGTCAGAAGATTCGCCTCAAAGGCAAAGGCGAGCCGAGCTCGGATGGCGGCGTGGCCGGTGACCTCGTGCTCACCGTAACCGTGCGCGCGCACCCGGTCTTCGAACGAGACGGCCTCAATCTGCGGGTGCACGTGCCAGTGACATTTGTTGAGGCGACTCTCGGTGCCACGATCGAGGTACCGACGCTCGGCGGGCCACCCGTCAAGCTCAAAGTTGCCCCGGGAACACCGAGCGGCCGCATTCTGCGCCTCAAGGGCCGCGGGGTCACTTCGGCCAAGGGCACCGGAGATCTGCTCGCCGAAGTTCAGGTCGCCGTGCCGAGCCACGTGAGCGCGGAGGCCCAGAAAAATCTTGAGGCCTTCGCGGCGTCGATGCCCGACGAGAATCCACGCGCCGAACTGTTGTCGAGGGCGAAGGGCTGACCGTGGATGAATACTCGCCGCTGTTTGCCATCGCAATGGCTGCAGAGCTTGCGGGTATGCATCCGCAGACTCTTCGGCAGTACGACCGGCTCGGACTCGTGAGTCCCCAGCGCACGAGCGGGCAGTCGCGCAGATATTCGATGCGCGATGTGGCGCAGCTGCGGGAGATTGGGCAACTCTCGAGCGAGGGGCTGAACCTCGAAGGCATCCGTCGCATTCTCACTCTAGAAAACCAAGTCACCGGTCTCGCTGAGCGCGTGCGCGAGTTGGAGCATGCGCTCGCCGACGAACTGCTGAAGCGCTCGGGCAGCCGCGTGTTCGCCGCAGGTTCGGCGGGCGAAGTCATCTCACTGCGGGCAGGAACTCGCGCCGAGAAAGCCAATCAGATAGTGGTCTGGCGACCGCTGCGCCGCGAGTGACCTCGTTCGCGCTCGATGCCCTGCGACGGTGGCCAGATTCTGAGGCCGCAGAGCTTCGGGCATGGGATGCGGCCGACACGCTCATCCTCGATGAGGTGGATGTCGCCGGCCGCGACGTGGTCGTGATCGGTGACGACTACGGGGCCATCACTCTCGGGGCGCTCGATCGCGGCGCGACGAGTGTGCGGGTGCACCAAGACGAAATCACTGGGGAGCGCGCCCTAGCCGCAAATGCGGAGGGTAAGACCGGGTTCACCCACCTTCCGCTGTCGTCGGAGCTTGTCGAGGGAGCCTCACTGGTACTTCTCAAGCTACCGCGTTCGCTGGATGCGCTCGACGACATGGCTGCGCTCGTCGCTGCCCACGCGTCCACTGACGTGGCGGTGATCGCCGGCGGCCGTATTAAGCACATGTCCCTTGGCATGAACGACGTGCTTGCCCGCCACTTCGCTCGCATCAATGTATCGCTCGCGCGCCAGAAGTCGCGGCTACTCGTTGCGCGTGATCCGATGCCCGGCGACCGGCCGGCACCGAAACGGAAGCTTCACGCCGATCTTGGCCTCATCGTCGTAGCCAGGGGCGGCGTTTTTGCCAGCACCGGCATCGACATCGGCACCCGCGCGATGTACTCGGTACTGGATCGGGTGCCCACCTTCGAGACGGCCATCGATCTCGGCTGCGGTACCGGCGTGCTGGCTGCCGCGCTCAAACGTGGGCATCCGTCTGCGCACGTGATCGCGACCGATCGCTCGGCGGCGGCCGTGGCATCCGCCGCTGCCACGATGCTCGCGAACGGGCTGGAGGTACAGACAGTGCGCGACGACGGGCTCTCGGCTCAACCAGATGCGAGTGCTGACCTCATCGTGCTCAATCCACCGTTTCACTCGGGGGCAGCGGTACACACCGGAATTGCGCGGATGCTGTTCGCCGATGCCGCTCGCGTGCTCCGCCCTGGCGGTGAGCTGTGGGTTGTCTTCAACTCTCACCTCGACTACAAACCAGTGCTGGCGGCCCTCGTTGGTCCGACGCGGCAGATTTCACGCACGACGAAATTTACCGTCACGGCATCGACACGGCCAGACTGAGTGCGGAGTTTCGCACGGGATGATCACGGCCACTGGCGGCTCCTCACCATAGGCGATAAACTTGAGTCATTCAGGCTCAAGTTTTGAAGGAGAGCAATGGCAAACTTGCAGGGCGCCCCGGGCAGTGACGAAGAGCCAACCAGCGCTCTCGAAAAGTATGGAGTCGACCTCACTGCGATCGCGCGCAGCGGCAAGCTCGACCCGGTGATCGGGCGTGATGCCGAGATTCGTCGCGTGAGCCAGGTGCTCACTCGTCGAACCAAGAACAATCCGGTGCTCATCGGAGAGCCGGGTGTCGGCAAGACAGCCGTCGTTGAAGGTCTTGCCCAGCGGATCGTGGCAGGCGACGTGGCAGATTCGCTCAAAAACAAACGCCTCGTCTCACTTGACTTTGCCTCACTCATTGCCGGTGCCAAGTACCGCGGTGAGTTCGAGGAGCGACTCAAGGCCGTTCTCAAGGAGATCAATGAGGCAGATGGTGAGATCATCACCTTTGTCGACGAACTACACACCCTCATGGGTGCGGGCGGTGGTGAGGGCTCGGTGGCGGCATCCAACATGTTGAAGCCCATGCTCGCACGAGGCGAACTGCGACTCATTGGTGCAACCACGCTCAACGAGTACCGACAGTACATCGAGAAGGACGCAGCGCTGGAGCGCCGCTTTCAACAGGTCTTTGTGGGCGAGCCGACCGTTGAAGACACCGTCGCCATTCTGCGCGGGCTCAAAGAACGGTATGAGGCACACCACAAGGTAACAATCGCGGACTCGGCACTCGTCGCGGCCGCGACCCTCTCCAATCGTTACATCACCGCTCGCCAGTTGCCCGACAAGGCCATTGACCTCATCGACGAAGCCGCGAGCAGGCTCAAGATGGAGATTGACTCGTCTCCCGTTGAGATCGACCAGCTCAAGCGCGTGGTTGACCGACTGCGCATCGAAGAACTCGCTCTCAAGAAGGAGAAAGACGAGGCATCCAAGGCGCGACTGCAGAAGCTTCGTGAAGATCTGGCCGAACGCCAGAAAGAGCTCGAAGCGCTGGAGAAGCGCTGGAAAGCCGAGAAGGCATCCCTCACCGGCGTCGGCGAGCTGAAGACCAGACTCAACGACGCGCGCATCGCCCTCGATCGGGCGATGCGCGAGGGCGACTATCAGAAGGCTTCGAAACTCAACTATGAGACGATTCCCGAGATTGAGACGGCCATGGCAGCGGCCGAATCTGCCGAACCGGTCGGGCCGCGCATGGTTAACGACCAAGTGACAGAAGAAGATATTGCATCGGTGGTGGCGGCGTGGACGGGCATTCCGATTGACCGCCTCACTCAGGGCGAGACCGAGAAGCTGCTCGGTCTCGAGAACGAGTTGGGCAAGCGACTGATCGGCCAAAAGGATGCGGTGCGCGCGGTGTCCGAGGCCGTACGGCGCACGCGCGCCGGCATCTCTGACCCCGACCGACCGACCGGATCATTCTTGTTTCTCGGCCCGACCGGGGTCGGCAAGACCGAACTCGCGAAGGCGCTCGCCGAGTACCTCTTCGATGACGAGAAGGCCCTCGTGCGCATCGACATGAGCGAGTACGGCGAGAAGTTCTCGGTCTCTCGACTCGTCGGCGCCCCTCCCGGCTATGTAGGTTACGAGCAAGGGGGGCAGCTGACCGAGGCCGTGCGGCGGCGTCCCTATTCGGTGATCCTGCTCGACGAGGTAGAAAAAGCGCACCCAGAAGTGTTCGATGTGTTGCTGCAGGTGCTCGATGACGGCAGGCTCACGGATGGTCAGGGCCGCACCGTTGACTTCCGCAACGTCATCCTCATTCTGACCTCGAATCTCGGCAGCCAGTACCTCACCGATACGAGCCTGCCGTGGAACGAACGCAAGGCCGCGGTCAATGACCTCGTGCGTCAAGCGTTTAAGCCGGAATTTGTCAATCGGCTCGACGACATCGTGGTCTTCGCACCGCTCACCACCGACGACCTCAGCCAAATCGTCGAGCTCTATGTGGATCGCCTCGCCCGCAGGCTCGCTGGCCGCCGTCTCGAGCTTGCCGTCACGCCGGATGCCCGATTCTGGCTCGCTGAGAAGGGCTTCGACCCGATTTACGGTGCGCGGCCGCTACGCCGCCTCATGCAGCGCGAGATCGACGACAAGCTGGCGCGCGCACTGCTCGCCGGCGACATCCACGACGGCGACACCGTCTTCGTTGCCCTTGAGGACGACAGGCTTTCGGTCTCGCGCGGCGCGGTCGCCGCATCGGCCTGACAACCAGCCCAGTCTGGCTGCTATGCGCGCAATCGACAGCTGCGGTGAACGACACAGTCGGCTCCGCGACGTATCAGGTCCGGGAGTGACCTCGGAGACGACGTGATCGCACGCGGTGTGGCGGCGTGCGTGATGCGAGAGTGCACCGCCATCACGGTGCTGCTGCTTCCGCAGTTGTGAGGTGGGCGAGCCTCTCAAAAACCTACTAGGAACGGCTTGCGACACCACGATGAGCAGGCCAGCCAGGAAGAAATCCCAGTAGGGCGCTGGGGGCGACTGACGGTTGCTCTCACGCCGAGAGCTCGTGTGTGATGGCTGCCGCGAATGCGTCGACGTCGCCCTCCGTGGTGTCGAATGAGGTCATCCACCGCACTTCACGCGTGGCCGGGTTCCAGTCGTAGAACCGAAACTGCTCGTGCAGGCGTTCGGCGACCCCGACCGGAAGCACGGCGAAGACCGCGTTGGCCGCGGTCGTCTGAGTGAAGGCCACGCCGTCTACTGCTTCGAGTGCGCCGCGAAGCCGGGCGGCCATCGCATTGGCGTGCGCAGCCGACCGGAGGTACAGATCGTCAGTCAAGAGGGCGATGAGCTGAGCGGAGACGAACCGCATTTTAGAGGCGAGTTGCATGGTCAACTTGCGCAGGTAAATCAGGCCTTCGGATGTTGCGGGGTTCAGTACGACGACCGCCTCTCCGTACAGCAGGCCGTTCTTCGTACCGCCAAAACTCAGGATATCGACCCCGGCATCGGTGGTGAACTCACGCAGTGGAACACCGAGCGCCGCAGCCGCGTTCGAAATGCGCGCTCCATCGAGATGCAGCCTCATGCCCTTCGCGTGAACGTGGTCGGCGATAGCGCGAATCTCCCCCACAGAGTAGAGGGTACCCAGTTCGGTAGTTTGGGTGATGCTTACCGCGAGCGGCTGGGCGCGGTGCTCGTCGCCCCACCCCCAGGCCTCTTCATCGATCAGCTCGGGGGTGAGTTTTCCGTCGGAGGTGTCGACCGTGAGTAGCTTGAGACCGCTGATGCGCTCGGGTGCCCCGTTCTCATCGGTATGGATGTGCGCGGTCGTGGTGGCGATGACTGCTCCCCAGCGCGGCAGCATGCTGGTAAGAGCCGTGACGTTTGCGCCGGTACCGTTGAACACCGGAAATGCCTCGGCCGCCTCGCCGAAATGCCCCTTGATGACATCCTGCAGCCGTGCCGTGTACACGTCTTCGCCATAGGCGATCTGGTGACCACCGTTGGCGTCGGCGATCGCGGCTAGCACTTCCGGATGCGCGCCAGCGTAGTTGTCCGAGGCAAAGCCGCGGTAATTCTCGTCGTGAAGTTTCACGTGCTCAGTCTCTCGCAGGTTAGGTGGTCAGCAGAATGCGGCGTCCATTGAGGTCACCGGCCTGCTGCGCCCAGAGTGCGACAACGCGATCCGCGAGCACCGACTCGGGAGTGCCGCTCCGGCCGAGCGACGTCACGACGAACGTGACCGCGGCCGCGGTGCCACCCTTCGCCCAGCCACTTGCCAGTGCAGACATCCATGTTTCTGCAGCGGCCTTTACCGTTGCATAGTTTGCGTTGGTCCAGGTCGGCTGGTCGACGGATGTCGAACTCACGATCGCGAGTCGCCCGGCGTCCGAGGCACCAAGATCAGCGCGGAACGCACGAGACGTGTTGCGCAGGGTCGTAAGCACGTGCGACTCGAGCCACGCGAAGTCGTCGTCTGTCTGGCCAGCACGCCAGCCGCCCACGAGGTGGATGAGACCATCGCTCGGGCCCCAATCGGTGCGAATGCGCGCGGCGAGCTCGTTGACGGCTGCGGCAACCGTGAGGTCGCATTCGTAGCGCGCTGCGGCTTCGATCGACTCGAGTCGCCCGGCGCTCGAGCCCACGACAACGACGGTGTGACCCGCTGCGGTGAGCGCGTCGCTCACGGCTTTGCCTGAGGTAGATGACGCCCCGGCAACCACCACAAGTCGGGTCATGCCGATCGCCCGGTAATTCCCGACGTCGACTCGATGACGCTCGTCATCTTCTTCGATAACGCTTCATAGAACATTGAGAGTGGAAACTCGTCGTCCATGACAAGATCAGTCAATCCCTTCGGCGGCCCATCGAGTGGCAGATCGCGTACAGCCCAGCGTGAAGCAGGGTTGGGCGTGAGTGTCGTCGCAACGAGATCATAAGCGGCGAGCCAGTGCGCCACCTTTGGGCGGTCGATCGACTGCCAGTACAGGTCGTTGATCGTGTCGGACAGGGCAAGAACGACGTCGGGCAGTTCTGGCCAGTCAATTGCGAGTTGCGTGTCAGTCCAGTGCAGCACATGGTGCTGGTGCAACCACGCGAACAGCAATTGGCCGCCGAGCCCGTCGTAGTTGCGCACTCGGGATCCGGTAATCGCGAAGCGAAAGACGCGATCGAAGATCACGGCGTACTGTACGAGCTTCGCGTGGTCGCGAGTCGTATCATCAGTGTCTTCAGCGCGCTCCAGCCGTACTGATTCACGATAGGCGGTGAGATCGCACCGCAGCTCCTCGAGGGAGTAGAGAAAGTACGGCATGCGCTGCTTGATCATGAACGGATCGAATGGAAGATCGCCACGCATGTGTGTGCGGTCGTGGATCAGATCCCACATTACGAAGGTCTCTTCGGTGAGCCACTGGTCATCGAGCAGTCGAGCTGCGGCGTTCGGCATGGGCAGTTTGGTGATGTCGGCTGCCGCACGCACGACCCTCCTGAACCGTGCGGCTTCGCGGTCGGCGAAGATCGCACCCCAGGTGAACGTCGGTATCTCGCGCATCGCGACTGTCTCGGGGAAAAGCACCGCGGAGTTCGTGTCGTAGCCGGCCGTGAAGTCGATGAACCGGATGGGCACAAAGAGCGGATTGGAATAGAGGTCCGCTTCGAGCGCGGCAACGAACTCTGGCCAAACCACCTCGATGAGAACGGCTTCCACGAAGCGGTCGGTGCTGCCGTTCTGGGTGTACATCGGAAAGACGACGAGGTGTTGCAGGCCGTTCACGCGATGATGTTGCGGCTGGAATGCGAGAAGTGAGTCGTAGAAATCGGGGAGGCCGAATCCGCCGCCGGCCCAGCGCTCGAAGTCGGCGACGGCAGCGTTCAGATAGTCGGCGTCGTGCGGAAAGTGCGGGGCGAGTGCGCGAATTGAGACGATGATCGACGCGACTTGATCGTTAGCGTTTCTGTGGTCGGCGGCATCGGGCACACTGCCGTCGTGAGCTTGAACCTCGCGCAGGTTGCCCGCTGCGCCCTTCAGATCCAGCCATGCCGGGTGGATCGTCACGTCTTCGAGAACCTCGGGTTCCCCGTCTACTGCTGATGAGAGCGCGACGGCTGATGCAGCTGTGCGTGACATGGTTGACCTCCGATCCTTCGCCGTGGGGTAATCCCCTCTTCGAGCCTAGCGACGGGATTGAAGCGTTTTGTTGTGAAGATCGGCGCAGGATTGCGTGCGGAGTGGTCTCGACGCACAGAAACGGCCTCTAACGTATAGCGGCCCATCCACTTCGGGCATGGACGGGCCGCTGCGCTCGCAAGCCCAAGATCACGTCTGGCGGGTTACCGCGCCGGAATAGATACCGAACGCAGACAACATGAATCATGGGAACGATGCTTACACCTGAAAGCTAGCAGTATATCGGTACTCGATTCAAGAGCCATTCTCGTTCTATTCTTGCGGCACCTGTATAACACCCACCATGGCTATCGCGCGACGCGCCACGGTGAGGTCGTGAGCCTCAACGGCATCGAGAAGTAATTGTTGGGCGTTTGCAAGGGCGACCAGATCGATCCGGTCGGGCAAGTGCATGCTGCCGAGTCGCACGATGTGCACGACGGAGGTCACCGCACGGTGCAGTGTCAGATTTGTAGATGCCCGCACGAGGTGGTCAAAGAACGACAGGTTCGCCATTGCTGCGGCCGGTAAATTCTCGTTTTCGACAGCGGTCAGGAAGGCTGCGTGATCGCGGCGCATCGCCCGCCCAGTCGAGCCAGCCGCCACGGGCACGACCTCTGCGATGACCGCGTCATACAGGGCAACCCATACGATCATGGCCTGTGCCGTCTGGTGGGGAGTGACCGCAGCCACACGAGTGAACCGGTTGGGTGATGCTTCGATCACGCCGATCTCGCGTAGTCGCAGGAGCGCCTCGCGTACCGGAGTGCGTGAAACTCCCAGTTGTCCGGCAAGAGCCGCATCGCTGATGCGCTGGCCCGGCTGCAGGCTTCCGTCATGAACCGCGGCGAGAATGTTATCGAAAATGGTCGTGACGGCAGAGCTGGTCGCAAAGGGCGAGGCCCCGGTTTCATCGAGCCCGGTCATTAGATCGATACTACGGTGCGGTGGGCATTGAGGCGAGGCCCGAGTTCTAGTCCGGAGTGCAACATGTGGTTGTGGTCTATTGGGATCATAGGTCTTGGAAGACCTCGGCCGGGGTTGCCCAGCCGAGAATTTTGCGCGGCCGGTTGTTGATCTCGGTGATGAACTCGTTGAGCTCGGTTTGGGTGAGGTTCTCAAGGCTGGTGCCCTTCGGAAGGTATTTGCGAATCCGGCCGTTGAAGTGCTCGTTCGTGCCGCGCTGCCAGGCGGAGTACGGGTCGGCGAAGTATGTCGGGATTCCGAGGGTGTCGGCGAGTGGGTAGTGGTAGGCGAACTCGCTGCCGTTGTCGGCAGTCACTGACGCGACCGCGTGTGCGGGCAGTGCTTGGTAGAACCCGATTTGTGCGTCCATGGTGGCCCTCGCGGTCGGACCGGGCAGCTTGGCTGCGTGCAGGAATCGGGAGCGGCGTTCCACGGTCGCGTGAAGCGCACCAGTGCCGTGGACCCCGAGGACGCTGTCCGATTCCCCGTGCCCGAACTCGATTCGGTCCTCGACTTCGGCAGGCCGGTCGTGGATCGAGGTGCGCCATCTGATGCGTTCGGAATGGACTTTCCGGCCAGAGCGCCTGCGGCCTTTCTTGTGGCCGCGCGGCAGATATTGTCACAACTGGCGATGCTTCTGAGCGGGTGCGTAAACCCTGGCATAGACAGTCTTGGCGCTAGCGCGCATGCTCGTATCGTCGGGGAACTCCACCGGCAGGTGCCCGGCGATCTCCTCGGGCGTCCAACCGTTCTGCAACTGTTTGATCACCCAATCGACCAACCGGTCGCGCAGCATCCGGTATGGCTGGTGCGAACGAGCAGTACGACTATCGGCTTGCAGCTGGGCTTGACCGCCCAGATACAGCCGGTCATGGGGGCC
>JANXVG010000030.1 GCA_025351795.1 Salinibacterium sp. | reverse complement strand
AATGTCTTCGGCTGGACAGCGGATGATGCGGCAACCGCCGAGATCCTTGACAGCTACGCCGCCGCGGGTGGCAACTTCATCGACACGGCCGATGCCTATGCCGCAGGCCGAAGCGAAATCATGATCGGCAATTGGATGCGGGCCAGACGCAATCGACACGACATAGTGGTCGCGACCAAGGTTGGTAAGGGCGCCGACAACCCCGGCCTTGCTGCCCGGTCGATCACACGAGCCGTCACCGCGTCGCTCCAGCGACTTGGCACCGACCACATTGACTTGCTATATCTGCACGTGGATGACGAGTCTGTCGCATTCGAGGAGACCCTTCTTGCGGTCGACGAGTTAATCCGCGCCGGCAAGGTGCGCTACTTTGGTGGCTCAGATCACACCGGAAATCGACTCATTGAAGCACGAATCGCCAGCGCACAACTGGGCGTCGCGCCGATGGTTGCGCTACAAAATCACTACAACCTGATGCATCGGTTTGAGTACGAAGGAGACCTCGCCCACGTCGCTGCACGCCAGGGGCTTGGGGTTATGCCTCGGTTCGCTCTCGCCAGTGGGTTTCTCACCGGAAAATATCGCACGAGGGCAGACGTTGCTCGCTCGGGGCGTGGCGGTGAAGTAGCGAAATACTTGGGAAGACGTGGACTACGCATCCTGGCATCCCTCGACGGGATCGCAGCTGTTCGTGATTGCTCAATCGCTACGGTTGCAATCGCCTGGCTGCTTACGAAGCCCAACGTGGTGGCCCCCGTCGCTTCGGCGAGCCGACCGGAGCACGTGCCCGACCTGATGGCGGCTGCCACAGTGCAGTTGTCTCGGCACCAGATCGCCGAACTGGATCGCGTTTCGCAGTAGTCCGAGTTCGTTGTCTCCCCGGCGCGAAGAAGCCCGACTCCGCGCGCGGAATCGGGCTTCGTGTTCGTGAATCTTAGCCGAGGCCGGGAATGTGAAGCCACCCGGATGCGATGAGAACGACGATCGTGTTCAGCACCAGGGCAATGATCGTGATCATGCCGACGCCCTTTCGGCCAGCGCCGCGGAAGATGAGAATCAGGATGAGCACAATCTCCAGAATGAGCGCGAAAAAAAACAAGTTGAGCGGCGCGGGGAATGTGATGAACACGGCGACGAGCATGAGCGCCGCCGCAATGATTTCAACAATTGCCAGTACAGAATTTGTGCGACGACCGCGTACGCGTGCTATTCCGTCGTAGAGCGAGACAGCGGCGGCCAGAATCGTAACAATTATGAGCAGGGAAACGACCATGTTGTGCGTCCTTTCAAGGTAACTGTGCTGCACCCCGCCGCGATTCCGTCGCGGCGCACGTCTACGTTAGCGCCTGAAGGGCGTCGCCTGCTTGACGTCGGCAAGAACCCTCTCGACAGCGCGACCGAGCGCGGCGCTGGCGGCAACCGGATCACTCGCGTAACCGCCAGCCATTGCCCCGTCGCGTGCGAGCATGAGGTCGTCGGCGGCGTCACCAGGCACCGGGTGGTTCACGGCGCGTGCGAGGTCGACAAGGCGGTCCGTAAACGCTTCGCGATGTTCAGCAATGATTACGCGAAGGGGGTGGGCCGGATTCGCGAACTCGGCAGCAGCATTGAGGAATGGGCACCCACGGAACCCCGGGCGTGATACTTCCGCTGCAACGAGCGTGGCGAACTCGAGGATCGCCGACCGGGCATCCGGCGCGGCCGCTACCAACTCATCCAAGGCTGTGATCGCCGCGGTGTGCCTCGACGTGACGTAGTCAACGATGAGGATATCTTTCGATCGGTAGTGCTTGTAGAAGGTGGCCTTGGTGACGGCCGAATCGCTGATCAGACGGTCGATACCCACCGTGCGGATACCGTTTTCATAGAACAGCCTGTCGGCCGTATCGCGTATGCGCAGCTTTGCAGGAGCGGGAGGACGTTGTGCTCTCGGTGTGGGGGTGACGAGAGGCACAACGTCTCCTTCTTTTCGTTGGTCGTGACTAAGAGTTTCGCGAGACCAAGGTGATGCTGGGTGGACCGTGTTCGGGTGACGTTCCAACCGGTGATGCCGCCGGAACGGTTCGGGGGAGGTGTTCCGGTGTGGGCGTCGTGTGCCCTGCGGAGAACACTAGCATAGTGGACAGACAGACTTGTCTGTTTGTCCGCATGCAGGGACCCCGGTTGCAGGAGTGCTCGTTCGCCGCCCACCTCGACGATGACGTAGGCTCGACGCTGATGAACGGTGCAGTAGTTTTTCCACTCGACCTGGCAGAACTTGCGTTCACATCCGGGGATTCCCTCGTGCGTCGCAGTGTGCTTCCGAGCGGGGTGCGAATCCTGAGCGAACAGGTGCCCGGCGCGCGCAGCGCGACGATCGGCTACTGGGTTGCGGTCGGATCGCGGGACGAGCTTGTACACACGTACGGGTCAACCCATTTTCTCGAGCACCTACTGTTTAAGGGCACCACGACGCGCTCAGCGCTCGATATTGCAGTGAGCTTTGATGAAGTGGGCGGCGAACATAACGCCCTCACGGCCAAGGAATACACCTGTTACTACGCCAAAGTGCGTGATCGCGATCTGCCGATGGCGATTGATGTGATTGCAGACATGCTCACCTCGAGCCTCCTCGACCCACGTGAATTTGAGAACGAACGCGGCGTGATTCTCGAAGAACTCGCGATGGCAGATGACGACCCGGCTGACGTCACAAGCGAACGATTCTTCGAGGCGGTGCTGGGCGACCACCCCCTTGGTCGGCCTATCGGAGGAAGTCCTGCAGCGATCCAGGCCGTGACGCGCGATGCCGTGTGGAACCACTACCGCGCTAATTACCGTGCGCAGGACCTCGTCGTCACGGTTGCCGGAGCAGTCGACCACGACCAACTCGTGGCCAGTGTCAGTGCCGCGTTGGGATCTGCGGGGTGGGATCTGACGATTGGTGCTGCTCCGGTTGATCGCAGGAATGTGAACGCTGAACTGATTGAGCGCGGCAGCCCACTCACCGTCGTGCATCGCCCCATCGAACAGGCGAACGTCATGCTCGGCGTTGCCGGGCTCGCTGCTGCTGACGACCGCCGTGCCACGATGTCCATCTTCAACGCGATCCTCGGCGGCGGCATGTCGAGTCGGCTGTTTCAGGAAATTCGCGAGAAGCGTGGGCTCGCCTACTCGGTCTATTCGTTCTCGCCCGGCTACTCAGACACTGGACTGTTCGGCATCTACGCCGGCTGCTCACCCAGCAAAGCGGGGCACGTCGCCGAGCTCATGCTGAGCGAATTCCGCGCAGTGCCCGACGGTGGAGTGACGGATGATGAAATCGCCCGCGCTTTCGGACAGTTGAGCGGGGCAACGGCTCTCGCTCTCGAAGACTCTGATACCCGCATGTCACGTCTCGGCCGTAGCGAGATTACCACCGGTGAGTTTGTGGACCTCGACGAATCGCTGCGTCGGCTCTCGCTCGTAACCGCAGACGGCATCCGCGAACTCGCCGCCGAGCTCGTTTCCCGCCCGTTGTCGATAGCCGCGGTCGGGACGGTAGACGAGAAAGCCTTTTCGGGACTGGCAATGGCGCCCGTTCCAGTAACGGAGTAAAACGCACTATGTCCCACTTCCTCTACTTGGTGCGCCACGGTGAGCAGCAGGATGCCGAGTACGGCCTGCCAGATGGCCCGCTGTCCGAACGCGGCAAGCGTCAGGCCCGCGCAATCTCCGATCGGTTGAGCGGCGTGCCGTTCACCGGTGCGTGGCATTCGCCTCTGGAGCGCGCCGCCGAAACCGCCGCGATCATGACCGAACGCATGCCATCCCTCGGGTCCGAGCCGAGCGCGCTACTGATGGACTGCATCCCGTCTGGCCCTACTGCCGATATGCCGCATGCCTTCGAGACCTTCTTCGGATCGGTGACGCCCGAAGAAATTGAGGCAGGTGAAGCGCAAATGGCGGATGCTGTTGCAGAGTTTCTCGCTCCGGCACGCGGCGACCGCCACGACCTGCTCATCACCCACAACTTCGTCATCTCGTGGTTCGTGCGCGAAGTGTTCGATGCGCCCGCGTGGCGCTGGATGGGACTCAACCAGGCTCATTGTGGCCTCACCATCATCCGGGTTCGCAGCGCAAAACCACCTGTGCTGGTTGCCCACAACGATTTGGGCCATTTGCCCGCGGAGCTGCGCACGGGGCTACCGGAGGTTCAGCCGGTTTAGCAACTCTGAGTTGATATCACTCGAGTGATTTGCGGTACCAGGTTGTGGCGTTCGGATTGTCGTTGTATGCGTCGATCTCCCGATAGCCGCGAGAACGGTAGAGGGCACCCGCGGCAGTCAGGCTCGCATTCGTGTCGAGGACCAGCTCAGTGGCACCCAACGTGGCCGCCCTGCATTCCAGCTCGGTGAGCAGGGCTCGGCCGAGACCCCGTGCGCGCCCCCGCGGTTGCATCCAGAGGTGCTTGACCTCGAATCGCGTTGCCGTGAGCGCGCGGATGCCGCCGCAGCCGATGTCGCCCGCGCTATCCTCGACCACAAGGAACACACCGTGGGGTGCCGCGAATTGCGCGGCAGCGGGGAACGTCGTGCGGTACTCGCCCGGCCCCCGCGGGAATGTCTCGGCGCGGAACGCGAAGTATTCGGCCAGAAGAGCGAGCACTGCGGCATTCGTGACGGGAGTTTCGCGGAAGGTTGCCACTGTCACAGATTATGCGCCTGTGGCCAGCGTGTGGAGCACTCGACAGCCAGGAGCGGCTGTCGTCGCACACGTTGGTAGATTGAGCGGATGACTACGAAGGTCGCAATCGTCGGTGCTACGGGCACAATGGGCAGGCTCGTCGCTCGCATTGTCGAGAATTCGGACGAATTCGAACTCGTGGCCCAAATCGACTCGAAAGGTCAGCTGAGCGACATGCTCGGTGCCGACATTGCCGTCGATGTGACGATCCCCGCCGTCTCGCACGGGGTCGTTGAATTTGCCATGGCCCACGGGAAGAGCATTCTGGTGGGGACATCTGGTTGGTCGAGCGAACGCATCGCCGCTCTATCGTCTGTGATCAGCGCTCACCCAGACGTCGGGGTGGTGATCGTGCCCAACTTCTCGATCGGTTCGGTGCTCGCCACGTCTTTTGCGACGATGGCTGCCCGGTTCTACGACTCGATCGAAATTGTCGAAGCGCACCGCGCGTCGAAGATCGACTCACCATCGGGTACGGCGGTGCGTACCGCCGAGCTGATGGGCACGGCACGGCTCGCGCTCGGGCCAGTGGTCGCGCCCCACGTTGACCAGCGGGCACGCGGCCAGCAAGTCTCGAGTATCCCGATACACAGCCTGCGAATGCAGGGCGTCGTGGCCAAACAAGACGTGATTTTTGGCGGCACGGGTGAAGTGCTCACCATCAGTCACGAAACGCTGACGTCCGAGGCCTACGAGACCGGAATCATTCTCGCGCTTCGCGCCACTCGTACCGCTCGGGGCCTCATCGTGGGGCTGGATTCGCTCATCGACCTGGCACCTCCTGCTGCGCTGCCCGCGCTCGACTCAGCCACCGAACCCGAATGAAGGGCCGCATGGCCGTCTTCGTGATGGCGGGGCTGCTGATCATCTACCTCGTCTTCGTGACGCAATATGCGATCAGGCTCATTGTCGATCCGAACGGTATCGCCAAAGTGATGGGCGCAGCTCTGATCATCTTCCCGTTCCTGGGTGGGTATTTGCTCGCTGCTGACCTCAACTTCGCGTTTCGCGCCGGAGCGCTCGCGAAGAAACTCGGTGCCGAAGGTGGGCTACCGATCGATGACCTACCCACGCTGCCGAGTGGCCGCCCAGACCCCATCGAAGCCGATAAGGAGTTTCCGGCCTATCAGGCGGCGGTTGAAGCGCAACCCGAATCGTGGCGGGCATGGTTCAGGCTCGGGCTCGCCTACGACGCGAGCGGTGACCGGAGGCGGGCACGCTGGGCTGCCCGGCAGGCCATCCGCTTGGAGCGCGCCGATAGGCTGACGCTCTGATCAGCGACGAACACGGATGCCTTACCCCGTGATGAATGCGTCGATCGCGCCCTCCACGGTGGTGTCCCGAAACTCGAAACCATCCGCGACGAGTCGAGTGGGCACGATGTCCTGGCTGGTAAGGAGCAGGATGTGCCCAGCCTCACCGAGCGTCACGCGAATCAGGAGCTCCGGGACAACCCAGGGGTGCCAACGGTGCATCGCCTCGGCGAGGTGCGTCGTCACACGCTCGGCTGGCACCGCGCCCGGAGCGACCAGGTTGACCGGTCCACTCAGCGTCGAGGTAAGCAGGTGCACTATCGCAGCAGCCTCATCGTGCAGGCTGATCCATGGCCAGTGTTGGGTGCCGCTGCCGATTCGCGCGCCGAGACCGAAACGAGTGAGCACCTGAAGCGGGGTGAACGCGCCGCCAGCGCCGACGACGAGGCCGGTGCGAAAAGTCACCACCCGGGTGTGCTCGGCCGCGATGTTCGCAGCGAGTTCCCACGCCGCGACCACGTCGGCGAGAAAGCCGTCGCCCTTCGCGGTCGCCTCAGTGAGTTTCACGCCCGGCTGGTCGCCGTAGTAGCCGACCGCCGAACCGCTGAGAAAGATCGGCGGGGTCAGCGACCGCGCGATCGCTTCCGCGAGAGTACGGGTCGCGTTTACGCGCGATGTGAGGATGATCTTTTTGTAGCCGGGCGTCCAGGGCAGATGCCCAGTGGACGCGCCAGACAGATTCACGATGGCGTCGACGGATGCCACCAGCCCACCGTCGATCACGCCAGCATCCGGATCCCACCGATGTTGGCTCGCGTCGCCGGGTTCGTGCCGTACCAGACGCAGCACCTGATGACCGGTGGACTCCAGCTGAGCGCACAACTCGGTGCCAATGAAACCAGACGCTCCTGAGACGAGAACCCGCACGGTTTACGCCAGGCTGGCTTCGAGCGTGATGGGAATGCCCGCGAGCGCTTTCGACACCGGGCAGTTTTCTTTAGCTTCGAGGGCGAGTCGCTCAAAGTCGGCCTGGCTGAGGTTCGGGATCTTCGCCGAGACCAACAGGTGGCTTCCGGTTATTCCCTCACCCGGGGTAAATGTCACTGCAGCGGTCACTTGGAGGCTGTCTGCAGGAGATCCGTTAAGCGCCAGCGCATTCGCGAAAGCCATGGAATAGCACGCAGAATGTGCGGCCCCAAGAAGTTCTTCGGGGTTAGTCTTGCCGGCCTCACCCTGGGAGCGCGCAGCCCAGCTGACCGGAAACTCTGCTGCGTCAGACGAATCGAGCGACGTCGTGCCCGAGCCACTCAATAGATCGCCGAACCAGAGTGTTGTTGCTTCGCTTGTGACTGCCATGTGTGGTCCCCTTTATTGTGCTTTTACAGCACAGTCCACACTATGCGCTGTCCGTTAGCTATGCACCGTTGCCGCGGTTGCGCCGTTACGCCCCAAAATGCCTGCGCGCACGAGCAGCAGGTAGATCTGGCAGCCGAGGCAATATGTGAAGACCGAGTTGAGGAACGCCGCAATGAACGCCGCTGATGCGGCGATCACGAGCGCATAGGAAACCCCCGCAAGATACAGACCGACCCCGAGCAGCGTAATCGCGAAGCCAACACCCTGCGCGAAGGTTGGCGGCGTCGGATCTTCGAGCTCGGTGGGAGGCGGCAGGCGGGGCCGCACGAGTGCACGAAACAGCGCGCCGTACGGATGGCGACTGATACCCGCTAATGCACCCCAAGCGAAGACGAAGGTGATGAGAGCGAAGAGCACAAAAGCCGGCTGGGCTGCTCGCCCGGGAAAAGTTTCTGCTGTTCCCTCGATGAGCGCGAGTGTGATGACGATCAGCAGAAGCACGGCGGTGATGCCGGCGCCGAAGCGAGGCCCGCGTGGATCGATGCCCTTCTGGCCGGGCTTCGCTGCGAGGGCCGGCTTGCCGGTCTGTGCGGACGTGTTGCTCTCTCTTGTCATGCTGGGGTCCCCATCAGAATTCGGTCGAGCTCTTCACGGAGCTCTTCACGGCGAGGCGCCCCGCCAATGCGCGCGCGCACCACGCCAGCGCGGTCGAGGACGAGCGTGGTCGGCGTCTGCATGATGTGGAATCGCGCAGCGAGTTCGGGACTGTTTGTCACATCAAGGTCAACATGCGTGACGGCATCGAGCTCGGTGGCAATACCGTCGAGCACGGTGTGCGTCGCTCGGCAGGGGGCGCACACGTCGGTCGAGAACTGCAGGAGGGTCGCGCCAGACCCGAGGCGCCGCATGCCGGGAATGTCCTTGATACGGATTACCGTCGTGCCGTCGGTGTGACGAATGCGGCCCTGTTGCCGCTGCCAGACCATCCCGAGTGCGGCAGTGAGCGCTACGAGGCCCACAACGACTGCAACAGCGGTGACCGGGTTCATAGTGTGGCAACGATATGCGGGATCTTGACGTGGCGCCGGAGTGTTGCCGAGTGTTACGGACGGCGTCGCGTGGCGAGCGGTAACATCGACCCGATGAGTGCACTGCTCGAGAACCCGTACGAAGACCTGCTCCGCGATACCCTCGCGAACGGCGCGCACAAGATGGATCGCACCGGCACAGGTACCCGCAGTGTGTTCGGTCGCCAGTTGAGATTCAGTTTGGCCGAGGGCTTCCCGCTCATCACGACCAAGCGCGTGCATTTCAGGTCGATCGCCTACGAATTGCTGTGGTTCTTGCGTGGTGAGAGCAACGTCGGCTGGTTGCGGGAGCACGGCGTTACCATCTGGGATGAATGGGCGGATGCCGACGGCGAACTCGGCCCGGTCTACGGGGTGCAGTGGCGTTCGTGGCCGACGCCGAATGGTGAGCAGATTGATCAGATTTCGGAGGTGATCGCGGCAATCGGCTCGAACCCCGATTCTCGGCGACTGATCGTGTCTGCCTGGAATCCGGCGGACATCCCCAGCATGGCGCTCGCACCGTGTCACGCGCTTTTCCAGTTTTACGTCGCTGACGGCAGGTTGTCGTGCCAGTTGTACCAACGGAGCGCCGACTTGTTTCTGGGTGTGCCCTTCAACATCGCGAGCTATGCACTACTTACTCATCTCATCGCAGCGCAAACCGGGCTCGAGGTGGGCGACCTCGTCTGGATCGGTGGTGATTGTCACATCTACGACAATCACCTGGAGCAAGTCACGGAGCAGCTCGGGCGTGAGCCTTTCCCGTTTCCGACGCTCACGATCACGACGAAGCGTGACAGCATTTTCGACTACCAGTTCGAGGATTTTGCTATCCAGAACTATCAGCATCACCCCGCTATTCGCGGCGCGGTTGCCGTGTGACGAGACCCATCCGCCTCATCTGGGCACAGGCAGACGGCGGCGTGATCGGCAACGCGGGCGTGATGCCATGGCATCTTCCGGAGGACTTGGTGCACTTTCGGCAACTCACGCTGGGTGACCCGGTTGTGATGGGCCGTCGCACCTGGGATTCGCTTCCGCCACGCTTCCGCCCATTGCCGGGTCGCACGAACATTGTGGTCACTCGCGACACCTCGTGGGTCTCAGAGGGTGCTGAGGCGGTGCACTCCATGGATTCGGCCCTCGGCGAGGCGGCGCGGCGCGACGGTGAAGCCACCTGGGTAATCGGAGGCGCCGAGATCTTCGCGCTCGTGCTCGACCGTGCCGATCGACTCGAGGTCACGGAGATTCGTGAAACCTTCGCTGGCGACACCGTCGCCCCCGTTCTGGACGACTCGTGGGTGGTCACGAACTGCGACCCGGCGAGCGGATGGCACACCTCTCGCGCTGGGATCGCGTACCGCTTTCTCCGCTACGAGCGCACCCGATAGCCTGTAACACGTGTCTACCATTCCCAATCCTTTCGGTCAGGTGCTCGTCGCACTCGTCACACCGTTCACTACCGACGGCGAAGTGAACTGGGCCGATGTTGAGAAGCACATCGACGACGTCATCAATTCCGGAGCCGACGGCATCGTCGTCACCGGAACGACGGGGGAGACATCCACGCTGACCGACCCCGAGAAGATCAAGCTGGTTGAGGTCGCCAAAAACGTCGCGGGCGATCGGGCGAAGGTGATCACGGGCGGCGGTTCCAACGAGACTGCCCACGCCATCGAGCTCGCCAAAAAGAGCGCGAAGGCTGGCGCAGACGGCAACATGATCGTCACGCCGTACTACAACAAGCCAACGCAGGCGGGTATCCTCACGCACTTTCGCATGATCGCGGATGCCACCGACCTGCCGGTAATCCTCTATGACATCCCCGGGCGCACTGGGGTGGCGATCCACTACGACACGATCCTGCGCGCATCGAAGCACCCCAACATCATTGCCGTCAAAGATGCCAAAGGTGACCTCGCCGAGGTGAGCCGAGTGCTCAACCAGACCGGCCTGTATTACTTCTGCGGAGACGATGCCAACGCACTGCCGAGCCTTGCCATCGGTGCAACCGGGCTCATCGGCGTGACGGCGAATATTGCTCCGATGCCGTATCGCCACATCATCGATGCTGTAAATAAAGGCGACCTCAAGGCGGCGACCGCTGCACACAAAGCGCTCGAACCGCTCGTGCGAGCGACCATGACACACGTTCCAGGTACCGTGGCGACGAAGTACATCCTGCATGGCCTCGGCCGCATCTCAAGCCCGCGCGTGCGCCTGCCGCTGGTTGGCCCAGAAGAGTGGGAAGCCGCGCAAATTGAAGACGAGATAGATCTCGTAAAAGACATTCCTGGAGTCAGCTTCGACAACTTCAGACCCGACCGCAACGCGGCAGCGGGTGGCGCCCTACCGAAGGTCGCCGGTACCGCGAGATAGGAACAGATGCCTTCCACGATTTACCAGCCAGCAGCCCTCACGCCCGGAACATTGCGGGTCATTCCCATTGGCGGTCTCGGTGAGATCGGCCGCAACATGACATCGTACGAGATCAACGGCAAAATTCTGATTGTTGATTGCGGCGTGCTCTTCCCCGAAGAGACCCAGCCCGGCGTTGACCTGATCCTGCCCGACTTCAGCCCGATCAGGGATCGACTAGACGACGTGCTCGGTGTTGTGTTAACGCACGGCCACGAAGACCACATCGGCGCCGTGCCGTACCTCCTCAAACTGCGCGCTGACATCCCGTTGCTGGGGTCCGTCCTTACGCTGGCCCTCATCGAGGCGAAGCTCAAGGAGCACCGGATCACGCCATACACGCTGACTGTGCGAGAAGGTCAGCACGAGACGATCGGTCCATTTGAGCTCGAGTTCATCGCGGTCAATCACTCGATCCCGGATGCCCTCGCGGTCGCCATTAAGACCACAGCCGGTGTTGTGCTGCACACCGGGGACTTCAAGATGGACCAGCTGCCACTCGATGACCGCATCACTGACCTGCGTGCTTTCGCGCGGCTCGGCGAGGCGGGAGTGGACCTGTTTTTGCCTGACTCGACCAATGCGGATGTGCCGGGCTTCACCCCGAACGAGCGCGACATCGGGCCTGTGCTTGAGGCCGTCATCGCCAAGGCTCCTCGCCGGGTGATCGTCGCCAGTTTCTCGAGCCACGTGCATCGCGTGCAGCAAGTGCTCGATGCCGCGGTTGCCAACAACCGCAAGGTCGTGCTGATGGGCCGCTCGATGGTGCGCAACATGGGTATCGCCGCTGAGCTTGGCTACCTGAAAGTCCCTGACGGGGTAATCATCGATGCCAAGAAGGCGGTTGACCTGCCCGATAAGCAACTCGTGTACATGTCGACGGGCTCGCAGGGCGAGCCGATGGCGGTGCTCGCGCGCATGGCGAACATGGAGCACCAGATCGAGGTGGGCAAGGGTGACACTGTCATTCTCGCGTCCAGCCTGATCCCGGGCAACGAGAATGCGGTCTACCGCGTTATCAACGGACTCACCAAACTCGGTGCCAACGTCGTACACAAGGGCAACGCGAAGGTGCATGTCTCTGGTCATGCGGCTGCGGGAGAACTGCTGTACTGCTACAACATCCTCAAGCCGAAGAACGTGCTCCCCGTGCACGGCGAATATCGCCACCTCGTCGCGAACGCTCGGCTGGCGATCGACACCGGAATTCCGGAAGAGAACACCATCATCGGCGAAGATGGCACCGTCATCGACCTGAAAGATGGCGTCGCGACGGTCGTCGGCCAGCTCGATCTCGGTTTCGTGTATGTGGACGGTTCCAGTGTCGGTGAAATCACGGATGCTGACCTCAAAGACCGCAGAATCCTCGCCGAAGAGGGTTTTATTTCCATTTTCATCGCCATCGACGCGCAGACCGGCACGGTTATCGTCGGGCCAGAAATCCAGGCGCGGGGGTTTGCGGAAGACGAAGCCGTGTTCAACGACGTGCTGCCACAACTGCTCAAGGCTCTCGAAGATGCTGCAGCGAACGGCACGCGCGACACCCACGCGTTCGCGCAAGTGATCCGGCGCACCGTTGGGCGCTGGGTCAACACGCAGCACCGCCGACGCCCGATGATCATCCCCGTGGTGATTGAGGCGTAGTGACCACGATGCGCCCCGCGACGGCGGCCGACCGCGCGTTCATCGAACAGGTCTATGTGATCACGGCCGATTGGAATCCGGAAAATGTGAAAGGCGAGGCTTTTTGGCGCGCCGATTCGAGTTTCGAGCAGTACGTCGGGGGTTTTCCGCGGGCGCGAGACTACGGGCTGGTCGCCGAGCGAAACGGTGACCCGGTCGGGGCCGTCTGGTCGCGGTACTTCACCACCGCAGACCCTGGCTACGGCTTTGTGAGCGACGATATTCCGGAGATCGGAATCGGTGTGGTTGCTGGTCTGCGCGGTGAAGGAATCGGTCGAGCATTGCTCAAGGCAATCATCGCCGCGTCACGGACTGACCTGAGTTTGAGCGTCGAGGATGGTAACCCTGCCATCGACCTCTATCGTCGTGAGGGGTTCATCGAGGTCGGTCGAGTCGGCGAGGCAACGACCATGCTACGTCGGCGCGGCGGTGGTCGCTCAACCGCTGGGTATGTCGCTCCCGCGCCCTGATCCACGCGGCAGGTACCGTGGAGCGCATGGCTACCAGTACGAGGTCGACGTCGCGCGCACGCACGTCGACGTCGCGCGCGCGCAACACGCCCACCAAGCGGCTGCCGCGCAACAAGCCAGTTCCCCTTGAGCCGCCGGGCCTTCTCCTCACGGCGTGGCTGGGCCTCGCGCATGCCACGGGGGCGGCCTTCAGGGTGCTCGGCAAAGAGACTCTCGCGAGAGATGAGCGACGCGACGGTGTGCCGTTCTTCGTCGTCGTGCTCGCGATCGTGGGTGCGCTCGTCGAGTGGTTCAACCCGAACGATCCGGTGGCGATCGCGCTCGATGCGTGGACCTTCGGTGGGCTGTTTGGTCGCGTTGCATTCGCGCTTCCGGTGATCATGCTGGTATTCGCCGTATGGCTGTTTCGGCATCCGTCGAGCGTTCACGACAACGGTCGCATCGGCATCGGTGGCGCGCTTCTGATTACCACCATTAGTGCGCTGTGCCACATTTTTGGCGGCCAGCCTCAGCCCTCGTCGGCGGTCGCCGGACTCGCTCACGCTGGCGGCATTCTCGGGTGGGTGCTTGCGACACCGCTGCTATCGATCGGCACATCGCTCATCGCGACCCCGATCGTCATCGTCCTCTTGGTTTTCTCTCTGTTCATCATCACCAAGACTCCTCCGAATCGCATTGGCTCGCGCCTACGCCAGCTGTACTCGTACCTGTTTGGCGCAGAACTGCGTGATGAGTCAGCACGCGCCGCGGAGAAGTCCACCAAGAACGACTCCATGCAGTTCGGCACGCTGAGCGATCTGGGCATCGACGATGATCCGTCGAGCATCCCGTGGTGGCGCCGCAATAAGTCGACGCACGAAGACGAGCCAGCGTTCGACAGTCCGGTGATCGGCCGCCAAGCGCCTGCAGCGAGCGACCACCAGACCGATGTGATCGACCGCACCGAGGTGCTTCCCCGTAGCGTCAACATCAACGATACGAGTGACTTCGGCATCGAGCTACTCGAAGAGCTGGTACGGGCCGAAGCGGCAGTGAAGCGCTTCACGGGCGAGGTAGACACCGGCGCGACGAGTTTGCGCGAAGATGGCCCAGGAATCCTGCCCGGCTTTGCGACGACGGCGAGTGAGAAGGGTATCGCCGGCGAGTTCGAGGCACCGGTTACACCGCTCAAACGTCAGCCGGCAGCGCCATATCGGTTGCCCGCTGCTGCGCTGTTGACCGTGGGCACACCGCCAAAGGCGCGCAGCGCAGCGAATGACGAAGTTGTCCAAGCCATCACCGAAGTGCTCACCCAATTCCAGGTCGACGCGAGAGTCACCGGCTTCAGTCGCGGCCCGTCGGTCACCCGCTACGAGCTGGAGCTCAGTCCAGGCGTAAAGGTAGAGCGCGTGACTGCGCTCGCCCGCAACATCAGCTACGCCGTTGCCAGCAATGAGGTCAATATCCTCTCGCCCATTCCCGGCAAGAGCGCGATCGGCGTCGAGATCCCCAACAAAGATCGCGAGATCGTCTCGCTCGGCGACGTACTGCGATCGTCAGCATCCACTAAGAGTGTGCACCCGATGACGATCGGGCTCGGCAAAGACGTCGAGGGCGGGTTCGTGGTTGCTAACCTCGCCAAGATGCCTCATCTGCTCGTCGCTGGCTCCACCGGGTCGGGCAAGTCGAGCTTCGTCAACTCGATGATCACCTCCATTCTGATGCGCGCGAAGCCCGCCGAAGTGCGCATGGTTCTCATCGACCCCAAGCGCGTCGAACTCTCGATCTACGCGGGAGTGCCCCACCTCATCACGCCCATCATCACCAACCCGAAGAAGGCCGCAGAAGCCTTGGCCTGGGTTGTGAAAGAGATGGACATGCGCTACGACGATCTCGCCAGTTTCGGTTTCCGTCACATCGACGACTTCAACCGCTCCGTGGTCTCGAACGAGATCGTGTTGCCCGTCGGTAGCGAACGGGTGCTCAAGCCGTACCCATACCTGCTCGTTGTTGTCGATGAGTTGGCGGATCTCATGATGGTGGCGCCGCGGGATGTCGAGGACTCGATCGTACGGATCACACAGCTTGCGAGGGCATCCGGCATTCATCTCGTGCTGGCCACTCAGCGTCCGTCGGTGGATGTCGTCACTGGACTCATCAAGGCCAACGTACCGTCGAGGTTGGCCTTCGCGGTGTCGAGCATGACCGACTCCCGAGTGATCCTCGACCAGCCGGGCGCAGACAAGCTGATCGGCCAGGGCGACGCGCTTTTCCTACCGATGGGAGCATCCAAGGCCATTCGCGTTCAGGGCGCATGGGTCACCGAGAGCGAGGTGGCCGCCGTCGTGCAGCACGTGATCGCCCAGGCTCGCCCCGAATACCGCGACGACGTCGCAGTGGTTGCCGAGCGTAAGAACGTTGATGCCGACATCGGCGACGATCTCGAATTGTTGCTCGCGGCCACGGAACTGATCGTCAGCACCCAGTTTGGCTCGACATCCATGCTGCAGCGAAAACTGCGCGTAGGTTTCGCGAAAGCGGGGCGCCTGATGGACCTCCTTGAGTCGCGCGACATCGTGGGACCATCCGAAGGGTCCAAGGCGCGCGATGTGCTCGTGCCGGCTGAGCAGCTGGCTACTGTGCTCGCGCGCTTGCGCGGGTCTGATGCGCAGGTGCATGCTCCGAGCGACGAGGTTGCTGAATCGCTCGTCGGGTACGATGTGGTCGAAGGTTCTTCAGACGAGGATGCCTGGAATCTGACCGACCGGGAGTAACGCCGTGAGCCCTGAACTGGCAGACAGCGCAGGGACTGCGCAGCCCAAGCCGGTGCGGGTTAACCCGATGAAGGGGCGTGTTGCCAGTCACGGGGATACTCCGGCAAGCAGTGGCAACATCGCGAACATCATTACCGTGGTGCGTATTCTGCTCGCGCCTGTTTTTATCTGGCTGTTACTGAGCGATGCCGGCGCGCTGGGCGCGCTACGTTACCTTGCTGCCGCGCTCTTCATCCTCGCGATCGTCACAGACAGCGTGGACGGGTTACTTGCCCGCCGCCAGAATCTGGTTACCAACCTGGGCATCATCCTCGACCCAATTGCCGACAAAGTGCTCATCGGCGGCGCACTCATCGCCCTCTCGATTCTCGGCGAACTGTGGTGGTGGGTCACAATCGTGATTCTCGTGCGCGAATTCGGTATTACTATTTTCCGATTCATCGCTCTCCGCGATCGCGTCATTCCCGCGTCGACGGGCGGCAAGTTCAAGACGGTGATGCAGTCCGTGGCTGTCTCGCTGTTACTGGTGCCAACCTGGTTACTCCTGGGCGGTTGGGTGCACGTCGTCAACTGGTCCGTCATGGGCATTGCGGTCGCGCTTACCGTGTACACCGGAATCGAATACCTCGTAAACGCTTGGCGTCTTGGCCGGAAGCTGGCGTGACGGCGGTCGATATTGGTGCACTCGTCGCGGACCTCACGGCTCGCGGCCTCACTCTCGCGGTCGCCGAGTCCCTCACCGGTGGGCTGCTCGTGGCCGAGTTCGTGCGCCCGTCAGGTGCATCGGCCGTACTGCTCGGGGGAGTGGTCGCGTACAATACCGAGCTCAAGGCTTCGCTCGTGGGCGTCGATGCTGCTCTCCTCGCTGAGCACGGCCCGGTG
Source organism: Salinibacterium sp. (assembly GCA_025351795.1). GTDB lineage: Bacteria > Actinomycetota > Actinomycetes > Actinomycetales > Microbacteriaceae > Rhodoglobus. The sequence continues at coordinate 12,262 of JANXVG010000030.1, read as the reverse complement.
CACCCGGAGGTGGCGCGGCAGCTGGCGGACCGGGTGCGTGGGCGCCTAGCGGTCGGTGGCCGACCCGCCGATCTCGGCCTCGCGACCACCGGTGTTGCAGGCCCAGACGCGCAGGGCGACCGACAACCGGGCACTGTTTTCATTGGTATCGCAACTCCGGATGCCGTGGAGGCGGTCGAGTTGCACCTTGCCGGAACCCGCGACGAGATTCGTGCCAGCGCGGTCACGCGGGCCGTTGCGCTGCTCGCGCTGCGCGTCTCGCAGCTCGGGGTGTTATCGGGGTGAAGACCCGCCACGAACTATCGGCCTCACGACGAGGGTGCACGAGGCAACTTGGGAATACTGGCTGTTTCTATCTCGTTACAACTCCTGTATTAACACGCATCACACAGATTGCAATGGTTAGAGTTCTCATAGCCGGGTGGTATGAATAGATCATCCAACAAGAACGTAGTCAACACAATCGGTCGAGAAGGAGGGTCAAATGGTTCTAGTTCGTCAGGAAATCGGTGACGTTCTCCGTGACTTCCGTCTACAGAAGGGCCGTACCCTTCGTCAGGTAGCGAGCAAGGCGAGTGTCGCCCTCGGTTACCTCAGTGAGGTGGAGCGCGGCCAAAAAGAGGCCAGCTCAGAGATTCTCGCCTCGGTCGCAGGAGCGCTCGAGACACCGATCTCGGTGATCATGCGTGAAGTCGGCGATCGCCTCGCGATCATCGAGCAACTCAACCCGATCCCAGACACCCTGCCAGACGACCTCGTCGCACAGTTCGACGCCGACCTCGTCTCGCAGTAGCAGCACTAGTCCGAAGAACGCCCAGCTCAGGCCGGGGCGTTCTTCGTTAAGGCGCATTAACCTCGTCGGTAGGCCGAAGCCCGTCGTGAATGGTCTCGCGTTGCGGCAGCTGCCCAGCATGGTGGATGAGCCGGAATCGCACGTTCCCGAGCGCGTGTGCGGTTGAGGCCCCGAGCGGCTATGCCCCGCTCTCGCCCCGCACGGCCAGGGCTGGATGGCGTGCTGCGCCAGACGGGGATTGGCGACGTTTGACCTCGCCGAATCGTTCGGGGCCAACGGAACGAGGAACGGCTGACGCTGCTGGCACTGCTACTCCGACCGGTTAGCGTAGTTGCATGCGTGTGAGTGAGTACCAACTGGCGATGACCGATGAATTTGGTGAGGCATACGGTCGTGTGATCAGCCACGATCTCGTGCTCGGTGCCATTGGGGGGTTGACCGCCGAGCAGGCCATACAGGCTGGCGTCGCTACTCGTGAGATCTGGCTTGCGATCTGCGAGGCAACGGATGTTCCCCCGGAGCGCCGCTACGGTGTTGGGCAGCGCGAGCCCAAGAAGTCCTGACGACACGCCGTCAGGATCTAGAACAAGTATTCGATTAGTTTGTAGTCTCCTTCATAGGGTCTTTCGAAGACCGGTTATCCACGGATAGGCCCGTCGCTCCGACTAAATGTCGGTTGGCGAGCGTACCGTGGGCACCAGAAAGCACCACCAGCCTTTGTCGGGAAACTGCGGTCCTTGTTTCATCGGAGCGCAGAAACTCGGCAGCCTATGGGCGGCAACCTCGATGTAATGACATCGACAACAAGGAGACAGCAATGGCATCAGCAGCAGATCGCGAAAAGTCACTCGAAACAGCACTCGCGCAGATCGACCGTCAGTTCGGCAAGGGTTCAGTTATGCGACTGGGTAGCGACGACCGCGCACCGGTCGAGGTCATTCCCACGGGCTCCATTGCGCTGGACGTCGCTCTTGGTATCGGCGGTCTTCCCCGCGGTCGCATCGTCGAAATCTACGGCCCGGAGTCATCGGGTAAGACCACTCTCACGCTCCACGCCATTGCTAACGCGCAGCGCGCCGGCGGCATCGCTGCCTTCATCGACGCCGAACATGCTCTCGATCCGGAGTACGCGGCCAAGCTCGGCGTCGATATCGACGCGCTCCTCGTCTCGCAGCCAGACACAGGAGAGCAGGCGCTCGAGATCGCCGACATGCTCGTACGTTCCGGTTCCATCGACCTCATCGTCATCGACTCCGTCGCGGCCCTCGTGCCTCGTGCCGAGATCGAGGGCGAGATGGGTGACTCGCACGTCGGCCTCCAGGCCCGCCTCATGTCGCAGGCACTGCGCAAGCTCACCGGCGGCCTCAGCACCACTAACACCACGATGATCTTCATCAACCAGCTCCGCGAGAAAATCGGTGTGTTCTTCGGGAGCCCAGAGACCACTGCCGGGGGCAAAGCACTCAAGTTCTACGCGTCGGTGCGGCTGGATATCCGCCGCATCGAGACGCTCAAAGATGGTACCGAGGCTGTAGGAAATCGCACGCGCGTCAAGGTCGTGAAGAACAAGATGGCACCGCCGTTCAAACAGGCCGAGTTCGACATTCTGTTCGGCGTTGGTATCTCACGCGAGGGTAGCCTCATCGATTTTGGCGTCGAGCACGAGATCGTGCGCAAGTCGGGTGCGTGGTACACCTACGATGGCGACCAACTCGGCCAGGGCAAAGAAAACTCGCGCAAGTTTCTGCTCGACAATCCGAAGATCGCTCTTGAGATCGAGCAGAAGATCATGATGAAGCTCGGCGTCGGCGCTGAGGCTAAGGCAGCTCAGGCCAAGGTCCTGAAAGAGGCGAGTGACGTCGCCGTCAAGTCCGCCGCGGCAGATGCGAAGAAAACGGCCACAGGCCCTGTTCTCGCTGTTGAAGCGTCGTTCGAAGAACTCGCAATCGCGGTCGGGGAGTAGTCATGACTTCGTCCGATGGCGAGCGAATTGCGCCTGTCACCTACCTGTTTGGTGCGTCACCGAGCGACGAGCGTCATGAGCCCGCGCCTCGCCCCTCGTCGGACGAAGAACCCCATTTCGCAGAGCAATGTGTCGTGGATAAGCCAGTTGCCTCACCGGTCGCGATGGCTATGGTCGACGACACACGATCGGGTCGCGTACAGCCTGAGCGACCGCAGAAACGCGAACGCTTCGACCCGATAGAGAACGTCAGCATGTACGCGCTTGCGCGACGCGGCATGTCGAGCCGCGAGATGCGCGAGTACCTCATCGGTCGCGAGTTCGAAGCGGCTGAGGTTGAGGTGGAGATCGAACGACTCGAACGCGTTCAACTCCTCGATGACGAAGCCCTCGCCGAGACTCTCGTCCGAGCCCTCCGCGAGCGGAAGGGGCTTGGCCGGTCAGCGCTCAACTCAGAGCTACGGCGCCGCAAGATTGACGGCGTCGCGATTGAGAGTTCGATGGCTTCCGTGGGCGATGACGAACTCGAGCGAGCCACCGAGATCGCCCTCAAGCGGGCTCCGCAATTACGGTCGCTCGATCAGGCGACCGCTAAACGTCGCCTGGGCGCATTCCTCAGGCGCAAGGGGTACTCGGGCGCGGTGATATCGGCGGCTATCTCGAAAGCTCTCGAACACTCGGCCCCACAAAAGTCGGGCGGGCCCGTGTTCCGCTGAACAGCGAACATTGAGTCGAGAGCGACTCGCCTATGGCGGCGAGTGCCGAGCGCCATGCTCCAGACCGAGCACGCCGAACGACCGCCATTGAGCGCTTAAGCTTGGTTGCATGACAGAAGCAGTACTGGTAGCCCCACGCACCTATGAGGTGCGCACCTATGGCTGCCAGATGAACGTGCACGACTCCGAGCGATTGAGTGGCTCACTCGAGGCCGCTGGCTACGTGCGAGACATGACGGGCAACGCTGACGTGGTCGTCATCAACACGTGCGCGGTCCGTGAGAACGCCGACAACAAGCTGTATGGCAACCTCGGCATGTTGGCTTCCGTCAAAGAAGCTCACGTTGGCATGCAAATCGCCGTTGGCGGTTGCCTGGCCCAGAAAGACAAGTCGACCATCCTGAAAAAGGCACCATGGGTCGACGTCGTCTTCGGCACTCACAACATGGGATCGCTTCCCGCGCTGCTGGAGCGTGCACGTCACAATGGTGAGGCCCAACTCGAGATTCTCGAATCACTCGAGATTTTTCCGTCGACCCTGCCAGCGCGCCGAGAATCCAGCTACAGCGGCTGGGTCTCTATCTCGGTGGGCTGCAACAACACCTGCACGTTCTGCATCGTGCCCGCGCTGCGCGGCAAAGAGAAAGATCGCAGGCCGGGGGATATCCTCGCCGAAATTCAGGCACTCGTCGACGACGGTGCGATCGAGGTCACGCTGCTCGGTCAAAACGTTAACTCCTACGGGGTCGAATTTGGCGACCGCGGCGCATTTGCCAAGCTCTTGCGCGCCGCAGGTCAGATCGACGGCCTTGAGCGCATCCGCTTTACGAGTCCGCACCCCGCCGCGTTCACGGATGATGTAATCGACGCGATGGCAGAAACCGCGGCGGTTATGCCACAACTTCACATGCCGCTCCAGTCGGGTTCTGACCGAATTCTGAAGTCGATGAAGCGCAGCTACCGGTCCGAGAAATTTCTCGGCATCCTCGACCGAGTGCGCGCTCAGATCCCGAACGCGGCGATCACAACCGACATCATTGTGGGGTTCCCGGGCGAAACCGAAGACGACTTCGACGAGACGCTGCGCATAGTCGCGACCGCACGATTCGCATCCGCGTTTACGTTCCAGTACTCCATTCGCGAGGGAACGCCCGCGGCCACGATGGCGGATCAGGTGCCGAAGCCGGTCGTGCAGGAGCGGTTCGAGCGTCTCGCTGCCCTGCAAGACCAGATCTCGTGGGAAGAAAATCAGAAACTCGTCGGACACCGCGTCAACGTTCTGGTGCAGGCCGCGGAGGGGCGCAAGCACTCGGCGACGAATCGCCTGTCAGGGCGTGCAGAAGACTCGAGGCTCGTGCACTTTGAGGTGCCAGTGGGCAGCCTTGCGCCGCGCCCCGGTGACGTGGTGACTGTCGAGATCACTCAGGCTGCGCCGTTCCATCTCATTGCCGACGTCATCGACGCCGAGCCACTCGTTGTGCGTCGCACGCGCGCGGGGGATGCGTGGGATCGCGCGGAAGCGGAAGCGTGCGCTGTACCGGTGGTATCGGCAACGGCCGCGCAGAAGGTGGCTGACGGCCGTGTCTCGCTCGGGCTTCCCATGCTCCGTGTGGCCACCATCCCGATCTACGACGTGAGCGACGGGGAACGCTAGTGCACGACCGACGAAGCACAGCTTCGTCGGCATGGCTGCCGCAGGGTCGCGCGCGCGAGCAAAATAGTTCGCGTCGGCTCGTTGCAATCGTTGGAGCCACGGGTACCGGCAAGACCGAGCTCTCGCTCGATCTGGCCGAGGTGTTATCCGCTTCCGGCACCGCCGCCGAGATCGTCAATGCGGATGCCATGCAGTTGTACCGCGGAATGGATATCGGCACGGCGAAGCTGCCGGAGTCTGAGCGCCGCGGTATCCCTCACCATCTGCTCGACGTACTGGACGTGACGGCTGAGGCGAGTGTTGCCGACTACCAAACGGATGCCCGAGCAGCGATCGACGACATCGCTGCACGCGGTGCCGTACCGATCCTGGTGGGAGGTTCAGGTCTCTACGTGTCGAGCGTCGTCTTTGACTTTCAGTTTCCAGGAACGGACTCCGCCGTTCGTGCGCGGCTAGAGGCCGAACTCGTCGAACTGGGGCCCGGAATGCTGCACGCGCGCCTGAAGGAGCGCGATCCCGTCGCGGCGGAGGCGATCGGCGCGAGCAATGGCAGGCGGCTCGTGCGCGCACTGGAGGTTGGCGAACTCACCGGTGCGCCGTTCGGTTCGGGATTGCCCGCAGAGTCGCGGTACTGGCTGCCGACGGTGACGATTGGTATGCGCACGGCGCGCGAGGATCTTGTACCTCGCCTCAATGAGCGCGTGCGCGCCATGTGGCTTAACGGCCTGGTTGATGAGGTGTGCGGGCTGAAGGTGCGCGGTATCGATCGGGGGGTGACCGCACGCCGGGCAATCGGCTATGCGCAGGCTCTTGGCCAGCTCGCGGGCGAGCTGAGCGAGGCCGACGCGATAGACAGCACGTCGGCCCTTACCCGCCGGTACGCGCGCCGCCAAGTGAGTTGGTTTGCGCGAAACTCAGACACGACCTGGATCGACTCATCCGATAGTGATCGGCTAGCGATTGCACTCGGCGTGGTGGGGCATGATTGAACCGTGACGATCTCACTCAAGTTCACCAAGGGGCACGGCACCGGCAACGATTTCGTGGTGTTCGCTGACCCTGACGGCGAGATTGGCCTGACCGCGGCACAGATCGCCGCGATCTGCGACCGCCATTTTGGCGTCGGCGCTGACGGTGTGCTGCGGGCTGTTCGCTCAACGAATGTCGCAGAAGGCGCCGCGTCCCTTGCCGAAGATGCGGCGGCCGAGTGGTTCATGGATTACCACAACGCTGACGGCTCGGTAGCGGAGATGTGTGGCAACGGCATTCGCGTGTTCACGCGGTTTCTGATCGACAACGGTCTCGCCACGCTCGCGCCAGGGCAGACCCTGCCGATCGGCACTCGCGGTGGTGTGCGTGACGTGCAGCAGAACTCGACGGGTTTTCAGGTGGATCTTGGTCGGTGGCGGCTCGATGGCGGGGAACCCTTGGTGCGTGCGCGTGAGCTACCGGTGGCGCGCCCAGGGCTGGGCCTCAACGTGGGCAATCCCCACGTCGTCGTAGCGCTCGCGAGCGACACGGAGCTTGACGCAATCGATCTCAGCGTTATCCCCCTCGTTGACCCAGAGCCGGCGCACGGTGCAAACATCGAGTTTGTCGTTGCGGCTGAGCCTCTCGTGAAGGACGGCGTCGGCTATATCCGCATGCGCGTGCACGAGCGCGGTAGTGGTGAGACCCTCTCCTGCGGTACCGGCGCTGTGGCCGCCGCGCTGGCCATCCGCCACTATGCGGGTGCCGGTGCGCCCAACCAGTGGCGTGTCGAAGTGCCCGGCGGCGTCGTTGGTGTTCGAATGTTCGCAGCCGAAGACGGCGAACACGTCTCTCTCAGTGGCCCGGCAGCGCTCGTCTTCAGCGGTTCGCTGGAACTGTAGTTTCGACCGGACCGCCAACCCGGCGCGGCAACAGGACCCGGTCGGGCTAACCGGTGGGTTAACGCTTGCGTGCGCGAATCACCCGGTACCCCTTGTTGGTCGCCGCGCGAACGAAGGTGAACTCCTCGGGTAACGTCGACTGCAGCCAGCGGTGCAGGGAGTCTGCGCCTAGGTTGCGTTGCACAACGAGCCAGGCATCGCTCTCGGCTTCCAGTCGAGGCAACCACAGTTCCAGCAGGCCGTGCAACTCGTTCTTTCCGACCCGGATCGGTGGGTTTGACCAGATAGTCGTGAAGTTCACGCCATCGGGAACACTCTCGGGTGTGACCGCGTTGATGTTCGGTATGGACATTTTCTGAGCGTTGGCGCGCACAAGATCCAACGCGCGCTCGTTGACGTCCACTGCCCACACCGTTGCATGAGGGGACTCCAACGCGAGCGAGAGGGCGATGGGCCCCCAGCCGCATCCGAGATCGAGCAGGTTGCCGCCAGGGGGTGGGGTGGGCACGCTCGCCAGCAGCACGCTGGTTCCGGTGTCGATGTGCTCCGGGCTAAATACCCCATTCGCCGTAAGCAGTTCGCGAATTTCCCCCGAAATCCGTGCGTGGATCGTGCGCAGTTTGAGTTCGCTCTCGGGAGAATTCGAGAAGTAGTGCTCAGAGCTCATGCAGCGAACTTACCGAAACACAGACAAGTAGGGTTAACCCAATGGCTAAAGATCAGGGTGTTGCAGATGACATCGTCGACGGCGAAGGTACCGTGGCAGACCGGGTGCTTGCGCGACAGTCTGGGAGTTCTGCCGAATACACGATGTTCGGTGCCGGGGCACAGGCACTTCAGCACGGATCGCGAGCGAACTCCGACAGCGATCGCGATGGCGATCAGTTCGATCGTGAAGACCGGCAAGCGCTTCGCCGTGTCTCAGGCATGTCTACCGAACTCGAAGACGTCACCGAGGTCGAATACCGTCAATTGCGCATCGAGAACGTGGTGCTGATTGGCGTCTACAACCAGGGCAGCCTCGCGGATGCCGAAAACTCGATGCGTGAGCTCTTTGCCCTCGCCGAGACAGCCGGTGCCGTTGTGCTCGACGGTCTGCTGCAGCGCCGGCCGCATCCAGACCCCAGTACGTACTTTGGCAAGGGCAAAGCGCAGGAGCTCGCTGGTATCGTCGCTGCCACCGGCGCTGACACCGTGATTGCTGACACCGAGCTTGCCCCGAGCCAGCGACGAGCGCTCGAAGATATCGTGAAGGTCAAAGTGATCGATCGCACGGCAGTGATCCTCGACATTTTCAGCCAGCACGCCAAGAGCCGCGAGGGCAAGGCGCAGGTGGAACTCGCGCAGCTCGAGTACCTGCTCCCCCGCCTTCGAGGGTGGGGGGAGTCGATGTCTCGCCAGGCCGGTGGCCAGGTCGGTGGCGCCGGGGCGGGCATGGGAAGCCGTGGGCCGGGTGAGACGAAAATCGAACTCGACCGCCGGCGCATCCACACTCGGATGTCGCTCTTGCGCAAGAAGATCAAGAACTTCAAGCCAGCGCGCGAAGCTAAGCGTGCCAACCGCAACCGATTCGCTGTGCCGAGCGTCGCGATCACCGGCTACACGAATGCCGGTAAATCGAGTCTGCTGAACCGCATAACGAAAGCGGGCGTGCTGGTCGAGAATGCGCTGTTCGCGACCCTCGACGCTACGGTGCGTAAGTCGATCACCGACGATGGCCGCCCTTACACGTTCACGGACACGGTCGGTTTCGTGCGTAATTTGCCGCACCAACTCGTTGAGGCGTTTCGGTCGACCCTCGAAGAGGTTGGCGAGGCGGATGTCATCGTGCACGTGGTAGACGCATCGCACCCCGACCCAGCGAGCCAGCTTGCCACCGTGCGAGATGTGATCGGTGAGATCGGCGCGCGGGGCATTCCCGAGATCGTGGCCTTCAATAAGAGTGACCTAGTTGATAACGATCAACGGCTCGTGCTTCGTGGGCTCGAGCCCAGCGGCATCTTCGTATCTGCGCGTTCGGGCGAGGGAATCGATGAGCTGCTCACGCGGATCAGCGAGTTGCTGCCTTCGCCGGAGATTGAGCTTCGACTGCTTGTGCCCTACGACCGGGGCGAGATCATTTCGAAGCTCCATGTGCGCAACCGTGTTGTCGCTACCGAGTACGTGGCGGCGGGCACGCTCGTGACGGCTCTCGTGCACCCGCAGAGCATCGATGAGTTGAGTGAGTTCGTCGTGGAGGCGTAACAGAATGCAACGTTCTCGCTGGTTGGTTAGACTGGCGGTTCGGCTGTGGGCTGTGTGACCGGAGGGCTGTGCATTGAGTGTGCCTTCCGGCTTGCCCGGTACGTTCTCCTTCGAGCTCTATCCGCCTCGCACGCCGGGCTCGGAGGTTGCGCTGTATAAGGCGCTCGACTTTCTTGTGGCAGCACGGCCCGAGTTCGTCTCGGTGACCTATGGGGCGAATGGCTCCTCACGAGAGCCGTCGCTCGCCGTCTTGCGGCGCCTGCTCGCGAACACGGGTGTGCAATCGATGGCGCATCTCACGTGCGTTGGCTCGTCGTATGCAGAGGCCAGCCGCCTCATCCGCGAGTTTCTCGATGCCGGGGTGACGAGTTTCCTGGCTCTTCGCGGAGACCCGCCGGTCGGTGCGGTGGAGGGCGAGAACTTCCTCGGTGATATTCGCAGCGCGGGTGAGCTCGTGCAGTTGATTCATCGCGTGCAGCAGGAGCGTGCCCCGTTCTCGCAGCGAGCGATTCCTGGTTTCCCGGGCGCTAGGCGATTGAGCAGCGGCGAGAAGGTGACGATCGCCGTAGCGGCGTTCCCCAACGGGCATCCGCGGTCGCGGTCCATCGAACAAGATCTCGATACGTTGCTCGCCAAGGAGGCGGCCGGGGCGAACCTCGCGATCAGTCAACTGTTTTTCCACGCGGATGAGTACTTGCGCTTCGTAGATCAAGCCCGAGCGGCCGGAGTCACGATGCGCATCCTTCCCGGGATCATGCCGGTGCTGAGTCCGCAGCGACTGCGTCGCATCCTAGAACTGACCGACGAACCGATGCCGGTTGAACTGTTGCACGCTCTGGAGTCTGCGGGGTCACCGGAAGCACAGGCAACGGTAGGCATCGACCACGCAACGGCTCTTGCGCGCGAGCTTCTCGACGGCGGCGCACGCGGCCTGCACTTGTATACGTTCAACCAGCACGAGCCGGTGCTCGCGGTTCTCCGCGGCGTCGGCCTCCTCGATCGACAGAAGGAACCAGCATGACGAGCACTTCATTTCCCACCGGCACGATTCTTGGCTATCCGCGCATCGGTCGTCGTCGCGAACTCAAGAAGGCCGTCGAGGCGTTCTGGGCGGGTAGCATTACGGCGGAGCAGCTGGAGCGTAGCGCAGCCGAACTCCGCGCCGTAACACGTGCCCGACTCGTCAGTCTCGGTCTCGGTGCGACCGATTCTTCCATCCCGGAGGCGTTCTCGTACTACGACCAGGTGCTCGATGCCGCGGTAACGGTCGGTGCGGTTCCGACGCGCTTCGAGCGCCTCGTGAAGGCCGATGGAACGATCGACCTCGCCGGTTACTTCACGATCGCTCGCGGTGAAGGCCACGACACTCCCGCCGAGATGACGAAGTGGTTCGACTCCAATTACCACTACCTCGTGCCCGAGATTGGCCCGGAGACCCCTCTGCATCTCGCATCGGATCGTCTCGTTCGCGAGGTTGCAGAGGCCACAGCGAGTGGATACCGCACCCGCCCGGTTATCGTCGGTCCGGTGACGCTCCTCCTCCTCAGTAAGCCGTCTGAGGGCGCCCCGGAGGGCTACCAGCCGCTCGACCGGCTGGATGACCTGGTGCCCGTCTACGCCGAGTTGCTCGCGGCGCTGACGGCGGTCGGTGCCGAGTGGGTGCAGTTCGACGAGCCCGCGCTCGTGAGTGAGTCACTCGATGTGCCGCGGGCAACCGTGCTCGAAGCGACTAAGCGCGCATATGACCTGCTGTCGGCGGCGCCAGTGCGCCCGCAGATTTTCGTTGCGGCGCCATATGGCTCTCTGGACGATGCGCTGCCCGTGCTGCTCGCGACGCCGATCGAGGCGATCGGTCTCGATCTCGTGCGCGGTGACCTGCCGAGCGGTTTCACCACTGACAAGGTGTTGGTCGGCGGAGTCATCGACGGCCACAACATCTGGCGCGGCGACCTCGATGCGGCGCTGAAGTCGCTTGAGTCCCTCGGTGGGCTTTCACCGAACGTGGCGGTATCGAGTTCGACGTCGTTATTCCACGTGCCGCACGACGTGAACGACGAGCCACTGCTTGCCGATCAGTTGAAGAGCTGGCTCGCGTTCGCCGACCAGAAGGTCGCCCAGGTGGCCATCCTCGCCAAGGGGCTCACTAGTGGCAAGGCCGCGATTCAGGATGAGCTGGATGCCGCATCCGCTGCTCTCAACGACCGTCACCACGCCGCGGGTGTGCGCGACGGTGCCGTCCGCGCGCGCGCGGCGTCGCTCAGCCCGTCCGACTTTGCGCGGGGGGACTACGCCGCGCGTCTCGCCGCTCAGGACGCCGCTTTGCAGCTGCCGTTCCTGCCGACGACGACGATTGGGTCCTTTCCGCAGACGGGTGATATCCGCAGGTCACGTGCTGCGTTCGCGAAGGGCGACATTACCGAAGAACAATACAAAGATGCGATGAAGGCGGAGATTCGCAGTGTCGTCGAGCTGCAGGAGAAGATCGGTCTCGACGTGATCGTGCACGGTGAGCCCGAGCGCAACGACATGGTGCAGTACTTCGCCGAAAACCTGGACGGATTCGCCGTGACCCAGAACGGCTGGGTACAGTCGTACGGTTCGCGCTGCACACGTCCGTCGATCCTATGGGGGGATGTTTCGCGGCCTGCGCCGATCACGGTCGAGTGGTCGACGTACACGCAGTCGCTCACACCGAAGCCGGTCAAGGGCATGCTCACGGGTCCTGTGACGATCCTCGCGTGGTCGTTCGTGCGCGATGATCAGCCACTCGGCGACACCGCCAATCAGGTTGCCCTCGCACTTCGCGACGAGATCGAAGATCTGGAGGCCGCGGGCATCGGCATCATCCAGGTCGATGAGCCGGCGCTGCGCGAGCTGTTGCCGCTCAAGAAGAAGGACCACGCGAACTACCTCGACTGGTCAGTAGGCTCGTTCAAGCTCGCTACCGCTGGGGTGCGCGACGCGACCCAAATCCACACCCACCTCTGCTACTCGGAGTTCGGCGTGGTCATCGACGCGATC
>JANXVG010000020.1 GCA_025351795.1 Salinibacterium sp. | reverse complement strand
CTTGATTGTGTGGCCGCTCAAGCCACCAAGGTTGTCCAGCCGTGGCCCAGTTCGGATGGCGCCGAGAGATTCTGTGAGCATCCGGCGAGCAAGAGGAGCGTAGGAGCAGAAATCAATGCCGCAAGCAGGATGCGCGGTCTGCCGCGTTTGATAGTGAGAACTGGTGGACGGTTGGACATCGAGTTCCTTCTACTGTCGATGCGGTGCGGTCCGGGTCGGTTCAGCATAGCAAGACAAATTCGGGCTCGGGAGACTCGGGCGACGGGCTCATCGACAGTTTCTATAAACGCGGGATTAGGCGTTTCAAGATTCGGGCAGTTGAAATTCTTCCCGACGATCATCAGAACTTGTAACAACGGTCACCATCATTCCGTCGAGAGCTGGCCCCAGCCGCGCGGTAAATGTTCCGTCCTGTGTGTCGTCAAGTAGCGCGGAAACCCAATCGGCGATTGCTTGCCCTTTGTCCCGCGCGATCGGTTGGTCGGCGTCGTCGAGTAGCAGAACCTCGAGGCCTCTCTTTCTAGCTTGAGTTGCAGCAGACGTCAGGGGTTCCATAGCGAAGCTTCGGGCCCGGACGCTGTCGCGAAGGGTGGCTTCGAGTGCGAGGTAGTCAGTGCGCTGGTTGGGTGTGTTGTCCGTGCCCGCGGCGATCAATTTCAGCGCATCTCCCGCAAGGCTTTGTAGATGGTCGACTTGTCGGTTGCGTTCCTGGGCTGCGGCTCGGACGCCGTGCTCTTCGGCGATCCTTGTTCTTTCTGCGTCGTTGAACTCAAGGATGCGACGAGCCGTGCGTCCGAGGCCGATAGCGAACAGGGTGCCAATGATCAGTAGCCCCGCCTCTTTGTCGACGAGGCTGATGCCGTGCAGGAGGCCCTGCCCCGTGGCGAGACTCCAGTAGACCGTGAGCGTCATCATGGCGGCCATTCCACCCCAAGCCCAGCCGTAGCGTCCTCGAAGCCCGAGTGCTAGAAGTAGGTAGGTGTTCGCGCCGACGTACCAGGCGTTGTACCCGGGCCAGCCGCCATCGGTTTGCAGCTGCCAACTGACCAGGATGGTGCTGATGGCGACGACCAGAATGATTGCAATTGTTCGAGACATTCGCAGTGGGTAGCGGTCCGGCATGACGGTCAACACAGAGACAGCCATAACGAGGAACAAGGCCACGCCGCCCTGCCATGTTCGAATCGGATCCCCGCCTCCGGTTATGGCGAGCACGGTCCAACTCCCGATGTAGAGCAGCAGGACGACCCGAGCGCCTCTGCCCGTGAGCCGGAGAAGGCTGGGCATGTCGGTTCGCTGGACTTCGCTGCCGCTCCTCATCTCTTGTTCCACTCCAGAAACACTCGGGTCCCCTCATCGACCTGGGACACGATCCGCGCGCGTCCACCTACCATGTTGTTGACGCGAGCGGCAATACTGATCGCGATACCGAGTCGAGACGGCGGTATCGTCGCGGGGTCAAAGCCAACCCCGTCGTCGATAATGTCAACGGTCGCGCAATATGCGGTGACAGTGACGTGCATTGTCCGGTTGGCGTGGAGGCCAGCGTGGCGCGTGCTGTTGCGCAGGGCTTCAGCTGATGCTTCCGAGATGGCTGAGGCGACTTCGGAAGGAATTTGCAGCTTGGTTTCGATCGAGTAGCTGAAGTGCGCTTGTGGGGCGATGTCGGTTGCGGTGCCCTGAAGCAACCACACAAAAGCCAAACTGGACAAGTATTTCTCGGTCGGGGGAAGATCGCGAAGTTGTTCAAGTTGCTGCAACGCTCGCCGCGCTTGTATCGCGGCAGCACCTGTAGTGCTTGCGCTTGTTCGGCCCGCCATCAACAGCGTACTGAGGACCGCATCATGGATCAGTGCCTCGGCCCGCCGGCGCTCACGCGCTTCAGCGCGTGCGGTGGCCGCGCGAGTCTCCTCACTTATGGCGGATGCCGCCGCTAGGTCCAAAGCCTGTGCAGTGCTGACACTTACCAAAGCCAAGGAAAGAAATAGCACCGCCATGAAGACCGCCACAAGCGTGTCTTTGCTTGCCAGATCGAATATGGGCTGCGGCGCTAGGAATACGCGGTTCCCCCACAAGAGCACCATTATCAGCGCCATATAGGGCCATGCGAATCGGGGACCCCACGCGATGGCCGCAGCTATAGCTGAAAGCGTCGTTATTCCGAGGATCCAAGGTGTCCCGAGATTCATCTCAAGATGCCCACCCGTGGCCGCCAACTTCAACGTCAGCATTGCTCCAAGAAATCCAAAAGCAACGATGGCAGCGAGGAGCCGAAGCGACCTCAGTGAACTCCGCCATGCCCGGCCGGCGGTCACGACTGGAAGTCCAAAAATGAGCAAAAGCGTCGGCCACGTCCACCACGTCGCGATGAACTCGTACTGGCCGACTATCCCCGGAAGCAGTAGTGCGAAGTAGACGAGACCTACAGCGCCGAGTGCGAGGGTCATTACCCTCACAACCTTCGTTTCCGCATCATCCCGTGAGCCGGTTAGCGTGCTCACCTGCCCGAACCAGGGACAGGTAGGAATCCGTCTTCTAGGGCTCGCTTGTAGAGGTCCACCTTCGTATGCGCGGCTCGACCATTCAGCGCATATTTGACCCGAATGCGACGTATATAGTCGTCCACAGTCGATGCTGCGATACCAGTTTCTGACGCAACCATCTGCGCTTTGCTGCCACTGGCGAAAAGAGACAGCACCTTTTCTTCTTGTGGGCTTAGACCTGCACCTCGCAGATCAGGATCAGATGCGAGGGCGGAGGCCCATTCTGTCGACACGACCGCTTCGCCTGCGGCCGCGCGAGTAAGGGCGAGAAGAAGTACCGCGACGGGCTCTGACTTTCGGACAACGCCGAGCACCGGAGTTTTGGCGACCAGCCGCACTAGGTACGGATCCTCCCCAGACGTGAACGCGAGCACGTTGGCTCCTGCCAACACCAGTTGATCCACATTGTTCGCAGGCGACGACCCATCAGTCAGCCTTAGATCGAGAACAACTAAATCGATGTTGTCGAACTTCGCAACCAGGTCAGGTACAGTGGCCGCGAACCCGACAAACTCCAGCCCGGGCAATTGGCCCACTGCGCTAGCAAGTGCAACCGCAACGATCTCGTGATCATCAACGAGGGCAACTCGACGCGGGACCTGTGTGGTGGACGTTG
The DNA here is from genome assembly GCA_025351795.1 of Salinibacterium sp. Classification (GTDB taxonomy): domain Bacteria; phylum Actinomycetota; class Actinomycetes; order Actinomycetales; family Microbacteriaceae; genus Rhodoglobus. The sequence continues at coordinate 2,355 of JANXVG010000020.1, read as the reverse complement.
GTGGGTTCATGTTGCTCCATCAGGTGAGACGAAGTGTCGCTGAAATCTTCACGGGTAGCTCCTCAATATCGATGCTCGAGCCGCACGCAGATGAGTTGCCCCAAAGACTAGCGCGAGGACGCATGGCCCTTGTTCTCGAGCCGGCAATGTGTCCGCAGCGCTCTATATGATCCAGGCCCCCGTTCGAGTGCCCCCGCAAAACCGGGCTCGCACCCAACCTCACGGTTTGAGAAGATATCCTGCGAGCCATCCTCTCAGTGGGTGGTTCGGTCAAATTGCAGTGCGCGTCGCAAGGCGTGCGTGGCTGATTCTCATCCGACGTGAAGAAGGCCCAGATGACCCGCTTAGTAGTCTCAACACGCTTGGTAGTGGGGGGTCTGTTCGTCGCGACAGCGCTCGCCTTAACGGGATGCAGCGCCGCGCCCAGCATCGTTGGAGTGTGGTCGGCAGACGATGGCAGCGGCCCGAAGATCATCGGGGACCATGGCAGTTGCAAGGGCATGTACTACCTCAGCCCCGGCAAGGCCCTAGACATTGGGGGGCCGATGACTTGCGCACTTTCCTCCGGGCAGACGGGCGGCTACTACACACTCGTGGTCAGCCAGCCGCCGAATCAGGCGAGTTACCAAGTTGCCTTCAGCGGCAACACGATGACCATCCTCAACTCAGGACAGCCGCTGGTTGTCCTCACCAAACAGTGAATGACGCACAGCGCTGGGTAGCAGCATGAACCCAGTAGGCGGATTTCTGCTGTTCGCGCTCTTCATTGCGGTTGCCGTGGCAATACTCTCAGGCATTCAGTGGGTGCTTCGGCAAGGGGTGAACGCAGTGTCCCGGCCAATCAACCAGCATCTCGTTCAGCCCGGACGCCACGCCGAAGGAAAGCGACTCGTAAATCAGGAACTCCACGCTACGTCGTCCCTTGCCCCCGCACCTTTTGTCGCGGCGCTCTCGGCCCAACTCGGTTACAGAGCCCCATCTGCTGTGAGGGGTCAGCTATTCATAGCCGAGGCCAGCGACCAGGGAATCCACTTTCGATGCGGCTCCCAATTGGCCATAGCCTTCGATGCATATCTCGACGTTCTACCGATCGACAAGGGATCCGCGCTCGAACTCAGCATCCTCGAATGGAAAACACAGGATGGTGTCGTCACCGGCGTCGAGGCAATGCAAAAACTATTCCGCGATGTCGAAGCTGGCATCAAAGCAATCGACGCATCGGCCCAGACCAACTACCTACAAGCCAACCGATAAGTGGCTGGGTCAGCCCAGCCTCGCTCGAGTTGACCCACCACGACTGCCAGAAAGAGCACAAATGAACCGCGCAGGCATAATTCTTCTCGTGGTCGGCGCGATACTCGTCGCAATCGCGTTTTGGAAGTTCCGCATTGACGGCTTCTATCCATATGAAGTGCTCCCGTTCGCAATCGTCGGGATCGCAGGCTTCGCGCTTGGGGCTATCGGCATCCGAATCATCGACAAACAGAAATTCAAGCGCAAGTAATCAACTCACGCTCAAGAAACGGACGAATTTGCAAACCCCGAAGCTTGCGATTGTCCCTCTTGCCGTTGGATTGGTCGTGCTCAGCGGCTGCGCACCCACCCAAGAGGGAGCGGTAGTGGATCCCAGTCCTGCCACTCCCGATGTGCTCGAGGCGTCACCGTCGCCGCTACCGTCAGAGATTCAAACCCACGGGGTAGTGTCCTTTACGATGCACGAGACGGATGCTTCCGGATATCTTTTCGACGTAGCGGTCACCATGCAGCCACTCAGCGTTGACACCGTCAACGCTCCGCCTGGCCGGGCCTTAGTCACGTTTGGAGGGTCCGGAACGGCGACCGTGACGAGCACGAGCCCGGGCAAGTTGGCACCCTTGGATAGCGTGCTCGGGGGGACTGGAGTTGCAGCCTTCTGGCCCGGGCAATCAGGCATATGTGCTGTCGCTCCGGGCGTTGCGAACCGCGTGTTCGTGATCAACGACATGCGACGCGAGAACGGGCCAGACGGATGCACGCTCAACTTCTTCCCTCAGCGGGGTGCCAGCACCTCGGCTGGCCTTGCCGAGGGTGCTTCCATTGACGTGCCACTCGAGCTTCTCGGCTACCAATTTGAGACATCCGAGGCCGACGCAAAAACCCTCACCGCTGCGATCGCTGAACAGTCGCAGGTCTGGCTAGGCTCCGGCAGGACACCAGGGTACAACGGTGAATGCATGCAGGGCGTAGTCGATAACCTCGGGCGGTATAGTGCAGAGTTTCCCAACCCCGACATCTCCGTGATGTGGGCGTCTGCCGCCGTCTCCGGATGCCCGATCCCTCAGGTTGGCAACTAGGGTGAGGCGATGCTGTTCCGTC
>JANXVG010000043.1 GCA_025351795.1 Salinibacterium sp. | reverse complement strand
ACAGCACAGCACAGCACAGCACAGCACAGCACAGCACAGCACAGCACAGCACAGCACAGCACAGCACAGCACAGCACAGCACAGCACAGCATAGCTCGCGTCGCTATGGATATGGAACCGGTTCCAGATAGCTTGCGCTTCGCTCACCGGCAACGCATCGATCTGGGTGCATCAATCCTCCTATCGTGTCGAAAGTGTTAGCAATTTAGCCATATCAAGCGCTTGCATTGCGATTGACTGTGCCCTAGTTTGTGTTGTGGAACCGGTTCCCTAAACCGGAGCTCTTGCACTACTGCAACCGCGCACAGCACGGGGCCTCGCGCGGAGGCATTCAACGAGGAGGAGAAACATGAGTTCAACGCTGCACCGCCGCTTCACCGTTCCGATCGCCGTATTCGCCTTAGCAGGGCTCGCTCTTACCGGCTGCACGAGCGGCTCGGGAGGAGGCGCGAGCACCGCCCCCGGCCCGGGGGATGCTGGCAAGGCCGACGGGGTCGTCACTATCTACGGCACCATTGCCGACACCGAGGCAACACTTCTCGAGCAATCGTGGGCTGACTGGGGAAAAAAGAACAACATCACGATCAAGTACGAAGGCTCAAAAGAATTCGAAGCCCAGATCGGCGTTCGCGCGCAGGGCGGCAACGCTCCCGATATCGCGATCTTCCCCCAGCCCGGTCTTCTCGCTGATCTCGCGTCGCGCAACTTCATTCAGCCTGCCCCAGCGGGCGTTAAAGCCAACGTCGAAAAGTACTGGTCTAAAGACTGGGCCGGCTATGCCACGACCGCCGGAGTGCTCTACGGGGCTCCGCTGATGGCAAGCGTGAAGGGCTTTGTCTGGTATTCACCGAAACAGTTCACCGCCTGGGGCGTTGCAGTTCCGAAGACCTGGGATGAGTTGCTTGCCCTCACGAAGACGATCCAGGAGAAGACCGGCAAGGCACCATGGTGCGCCGGATTCGGGTCTGACGCGGCTTCGGGCTGGCCGGGCACGGACTGGGTTGAGGATCTCCTCCTGCGTCAGGCAGGCCCAACGGTTTACGACAATTGGGTCAGCCACAAGATTCCGTTCACCGATCCAGCAGTAAAGTCGGCGTTCGACTCGGTGGGCAAGATCCTGCTCAACCCGGCGTATGTCAATGCGGGCTTGGGTGACGTCAAGTCGATCAACAGCACTCCATTTGGTGACGTCGCCCGCACGCTCGGCAACGGTTCGTGCGCGATGACTCATCAGGCATCGTTCTTCGACGGGTTCATTCAAGACCCGAAGAACGGCAATGCCAAGGTCGGCCCTGATGCAGACGTCTGGGCATTCATCACTCCAGGCGTGGCGGCCGGTGCTCCCGCCGTCACGGGTGGCGGCGAGATGGTTGCAGCGTTCTCGAACGATGCAGACACCGTCAAGGTGCAGGAGTACCTGTCGAGTCCCGAATGGGCTAACAGCCGGGTGAAGCTTGGCGGGGTCATCAGCGCCAACAACGGTCTTGACCCGGCAAGCGCATCCAGCCCGATCCTGCAGCAGGCAATCAAGATTCTGCAGGATCCCAAGACAACGTTCCGCTTCGACGGGTCTGACCTGATGCCGGGTGTCGTCGGTGCGGGGTCGTTCTGGACGGGAATGGTCGACTGGATAAACGGCAAGCCAACCGACGATGTGCTCAAGACAATTGACGCATCATGGCCGGCTAAGTAGCCTGAGCAAAAACCGAGGGTCGGCTGGGGTCTACTCCAGCCGACCCTCCTTCTCCCCAACGGCTTCGGGGAGGGGGAGAAACATTGAGTCCAACGTCGTACTCGAAAGGATCGCACGTGTCAGGCTTTTTGAAATGGGTGGCGACTCTGCCGTCCCTCCTGCAAATCCCTGTCGTGGTCGCGGCATTCCTCGTCGTGATCGCGCTGATTATCTTCTTTGTCGAGATTGCGCCAAGAACAGGCACGCTGTACACGATTGTTCGGCTGGTGGTCTGCGTGCTGTCGCCCGTCGCCATCTTTGTGGCCCTCGGTTCGGTGTGGTGGGCTGCGGCGGCTGCCGCCGTCCTCGGCGGTCTCTTCTTCATTCTTGACTACCGGTCCAAGACCGGCGCCGGCTACCTCTTTCAGTTGATCGGGTTTCTCAGCCCGGCAATCGCGCTACTGGCAATCGGCCTTATCTACCCGTCGGTAAGCACGTTCATCGCCGCATTCTTCGACAACCGGGGTCGAGGATTCGTCGGCCTGCAGAACTTCGTCTGGATCTTCACCCAGCAAACGGGTATCACAACCGTGCTCAACACGATCGTGTGGGTACTGCTGGTACCGACAGTCTCCACGGCATTCGGCCTCGCCTACGCCGTCTTTATCGACAAGTCCCGTGGCGAGAAGATATTTAAAGTGCTCGTGTTCATGCCGATGGCGATCTCCTTCGTCGGAGCGAGTATCATCTGGCGCTTCATCTATGCGGCGAAACCGGTGGGTCAGGATCAAATCGGCCTGCTCAACCAGATCGTCGTGTGGTTCGGTGGCCAGCCGCTTCAGTGGCTGCAGAACTCGCCGTGGAACACCCTCTTTCTGATCATCATCCTCATTTGGGTGCAGACCGGGTTCGCGATGGTCGTGCTCTCCGCGGCGATCAAGGGCGTTCCGGCCGAGCAGATGGAGGCGGCTGCTCTTGATGGCACCAATGCCTGGCAGCGCTTCACCAACGTCACGGTGCCAGGCATCCGCAGTTCGCTGATCGTCGTGCTGACGACCATTTCGATCGCTAGCCTCAAGGTCTTCGACATCGTGCGCACCATGACGGCGGGTGCCAATAACACGAGCGTCATCGCCAATGAGATGTACACGCAGTGGAAGGGATTCGAGGTCGGTAGGTCGGCGGCATTCGCCGTAGTGCTCTTCATTCTCGTATTGCCCATCGTCATCTACAACGCTCGCCAGATCAAAGCGCAGAGGGAGATCCGATGAGCGCCGTAACTCCGATCGACTTGCCCATTGACCGCTCGACCGAACACCAGTTGCGTGCGGGGGAGAGGGCCACGCAACGCTCTGCGATTAAGCGCACCAAGAAGCGGCTCACGAGCCGCGGTGCCACCATCGCCGCGCTGGTCATTGCTGTTCTCTGGACGACGCCGACCTTCGGCTTGCTCCTGACATCTTTCCGGCCCGCTGACCTGATCTCAACGACCGGCTGGTGGACCACCTTCACGAATCCGGGTTTCACTCTCGACAACTACTCGCAAGTGCTGCAGGCGGGCAACACCTCCCTGACGCTCGCCGGATCCTTCCTCAACTCGATAGCCATCACCATTCCGGCAACGGTCTTCCCGCTAATAGTCGCGAGCCTCGCCGCCTACGCGTTTGCGTGGATCGACTTCAAGGGCAAGAACTGGATGTTCATCGGCGTGTTTGCCCTGCAGATTGTGCCGCTGCAGATGGCCTTGGTGCCGCTGCTCAGCCTGTTCTCGCGGGGTCTCAAGATCGGTGGCGTGCAACTGTTCGCAGGACTGGATGCCAGCAACTCCTACTCGCAGGTCTGGATCGCCCACACGATCTTCGCGCTCCCGCTGGCGATCTTCCTGCTCCACAACTTCGTCTCGGAAATTCCGAGCGAACTTATCGAGGCCGCCAGGGTTGACGGCGCTGGCCACGGCCAGATCTTTTTCAGGATCGTCGTGCCGCTGACCTTGCCGGCAATCGCCTCGTTTGCGATCTTCCAGTTCCTGTGGGTGTGGAACGACTTGCTCGTGGCGCTCGTATTTGCCGATGGCGGCGTCGCGCCCATTACGAAACTGCTGGCGGAAGTCGTCGGCAAGTACGGGGATAAGTGGTACCTGCTGAGCGCGGGGGCATTCGTCGCGATGGTCGTGCCGCTCGTCGTGTTCTTCTCGCTGCAGCGCTTCTTCGTGCGTGGCCTGCTGGCCGGCTCGACGAAGGGCTGATCCAAACTTCCCGTGGATGGGGAGAGCAGCGGGGACGGCCTTCGGGTCGTCCCCGCTCTGGTTAGTCGGGTGCCCCGCACGTAGGCCGTAGGCTGAAACTATGACGGGAATGCATGGCGGCGGAGGCGGCGGGCGCGGCGGATCTGCCAGCGGCGGGATGCGCGGTCGAGACATCGCAGCTCAGAAGGCCGACAACGCCTCCGCTCCCAAAATTCCCGACCTGCTGTCGCGCATCGGGTCGCTCTTTGTGCCGCACCGGGCACAGTTGACCGTCACGATCATTCTCGTGTTGATAAGTGCGGGCCTCAGCGTGCTGCCGCCCCTGTTGACGAGGAGCGCCTTCGACGACGGGCTCTTCCCCGCATCGGGGCACCCCAATCTGCCGGTGCTGATTCGGCTCGTGACGTTCATGGTGGTGCTCTGGGTGGCATCCGCTGCTCTCGGTGTATGGCAGACCTATCTCACGGCTACCGTTGGCAACTCGGTGATGGGTGCGCTGCGGGTGCGGCTTTTCGGCCATCTACAGGCCATGGAACTCGCATTCTTCACGCGTACGAAGACGGGCGTCATCCAATCCCGCCTCCAAAATGACGTGGGCGGTGTTGCCGGTGTCTTGAGTAACACCATCTCGAGTGTCATCGGCAACACGGTTACGGTGATCGCCGCGTTCGTTGCGATGCTGGTACTCAGTTGGCAACTGACGATCGTGGCGATCATTTTGCTGCCAGTGCTCGTGGTGGCCCAGCGCAAAGTCGGCCAAGTGCGTGCGCGCATCGCGACGAAGACACAGGAGTCGCTCTCGGAGATGACGGCGATCACCCAGGAGGCCCTCAGCGTGAGCGGTATCCTGCTCGCGAAGAGTTTTACGCAGCAGCGCGCAGAAACCGATCGCTACTCCGCGGAAAATCGCAATCAGGTAACACTGCAGGTGCGCCAGCAGATGAGCGGCCAGTGGTTTTTCGCGACGGTGAGTATTTTCCTCTCAATCATTCCCGCAGTCATTTACCTCGTCGCTGCGTGGCTTATCACGGGTGGCGTGAATGTGACGGCGGGAACGATTGTGGCGTTCACGACCGTGCAGGCCCGTCTCACGTTTCCGCTTCTTGGTCTACTGCGAGTCGCACTTGACCTGCAAACCTCAAGTGCGCTGTTCGCCCGCATCTTCGAATATCTCGACCTCGTACCCTCGATCGCCGATCGGCCGGATGCGCGCCCGGTGCGCGCAAACCAGCTCGGCACAGTCGCGTTCGATAACGTCGTTTTCCGCTACCCGGATGCCCCTACGGACTCACTCGCAACTCTCAAAGGCGTTTCCTTCACGATCGAGCCGGGCCAGTTTGTCGCGTTCGTCGGGCCCTCGGGCGCTGGCAAGACCACGGTTTCTTACCTGATTCCGCGGCTTCACGATGTGACGACCGGCCGCGTTCTGTTCGGCGGCGATGACGTGCGTGACCTCCAACTTGATTCACTCGTGCGCCACATCGGGATCGTGAGCCAGGAAACCTATCTGTTTCACGCGACTATCGCCGAGAACCTCAGGTACGCGAAGCCCGACGCCACGGATGACGAGCTCGAGGCCGCGGCCAGGGCGGCCAACATCCACGCGACGATCGTGTCATTTCCTGATGCCTACGACACGGTGGTCGGCGAGCGTGGCTACCGCCTGAGCGGCGGTGAGAAGCAGCGCATCGCGATTGCGCGAGTGCTACTGAAAGACCCAACCGTACTGATTCTCGATGAGGCGACGAGCGCGCTCGACTCGATCTCGGAGCGCTTGGTGCAGGCTGCGCTCGAAACCGCTTCGCGTGGACGAACGACGATTGCGATCGCCCATCGCTTATCGACGGTCGTCGATGCCGACGTGATCTTCGTGATCGCTGGTGGGTCGGTCGTCGAACGGGGCACCCACCAGGAGCTACTCGCGGCCGGACGCGTTTACGCCGACCTGTATGCACAGCAGGGCGCCTGAGCGGCGGCACAGCGCACCCGCATCTGGTTGCGCAGCTCTAACTCTCGCCGAGAGTGCAAAATCGTACAGTTGGCCGAACTCGCACCGGGTGTTTCTGCACTCTCGCGGCCCGGGACGTGCAGCCAGCGCGGCAGCGGGTGCTGCAGCCAGTGCGCAGCCCTTAGGAAATCTTGCCGGGCCCATCCAGCGAGCCCGTGCACGGGGCGGTCGGTTCTGGGCCAGACGCCGAACGCCAATAGGTAGTGACAAAACTGGCCACGCGCGGGTCTGCGGGGTCGGCAAACCGTAGCTGGGCACCCCAGGCCGAGATCGCAAACGGGGTGGACAGCCCCGGGTACGGGGAGAGAATAACGTAGCTTGCCGGCAGGCTCTTCGTGATTGCGGCGAGTTGAGCAGTCGTTACCGAGTCGGGGTTGTAGGCAACCCAGATCGCACCGTGCTCAAGCGAATGCACGACGTTCTCGTTGTGTTGAGGTTGGGTGTACACGCCGCAATTAAGCCACACCGCGCTGTGCGGCCCGCCCACCGGCGGGTCCATGGCATACGCGACATCACCATCCACGTGAGTGGTCTTGAGTCCACTCCACGTCTGCACTCCAACCCCCGGCGTTGCAGCAGCGGTTGGCGCCTTTGTTGCTCCGGCGATCAGGACCGTTGCGATTACAGCGGCGACTGCCAACACTGCAACAGCGGCAATGACAATCGGAAGAAACCGGCGTCGCTGTTCGACCGCACGCTTCTTCACGAACTCGGCTCGCTTGCCAGCGAGGCTCTCGTCGCGCTGCTGCTTGGGGGTCAATTCTGAACTCATGGGCGTGGCTCCGATTGTCGCGCTCGTTGCGCCGGACATGAACATTGTGCCGTAGGTCGACTGCGAGCCAACACCGACGCCCCCGCTGGTAGATTGACTGCACCATGAAGTACGCCAACACCGTGCTCGACCTTGTCGGCAACACGCCACTTGTGCGGCTCAACAAAGTGACCGCTGGCATCACCGCCACTGTGCTTGCCAAAGTTGAATACTTGAACCCGGGGGGATCGTCAAAAGACCGAATCGCCACTCGCATTATCGACGCCGCGGAGCGCGATGGCCTGTTGAAGCCCGGTGGCACGATCGTCGAGCCGACGAGCGGTAATACCGGCATTGGGCTGGCCCTCGTTGCCCAGCAGCGCGGATACCGCTGCGTTTTCGTGCTTCCAGACAAGGTGGGCGAAGACAAGCGCAACGTACTGCTGGCATATGGCGCCGAGATCGTCGTTACTCCGACTGCCGTCGAGCCGTCGAGTCCCGAGTCGTATTACTCCGTGTCTGATCGATTGGCTCGTGAGATCCCCGGCGCGTTCAAACCCAACCAGTACGCGAATCCCAACGGCCCGCTCAGTCATTACGAGACCACCGGTCCAGAAATCTGGCGTGATACCGAAGGTAAAATCACCCACTTCGTGGCGGGGGTCGGCACGGGCGGCACGATCAGCGGGGTGGGAAAATACCTCAAGGAAGTCTCCGATGGCCGCGTGCGGGTGATTGGAGCCGACCCGGAGGGGTCGGTCTACTCGGGCGGTAGCGGTCGCCCGTACCTCGTCGAAGGTGTGGGTGAAGACTTCTGGCCCACCGCCTACGACCCGAGTGTTGTCGACGAGATCGTCGCGTCTACCGATGCAGAGAGCTTCGACTTCACGCGCCGGTTGGCGCGCGAGGAGGGGCTGCTCGTGGGCGGGTCGAGTGGGCTTGCCGTGGCATCCGGCCTTAAAGCGGCTCGCGATCTGGGCACGGACGACGTCATGGTGATTCTGCTGCCCGACGGCGGTCGCGGCTACCTCGGCAAGATCTTTAATGACAAGTGGATGCGGTCGTACGGGTTCGGCACGAGCTCCGACGAGCGCACGGTCGGCGACGTGATCGGGACGAAGAACGGGGAACTTCCCGCACTCGTGCACGTGCATCCGTCAGACACCGTGCGCGACGCGATCGACATCATGACGAAGTATGAGATTTCGCAGATGCCCGTGCTGACCGCTGAGCCGCCCGTCGTCATGGGCGAGGTCGTCGGCTCGATCGACGAGCGGTCGCTGCTTGAGCACGTGTTCAGCTCGGGCGCGAAAATGACCGACCCGATTCGTAATTTCATTGGTGCCCCACTCGGTTTGATCGGTGTGCACGAATCCGTCGCGACTGCGAAAGCAGCGCTCGCCGCGGCAGACGCGCTCCTCGTCACCACTGACGGAAAGCTGGCCGCGGTGCTTACCCGGCACGACCTGCTCACGTTTCTCTCCGAATAACCACAGAAAGCATCACATGTCAGACCCAGAGCTCGGCTTTTCTACCCGTTCCATTCACGCGGGTCAGGATTTTGATGTGACCACCGGAGCGGTTGTGCCGCCGATCTATATGACGTCGACCTTTGTGCAAGACGGCGTCGGCGGATTGCGCAGCGGATACGAGTACTCCCGCGGCGGTAATCCCACGCGCGATTCGTTGCAGCAATTGCTCGCGTCGCTGGAGGGTGGCCTCAGCGCGTACAGTTTCGCCTCGGGACTCGCAGCGGAGGATGCGCTTCTCCGCGCGATCCTGACGCCGGGCGATCACATTCTCATGGGCAACGATGTCTATGGTGGAACCCACCGGCTAGTGAGCCGTGTCTTCGCTCCATGGGGAGTGTCGACCTCCACGGTCGAGATGAGCGATCTCGATGCGGTGCGCGCCGCCATCCGCCCCGGGGTCACGAGAGTGCTGTGGATCGAAACCCCGAGCAATCCGCTTATGAAGATCAGCGATATTGCTGCGCTCGCGGCGATCGGGCACGAGACCGGCGCCATCGTGGTCGTCGACAACACCTTCGCGAGCCCGTACCTGCAGCAGCCCCTCTCGCTGGGCGCTGACGTCGTCGTGCATTCAACCACCAAATACCTCGGGGGACACTCTGACGTGCTCGGCGGAGCCGTGATCGTCAACAGTCAGGAGCTCGCCGACAAGGTGGGCTTCGTGCAGTTCGGTGCTGGTGCCGTTTCGGGGCCGATGGACGCCTGGCTCACCGTGCGTGGGATCAAAACCCTCGCCGTGCGCCTCGACCGCCACTCCTCCAACGCGCAAGCCATCGCCGAACGCCTCCACGGTCATCCGAAGTTGGTTAACGTCTACTATCCCGGCCTACCTCACCACCCCGGCCACGAACTCGCCGCCACCCAGATGAAGTCTTTCGGCGGAATGATCTCGGTGTCACTGGTCGGTGGCGCTCCCGCGGCCAGAAAGTTCGCGGAGTCCACCTCGATCTTTCAGCTCGCCGAATCGCTCGGCGGGGTGGAATCTCTCATTGGTTACCCTTCGGAGATGACGCACGCCTCCGTGCGAGGTACGGCGCTTGAGGTGCCAGACAATGTGGTTCGCCTTTCCGTCGGGATCGAAGACGAAGCAGACCTCGTTGCCGACGTGTTGAGTGCCCTCGCCCGAGTCTGAAGACTCATTACTGAGTCATAGGATGCTCACGGCTACGGTTGAGTTACGCGCACCAAGCTGCACTCATGAAAGATTGCCCACCCCGACTCGCGCTTGACGTTACGGTGCTCGTCTACAACGAGAAGGCGGCACTCGAGCGCAGCGGACTGCGCATCCACGAGGTCCCGGTTGACTGGGCCGACCTTTTTGGGCAGGTCGCGCGCTTCGGTGTCGTGGGTCTTGTCTCGACGACGGCAAACTTTGCAGCACTGTTCATCACGGTGATCACCAATATCTGGGCGAACCGTCGGTTCGCGTGGGCCCTTCGCCTCTGGATGTTCCGTCGACAGCGCCAGTCCGCATCGGTTTATCCCGCTCACAGAACCGTTTCCTTCGTACAGAAAGCCCTCAGCTCATGACTACAGATGCCATTGCGGCACCCGCCCCGACGGGTCGCTCACCGTTCTCGCTACGAGCTTCAGTGCGCTCGGTTGCTTTCGGAAAAGCAGATGCCGCGCGCTGGGAGCGCCCGGCCCTGCTCGCACTTCTCGCACTCACTACGATTCTGTATGTCTGGGACCTGAGCGCGAGCGGATGGGCTAACTCGTTTTACTCTGCCGCGGTGCAGGCCGGAGCAACCGACTGGACGGCGTTCTTCTACGGTTCGTCGGATGCGGCAAACTCGATCACGGTCGATAAGCCGCCCGCGAGTCTGTGGATCATGGCGCTCTCGGTGCGACTATTCGGGCTGAGTTCATGGAGCATCCTCATTCCCGAGGCCGTCATGGGGGTGGCAACGGTCGGAATCACCTACGCGACGGTGCGCCGACATTTCTCGGCCAAGACGGCGCTCCTCGCCGGTGGCCTGCTGGCGATCACTCCGGTTGCCGTACTCATGTTCCGCTTCAATAACCCCGACGCGCTCCTCGTGCTGTTGACGACTCTCGCCGTCTACTTCACGCTGCGTGGTGTCGAGTCCGGTGCCATCCGCTGGGTGATCTGGACCGGTGTCATGGTAGGTTTCGCTTTCCTCACCAAGCAACTGCAGGCCTTCCTGATTCTTCCCGTACTGGCCGGGGTCTACCTCTGGACTGCGCCGCTGCAATGTGGCAGGCGGATGCTGCACGCCCTCGCCGCACTCGGTGCAGTGATTCTCTCCGCCGGGTGGTGGGTAGCCATCGTTGAACTTGTTCCCGCAGATTTGCGCCCCTACATTGGCGGATCACAGACCAACAGCTTTCTTGAACTCACCTTTGGCTATAACGGACTCGGTCGTCTCACTGGTGACGAAACCGGGAGCGTCACCGGTGGGCGTGGCAGTCAGTGGGGCGCGACGGGAATTTTGCGCCTATTCACCGGAGAAATGGGTGGCCAGATCGCCTGGCTGCTGCCCGCTGCGCTCGTGCTCTTCGTGTTTGCGCTCGTCTTTCTGAGGACCGCGAAGCGCACCGATCCGAAACGCGCCCTGCTAGTGCTTTTGGGTGGCTGGCTCATTGTGACCGCAGTCGCCTTCAGCTTCATGGCGGGTATATTCCACGCGTACTACACGGTGGCCCTCGCCCCGCCTCTCGCGGCCGTGGTGGCGATCGGTGCATCGATGCTGTGGGAGCGTCGGAGCCACTTGTGGGCCCGTATTGTGGCTGCTGTCATCGTTCTGGGTACCGCAGCGCTCGCGTTTTATCTGTTGTCCCTCGCGACCGACTGGCTGCCATGGCTGGGGTACGTAGCGGTCGCACTCGCCGTTGTCGCGGGAGTACTGCTCGTGATACCGAAGCGCGGAAAGCGGTTTGCCGGTACGACGATCGCCCTCGTGCTCGTGAGTGCTCTCGTGGCGCCGACCGCGTATAGCCTCGAAACGGTGAGCGTCGGGCACACCGGATCGATCGTCTCGGCCGGTCCCGCTGTTGCGACCTCCGGCGGTGGCGGTGGTGGACCCGGCGGCGGTGCTGGCAGTGTGCCTGCGGCGAATGACAATGGCGCATTCGGCGGACGCCACCCGGCTGGCAGCACCGGCCAGCTAGGCGTTGGTCAGCCCGGTCAGGGTGGTCAGCCGGGTCGCGTTGGGCAGCCGGGCGTCGGTCAGCAGGGTCAGGTCGGGCCGGGCGGAACTGGCCCGAACGCCACAGGCCAAAACAGCAGCACTGGCGCTTTTGGCGCCTTTCCTGGCCGGGGCGGTTTGCTCGGTGGCACGACCGTGAGCAGTGAGGTGACGTCGATCCTGAGCGCGGATGCTGGCCACTACCGCTGGGTGGCTGCTGCAATTGGTTCCAACACGGCCGCGAGTTATCAGCTCGCCACGAATCACGCGGTCATGTCGATCGGCGGCTTCAACGGCAGCGACCCGTCGCCGACTCTTGCGCAATTCCAAGCCGAGGTGGCTGCCGGCGATATCCACTACTTCGTTGCGGGTGAGGTGGGTAGGGCTAACGGTGGATCAAGCACTTCAACTGAGATTCAATCCTGGATCGAAACCACTTTCACGGCGACAAAGATCGGCGCGGTCACGCTCTATAACCTCAGTAAGTAGCCGACGGCGAGAAATGGTGCGAAGTCGTTCCTCGTCGTCTGCTTTTCGCGCGACTCGGTCTACCAGCGCTGTCACACTGAACACATGGTCACCATCGATCCCACGACGTCGCTCGTGCCCCGGCCCGCGCAGGGATCGCCAGCACTGTGGCCACCACCCAGAGAGGCCACAATCGTGCATCAGAACCGCGCCCACTTTAACGCGATCGTCGAGTTCACCAACGGCGGCGGGTTGACCGTTCAGGGCTTTCGTATCGATGTACCGTCGGCCGATGTCGACGAGACCGCTGTAGGCAGGCTCTTCGTGCAGCACCTCGGACTTGCGCTCGTCAGCATGGTGCGCCTGTCCGAGCTCACGATCGTGGAAGAGCAGCACCGCGGATCGCGGGAAATCCACGTGCCCGTCGTCGCACCGCGAGCGAGGGTTATCGACCTAAGCCACGTCATCCGCGCGGGGCTAGTGACCTACCCGGGCCTGCCCGAGCCGATCATCACGCCGTACCTCACCCGCGTTGATTCAGTAGCGCGATATGCGCCAGGTACCCAGTTCGCAATGGACGTCATCACGATGATCGGTAACACTGGAACCTACCTCGACAGCCCGTATCACCGGTACCAAGGTGGCACCGACCTTGCGGGACTCGACCTCGAGACTCTCGTCGACCTGCCGGCGGAAGTGTTTCACGTTCACGATTCGGCGGCGCGAGGCATCCCGGTCTCGGTGTTCTATGACCGTGATGTGCGCGGGAAGGCCGTCTTGCTGCACACCGGATGGGATGCTCACTTCGGTACGCCGGCATACGCGAGCGGCGCCCCGTTTCTCACCGCTGCCGGCGCAGAATATCTCGTCCGTGAAGGCGCCGCACTAGTGGGCATCGATTCACTCAATATCGATGACACCGAGTCGGGCGGGGAGCGGCCAGCCCACACGGGGCTGCTCGCGGCGGGCATCCATATCGTCGAACATCTCACCAACCTCGGCGTCCTGCCTCCGAGCGGCGCGCACTTCACGGCTGCACCACCTGCTGTCGAGAAATTCGGTACGTTCCCGGTCAGGGCGTTCGCGACGCTTTAACGGCGCCTATTTCTCCGCGCTTGCCGCCCCGCCCCGCCCCGCGCATCGCCGCCCGCGCCAGCGCTCTCGCTCATCCGCCCCGCCAGCTGCTCGCTCATCCGCGCCCCGCTCGAGCGTCGCTCTCGCGTTTGCGTCGCTCGCGCTTGCGTCGCTCGCCCGCCGAGAGTGCAGTTTCGCATGGTGTGGTGCGGGGCTAACTGGTCAAAACTGCGCTCTCGGCAGCGCCGCGCGTCTCGGCAGCGCCGCGCCCGCGCGCTTACGCTTGCACCAGCCGCTCCCGCGATCGCCGCCGCCCGCCAGCTCTCCGCGCCTAGAGTGGAGACGAGTTTTGCCGCGAAGTCCTAGCCTCGCCCGGCGGCCGCGCGGGAGCGGCGCGAGAGCGCATCGACGACTACCGCGAGCAAAAGCACGCCACCGGTCACCATGTACCGAATCGACGAGTCGAGGTTGATGATGTTGAGACCCGACGTGATCGACATGATTACGAGAATGCCGAGCACGGCCGAGTAGGCAGAGCCACGACCGCCGAAGAGGCTGGTTCCGCCGATAACCGCCGCCGCGATGGCGTTGAGGTTGGTGTCGCCACCGCCACTGCCCTGATTGGCCGCGGCAAGACGCGCAGCTGCGAAGATTCCGCCCACGGCCGCGAACGCCGAGCACAACATGAAGACGGAGATGTATATGCGGTTGACGCGGATGCCCGCCCGTCGTGCCGCCTCAACGTTGCCACCGACCGCATAGACGGAGCGACCCCACTTAGTACGGGTGAGGAAGTAGTTCATCACGACGACGAGCACGAGGAAGAGCGCGAACATGACGCTGACACCTCGCGTGAGGTTCAGGTACCACGCGGCGAGAGCCAGTACCGCGAGCAGGGTGCCGGTTCGAACGATGACATGCGCCCCAGACATCGCAGACAGGCCGGCGGTGGTGCGCCGCACCGCTTGCGCAAACAACTGCCACGCGTAGCTGAGCACGACGATGACAATCACCGCGTATGACAACCACGCCGGCAAAAACCACTGCTGCCCGAATTGCACGATCGCTGAGTCGAACGGGATATTGATCGAACCGGTCTTACCGAGTACGAACAACTGGAGGCCGAGGAATCCGAGCAAGCCCGCCAGCGTAATGACGAAACTCGGTACGCCGAATAGGGTGCGCAGTAGCCCGAAGACGAGTCCGACGAGCAAGCCTGCAACGATCGAGGCAAGCAGCACGAGAGGTAGCGGCAAGCCCAATTGCACGAAGCCGACCGCGAGGATCGCCGAGGAAAGCCCGCTCACGGATCCGACCGACAAGTCGATCTCGCCGAGGAGAAGTACGAGCACGATGCCGATAGCAATCGTGCCAACTGCCGCACACTGCATGGTGAGATTTACGAGGTTCGTGCTCGACAGGAAGTTGGGGTTCATGATCTGGAAGATCGCCCAGATCACGATGAGTCCGACGATGACGGGCAGCGATCCAAGGTCGCCGCCGCGCACTCGGCTTACGAAATCGCGCGCCCAGCCGCTGATTCCACCGTGCTGGATGAGGCGCTCATCCTGCTGGTCGACGGGGATGGGCGTGCTCATTCTGTGGGTCCTTTCTCAGGGTGCAATGCTGCCCTGCGAGTGACCGAGTTGTCACTCGCGCCCGTGATCGCCGCGATGATTGCTTCACTTGTCACGTCTGCAACCCGGAAGTCGCCGTTGTTGCGGCCGAGTCGTAGTACGACGATGCGGTCTGCTACGGCCTGCACATCTGCGATGTTGTGGCTGATCAGGATCACGCCAAGCCCACGTTCGCGCAGGCGCTCGATGAGGTTGAGTACTTCAGCCGTCTGGGCGACACCGAGCGCCGCGGTCGGCTCATCGAGGATGACGACGCTCGGCTCCCCAATGAGCGATCGTGCAATCGCGACCGTTTGCCGTTGGCCGCCAGACAGTGAGGCGACCGGGGTGCGCACGGACGGTATTTTGGCGCTGAGTTCTCGCAACAGTGCCCAGGAACGCTGCTCCATTTCCACATCGTCGAGCGCCCCGCCCTTGACGAGCTCTCGCCCGAGCCACAAATTGCTGACGACGTCGAGATTGTCACAGAGAGCGAGATCCTGGAAGACCGTGGCGATACCCAGATCGCGGGCATCCGTGGGGCTGCTGATCGAGGCGCGTGAGCCGTAGAAGCTCACCGTGCCGCTATCTTGTGGATGCACCCCAGCGAGGATCTTCACGAGCGTTGACTTGCCCGCTCCGTTGTCGCCCACGATCGCGACGACCTCCCCGGCATACACATCGAAGTCCACATCGTTGAGCGCCCTAACGGCTCCGAATCGTTTGCCGATCCCGCGGAGGGAGAGAATCTGCTCGCGCGCACGACCCCTGGTCGACGTTGCTGCGGAGATCATTGTCATGTGTGGTTTCCGTGGGCTCGTGTTACTTGATTCCGGCCGCGGTGCATGCCTTCACGTACTCGCGTGTGCAAATGTTAGCGGCAGTAAAAATGCCGTCTGCCACAACGGTAGTCATGATCGTGTCGACCGTCACGACCACGGCGTTGAGAAGTGTCGTGGGCGTGCCGTTGACAGTGGTGCCACCAGTAACGACCTCACCCCTGGCGAGCTTGACAGCGATCGTTGCGGCGAGCTCAGCTTCGTCCTTGATGTCCTTGTAGATGGTCATGTACTGGTCGCCAGAGACGATCCGCTGGATGCCGGCGAGCTCGGCATCCTGCCCGGTGACGATCGGGGGTGGTGAAACGTTCGCCGCCTTGAGCGCAGCAATCGCTCCGCCGGCCGTTCCGTCATTGGCCGCGTAGATTGCGACGATGCGCCCGGCATATTGGGTGATTTGCCCGGCTACCCATTCCTGGGCCTGATCGGGGCTCCAGTCTGGTGTGTCGAACTCGGCGAGAACCGGGTGCGCACTCGCATCGATCACGCTGTGTGCGCCCTGCTTGAACAGCCTAGCGTTGCCGTCAGTTGATGCGCCGTTGACCATCAGTATGCCGCCATTTGCGTGCTCATGCTGCAACTCATCCACGAGAGCAGTGCCCTGCAGCACACCGATTTTCTCATTGTCAAACGAGATGTAATACGCGAGCTTACCGCCGCCGATGAGCCTGTCATAGGCGATCACCGGAACTCCTTGGGTGTTGGCAGTCGCGACGATGCTTACGGATGCAGCTGAGTCGACCGGGTCGAGCACGAGCACCTTCGCACCGGATGCGAGGGCCGCCTCGGCTTGGGATTGTTGCTTCGATGCGTCCTGGTCGGCGTTTGAATAGAGTACCTCGAAGTTGCCGAGTTCAGCGATCTTGCGTTCGAAAAACGGGCGGTCGAATGCCTCGTACCTCGCCGTCTTTGACTCGGG
>JANXVG010000070.1 GCA_025351795.1 Salinibacterium sp. | reverse complement strand
GTGCTGATCGGCGTGTTCGCGGCTGCGATGTTCGGGATGATCGGGATTGTCACCTCCAGCTTCAACCGCACGCTCACCGCTACGATCGGCGGTGTTCGCACCGAGATCGGTGGACTGCGTGACGTTATGGATGCACGGTTCGACGCAGTGGACGCGAAGTTTGACGCCAAGTTCAACGCACTGGATCGCGACATCCAGGCGCTGTCTCGTCAGTTTTTTGGGACGGATCCGCACTGAGCGTGTTCCCGTGCCCCGCTGCAGGAGCGGACATCCCGGCGCAGGCGTCGCCGACCCGAACATTACCCGAACCTTCGCGGCACGATTGTGCACAACGATGGGGCCATGATGCGAACTCTGGCCCTCCTCCTCACCGGGTGCGCAACACCAGCGCCAGCCAAGACTCAGACCGGCATGACGCGCACGATCGGCGACCGCAGCTACCTCCTCACGGTGCCGAGAAACCTGCCGTCAGGTCCAGTCCCCCTCGTGGTGATGCTGCACGGAGGGTTCGGAAGCGGCAGCCAGGCTGAAAAGTCGTACGGCTGGGATGAGCTCGCTGCATCCAAGGGGTTCGTGGTCGCCTATCCCGACGGCATCGACCGTGCCTGGAATGTGGGCGCCGGATGTTGCGGCAAGCCCGGTCGCGAGGCAATCGACGATGTGGCATTCATTCAAGCCGTGGTGGCCGACGTCAGCTCTGGCCTGAACATCGACCCAGCTCGCGTCTACGCGACGGGAATGTCCAACGGTGCCCTGCTCTCCTACCGCTTGGCCTGCGACATTAACCTGTTCGCAGCGATCGCCCCGGTCGCGGGCACAATCCTGGGCGAGTGCGACTCCCCCGCGCCGATCTCTGTACTCGAGATCCACGGGATGGACGACAAATCGGTGCGTATGGATGGCAGCGCTGGCGCAGGAGTGGCCGCAATCGATGGTCTCCCGGTCGAGGATGTCGCCAAACTTTGGCACGCCGTCGACAACTGTGAGCCCTCAGATATCACGACCGTCGGTCTTGTCACCACCTCAACCGCGACCTGCCCCGCCGGCCGCACAGTCACCCTCATCACCATCGATGGCGCCGGACACCAATGGCCCGGATCCAATGCCGTGCGCGACGGCGCCGTACCACCCAGTACCGCGCTTGACGCGACCTCCACGACCTGGGCGTTTTTCGCGGCGCACTCCCGCTAGAGACGTCACCGGCGGGCGCTTCAGCGTTACTTCCGGCGGTGGGTCATCCGGTAGATCGCGCGGCCGAAGCCGACCGAACCGCCCGGGCCGTGCGGCTCGAATTCGCCAGGTCCACCGCCGCCAACTTCTGCAGCATCAGATAGAGCAGGTCGTTCTCTTCGAGGGTGTTGAGCTGGGCGGCGAAGGCATAGCGCTCGAAGATGTCTTTGACGTTGTGAGAGAAACCCTCCACGTGGTCGAGGAGGTTGGCCTTGAAGTTGGCGGGATCATCCGCAAGCTTCGCGAGGGTGAACCGGCTCGTGTTGTAGAACGCCTGGCTGCTCGCCGTCGGCAGGATGTGGTCGAGGCCCGGCCGGGTCTTGCGCTTCTCGAAGGTGTCGAGCACGGCATCCTTCGTCGGCTCCAGCAGCGCGTCAAGTCTTCTGAGAACCATGAACGGCAAAATAACCTTGCCGTAATCGGCTTGCTTGTACACCCCGCGCAGCAGGTTCGCGATCGACCAGATGAACGCACCATTGTTGTTGTCGGCCATGCTGCGGTGGGCTCCCTTGGGGGGTGGATCGACCGTTGCGCAGCTTATTGGGTAGGGGGTGACATCGCCGGCACACCCTCACGTTTGCGCTCACCACATCCAATATGTGACCTGCCCCCCAGCTCAGTTGCCGCGACTTTCAGCAGTCCCGTCTGCCACGACGTACTGCCAATGCTTCAGGTGAGCGATTTCATGTTTGGTTCGACGGGAGCATCACTTCTTCGTTTGGATCCTATCGATGGAAAGTGAGACATCGTGCGTGGCGAGCGCTAGTTCGCTCTCGACAAGCGCAGGATCGAAGTGGCTCTGGTTAGCAACCGAAATCGTAAGACGGCCGTTGGTTATGACTGAGTTGAGGGTTGGGGCGAGTGTAACTTCGTTGCCGACCATGAGAGCGATCTGGTTGTCGGGAAACGCACGACCCACCAGGCCTGAGCTCAGCGTCGTGAGAAGTTGAGTGCCGTCACTGTTCAATTCGAGGTTCATCTCGGCACTGGTCACGGTGTAAGCGGAGATGCTGGTGCCGGGGATGAGCACGTCGCCGACCGACTCGCAGCTAGTGCCAGAAAACTTGGTTGCGAGCGCCTGAGTAACCTCAGGAGCTGACGCGAACGACGTGCTCCCACCGGCGGCTGAATCTGCGAGACCGAGTACTTTGCGGAACGCCGCGTCTGTCGGGGCTGTAGCTGCGGCACCGGCCGACTGCAGTTCTCCTTCGGGCGCGTTGTCGGGGAATAGCGCGATCAGTAGCCCTTGAGCGTTTGCACCGAAGCTCGAAAAGTGAACGTTCGCTCGCTGAAGGCGGTGCGTCACCACCAGTGTCGCCGCGCTGTGCAGGTCGCCGCTGTCAATTGTTTTCCCTGCAGTGGCCACCTTCACTGCGACCTCGTTTGTGGTGACTTTCGTAGCAGGCGTGTTCGTAACTTTGGCTACCTAGCCCGCGACTCCAAGAACAAAGATCAAAGATCCGAGCCCTGCGAGAACTCCTAACCCAGTGAAAACGCTGGAGATCACCAGTGCGGCGACCGTCATGCCATCGGTTCGCCGTTCGCTGCGTTTCGCAGCGGACGAGGGTCGCAAGGCTGGGGTTGTGGTCTGGGGCTTGCGGGTAGGTCACAGCGCCACCCTCACCCCCACACGGGTGCTTTCGTGACACCTGAACAATTGAATCCGAAAGTGGCCCCATGGCCCTTCTGCTGCGTGGCTCGTGGTCGCACGCAGCAGGGACATCGGCTGAACTCAAGTTCGCACATCTGGGTTGGCCACACGAGCGTCACAGGCCGGACCGGCAACGGCCGATCTCGCGGAAGTACCTCCCAGAATTCTGGGAGGGTGCTGAGCTGGCTCTATCGTCATGATTGGGATCAGGAAGGAGACAACATGTTTGCACGAACATCGACATGGTCGGGATCACCCGAGGCTCTGCAGAAATGGGATGATCACGCTGTCAGCACGGTAAGGAGCTTCGTGGAAGGTTTGCCGGGAAACGCCGGTGTCATGTTTTTCGTCGATCGTGAGGGTGGCACAGCATTGACGCTCACGCTCTGGACGACCGAAAGTTCTGCCGAAGCTACCGACCAATTTGCGGAGCAAAGCCGGGCTTCGACCGTCGCCGCGACCGGCATTGAATTGGTCGGGACCGGCCGCTATGAGGTGGTAGCACAGTAGTCTCGAGAGAGGAGATGATCTGCCATGCTCAGCGAAGCGGGGCTTGAGAATCTCATTGCCGCGGTCGCGGTGGACTGCCGTTTCGGGCTCGACGCAAACTCGCTCCGTGAAGCCGTTCTCCCGCGATTGCGGAGGGTCGTGCCGATCGACGCGCTGTGGTGGGCGGTCGCTGACCCCACGACGCTTCTTTTCACCCAAGCTCATCGTGAGGAACTGCCGGAGGAATCCGGTTCATACTTCGTTGAAAATGAATTCCTACACACGGACGTCAACAAGTGGACCGACCTGGCCCGTGACCCGGTCGGCGTGGGCACGCTCATGGTGGCAACCGAAGGTCAGGCGACGCGAAGTGACCGTTATCGGGACATCTTCGCGCCGCTCGGATTGGGAGACGAGCTCCGCGCTGTCCTGCGGGTACGTGGCTCTTGTTGGGGATTTATCTGCCTACACCGCGCAACCGCAAAGGCGACGTTTTCAGCTGATGAGGTGCGATTCGTTCAGCGGATCGCTCCGCACATTGCCGAGGGCATCCGCATGGGCTTGCTGCGGCAAGCCTGCGAGCTGGAGAATCCGGCCTACGGCCCCGGACTCGTGATCCTGGCCGCTGACGGCTCGGTCGCCGGGATGAACGAGGCCGCTAGGCCCTGGCTGGACGAGCTCGGTGGCCGTTCAGACGGCACCGGTCTACCGGTGGAGATTATCGCCGTCGCAACCAAGCTTCGTCACCTAGACACCGCCCAGCCGGTTCTGCCGCGGCTTCGAGTGCGCACGCGGAGTGGTCGCTGGGCAGTGCTTCATGCTTCCTGGATGAATTCCGGCGACGACGCACAGATTGCGGTGATCGTGGAAAAAGCTGCGCCCGCCGAGGTGGCGCCGATGATCATGACTGTCTATGGGCTGACCGACCGCGAGAGAACCATCACCGCATCTGTATGCCAGGGCCTGTCGACTCGACAAATCTCAAGCCGACTGCACGTGACCATTGACACTGTGCAGGATCACCTGAAATCGATTTTCAACAGGATCGGAGTGCATAGTCGGGGTGAGCTCGTCGCCATGATTCTCCAACGCGACTACCTCCCGCACACCATCGCCGGCGACGCGCTCAACCAGTCAGGATCCTTCAACGCCCCGACGGTATCCGAATAGCGTTAGGTCACCGGAAAGTCAGACCGCGACCTTGTCAGCAAAAAGACTTGTGGGTCTGGGAGCGGAAGGACCAACGCACCCGGGACTACGTCGCCCGAGAAATCTGAACCGTTCCGGGTTTCATGCTGCCGTGTTGTTGGCGGCTTCGTCGTTTAGCGGGCCGATGGTTCGAGCACAGTAGGTGCCCTCCACTCAAACGTGACCATCTCGACGTCTTCGAGGCCGCCCACTGGGCCGACGCGCAACGGTGAGCCCTTCGCTATCGCCTCGTTCGTGTGGAGCCCCATGACCGTCACGGCGGCAGCATTGTCACAGGCGTCGCCCACGTCGTCATCCCTCCCTCCCGCTGGCCGTCCAGCCGATACCTCCATGATCGAGGGCTTGCAACGACCGGTTGAATTCGCCCTCATAACCGCACCGAGGGAGCACACAATGCTCAAAAGGATCGCGGATCTTGCCAACCGGGCGAAGGCCGAATGGTCGGAGGATGCACGCAAACGCTACGACGCCACAAGTGTCTCGTTCGATACGCGGTTCGCCGCACGCACCGAACTCGGTGCCATGCTTGCCGAGGGTCGCAAGGCACACTATCTCGCTCAGACCGATCGACCCGCAGGTGTGGCTCACTGGCCGGGCTAAATCCCTTGGTCGAAGCGTGAGGCAGATCTCGATTTGAGCAGACTTCAGCCCATCGAGGGACGCGACCTTGGGGGTTGAGGGTCTCAATGAAGGTGGGCGTCTCAACCTCACTGGAATCACTACGTGCGGAGCAAGAACGACGCGGTCCTCGAGCGTCACTCCGTGAAGGTTTCTTCCTGTGCTATTACGCCTGTCGGCAGACTCTTGCCATGTCTACTGGGCTTGCTCTTGACCGCGATGCAATCGCACGGTTGTGTCGCGCCCACGGCGTCAGCCGCCTTCTGATCTTTGGTTCGGCCACGTCCGAGCGCTTCAACAGTGAGCACAGCGACGTCGACTTCCTCGTCGAATTCACCCCCGGTGCTGACGATCCCTTCGTGGCCTACCTTCGGGGTCAAGGAGGATCTCGAGACCCTGCTCGGACGGAAAGTCGACCTCGTGATGGCGAACGCTGTCCGCCACCCGCACTTCGCGGCGTCTGCAACTGAGAGTGCCGAGGAAGTGTATGCGTCCTGAGTCCACCGTACTGCTGTGAGACGTCCACGCAGCGGCATCTGGGCTCGCGCAATTCACTGCTGGGATGGACGAAACTGGTTACACGAGCGACGCTCCCCGTCGGTCAGCAGTCGAACGCCAACTCGAAATCATCGGCGAAGCATTGAAGAATCTCCGGAACACGGATCCGAAAACGGCCCGATAGATTCCCGACATCGCTCGGATCATCGGGCTGCGGAACATCCTCGCGCACGGCCATCGTTACAAAAGCTTAACAATCCACCAGTACGCGAGGAGTACATTAGCGACATGAATCGCGCTCGCGTTCCCCGCGTTCAGCTTTTCGGCATCGTCATCGCGTCCCTCGCCCTCGCCGGATGCTCGCAGCTGAGCCCACCGAAGCCTGACGCTCCGAGTCTCCCGCCGGCCCCCACGCCCCTGTCGTCGTCGACGGTGTCTGCTGCGCCAACTCTCGGGCCGCCTGTGGTTGCTCCGGCGGCGTGCACGCGCGACAACCTTGTGACGACCTACGTCGAGACGGACAACAGCGCGGGCCATTTCCATGGTGTTATCAACTTCAGCAACCGGCTCAGCACCCCGTGCAGCATGGACGGCTATCCGAGCGTGTGGTTCAACAGTCCGGAGGCGGAGAGCGTGATCGGTGCACAGGCCTCGTTCGACCCCGTCAAGCCTCCCTCGCTCGTGATCCTGCAGCCCGGCGGCATCCTGCAGGCGGCGCTCACGATTACGAATGCCGGCACCATCGACTGCAACCACACCAACGCGATCGCTCTGTTAGTGGCTCCGCCGCTCGACCACCCCGTCGACCTCGTCGACAACAGCGATACGCAGCACGTCACTATCCACTCCACCCCGGCCTGCGTCGAGCATAAAGCCGCCCTGCTCAGCGTGGGCGCCGTGACTGTCGCCCCCCACTAGGAACACGCTGATTTAGGTGGTTGCAGCGGGCCCAACTAACCCACCGGCAGCGGCAGCATCGCCTCAGCGGTGAACTCCACCGAGCGGATGCGGTCATCGATATCGCGGGACTGGTGCGCGATGATCAGCTCGTCGGCCTGCACCGACGTCGCGAAGTCCTCGAGAAAAGTGCGCACCTCCGCGGGCGTACCGATGGCTGAATAGCGCATCATGTTAGCGATATTGCGCCCCTCGGTAGTGGTCAGGAACGCGTCGATCTGTTCGTCCGAATAGTGTGGGGATGCCGGCCCGCGAGCGACGAGGCTGCGCACTCGGGCGCGACGCGTCGTTATGAACTGACTCTGGGCATCCGCTGCACTCTCGGCGGCGATCACGTTAACGCCGGCGATCGCATGGGGTTCGGCGAGCTGACGCGACGGGCGGAACTCGCTGCGGTACAGCGCCATCGCCTCGTGCAGCGCATCCGGAGCAAAGTGCGAGGCGAACGCGAAGGGAAGCCCGAGGGAGGCGGCGAGCTGGGCGCCGAACAGCGACGATCCGAGAATGTAGATGGGCACATCGGTGCCGCCACCGGGAACGGCCTGGACGCCGGCAACGATCGACTCGCCGCGGAGGAACGCCTGGAGTTCGAGAACGTCCTGCGGAAAATGCTCAGACGACCGGGGGTCGCGCCGCATCGCCCGCGCGGTGGTCTGGTCGCTGCCGGGGGCGCGCCCGAGGCCGAGATCGATGCGCCCTGGGTGCAACTCGGCGAGGGTACCGAACTGCTCGGCGATCGTGAGCGGCGAATGATTCGGCAGCATCACGCCGCCCGCGCCGAGCCGAATCGTCGACGTGTGATGCGCGACATGGCCGATCAGAACGCTGGTAGCTGATGACGCGATCGTCGGCATGTTGTGGTGCTCGGCGTACCAGACCCGGGTGTATCCGTGCGTTTCCGCCGTCTGCGCGAGGCGCACGCTGTTCGCGAAACTCTCGCGTACCGTCTGCCCCGCAGCGATCGGAGCGAGGTCGAGAATGGAGATCGGAACGGTCATGTTCGGCACAACACTTCGGCGGGGTGAATCGTTCCCCAAGTTCGCATAAGTTCTGTACCGGCCGACACGCCGCTAGTTGTCGCCGGCAATTGACACAATCGAACATGTGTTCGAATATAGTCAGGTGTCCCCCGTAGCGGTAGTCCTCGACGAGGTGTCCCCCGCGCCCGATCGGGTGCGTGACCTGCAGGCGCGCATCACGAGCATGCAGGCGACGAAGCTTGACACGCGCAGCATCCCGACGCATCCGGCAATCGCAGCCCTGCTGCCGGGTGGTGGGCTCAAAGAGGGGGCGACCTACTCGGTCGACAACTCGATCACGCTCATCATGGCGCTGCTCGCCGGGCCGTCTGCCGCAGGCGCGTGGTGCGGGGTCGTGGGCATTCCCGAGTTTGGAATCGAGGCGGCGGCGCGCTTCGGCATCGATCTCGAACGGCTCGTACTCATACCAGAGCCCGGCGATCAGTGGCTCGCCGTGACCGCTGCGATAGCGGATGTCATGGGTGTCGTCGTCACCAAACCGCCGAGCCGGGCGAATGACTCGAGCGTGGCCAGACTGGCCGCACGCTTGCGACAGCGCGGGTCGACCCTCATCGTGCTCGGTCCGTGGCCGCAGAGCGAGGCGATGCTGAGCATCTCGGCCAGCGAATGGAACGGCATCGGTGACGGTCACGGCTACCTCAGCGCCCGCCAGGTGACCGTGACGGTCACGAGTCGCCTCGCTGGCAGGCCCCGCAGTTCCCAGCTCTGGCTGCCAGACCGCTCAGAGAAAATCAACGCGGCGGTGCCGGGGTCAGCGTCGTCAGTGCTGCCGGGCCGCGCGCTACGGCAGGAGGCAACGGGATGACCGCGCCCGCGATCACGCGCACCATGCTGCTGTGGTGCCCAGACTGGCCCATCACCGCAGCGCGGCAGGCACACGGGTTGGCTGCCGAGCTGCCCATTGCTCTCATCGAGAAGGGGAAGGTATTCGCCTGCTCGGCTGCCGCTCGCGTCGACGGGGTGAGCCGCGGCATCCGCGTGCGCGAAGCCCAGTCGCGGTGCCCCGACCTCATCGTGTTGGCCTACGACGCGTCCCTCGATAACCGTGCATTTGAACCGATCATCGCGGCGGTTGAGCTGCTTGCTGCGGGCGTACAGGTGGTGCGGCCTGGCGTCTGCGCGGTTAGGGTGCGCGGCCCGAGTCGCTACTACGGCGGCGAGAAGCCGGCCGCCCTCGCGCTCATCGGGGTACTCGATGACCTCGGTATCGAGGGTGTGCGGGTGGGGGTAGCCGACGGGCCGTTTACCGCGGAGATGGCCGCGCGCAGCACGAGAAATGTGTTCATCGTGGCGGAGGGTGGCGCTGCCGAATTTCTCGCCCCGCTGCCGATCACGACGCTCGGTGCGCCCGAACTTGTTGACCTGCTTCTGAAGCTCGGGGTACGCACGCTCGCCGACTTCGCAGCACTGCCCATCACCTCGGTGAGTGGTCGGTTTGGCGCGGCCGGAACACGGCTGCACTCCCTCGCAAGCGGCCTAGACAGCAGACCCGTCACGGCGCGGATTGCGCCACCCGAACTCGACAGCTCCATCGACTTCGAGCCGCCGCTCGACCGCATTGACCAGGTGGCATTCAGCTTTCGGCAGCGGGCGGATGAGTTCATCCAGCGGCTCACCGCTGCGTCGCTCGTCTGCACCGCCGTGCTGGTCGAGACCTGGTCTGACCGGGGTGAGCGGGTCGAACGCAGTTGGCTGCATCCGCGCTCCTTCACTGCGGCGGATGTCGTAGACCGGGTGCGCTGGCAGCTGCAGGGCGACACCGGCTCGGGCAGCGGCCTCACCGCCGGGGTGACGCGCGTTCGGGTCACCCCGGAAGCCGTCGACGCCATCGGCAACCACGAACAGGGACTCTGGGGCACCGCCAACGACGAACGCATCCACCACGGGCTCTCCCGCGTGCAGAGCATGCTGGGCCACGGTGCGGTTCTCACTGCCACGGTCGGCGGTGGGCGCATGCTCGCAGAGCGCCAGAAACTGCTGCCGTGGGGCGACCGGGCCGCTGCCGCGCAACCCGGTCCATGGCCAGGGCACCTGCCCCCGCCGCTACCAGCGACGGTGTTCGCGATACCCCGCCCCGTTGACCTCATCGGGGCGAATGGGGATACCGTCGCGATCGACGGGCGCGGCATCCTGTCTGCTGCACCCGCACACTTCTCCCCCACCGGCTCCGCCCGGGAGTTGCGCCCGGTGCTCGCCTGGGCCGGCCCGTGGCCGATCGACGAACGCTGGTGGGACGCGGCCCATAGGCGCGTCGCGAGCCGCTTCCAAGTGGTCGACTCGTCGGGGGTCGCATGGCTGCTCGTGCTTGAACGCCGCGCTTGGTGGGCAGAAGCGAGGTACGACTGATGGCCGGCTGGCACAACCCGCCGCTCACCTGGTCGCAGTTCGAGCGCACCCTCTCCGACCGCCGCCCAGGCGAGCCACCCGCCCATGCCGACGGCGGTGAGAGCCCCGGCTGGTCACGCAAGCGGCTCGAATACGTCGCGCCGGCCATGCCCGTCATTGCCGGCCAGATCGTTCCATACGCAGAACTGCACGTGCACTCCAACTACAGTTTTCTCGACGGGGCGAGCGCCCCAGAAGACCTGCTCGAAGAGGCCCGCCGGCTCGGATTGCACGGCATGGCGCTCACCGATCATGACGGTCTCTATGGCATCGTGCGCATGGCAGAGGCGGCCGAGAAGCTCGAGATCAAGACGATCTTCGGCGCCGAGCTCTCGCTCGACCTCAGTAGGCGGCAAAACGGCCAAGCCGACCCGCATGGCACCCACTTGCTCGTGCTCGCCCGTCGTGAGGAGGGCTACCACCGCCTCGCCGGCGCGATTACCTCTGCCCAGCTTGCCGATGGTGCAGAGAAGGGGCATCCGATCTACGACCTCGAGGCATTGGCCGAACAATCTGCTGGCCACTGGCTGATTCTCAGCGGATGCCGCAAAAGCCTCGTACGGCAAGCCCTTCAGTCTGGCGGCCCCGACGAAGCCGAGCGTGCCCTCGCCGAACTCGTGCGACTGTTCGGCCGCGACAATGTGGTGGTCGAACTCTTTGACCATGGAAACCCGCTCGACACCACGAACAACGACACCCTCTTCTCGATCGCCACGCGTGTGGGGCTGGCAACCATCGCCACCACCGCCGCGCACTACGCCACCCCCGCGCAGCGGCAGGTCGCCACGGCCCTCGCCGCGGTACGGGCGCAACGCAGTCTTGACGAACTCGATGCCTGGCTGCCGGCATCCGGTGGCGCCCACTTGCGTTCTGGCGCCGAAATGGCGGCGCGGTTCGCGCGTTACCCCGGTGTGATCGCGCGCACCGTCACGATCGCCAATGACCTCGAGTTCGAGTTGCGCGCCGCGCGCCCGAAGTTACCCACGCAGGAGGTACCGGTCGGCCACACGCCGATGAGTTGGCTGCGCGAACTTGTCTGGCAGGGTGTCGCGCGCAAATATCCACGTCTCGACGATGATGGCCGCGCACGGCTGGAACGCGAACTCGACGTCATCGAACTCAAAGACTTCCCCGGCTACTTTCTGATCGTGTACGACATCGTGGCCTATGCGCGGTCGCGGGGCATCCTCTGTCAGGGGCGTGGCTCCGCCGCCAACTCTGCGGTCTGCTACACGCTCGATATCACGGCCGTCGACTCGATTAAGTACAAATTGCCTTTTGAACGGTTTCTGTCCAGCCTGCGTGAGGAAGAGCCAGACATCGACGTCGATTTCGATTCAGACCGGCGAGAGGAGGTGATCCAGTACGTGTTCGAGAAATACGGTCGTCGCAACGCCGCGCAGGTCGCGAACGTGATCACCTACCGTCCCAAGAATGCCGTGCGCGACATGGCTAAAGCACTCGGGTACAGCGCAGGGCAGCAGGATGCTTGGTCGAAGCACATCGATTCGTGGAGTTCTGTTACGGCGAATGAGGGTCACGACATCCCGCAGCCGGTGATCGACTTGGCGCAGCAGGTGCTCAAATTTCCGCGGCACCTCGGCATTCACTCTGGCGGGATGGTGCTCACCGACCGACCGGTCGGCGAGGTCGTGCCTATTGAGCGCGCGCGCATGGCGAACCGCACCGTGCTGCAGTGGGACAAAGACGACTGCGCATGGATGGGCCTCGTCAAATTCGATCTGCTCGGTCTCGGCATGCTCGCGGCCCTGCAGCACTCGTTCGACCTGATCGAGCAGTCGGTCGGCGAAAAGTGGTTGCTCGAGACGGTCCCGAAAGAAGAGAAGGGCGTATACGACATGCTCTGCCGAGCGGATGCCATCGGCATCTTCCAGGTGGAAAGTCGTGCCCAGCTCGGCACGCTTCCTCGACTGAAGCCCCGGGAGTTCTACGATCTCGCGATCGAAATCGCTTTGATTCGGCCCGGGCCAATACAGGGCGGTGCGGTGCATCCGTACATGAAGCGCAGGGCCAACCCCTCAGAAATCAGCTACTTGCACCCGAAGCTCGAACCCGTGTTGAAGCGTACCCTCGGCGTTCCATTGTTTCAAGAGCAGGTCATGCAGATGGCGATGGCGGTGGGCGGATGCACCCCAGAAGACGCCGACCTACTGCGCCGGGCTATGGGCTCCAAGCGCGGCACCGAGAAGATTTCCGCCCTCGAGAGCAAACTTTTCGCCGGCATGGCCGAGAACGGAATCGTGGGCGACGATGCCGAAAACATCTACGCCAAGATCAAGGCATTCGCTAATTTCGGCTTCGCCGAGAGCCACTCGATCAGCTTCGCTCTGCTCGTCTACGTGAGCTCCTGGATCAAGCTGCACTACCCAGTTGCCTTCCTCGCTGCGCTTCTTCGGGCCCAGCCGATGGGCTTCTACTCCCCTGCCTCACTGTCAGCGGATGCCCGGCGCCACGGGGTCGAGATTCGGCGTCCAGATATCCGCCTGTCGGGGATCACCGCTGGTCTCGAACCAGTCGGTCTCGCCCACTCCAATCTTGCTGCTGCCTATGCTGCGGCTGCCGGTACCGCGGCTGGTGACCTCGCGGCTGCCGATCACGGCCTGCCCACTGGCCGTGATTCCTGCCTGCTCGACGACCAACCCCCGGTCGGCGAGTTCGACATCACGCAGCCGGATGAGAGCGCTGCGCACCGCAGAGACAGTCACCGCGCTGTTCGGCTCGGTCTCGCTGACGTCACGTCGATCGGTGTAGATCTGGCTACCCGAATCGTCGCCGAACGCGATCGCGCTGGTGACTTCCTGAGCCAGGCCGACCTCGTGCGCCGAGTAGGCCTCACGACCGCACAACTCGAGGCACTTGCCAGCGCCGGGGCGTTCGACACGTTCGGGGACTCCCGTCGCCAAGCGATCTGGGAGGCCGGCGAGGCTGCCCACGACCGTGAGCAGTATTTGCCAGGTTCGATTGTCTCCGTGCAGCCTCCACTGCTACCGCTGCTCACCGCCCACGAGCAACTCAACTTCGACCTGTGGGCCACCGGTATCTCGCCCGACGACCATCCCATCGCTCACCTGCGCGAGCAACTCGCGGCCCGCGGGGTACTACGCGCATCACAACTCGCGATGGCCGAGTCGGGGCGGCGCATCGAAATCGGTGGGGTGGTTGTACATCGGCAGCGGCCGTCCACTGCGGGCGGGGTGACGTTTATGAATATCGAAGACGAGACCGGCATGGTCAACGTGATCTGCACGGTGGGGGTCTGGAACCGCTACCGACGGGTCGCGCGGCTGGCACCGGCGATGATCATCCGAGGCATCCTGGAGCGTTCTCCGGAGGGAGTCATTAACCTCATAGCGGATGCTTTTGAAGCGATCGTGGTCGTCTCACCGCTGCGATCGCGAGACTTCCACTGATCGCCCCATATTTCGATCACATTCCAGTATGAACATTTATGACACGAATGTCGGTTTGCTGCTATACCCTTAACGCATTGTCTGTGTGGTTCCTCGGAGCATACAGATGAAGGTTTCGACTGTCGGAACCAAGAAGAACGCTCCTGGAGGAGTTTTACATGGCATTAGGCACCGTTAAGTGGTTCAACGCGGAAAAGGGCTTTGGCTTCATCGCCCCTGAGGATGGAAGTCCTGACGTGTTCGCCCACTACTCGGCAATCGCATCTAGCGGTTACAAGTCGCTCGATGAGAACCAGAAAGTCGAGTTCGACATCACCCAGGGCCCGAAGGGCCCGCAGGCGGAGAACATTCGCCCCCTCTGATCTTATAAATCAGTAACGCTGTAAAAAGCACAGGAAAGGCCCCGGTCCATATCGGGGCCTTTTCTGTGTCCTACGGCACGATACCCCCCGCTCGCCGTTCGTCGCGGCTCGCGCCGGTCCATGCTGTCCCCGCGCATGGCGCCGTCCCCGCCCCCACCGTCCCCGCCCCCCACCGCGCCGTCCACGCTGTCCCATTTGCCGTGCGATTTGCCGTGCGATTTGGTGCGAAATGCAGGACGCGGCGCCATGCTCCCGCGAAGTTTCGATCACACCGCAGGCTCAGGATGCCGCAACTCCTGCATTTGGTACACGAAGCTGCCCCGGCGCACAACAGCTCTGTGCGAGTTCACCCCGTCCCATACGGCACTTCCGCTGGGCCGGAACCGGGTGCCAGCACGGACGCCAGCGTATGAAATGCAGGACACGGTGCCATTTCGTAGACGCCAGGCCGCACGAATGCGGGGAGCGGATGCCGCGAGTCCTGCATTTGGTACACAGGACAGCTTGCCGAGCCGCCGCGCCGCACGCGCCGCCACGCGCCGCGGCTACGCCCGCAACCCCCGCCGCAGGTGGTCGATGCGCGCCTGCAACTGGGCGACGCTGGCCTGGGCGACGGCCGGTCCGCCGCAGACGCGACGAAGCTCGGCGTGGACAAGGCCGTGCGGCTCCCCTGAGACTTTTGCGCGCATCCCGACGAGCGAGTTCAGCAGTGTGCGC
This sequence comes from Salinibacterium sp., assembly GCA_025351795.1. Lineage (GTDB taxonomy): Bacteria > Actinomycetota > Actinomycetes > Actinomycetales > Microbacteriaceae > Rhodoglobus. The sequence continues at coordinate 7,955 of JANXVG010000070.1, read as the reverse complement.
TGCTCCTTGAGCGTGCGGTACAGGGGCTTCGGCGAGTCGGCGGAAACCGGCTGCGACGTCGTGCGACGCGACTGGCGGGCCTGGCGCTGGCGCAGCAGGTCGCGCACCTGATCGGGTTCGAGAATGCCCGGGATGCCGATGAAGTCAAGCTCTTCGTCACTGCCCACCGCGGCCGCAAATCCAAACTCCGTGCCGTCGTACAGCACCCGATCGAAGTTGGCCTCCGACTCGATCGCTTTCCACTCGAACTCGTCGAGAAGCTTCTCCGAGACGCTCTCGGAGCGGTTCTGCTCATCGAGCAGTTCATCGTCGAGCAGCAGCTCCTCGTCGGTTGAGCGGTCGAGGGCATGATCACGCTCGAGTTCGAGCAGGGTCGCGAGTGACATCAACGATGGCACGCTCGGGAGGAAGATGGATGCGGTCTCGCCGCGACGGCGTGCGCGCACGAATCGGCCGATCGCCTGGGCGAAGTAGAGCGGCGTCGCGGCGGAGGTCGCGTAGACGCCAACCGCGAGGCGGGGCACGTCGACGCCCTCAGACACCATGCGCACGGCCACCATCCACCGCCGCTCGCTCGCGGCAAAAGTGGCGATGCGGTCGGAGGACTCTTTCTCATCGGAGAGCACGACGGTGGGCTTCTCGCCGGTGACGGACCTGAGTACGTCGGCGTAGGCACGCGCGGACTGCTGGTCGGTCGCGATCACCAGCCCCCCGGCATCCGGTATCGAATGGCGCACCTCGGTGAGCCGGGTATTCGCGGCGGTGAGCACGGCCGGAATCCAGTCACCGGCCGGGTCGAGCGCCGTTCGCCAGGCCTGAGCCGTGATGTCTTTCGTGTCGCCCTCGCCCAGACGGGCTTCCATCTCGTCGCCCATGCGCGTGCGCCAGCGCATCTTGCCCGCGTACGCCATAAAAATCACCGGGCGTACAACCCCATCGGCTAGAGCGCGACCGTAGCCGTAGTTGTAGTCCGTCTGTGAGGTGCGGATGCCGTGCTCATCTGGCGCATAGCTGACGAACGGAATCGGCGCGGTGTCTGACCGAAATGGTGTGCCGGTGAGCGAGAGCCGCCTGGTCGCTCCCCCGAATGCCTCACGAATTGCGTCACCCCAACTGAGAGCATCGCCGCCGTGGTGAACCTCGTCCAGAATCACCAGAGTGCGGCTACCGTCGGTCATCTCGCGGTGAACGGATGCCTTGGTCGCAACTTGCGCGTACGTGACTGCCACCCCGTGAAATCGCCGTCCGCCGATGGCATGACTATTGCGAAACGCCGGATTGAGGCGGATGCCCACCTTGGCAGCCGCATCCGCCCACTGGTTCTTCAGGTGCTCGGTGGGGGCAACCACCGTGACGCGGTCGACGACCCTACGCGCGATGAGCTCGGTCGCGAGCCGCAGTGCAAACGTCGTCTTACCCGCGCCGGGGGTGGCGGCAGCGAGAAAGTCGCGAGGTTCACGCTCGAAGTATGAATCGAGGGCTTCTGCCTGCCAGGCCCGCAGTTTATCGGCCGTGCCGCGCGCGGCACGCTCCGGATACGACGGTGAGAGGTGCTCGGCGGCAAAGGTGCCGACCTGGGGTGAGAAAGCACCGCGGCTGGGTAGCTGGGGTGTCGTCACTTGATAGGACGTTACCCGACCCGGCCGACAAGATGCCGCGAATACCGAAGATTGTGCACGACTAGTCGCGACTGTTCAGGCTCGTGCGACGCGGCGGCTCGCGCATGAGGCTCGCTGGTGTGATCGTGCCTCTGCCGAAGCGGGCCGAAACCGCGTCGATTGCTTCCTCGGCGTCTCGCCAGGTCTCGTCGGTATCCCAGAGGCCGAGTTGCGCGCCGCCCTGATCAACGAGTTGCTCGGCACGCACCCCGATCAGCCTGATGTCTGCTGACTGCTTTCCGAGCGCCTCGTATATCGAGAGCACTTCGTCATAAATGCGGCGCCCCAGATCGGTCGGTTCGGTGAGGGTGCGCGATCGTGTGATCGTCTCGAAGGTGCCGAACCGCAGCTTGACCACAACGGTGCGCGCCAACACGCCCCCGGTGCGGAGGCGCACGCCAACCGCGTCGGAAAGCCGCAACAGTTCGCGGCGGATGATGCGGGCATCCGTGACGTCTTTCTCGAAGGTCAGCTCGTGGCCGATGCTCTTCTCGTCGGCCCGGGCCGTGACGACCCGAGGGTCAATGCCCCACGACAGGTCGTGCAGTTTCTGGCCCGCGACGTCGCCGAGTAGCTTTCGCAGCGTGCTGACCGGCGTCGCAGCGAGGTCGCCGATGGTCTCACAACCCCGAGTGCGCAGTGCTTGCTCGGTCTTGCCGCCCACGCCCCAGAGCGATGCAATCGGCAGCGGATGCAGAAATGCCACTGTCTTATCGGCTGGCACGACGAGCAGGCCATCTGGCTTCGATTGCCCGCTCGCCAGCTTGGCCACGAATTTGGTCGCCGCAGCGCCCACCGAGCAGACCAGCCCCGTTTCTGCGCGCACGCGGGATCGCAGCGTCTCCGCGATAACCCGCGGGCTTCCGAGTAGTTTTGCGCCCCCGGCCACGTCGAGAAAGGCCTCGTCAATTCCGAGCCGCTCGACGCGTGGGGTGAGGTCGTCACAGATGTTCATGACGATGTCGGAGTAATGCCGATAGCGCTCGAAGTGTGGTTCGAGCACGATCGCCTGCGGGCAGCGACGGAGCGCGATGACCATCGGCATGGCCGAATTGACACCAAATCTGCGTGCCTCGTAGGTGGCCGCCGTGACCACGGAGCGCGCCGATCGGTGGCCGACAATCACCGGTTTACCGACGAATTCGGGGTGCTCGAGTAGTTCTACCGAGGCGAAGAACGCATCCATGTCGACGTGCAGAATGGGTGCGGTCGAGTCATCGACGCCGGGGGCCGACACTTGCCGACCGCTGCCATCCTGCTTTCCCATGGCCTCATTGTTGCAGGAGCTACCGACCGGTCGGTTAACCGCCGCAGGGCGGCGAGCCGTAGCCCACCGCCCTGCGGACCCTGCGTCAGGCGCGTCTGGTTCCGCGCGTGACCAGACCGTAAATCAGGAGAACGATGATCGACCCGCCAATGGCAAGGAGCCAGGTGGAGATGTCGAAGAAGCCCCCCAGACCGACGCCGAAGATCGCGCTTCCCAGAAACCCTCCCAGCAGTGCACCAACGACTCCGAGAACAAGTGTGATGACCCATCCGCCACCGTGTGCCCCGGGAAGAATTGCTTTGGCGATTGCTCCAGCAATCAGCCCGAGCACGATCCAACCAATGATTCCCATGACGACCTCCCAGTCGGTCCATGTACTCGGCGCCGAACTTCGACGCCAAAAGTCACCCTATTTCTGCCCCTAATGGGCGACAATCCCTTGCGATAATCAGCCTATTCGGGTATTTTGCGCGGCAAACGTGACGCATGCTTGATCCATGACCCAGCAACATCCGTGGACCAGGTACGTCGCTCTCGGCGACTCGTTCACCGAGGGGATCGGTGACCCAGAGGCGGCGAGTCCCGGCGGATTCCGGGGCTGGGCCGACCGTGTCGCCGAGGTTCTGAGTGACGGTGCTGACGATTTTGCGTACGCAAACCTCGCGATCCGCGGACGGCTTCTGCAGCAGATTCTCGACGAGCAAGTCGAGCCCACGCTCGAACTCAAGCCGAATCTCATCTCGATCTCTGCTGGGGGCAATGACATCATTCGACCCGGCACCGATCCTGACGAAATTGCCGCCAAGCTCGAGAGCGGCATCGAACGCCTGAGTGCCACCGGTGCGACGATCGTCATGTTCAACGGGCCGGATATCGGCGCAACGCCCGTGCTCGGGCGCGTGCGCGGCAAGGTGGCGATCTATAACGAGAACGTGCGAGCCATTGCTCTGCGCCACGATGCCGTAATCGCAGACATGTGGGCGCTACGCGAACTGAAGGACCCGCGGATGTGGGCGCAAGACCGCCTGCACTTCTCCCCCATCGGTCACCACACGATCGCCCGCATGGTGTTGCAGGCGCTCAACGTCGACAACGACCTCGAGCCGTACAGCCCAGAGCCGCTGCCCAAGGTCTCGTGGCGACGCGCGCGGGTGGAGGACATCGGCTGGGCGCGCGAGCACTTCGTACCGTGGGTGGTGCGGCGAATCCGCCATCAGTCATCCGGCGACAATGTCACCGCCAAGCGGCCGGAACCCGGCTCCGCCCGCTAACCATGTTGGGTGACGTGGACGCGCTGCGGCGAGCGTTTTGCATCAGTCGCGCCGACACGACCCTCGGCGGTGTGGGTAGCTAGCGGCCGTACCGTGCAGCGGCCGGGCAGGCAAAAGGGTCACCCTTGCCGGAGAGGCCAACGCGGTTAAGGAACGAGATCACGATCTTGTGGGCCTCGAGCAGTCGAACCTCGGTGTATAGGATGTCGCGACTCTCGCAGTATTCCATCACGATCTCGCGGGTGCGTGCGAGGTGTGGTCGTGGCATGCTCGGAAACAGGTGGTGCTCAATTTGGTAGTTGAGCCCGCCCATGAAGTGATTCATGAACGTGCCGCTCTTAATGTTGCGGCTGGTGAGCACCTGGCGACGCAGGAAGTCAACCCTGCTGTCATTCGGCAACTGCGGCATACCGATGTGGTTGGGTGCAAACGACGACCCCATGTACAGGCCGAAAATAGCCAGTTGAACGCCAAGGAACGCGAAAGCCATGCCGAGCGGCAGGAATGTGAACAGCACCGCGACATACCCGACATTGCGCACCGTGAGAAGCACAATTTCGAGGGCACGCTTATCGACCTTGCCCCGGGAGAACACCGTACGGAACGCGTGCAGATGAAGGTTGATGCCCTCGAGCAGGAGCGCAGGGAAGAACAGCCAGCCTTGGCGTCGCACCAGCCAGCCGCGTACTCCGGTCATCGCTTGGGCGAGTGCGGGCTGGAAAACGATGAAGTCGGTGTCGATATCGCCGTCTTTACCGACCGTGTTGGGGTTGGCGTGATGGCGAGTGTGCTTATTCATCCACCACGAGTAGCTGATTCCGACCACGAGGTCTGCCATGATGCGCCCGGAAAAGTCGTTGAATTTTCCCGAAGCAAACACTTGCCGGTGAGCGAGTTCGTGCGTAATGAACGCGTACTGGGTGAACAGGATGCCGAGAACCGCGGCAATGATCAGCGTGTACCAGGTGTCGTGCAGGAACGCGAACCCCACCCACGCGCCCCCCATCGCCACGGTCAGCACGCTGAAGGTGAGGATGTAAAAACGCTTACGACGCTTGAGGAGCCCAGCGTCACGCACCGTGGCCATGAGGGCCGCGAACTCCGAGATGGGGTTCGTCAGTCCGCGCGGCCCCGTTCGAATAATGGATGTGCTTGAGCCGGGTACGTGCGAGCTGGTCACGGGGCCTCGAAAATTCTGGACTTCCCAGCCGCGGAGATGAGCATTCGCTCGATCGGATATCGTCAGCATAATCGCGCCGGCTGGGATACACCTGCACAACCGCCAACTTTGCGCGGTGTGTATTTCTAGAGGAGCAGCGCTGGATGGGTGAGCCGCCACCACGCACCGGGATCGTTGATCGCGTGGTCAAGTTTCAGGTCGACAGCGACCGATTGATCCCCCACCGTGAAGGTGGCTGTGCCCACCTGCGCTCCGGTCGTGGCTGTGGCCACGGTACCGGTGTGCACCGCGACCGAAACCGGAGTAGTCGACCAGTTGAGGATCGTCTCGGTGGTTGCTGCGACCGCATCCGCCTTATCACCCCATGGCGTGTCGTACGAGGCGAAACGCTCGCCCTTCGTGATCAAGGTGAGTTCGTGGAAGCCCGCAACCACGCTTGCGAGGAGCGTTCGAACGTTGGCGTCGACCGTGTCATGATCGGGGCCACCGAGCGAGACGCCCACGACGGTGACGGTATGGGTGCCGATTGTGTAGGCGGCCGAGAACAACAGACACGCGCCGGCCAGATCGTCTGTGCCGGTCTTGATTCCGTTGACACCCTCGATCCCGAGCAGGTGATTTGTGTTTACGACCGTGCCGATGTCGGGCACGGTGACACTGGCCGTTGCGGTGATCTGTGCGACGATCGGGTTCGCGATGGCGAGCTTCGCGATCGACAGCAGATCGGCTGCCGAGCTGGTGTTCGCGGGTTGGATGCCAGATGCATCGGTGATCGTCGTGTGGCTGAGTCCGTTCTTCGCAAGCCACGCGTGCGCGGCGGTGAGGTAGGCATCCGTCGAGCCGAAGGCCCAGGTAGCGAGCGAGTCTGCGTAGTTGTTGGCCGATTCGATCAGCATCACCTGCATGAGCGTGAATTGCGAGAGTGACTGGCCTGAACGCACTGATTGCACGCTGCCGTTCTGCGCAAGCTGGCTTTTGTAGAACTGCACATCGGTAGTGGAGAAGGTGATTTCTGGCCCTTGACCGCCGACTGCCAACGGCTTGGCCTCGAGCACGACGAGAGACGTCACGATTTTGGTGATCGAAGCGATGGGCAGCTGGCCCGTCGATCCGGCACTCGCAAGAACTCCCGCGTACCCGATGGCGCCGATGGCGCTCGCACCGTAGCCGGGAAAGTTCGGCGCGGCCGCCGGTTGTGCTGGGGCCGTGTACGGCTGTACAACTGCATTCACTGCCGCGAGCGGTGCGAGCAGAGTGAGCGGCAGATAGAAGCCGACGGCGAGGGCGGCGGCGGCGGCGCACGCGACGGTGATTCTACGACGCCGGTAGATCTGGCGACGAGTCAGCGGCATCCGTTTATCCTAACGACGCGCGATTGGTTGCGATGAAGGCCACCCCGTGGGTGACCGATGACCAGCCAGAACTGACGGCATCCATCGTTGGAGAGTTCAGAATGCGATCGCGCCTGACGGGGCTGCATCGAGCCTGAGCGAATAGAGCGCAACGGCGCTCGCGGATGCCACGTTGAGGGAGTCGACGCCATGCATCATGGGGATGGTTACCACGGTATCTGCTGCCGCGAGGGCGGCCTGACTCAGCCCATCCCCCTCTGCCCCGAGCACGAGTGCGATCTTCTCCGGAGGATTCGCGGCGAACACGTCCAGACTCACGGCCGTGTCAGAGAGTGCAAGAGCCGCGAGGTGAAATCCGAGGACATGGAGCAGGTCGGCGCCTGCTGGCCAATCCGGCAGGCGCGTCCACGGCACCTGCAGCACAGTGCCCATGCTCACCCGCACACTGCGCCGATATAGCGGATCTGCGCAGCGCGGGGTGATGAGCACAGCATTCGCCCCGAGTGCGGCAACCGAGCGGAAAATTGCGCCGACATTGGTGTGGTCGACGATGTCTTCGAGCACGACGATCCTCCGGGCATCGGCCACCACCTCGTCGAGCGGCAACAGCGGCGGGCGGTGCATTGAGGCGAGTGCTCCTCGGTGCAGGTTGAAGCCCGTGAGTTGCTCAAGTAGTTCGCCGGGCCCCACAAAGACCGGGATATCGAAAGGGAGCAGGAGCGGGGCGAGCGCTGGCAGCCACTGCTCGAGCATGAGAGCCGATCGTGGCACGTGGCCAGCCGCGATGGCCCGCGTGATCACTTTGCTCGACTCCGCGATATAGAGCCCGCCGGCAGGTTCGCTCGTGCGGCGTAACACGACGTCGGTGAGGCGCGCGTAGTCGGCCAGGGCGTCATCGTTCAGATCGCCAATCGTCACGATACGCATAACTGGCAACGTTACTGCCAGCAATCGGAAACATTGTGGAAAACTGCGTTGTCTAGCATGGAGGCAGCGAACTCACAAGGGAGGTGGCGGATGTCCGCAATCCCCTCTGTCACGGCAACCCTGCCCGCGGCGGTAGCGAACACCAACGCGACGAACACCGACCCGGCGAACACCGATGCAGCGGCCTTCGATGCCGCCGCTGACATTCTCGCCGACAAGCGGGTGGCGGTTCTCACCGGCGCGGGGGTGAGTACCGATTCTGGGATCCCCGATTACCGTGGCGCCGGGGCCCCCATGCGC
>JANXVG010000067.1 GCA_025351795.1 Salinibacterium sp. | reverse complement strand
GATTGTGGTTGGTGTCGGCCTCGAGACCGTCAAGCAGATTGACTCGCAGCTTCAGCAGCGGCACTACGAGGGCCTGCTCCGTTGACCCGGCTCCTGATTGTCGGTCCCCCCGGTGCTGGCAAAGGAACCCAGTCTGCTCGCCTCACGCAGACCTTTGGTATCCCCGAGATTGCCACCGGTGATATTTTTCGAGCCAACATTCGTGACCAGACGCCGCTGGGTGTTGAGGTGAAGGCCATCGTGGATGCGGGCGACTATGTTCCCGATTCGCTGACCAACGCTCTCGTGGCGAGCCGTCTTGAGCAGCCGGATACACGCGAGGGATTTCTCTTAGACGGCTATCCGCGCACTCTCGAGCAGGTGTCCTATCTCGACGCGCTTCTTGCCGGTAAAGGGCAGGCACTCAACGCGGTCATCCAACTGGTAGCGGAGCGAGACGAGGTGGTTGCGCGCCTGCGCAAGCGAGCCATCGATCAGGGGCGCGCAGACGATACCGAAGAGGCCATTCGTCACCGTCAGGAGGTGTACGCCCGCGAGACAACTCCGCTCATCGAGGTGTATCGTGATCGGGACCTGCTTATCGAGGTCGATGGCCTCGGAGACATCGATGAGGTGACTGCGCGCATCGCGAGCGCACTCGCCCAACGTGGCGTTGGCACGGCGAAAGACGCGGCCGCTAACTAGTGGCACGTCGCGGCCTCTACAAGTCGTCGGCCGACCTTCGCGCAATGGTGCACCCCGGGCGTGCTACCGCAGCATCCCTCGCGGCCGTCCGTTCGGCCGCGAAGCCCGGCGTCACCACGCTCGAGCTGGATGCGATCGCGGAGGCGGTGATTCGTGCCGCGGGTGGCGTGCCGAACTTCATGAAAGAGCCAGGATACCGCCACACAATTTGCGCCTCGGTGAATGATGCAGTTGTGCATGGAGTTCCGAGTGGGCGCTCTCTGCAGGCAGGTGACATCCTCTCGATCGACAGCGGCGCAGAGATTGACGGCTGGAACGGGGATGCGGCGATCACTATCGTCGTGCCAGACCTTTCGCGTCCTGAACTCGTCACCTCCCGCCAGAAACTCGCGGATGCCACCGAGCGCTCGCTCTGGGCCGGCATTGCCGCCCTCGCCACCGCCACCCACCTCAATCACATCGGTGCAGCCATCGAAGACGTGATTCGCTCAGCCGGACCGTACGGCATCATCGAGGACTACGTCGGTCATGGCATCGGCCGCTCGATGCACGAAGACCCACCCGTCTTCAACTATCGCGTTCGCGGCAACGGGCCTGCGGTGAAGCCCGGACTGGTCGTTGCCATCGAGCCGATGGTCACTGCGGGCGACATCGCTACCCATGTGCTCGACGACGAATGGACAATCGTTACCGACGACGGCGGGGATGCCGCGCACTGGGAGCATTCCGTCGCGGTGCATGACCGCGGGCTCTGGGTTCTCACGGCAGACGATGGCGGGGTTGCCGGACTCGCACCGTTCGGTGTGGCTCCGGTGCCCATCCGCTAGCCGACAGCGAGTACGATCGCGGCGAGTGGCATCGGCCGCGTCATGGTACGAAATGCAGGAGCCAAGGCGCACACGCCGGGCAATCTCTGCGGAAATAGGCGGGGCGGATGCTGCAACTCCTGCATTTCGCACCGAGTTGGGTCTCGGCGGCCGCACACTATACATCTGTGTTGGATAAAAGGCTGGAATGACCTAAGCTTGATCTTTGGTGTTTCCGGCAGCATTCGGCGTGCCCACATTCTCTTCGGAGAAGGAAATCCCACAACCCACCGCACGACCAGCAAACAACTTTTAGCGACGAAGAGGCTATGGCCAAAAAAGACGGTGTCATCGAGATCGAGGGCGCAGTTGTCGAGGCTCTGCCCAACGCGATGTTTCGCGTTGAGCTGACCAACGGACACAGAGTACTTGCCCATATCTCAGGCAAGATGCGCCAGCACTACATCCGCATCCTCCCAGAGGACCGCGTGATCGTGGAACTGAGCCCGTACGACTTGACCCGCGGCCGGATCGTCTACCGCTATAAGTAGCACCACCTCGGTGCGCATCTGCTGGAAAGTAACGGCTCCCGGCAACAGGAGTACGAAGACAGCGAAAGAAGAAAAAATGAAGGTCAACCCAAGCGTCAAACCGATGTGCGAGCACTGCCGCGTCATCCGTCGTAACGGCAATGTCATGGTGATCTGCAAGAGCAACCCGCGTCATAAACAGCGTCAGGGCTAGCAAGTTTCGAGCGGCGGGACGATAGCCCCACCGATCGCCACAACTGAATACGAATAACAGCACAACCATAACTGGACTCGTGAGTATTCACGGGATCAGGGACACCACCGGCTGGAGGCCGGTGCACAGGTCGTGTTGCAGACCTCCACTCACTCACAGGAGAAGCCACAATGGCACGTCTAGCCGGCGTCGACATCCCGCGCGATAAGCGCGTTGAGGTCGCACTTACCTACATCTACGGTGTTGGCCGCACGAGGGCTCTCAAGACCCTCGCCGACACGGGGATCAGCGGAGAGATTCGCGTCAAAGATCTCACGGATGACCAGCTCATCGCGCTTCGCGACTATGTGGAAGTCAATTTCAAGGTAGAGGGTGACCTTCGTCGCGAGGTTGCCGCTGACATTCGCCGCAAGGTCGAGATCGGCAGCTACCAGGGCATCCGTCACCGCAAGGGGCTGCCCGTTCACGGACAGCGCACCAAAACCAACGCTCGTACCCGCAAGGGCCCGAAGCGCACCGTCGCAGGTAAGAAGAAAGCCCGATAGTCAACGGGTCCATCCCACTGACATCGTCATACACGCCAGCGACCACTAAGCCTTAGGAGAAAACAATGGCAGCACCGAAATCGGCGGTTCGTAAGCCGCGCAAAAAGGAAAAGAAGAACATCGCCGTGGGCCAAGCCCACATCAAGTCGACGTTCAACAACACGATTGTCACGATCACCGACCCGACGGGCGCTGTCATTAGTTGGGCATCGTCTGGCACGGTCGGATTCAAGGGCTCGCGTAAGTCGACACCGTTCGCCGCGCAGCTTTCCGCCGAGTCGGCTGCTCGCCAGGCGCAGGAACACGGTCTCAAAAAGGTCGACGTCTTCGTAAAGGGACCGGGCTCCGGTCGCGAGACCGCGATCCGGTCGCTTCAGGCCGCTGGCCTTGAAGTCGGCTCGATCAACGACGTGACCCCGCAGGCGCACAACGGATGCCGCCCGCCCAAGCGCCGCCGCGTCTAACGCTCTTCGGCGATCGATCCGGGCTCTCGCTGCCCAATGGCCAACCACGCTCGATCACCACGCACGTCCTTAATAATTCAATACCTCACCAGGTGTCAAATAGCGGACACCTTGCCGAAAGGAACCACCAGTGCTCATCGCACAGCGCCCCACCCTTGCCGAAGAAAACATCTCCGAGTTCCGTTCACGGTTTGTGATCGAGCCACTCGAACCCGGTTTCGGTTACACCCTCGGAAACTCACTTCGCCGCACGCTGCTCTCGTCGATTCCGGGAGCAGCTGTCACAAGCATCCGCATCGACGGCGTGCTTCACGAGTTCAGCACCGTTCCGGGCGTGAAGGAAGACGTTACTGAGGTCATTCTCAACATCAAGAACCTCGTCGTTTCGAGCGAGCATGATGAGCCGATCACCGCCTACCTCCGCAAGCAGGGCGCAGGTCAGGTCACTGCAGCGGACATCTCGGCTCCCGCTGGCGTTGAAATCCACAACCCAGAGCTTGTCATCGCGACGCTCAATGACAAGGCGAAGTTCGAGCTTGAACTCACCATTGAACGCGGCCGCGGATATGTCTCTGCCACCCAGAACCGCAGCGAGTTCAGTGAAGCTGGCCAGATCCCGGTCGACTCGATCTACTCGCCCGTGCTCAAGGTCACCTACCGCGTCGAAGCGACTCGCGCCGGCGAGCGTACCGACTTTGACCGTCTGGTTGTGGATGTCGAGACCAAGTCGGCAATCACCCCGCGTGACGCGATTGCGTCCGCTGGCCGCACCCTCACCGAGCTGTTCGGGCTCGCACGCGAGCTCAATACGGCTGCCGAGGGGATCGAGATAGGTCCCGCTCCTGTCGACGCCGTGCTGTCAACCGAGCTGAGTATGCCGATCGAAGATCTTGATCTGTCAGTGCGCAGCTACAACTGCCTCAAGCGCGAGGGCATCAACACCGTGAGCGAACTCGTCGCCCTATCCGAGACGCAACTCATGAACATTCGCAACTTCGGTCAGAAGTCAGTCGATGAGGTGAAGGACAAGCTCGTCGAGATGGGGCTGTCGCTCAAGGACACCATCCCCGGCTTCGATGGCGCCCACTTCTACGGTGGCTACGACGACGAAGAGACCACCGTCTAGGCCCCCGGCCACGACGGACTGAAACCAGAGAGACAAGACACATGCCCACACCCACGAAGGGACCGCGCCTCGGCGGCGGACCGGCGCACGAGCGCCTCATGCTTGCGAACCTCGCGGCTGCCCTGTTCACCCACAAGAGCATCAAGACAACCGAGACGAAGGCCAAGCGCCTGCGTCCCGTTGCCGAGCGGCTCATCACGTTCGCCAAGAAAGGTGACCTGCACAACCGTCGTCGTGCACTCGCCATCATTGGTGACAAGAGTGTCATCCACGAACTCTTCACGGAGATCGCGCCACTTGTCGAGCACCGCGAGGGCGGCTATACCCGCATCACCAAGCTCGGTTTTCGCAAGGGTGACAATGCGTCGATGGTGCAGATCGAACTCGTTCTCGAGCCGGTAAGCCCCAAACCCAAGTCGGCCAAAAAGGCCGCCGCTGCTGGCGAGTCCGCGGCCAAGCCCGCCGCGGCGGCTGCGACGGCGGAAGTCGAAGCGATCACGGGTGCTGACGCGGCCGAGGTCGATGACACCGTGGTTGCCGACGATGCCCCGGCTGCCGAAGAGTTGACGGCCGAAGCTGGTGTCGCCGAAGAAGCGCCGGCGCATGCCGCAACAGTTGCCGCGACCGAAGAGCCCGAAGCAGAGTCCAAGTAACCCAGCAAAATGACAGCCCCGCTCGCGAGAGCGGGGCTTTTCTGGTTAACGCTGCGGTATGTTCCGCGCAGTGAACGTGTCGCGTCATCAGCGGCGCCGCCGCGCCGCGGTGCTCAGGGGAATAGGTTGGGGCCATGTCCACTGATGCCGTGCACCTCACGGTTGTCGGCCCCCATGGTGCGCGCGACATCCGGGTGTCGAGTCCGGGCCGCGTGCTGTGGCCGAAGTTGGGCCTCACGAAGCTCGATCTGGCACGGTACCTCGTCAACGTAGGAGATGCATTCGTAGCCGCCAACGGCGACCGTCCGGTATCGCTGCAGAGGTTTCCGGATGGGATCGACGGTGAGCAGTTTTTCTCCAAGAACCCTCCGAAAGGCGCACCCGAATTCGTGCGCAGCGTCGACGTAACCTATCCGAGCGGGCGGTCGCACGCGCAACTGGTGATCTCCGAACCGGCGACAGCGGTGTGGGCGGCGCAAATGAACACGGTGGTTTTTCACCCCTGGCCGTCACGGGTAGAGAACACCGACAACCCCGACCAGCTGCGCTTCGACCTCGATCCTCAGCCCGGTACGTGCTTTGCGGATGCCGCCGCCGCCGCTCTCGTTCTGCGTGAAGTACTTGCGGAGGCAGGTCTTGAGGCGTGGCTGAAGACTTCAGGAAGCCGTGGCATCCACGTCTTCGCACCGATCATTCCGACGCACGAGTTTCTCGACGTGAGACACGGCGTGATCGCGGCAGCACGAGAACTTGAGCGACGCATGCCGCAGCAGATCACCACCGCGTGGTGGAAGGAAGAGCGCGGCGAGCGTATTTTCGTGGACTACAACCAGGCGGCACGTGATCGCACTATGGCAGGTGCATACAGTCCGCGTGCGCTTGAGCATGCCCCCGTCTCGTGCCCGCTGGAGTGGGACGAGCTCACCAGTGCAGACCCACGTGACTTCACCATCCTCAGCGTGCCGAGCCGACTACAGTCGATGGGCGATCCGTGGGCGACCATGGGCCAGAAGCCCGGTATGGTCGACACGCTCATCGCGTGGTGGGAACGGGATAGCAGCAACGGGCTGGGCGAGCTGCCATTCCCTCCCGACTACCCGAAGATGCCCGGAGAGCCACCTCGAGTACAGCCGAGTAGGGCGCGAGGTGCCGGGCATTCCCCGTAAGCTCGCACCGTGAACGAGGATCGTGCCATCCGACTGCGACTAGATATCGCGTACGACGGCACCGCATTTACCGGGTGGGCGAAGCAGCCCGGCATTCGCACGGTGCAGGGTGAGCTCGAGTTGGCGCTCGCGACCGTTCTTCGCCGCTACGGCGACGCCCCAATGCTCACCGTTGCTGGGCGCACCGATGCCGGCGTACACGCAACCGGTCAGGTCGCTCACGTCGACCTGTCGCCGGCACAGTTTTCGAGCCTCGTCGACGGTAACCGCGGCAAGACGGGCGGAATAACGGATGGCCCAGCCGGACTCGCCCGACGCCTCAACGGCATCGCGGGATTGACCGGCGACGTGTACGTGTCAGCGATTACGGTCGCTGCGCCCGGGTTCGATGCCCGTTTTTCACCCATCTGGCGACGTTATGAATATCGCATTGCGGACGCCGCAGCACGCCGCAACCCGCTCACGCGTAACCACACCGTGTGGTATCCGACTGGCCTGGATCGTGACGCGATGAATACCGCCGCGAGGGAATTGCTCGGCCTGCACGACTGGGCGGCATACTGTCGCCCGCGCGAAGGTTCCACGACCATTCGCACGCTGCAGGAGTTCTCCTGGCGGCGAGATGCGCAGGGCGTGCTCATTGCGACGCTCCAGGCCGACGCGTTCTGTCACAGCATGGTGCGCGCTTTGGTGGGAGCTGCCGTATCTGTTGGGGAACGTCGGCTGCCAGGGCAACGACTGGTCGGCATCCGTAACGCGGCGCAACGTACGAGTGAGTTTAAGGTCATGCCAGCGGCTGGGCTCACCCTCGTCGAGGTGGGTTACCCAGCCGTCGCTGAACTTGCGGCACGAGCTAACCAGACACGCGCCCGCCGCGAAGCACGTGGGGTAGACCCCCTCAACGTGGGCTCGCCGTGACTACATGCGCGCGGCGATGAGGTTCGCGAGCGCGACTGCTGCGCCGTCGTGGCCACTAACAACACTCACCGATACGATCGTCTGGCCGCGAAAGCAAGCGGCTTCTTGAAGTGGAGCCTTCAGGAAGATGATCCCCGTGTTGCCGCCGAACGTTGACGCGGTTGCACCTTCGGAGATGAGCACCCCCCATACCTGGGCAGACAACTAATCAGCCGGAATTGTTCCAGCCATAGTGTTGACGTCATAGCCGACGGCCGGGGCGCCAGCCTTATAGGCGCAACCGGAGTGTGCGACGATTTTTGCCGTGAGGGTGAACGGGTTCTCCGTTCCGGGCGGGAACGTGGCCCCGACGGCCGCGGACGCTTCCGCCGCTGTGACAAGAGCACATCCCGTGAGCGCGGTCTTTATGGATGGTGTGGTGGATGCGGACGGCGTCGGTGCGTTCGTGGATAGTGGGGCTGTCGACCCCGAGGTGCAGCCCGTGAGCAGCAGCGCGACGGTGAGACCACAGACCATCACAGCGGAAAAACGATAACTCACAAGAACTCCTGACGAGTGACCCCGTGCGGGGAATGCGATCGATTGATGTCGAGCGGAATGCGGTGAATTCGGGTCCCGTTTGACCTGGGGAGCCACTGGCGACTATCGTGGTCACTTGGTGTCTACGGCCCAGTGCCCGGCACCCGATCATGAGCCCTCCACCGGCGCAGTTACCTCGCAATCTTTGAGGAACGACCACGGAGCGGGATTCACGAACACCTCAATCGATCAACGAAAGCAGCAGTATTGTGACGCGTACATTTTCGCCCAAGCCCGAAGACGTCCAGCGCGAGTGGGTCATCATCGACGCCACGGATATCGTTCTCGGCCGTCTCGCCAGCCACGCAGCCGTTCTGCTGCGCGGCAAGCACAAGGCCACCTTCGCACCCCACATGGATATGGGTGACTTCGTCATCATCGTGAACGCGGAGAAGGTTGCTCTCACGGGCTCTAAACTCGCGAAGAAGAACTACTACAGCCACTCCGGTTACCCGGGCGGGCTGACAGCGACGACCTATTCCGAGATGGTCGCCAAGCACCCGACGCGCGCGGTCGAGAAGGCCATCCGCGGTATGCTCCCGAAGAATTCGATCGGCCGGGCGCAGCTCACCAAGCTCAAGGTCTATGCCGGCGCTGAGCACCCACACGCTGCACAGCAGCCGAAGACGTACACCCTCTCCCAGGTCGCCCAGTAGCGCCCGCGCTTCGGCACACAAACTAAGGACTCACTACATTGGCCAAGATCGAAGACTCCGCAGACGTCGACGCTGTCGAGGAAGCTCCGGAGAGTTACTCCACTGAGACGCCGACCAGCTACTCAACCGAGTCGGTTCCTGAGGCAGCCCCTAAGGCTCCCCGAGCCGTACTCAATGTTCCCGGCGCAGCCGTGGGCCGCCGCAAGCAGGCAATCGCCCGGGTGCGTCTCATCCCGGGTGCCGGAACGATCACGGTCAACGGCCGTGAGCTCGCCGAGTACTTTCCGAACAAGCTGCATCAGCAACTCATCAATGACCCGTTCAAGATCCTCGACCTGCTCGGCAGCTACGATGTCATCGCTCGCATCACCGGTGGTGGCCCGTCTGGTCAGGCTGGGGCCCTGCGTCTCGGCATCGCTCGCTCGCTCAATCAGATCGACGAAGAGAATAACCGTCCGCAGCTCAAGAAAGCCGGTTTCCTCAGCCGCGACGCTCGCGTCAAAGAGCGCAAGAAGGCCGGTCTCAAGAAGGCGCGTAAGGCTCCCCAGTTCTCGAAGCGCTAACCGCCGGATAGCGGGCAGACAGTGCCTCGCCTGTTCGGAACGGATGGCGTGCGTGGCCTGGCCAATCGCGACGTTACCGTCGAACTTGCCCTCGGGCTAGCCCAGGCGGCAGCTGTGGTGCTTGGCAAGGGCAGAATGGCTGACGGCCGGCGCGCTTCGGGGCGCAGGCCGATCGCTGTGGTCGCGCGGGATCCGCGTGTCTCCGGCGAGTTCCTGATCGCCGCAGTGGCTGCTGGCCTCGCGAGTTCTGGCGTTGATGTCTACGATGCCGGTGTCGTTCCCACTCCGGCCGCGGCCTTTCTCGTGTCGGACTTCAAGGCCGACTTTGGTGTCATGATTTCGGCCTCCCACAATCCGGCCCCAGACAACGGAATTAAGTTCTTTGCGACCGGAGGGGTCAAGCTTCCCGACGAGGTTGAGGACCGTATCGAGTTCGCGCTGAGCGACACGAAGCTGTCGCCCACCGGTGGAGATGTGGGCCGCATCCGTCGTTTCGCTGATGCTGAAGACCGCTACATCGTGCACTTGCTCTCAACGCTGCCGAATCGCCTCGATGGCGTACACGTCGTGCTCGATTGTGCACATGGGGCGGCGGCCGGCATTTCTCCTCAGACCTTCACGGATGCCGGGGCGCAGGTCACCGTCATTGGTGCGAATCCAGATGGAATGAACATCAACGACGGGGTCGGATCTACTCATCTCGATAATCTCGCGGTTGCTGTGCTCGAGCACCACGCTGATCTGGGCATTGCCCACGATGGTGATGCCGATCGTTGCCTCGCCGTCGACCGCGACGGAAACGTCGTCGATGGCGACCAGATCATGGCGATCCTCGCCGTCGCGATGGCAGACCGCGGAGTTCTCAAGGATCGCACCCTGGTCGCAACTGTGATGAGCAATCTTGGGCTCAAACGCGCAATGGCCGCCCACGACATCCAGATGCTCGAGACTCGGGTCGGCGATCGCTACGTGTTGGAATCGCTGGCTGAGCACGACCTGTCTCTTGGCGGCGAGCAGTCCGGTCACGTCATCATGACCGACTTCGCTACCACCGGCGATGGCATCCTCACGGGTCTGCACATTGTGGCCGAAATGGCTCGCACCGGCAAGACGCTCGCCGAACTCGCATCCGTCATGACCGTTTACCCGCAAATTTTGGTGAACGTGCGAGGTGTCAACCATCACGCGCTCCGCTCGGACGCGGTCATCGCGGCCGCGGTCGTAGAAGCTGAGTGCGTTCTCGGAGATTCGGGCCGTGTGCTGCTCAGGCCATCAGGCACCGAGCCGATGGTGCGCGTCATGGTTGAGGCCGAAGACCAGGCTACGGCTGATCGCGTCGCCCACGAACTCGCCGACGTGGTGCTTGAGCGTCTCGCGATCTAGTCGCGTCAAATCTTTCGCAGTAACACGTTCGAGACAGCGTGTTCGGCATTCTTACGGAGCACGAGGGATGCGCGCGCTCGCGTCGGCAGGATGTTGTGCACGAGATTTGGTTCATTGACGCGCGACCAGATGTCGTTGGCTTGTGCCCGTGCCTCGTTTTCACTGAGGGATGCGTATCGATGAAAGTACGACGTGGGGTTGGAGAAGGCTCCTCGTTGCAGGCTGAGGAATCGTTCCTCGTACCAGCGGGCGATATCCGCTGTTCTGGCATCAACGTAGATCGTGAAATCGAAGAGGTCGCTCACGGCCAGCCGATTGCCGGGCACCGGCGGCTGCAGAACATTGAGGCCTTCCACGATGAGCACGTCTGGGCGCCGCACGACGACCTCGGCGTCTGGCACGATGTCGTAGCGCAGGTGCGAGTAGAAGGGTGCGCGTACTTCGACCGCTCCACTCTTCACTTTGCTCACGAACCTCAGAAGTGCTCGCCGATCGTAGGACTCCGGAAATCCCTTGCGTTCCATGAGTCCGCGACGCTCGAGTTCTGTGTTCGGCAACAAAAAACCGTCCGTCGTGACGAGTTCGACGCGGGGGGTATCCGGCCAGCGCGCGAGCAACTCGCGCAGGATTCGGGCGACCGTTGACTTGCCGACTGCGACTGATCCGGCAATACCGATTACAAAAGGTGTCTCGCGGGTCTTGGCGCCCAGAAAGTCGGTTGTGGACTTGTGGAGTTGCCGTGCGCCAGCCACGTAAAGATTCAGGAGGCGACTGACGGGTAGGTACACCTCGCTGACTTCACGTACGTCAAGCGAGTCGCCAAGTCCACGCAACTCGACGATCTCGTTCTGGGTGAGCGGCACCGAGAGGGTAGGAGCGAGAGCCGCCCAGTCGCTCCTATCGATTTCGAGGAACGGCGAACCGTGACCGTGGGTGGCTGTGGGGTCAGACATCGTGACCAGCCTAGCCGCGCCGTGGTGCCCGTTGGGCGCCGGGTAACCCGGCGCGTATGGCGTAAAATCGTTACCCATGTGCGGAATCGTGGGCTACGTCGGTGACAACAAGAGTCTCGAGGTGCTTCTCGGGGGTCTTAAGCGCCTCGAATACCGCGGTTACGACTCCGCTGGAGTGGCCGTGATTGACGCGGATGGTCACCTTGGGGTGCGCAAACGATCTGGCAAACTTAAGGTTCTCACCGATGATCTCGCAGCCGATCCACTGGGCAATGGGGCGACGGGAATCGGGCATACCCGCTGGGCAACCCACGGCGGACCGACCGACGCGAACGCGCATCCGCACCTCGGAGACAACGGCAAGCTCGCGCTGATTCACAATGGCATCATCGAGAACTTCTACGATCTCAAGCGGGAACTTCTTGCCGAGGGCGAGACCTTCACAAGCGAAACAGACACTGAGGTCGCGGCCATTCTGGTGGGGCGCGAGTTTCAGAAGACCCACGACGTGACCGAGTCACTGCGTCGAGTCGTCGCGCGGCTGCACGGCGCGTTCACCCTCCTCGTGATGCACGAAGACCAGCCTGGTGTCGTGGTTGGCGCTCGTCGCAATTCCCCACTCGTGATCGGGCTCGGCGATGGCGAGAACTTTCTCGGCTCAGACGTCGCAGCATTTGTCGAGTTCACTCAGCGCGCCGTGGCGATCGGTCAAGACCAAATCGTGACGATTCGGCCCGACTCAGTGGAGGTAACCGACTTCATCGGTAACCCCGTGGAGACCGAAGAGTTTGAGATCGCCTGGGATGTCTCGGCGGCAGACAAGGGCGGTTGGTCGAGTTTCATGGCCAAAGAGATCAGCGAGGAGCCGGAGGCAGTCGCGAATACGCTACGCGGCCGGGCGGTGAACGGTACCGTGCATCTGCCCGAACTCGAGTCCATTGGCGCCGCCGTGCTTGCCGACATCGACCGCATCATCATTATTGCCTGTGGCACGGCGGCGTATGCCGGCATGCTCGGCAAGTATGCGATCGAGCAGTGGTCGCGCATTCCCGTGGAGGTCGAACTTTCGCACGAATTCCGCTATCGCAACCCCATCATCAATAGCCGCACACTCGTCGTCTCAATCAGCCAGTCCGGCGAGACCATGGACACCCTGATGGCCGTGAAGTACGCGACGGCCAACGACGCGCGCGTGCTGTCAATCTGTAATACCCAGGGAGCAACAATCGCTCGCGAGTCGCACGCGGTCGTCTACACGCACGCCGGGCCGGAGGTCGCCGTCGCGTCGACGAAGGCATTCGTCGCCCAGATCGCCGCACTCTACCTTCTTGGCCTGCACCTCGCCACCGTGCGTGGCACGCTATCGGCAGGCGAAATCGCCGAAAATGTGGCTGAACTGGTGGCGATTCCCGACAAGATTGCGGAGGTAATCGAGTCGGCGAAAGTGATTCCGCAGCTCGCGCACTGGATGACCGACACCCAGTCCGTGCTTTTCCTGGGACGACACGTCGGTTTCCCCGTCGCACTCGAGGGTGCACTCAAACTCAAGGAACTTGCCTATATTCACGCCGAGGGCTTTGCGGCCGGCGAACTGAAGCACGGCCCAATCGCGCTCATCGAGCCCGGTCAAATCGTGTTCGTCGTGGTGCCAAGCCCGCGTGGCACCGGTTCGCTGCACCCCAAAGTGGTATCCAACATCCAAGAGATCCGCGCTCGCGGCGCTCGCGTGATTGCGATAGCCGAGAAGGGGGATGCCGCCGTGCTCCCGTTCGCAGACGAAGTCATCCCGATTCCGCTCGCCGCCACGCTTTTCGAGCCATTCCTGGCCGTCGTGCCACTGCATGTCTTCGGCATGGAACTCGCGGCGGCGAAGGGACTCGACGTAGACCAGCCTCGCAATCTTGCCAAGTCCGTCACGGTCGAGTAACAGGCCCGAGCCGCAAATGATCGTGGGCATCGGCGTGGACGTGGTCGACATCCACCGTTTTGAGCGCGCGATGGACCGCACCCCGGCGCTGCGCGATCGACTGTTTTCCGAGACCGAACAGGTGCTGGACGGTACGCCAAGACCGTTCCGATCGCTCGCCGGTCGCTTCGCCGCCAAGGAAGCGCTCATCAAGGCGTTAGGTGATTCAACCGGCGTGCGCTGGCATGACATGCGTGTGGTCTCTAATGCGCTCGGCAATCCGTCGTTCGAGCTGAGCGGTGGCACGGCCGCTATCGTCGCCGAGCGGGGGATCAGCGTTGTGCACGTGTCGATGTCACACGACGCCGGGATCGCGATCGCCTACGTGGTGGCCGAATCGTGAGTACGGTGCGCGAAGCCCTCGTTGACCTCGGTGCGATAGCGCGCAACGTTGCAACGATGCGCGCTGCCGCGGGCGACACTCCGGTAATGGTGGTCGTGAAGGCGAACGGATACGGGCACGGGGCGGTCCCGTCCGCGCGCGCTGCCCTCGCCGGCGGGGCGGAGTGGCTTGGCGTGGTCGACATCGCGGAGGGCCTGGAACTGCGGGCAGCGGGCATCCGCGCGCCGATTCTGGCGTGGTTACACGACCCAGCCGCAGACTATGCGGTCGCTGTCGAGAACAACATTGACGTGGGTATCAACTACGTCGCCCAGCTCGAGCAGGTTGCAGCGATAGCCGGCCGCGCGAACGTGCACATCAAGGTAGACACCGGGCTGAGCCGCAACGGAGTGCCGGAGCACGAATGGGGTCTCATTTTTGCCGCGGCCGCCGACCATGAGCGCGCGGGAAGGCTGGCGGTGCGCGGTGTTTTCAGCCATCTGGCCAATGCGGGCGAGGCCGAAGATGCCCAACAGGTCGCAGGGTTTCAGCGCGCACTGGAGGCCGCGACAGCGGTCGGCCTCACCCCGCACGTCACCCATCTTGCCGCCACCGCTGGAGCGATCAGGGTACCTGCGGCACGCTTCGGACTCGTGCGGATCGGAATCGGCGCGTATGGACTGTCGCCGTTCGCCGACGAGCAACCGCGCGAACTCGGCCTCACCCCGGCGATGCAGCTCAGTGCCATAATCGCATCGGTCAAGCGCATTCCGGCCGGCAGCGGCGTCTCGTACGGTTACGACTACGTTACCGAGCGAGAGACCACGCTCGCCCTGGTTCCGCTCGGTTACGCCGACGGTGTTCCGCGCCATGCCTCGGGTACCGGACCGGTGTCGATCAACGGGGTGACGTACCGCGTGAGCGGTCGCGTCGCGATGGACCAGATAGTGATCGACGTGGGCGACGCTCCCGTTTCGATCGGCGATCGCGCGATTCTATTCGGCGACCCCATCAGTGGCGTGCCGTCGGCTGCAGACTGGGCGCAGGCCGCCGGCACGATCAACTACGAGATCGTCGCGTGCATCGGTAGCCGGGTGACCCGCAGGTACCTCGAATGATCATCGCGACACCGGAAGCGATGGAAGCACTCGGGGCGACCATCGCGGCGCAACTTCACGCCGGTGACCTCGTTCTGCTCAACGGAGAGCTCGGGGCGGGCAAAACGACGCTTACGCGCGGAATCGGCGCGGCTCTGGGGGTACGCGGCAGCGTGCAAAGTCCCACGTTCGTGCTCGCGAGAACCCACCAACGCGAGAACGGCGCTCCGTTTGTGCATGTCGACGCGTATCGACTGGGAAGCGCAATGGAGCTCGATGACCTCGACATTGACTATGCGGCTTCCGTGGTTGTGGTCGAGTGGGGTGCTGGCCTGCTCGATGGACTTACCGACGGTTGGCTCGCGGTTGACATCGCGCGTCCGCGCGGTGGCGCCGAGACGGACGATGGCATCGAACCGCGCATCGTGACGGTCTCGGGTCACGGGCCGAGGTGGACCGACCTCGACTGGCTCCGCGTAGGCTGAACGCTGTGCTTCTCGCGATCGATACCTCAGCCGGTACAAGCGTCGCCATCGCGGATCGCGGAGTCGGGATCATCGCCGAGCACTCGTCGACCGACACCCGCGGCCACGCCGAGATCATCGGCACGCTTATTGCCTCCTGCCTCGCGGACTGGGGTGGATCGGTAACCGCCCTGTCTGGTGTCGCGGTGGGAATGGGACCCGGGCCATTCACGGGCCTGCGAGTGGGTATCGCCGCAGCGCGCGCCTTCGCGTTCGGTGCTGGAAAACCGGTGGTGAGCGTCGTCAGCCACGACGCAATCGCCTGGGGTGTTGCTGATCCTGTGCTCATCGTGACGGATGCCCGCCGCAACGAGGTGTACTGGAGCGCATACTCGAGCGCCGATGCCGCAGGACTCCCGATGAGGGTGGGCGGCCCCGGCCTCTCGAGGCCGGAGGACCTACCCGTGCTGCAGGGGTACCGACGCCTCGACGCGACCACGGTCTCGGCCGGAGCGCTCGGCATGCTCGCAGAGATGATGTTCGTGCACGAGCGCGCTTTCGCGGGAGACGATGCGCTTTACCTGCGCTCGCCCGACGTGACACTCTCGAGCGGCCCCAAGCGAGTGACCGGATGACGTGGCAGCTTCGTCGCGCCACTGCGGCAGATCTTGACGCAATTATGACAATCGAGTCGAATGTTTTCGGTTCGGACGCCTGGTCGGTCGAACTTATGCGAGGCGAACTTGCGAGCCCACACAGCTACTACCTCGTGGCGTTTTCGCCAGACGTTCCCGATCGAGTCGACGGGTACGCGGGGCTGCTCGCGCCGCTCGGTGCTGGCGAAGGCGACATCCAGACTGTTGCGGTCGCCGGCGCGGCGCGACGTCAGGGACTCGGTCGGACGCTCATCCTCTCGCTCGTGAATGAGGCGCGTGATCGCGGGGCGAGCGAGCTGTTCCTCGAGGTGCGGGCCGATAATGCCGGTGCACAGGCACTCTATGAGCTACTCGGCTTCGAGCAGATTGCCGTGCGCGCCGGCTACTACCAGCCAGACAACGTTGACGCTCACGTGATGCGGCTGAGACTGCCCGCCCCGCATACGAAGCCAGCGGTGAGTGGATGAGTGGAGCACTGGTTCTCGGCATCGAGACAAGTTGCGACGAGACGGGAATCGGCATCGTGCGCGGCACGCAGTTGCTTGCGAACGTGATCTCGTCCTCGATGGACGAGCACGCTCGCTACGGCGGCGTCGTGCCGGAGATTGCCGCCCGCGCTCACCTCGAGGCGCTCGTTCCGGCTCTGCGAGAAGCGATTGCGACGGCGGGTATTGACCTCGCCGACCTCGACGCGATCGCGGTGACGAGTGGCCCAGGCCTGTCTGGTGCGCTCATGGTGGGCGTGGGTGCAGCGAAAGCACTCGCGCTAGCCCTGGGTAAGCCGCTCTACGCGGTTAACCACCTCGTCGGCCACGTTGGCGCTGACGTGTTGCGTGACGACGGAACCGAGATCGAGTTGCCGACGATCGCCCTGCTTGTATCGGGAGGGCACACCTCGCTCTTGCTCGTGCGCGACCTGGTCTCCGATGTGCAACTGCTCGGCGAGACGATTGACGACGCCGCGGGCGAAGCCTTCGACAAGGTCGCCCGCTTGTTGGGGTTGCCCTATCCCGGCGGACCCCAGATCGACACGGCGGCGGCGGGGGGCGACCCGACAGCCATCCGCTTTCCGCGCGGACTCACGCGGGCGAAAGACCTCGAGAATCACCGATACGATTTCTCTTTTTCCGGAGTGAAGACGGCCGTCGCCCGCTGGGTCGAACAGAAGCAAGACGCGGGCGAGCCCGTGCCGATTGCAGATGTCGCGGCCAGTTTTCGTGAAGCCGTTGCCGACGTGCTCATCACCAAAGCGATCGCCGCCTGCACCGACCTGGGGGTACCACGCCTGTTGCTCGGCGGCGGTGTGGTTGCGAACGCGCGACTTCGTGAGCTGGCCACCCAGCGGGCGGCAGTGGAAGGCATTGCGTTGCGGGTTCCGCCGCTCGACCTGTGCACAGACAACGGCGCGATGATCGCCGCTCTCGGTGCCCAGCTGATTGCCGCCGGCCACGCGCCGTCTTCGCTCGCGTTCGGGGCAGACTCGACCTTACCGGTGGCGGTTGTTCAGGCCTGACCGTTGCGCAACACGGTGTCAGCGCGTATTGACTGCCGAAGCGCGTAGTGCCACTATTGCACCGCCGAAGTTCATGGCTCACTTACTAAGGAGTAGTACCCACTATGACCACACCAGTTCCCGCGGCGCCAGTCGCCCCCGTAGCGGGTCGCACCAACACCCTCTCAATCATTGCGCTCATCGGTGCCTTCGTCATTCCGCTCGCAGGAATCATCGTTGGTTTCATCGCCCTCGGCCAGATTAAGCGAACCGGTGAAGCCGGACACGGACTTGCGCTCTGGGGCGTCATCCTCGGGTTCGTGTTCTCGATCCTTTACGTCCTCATCATCGTGCTAAGCATTCTCTTGCCGCTGCTCCTCGCTGGCACCGTAAGTAGGTACGGCTACTAGCGCGCACCCGCACTGGTGGGTCGGTCGTTCCGGACCGGCCCGCTGTGTTTTTGGGGTGCCGTTCGCGGCCGCTATCGTGATCACAGCCCACCCGAAGGAGCACACATGGCCGCTGATCACGAAGACGTTCCGCCCATTCCGGTACCACTAAACGGTTCAACGGTGGCGCCGATCGAGCCGCCGCCGGCCGTGCCGATCATTCCTGCGGGCGCAACCAACCCGTATGCAGCGCCCGCTGCGGTATCTGCACTCCCGTATCCGGCGCCCGACCCCTACGCTGCGACGGCTGCATACCCTGTCGCTGGCCCCGCACAGGGTTTGGCGATCACGTCGATGATTCTTGGCATCACGGGAATTCTGCTCTCGTTCGTGTTCTTTGGGTTTCTTCCTGCGCTCGCCGCCGTCATCACGGGCCACCTCGCACAGAAACGCCAGCCACATGCGCGCGGGTTCTGGCTCACCGGAATCATTACCGGCTATGTCGGGATAGGCATCGCAGTAATCGCGGTCATCACTGTCATCGCCATCTTCGTTTTTGCATACAGTACCTACAGCACGTGTGGTGTGGCGCGAGTCTGCTAACCAGCCGCCTGCTGCGGTAGGCGTTCCGCGAGCAGAGCGGTTCGCTTGCCCGCGACCCTCGTGAGGATGAGGGTAGCGCTCGCCGCGCCTTTCAGTGACAGCTTTTTGCGAAACTCGGGCGGATCGATGTCCACTCCGCGCTTTTTTATCTCGAGCGTGCCGATACCTCGCGCGGCGAGTTCTCGCTTCAGAAGCCTTTCATCGAGCGGAAATTGCTCGATCACTCGGAAGCAGGTTGCAAACGGCGTCTCCACCGCGTCGTCCGCGGTCATCCAGGCGATCGAATCGCTCACCATGTGTGTGCCGAGCGTGCGGGCCAAGTCGCCAATCAGGCGGGAGCGGATGATGGACCCGTCCGGTTCGTACACGAATTCCCGGAGGCTGGCGATTTCCGCATCCTCGCTGTCGCCTGCTGCGGTCATCTCGGCCACGCCGTGGCTCCCTACCACGAGTGCTGCTCGGCGCACACCGTCGCGCGCGAGTGCACCGAACCAGAGGCCCAACTCAACTACATCGTGGTCGACAGTTATCCACTGGGCTTCGGCCTCGTGGGGAATCAGGTCGCGGTCGATGCCCGGGCCCAGCTTGATTCCGGCGGGATAGTGGTCAGCGAGGCCGAATGCGAAGGTGAGTGACGGCGTCCAGTCGGCCGGGTTGGTGAGACGCTTCGACGCTGA
The DNA here is from genome assembly GCA_025351795.1 of Salinibacterium sp. GTDB lineage: Bacteria > Actinomycetota > Actinomycetes > Actinomycetales > Microbacteriaceae > Rhodoglobus. The sequence continues at coordinate 32,506 of JANXVG010000067.1, read as the reverse complement.
TCGCCTAGCCGGGTCGAGGTAGATTCCATCGACTCCCGCGAGATCGAAGGTCTCCGCCTCCGTGTGCTCGACGCGTGCGTTCGACCAGGGCGCTAGGTTGTACGCGGCGATTGCTGCGGTCACTTCGTCGCGTTCAACGGCGGTGACTTCGAGGTCGAGGGCGGCGATCGCGAGCGCGTCTGTACCGATGCCGCAGCCGAGGTCTGCGATCCAGTTGAGCCCCGCGCGATGGAACCGACCAGCGTGCAGGGCGGCTACCGAGAGCCGCGTGGCCTGTTCGAGGCCCGCCTCGGTGAACAGCATGCGGTCGGCGAACGACCCGAACTTTGCGTGTGCTCGGCCGCGTAGCTTCGCTTGGCTGAGCACGGCGGCGACGAGGCCAGGCGAATGCCCAGCCGCGCGGAGTTCGGCCACCGTGCGCACGATATCCGCGCTCGATTCATACGCCGGGAGGGAGTCGAGCAGGCGAAGGCCGTCTGATGACAACAGTTCGCGCAGCTCGTTCGACTCCATCTGAACAGGGTAATGTCTTGGCACTCACGTTGCATGAGTGCTAACCCGGCGCTACAGTTGATCTGGCACTCTCAGAGGGAGTGTGCCAGCCCATAGTTTTCAGAAAGAAGAGGTCAACCGTGTCGGTGTCCATCAAGCCGCTCGAAGATCGCATTGTCATCAAGCAGGTCGAAGCCGAGCAGACCACTGCATCCGGGCTCGTTATTCCTGACACGGCGAAGGAGAAGCCCCAAGAGGGTGAAGTTCTCGCTGTCGGCCCCGGCCGCATCGATGACAACGGCAACCGCATTCCACTCGACATCGCCGTTGGCGACAAGGTGATCTACTCCAAGTACGGCGGAACCGAGGTGAAGTACGACGGAGAAGACCTGCTCGTACTGTCGGCTCGCGACGTGCTTGCCGTGGTCGTTCGCTAACGTCTGTTTCGTGTTGACGGCCCCGTGGCTCTGCCGCGGGGCCGTTTGCGTTTCTCCCGGCAACTAGGCTGGCCACGTGCCCCTTGTTCGACCCCCTGCCCCGAAATCGGGCGTCGGGCTGGTATTTGCGATAGCCGCCTACGGGCTGTGGGGTTTTCTCCCGCTCTATTTCTTGCTCCTCGCGCCCGCTGGGGCGTTGGAGATCGTGGCATGGCGGATTGTGTTGTCCTTGGTCTTCTGTGCCTTCCTGTTGACCGCCACGCGCTCATGGAAGGTATTTCTGACGCTTGCGCGCGACCGACGGGCAGTAGTGACCCTGGGTATTGCATCCAGCTTCATTCTGGTCAATTGGATCGTCTACGTGATTGCCACCCTCAGTGGGCATGTGGTCGAGGCCGCACTCGGCTATTTCATCAACCCAATCTTCACGGTGCTACTGGGGGTGTTCGTGTTGCGTGAGCGGTTGCGGCCACTGCAATGGGTAGCAGTCGCCATCAGCGCCGCCGCCGTGATTGTGCTCGCTGTCAACTACGGCGCGTTGCCGTGGATCGCCCTCGTCCTCGCGGCGAGTTTCGGGCTGTACGGTTTCATCAAGAAGAGCGTCGGTGGAACAGTGGATGCCGTGAGCGGTCTCACGATGGAAACCGTGCTCCTCGCACCGTTCGCACTGTCACTTCTCATCGTGCTGGCCGCGAACGGCCGTTTGGTAACCGGAACGGCCGGTCTTGGCCAGGTTCTTGCGATCTCGGTCGCCGGAGTCGTCACGGCCGTGCCACTGCTGCTCTTTGCCGCAGGTGCTCGGCGTATTCCGCTCACGCATCTCGGGCTAACCCAGTACTTCGCACCCGTCCTCCAGTTCCTCATTGGCGTATTCGTGCTCCGTGAAGACATGCCATTCGCACGCTGGATTGGGTTCGCGCTCGTGTGGGGCGCCTTGGTCGTGCTCACGATCGACATGATCCGCGCGCCCGGCCGACTGCGTCGCGCCTCGCTCGAACTCGGCTGAGCCGCGGGTACAGTTCGACTGTCACTCTCTCGCCCGAAGGGACCAGTTATGTTGCGTTCGCGTGCGGTCCGTCGACTCGTGGTCTGGCCGGTGCTCGCGATCGGTCTTACGTTCGCGCTCGCGGGGTGCGTGGAAACAGCATCCGAGCCATCCGCCACTGCTAGCCCATCGCTCACGGTGGTCGCGACCGGTGACGGTGTGCTCAGAATCGGCAACCTCGCACCCACCAGCGGCGCATCCGCTTTCCTGGGAGCTGCACAGGTCGATGGCGTGAACCTCGCGGTGGCCGATATCAACGCGGCCGGGGGCTTCGGCGGCAAACCGGTTGAGGTGATCAACGCCGACAGTGCGGATGCCTCGAGCACGACGCTCGAGACCTCATTCGCGAGTCTCGTCGCGGCGAAAGTCGCCGTGATCATCGGCCCAAACTCTTCAGTGCTCGCGGTGCGAGCCGCGCCTCTCGCCGCGCAGGCCGGTGTTCCGCTGATTTCTCCCGCTGCGACCTTCCCACGACTCACCGGTGGTGCCCACACCGGATACTTTTTTCGAACAATCCCGAACTACGCCTATCAGGGCACTGTGCTCGGCGGGTATGTGTCTGCCGCTAAACCGGTGAAGGTCGCGTTGGTGTACCTCGACGACGAGCTGGGCCAGTCGCTCGAGCCCGCACTGCTGGCGAGCCTCGCGGCCTCTGGCAGCTCCCTCGTCGCCGTGCCGTTCACGGCGAAAGACACCGACTTTGCGGCTCAGCTGAAGGATGTCGCGGATGCCAAGCCCGACCTCGTTGTGCTCTCGGCACCGTTCGATGCGATTGAGCAGTCGAAGACACTCATCGCCGGGTTGACCACGGCCGGGTTTGGCGCGGGCAAGCTGTGGCTCACCAGCCAGACCGCCGCCGACTATTCGCAGGCGTTACCGAGCGGGCTGCTCGCCGGCGTGAACGCAATCATCGATGGATTCCATCCCGATGCCGCATTCGTCGCGCGGCTCATCCAGCTCGACCCCGCCCTCAGCGAGACAAGGTATGCCGCGGAGGCGTACGACGCAACGACGCTGGCGGCGCTCGCCGCCGTTGTAGCACACGACGCTAGCGGAGCGGCGATCGCACGAAATCTGGAAGACATTTCGAAGGGCGGCATCAAATGCGGCAGCTTTGCGGAGTGTATGGATGTACTGAAGACCAACCCGAATATCGACTACGACGGCATAACGGGCCCGGTGAACTTCACGGCTGCTGGGGACGTCGTTCCGGCCTCATTTGGGGTCTATGCATACGATTCCGAGAACCGGTTCGTCTACAAGACCATGGCGACCGGCCGATAGCCGCATTCGGGCCCCAAGGGATCCGCCTGCGAAACCGCGTAACGGCAGGTGTGTTACGAAGCGTGTGCCACGCCCATCGGTGGAATAGTCATATCGCTAGCGCGGTTAATGTTGACTATCGGAATCCGCTGTCGTTGTCCGGTACCCCGCCACGTTCCTGAGAAAGGGCACACATGGACCAGCCGAATCCTTTTGGGTTCATTGGACTCACCTACGACGACGTCATGCTGCTGCCCGGGCATACGGATGTTGTTCCGAGCGAGGCAAACACGTCGTCGCGACTAACCCGCCGCATCACCGTCGCCTCGCCGCTGTTGTCTGCTGCGATGGATACCGTGACCGAGTCCCGCATGGCCATCGCAATGGCGCGCAATGGCGGAATCGGCGTGCTGCACCGCAACCTGTCGATCGATGACCAAGCTGCTCACGTCGACAAAGTGAAGCGCTCTGAATCCGGCATGATCACCAATCCGGTGACGACGACCCCGGATGCCACCGTGGCTGAAGTCGACGCCTTGTGCGGCCAGTTCCGTGTCTCTGGTCTTCCCGTCGTTGAAGGCGACGGTCTCTTGGTCGGCATTATCACCAATCGAGACATGCGCTTCGTCTCTGACTTCGAGAAGTCGACAACACTTGTTCGCGATGTCATGACGAAGACTCCGCTCATCACGGCCCGCGAAGGCATCGACCCGGATGATGCGATTGCGCTTTTCGCCCAACACAAGATCGAGAAGCTCCCCCTGATTGACGCGCGAGGCCACTTGCGTGGACTCATCACGGTGAAGGACTTCGACAAGAGCGAGAAGTACCCCAATGCCACGAAAGACGACGAAGGTCGGCTTCGCGTGGCCGCAGCCATCGGCTTCTTTGGCGATGCCTGGGATCGCGCCGTCGCCCTGAACGAAGCTGGGGTCGACGTGATCGTCGTTGACACCGCCAACGGCGACTCGGCGGGCGTGCTCGACATCATTGGCAGGCTCAAGTCGGATGCTGCATTCGCTCACGTCGACGTGATCGGCGGCAACGTGGCGACACGCGCCGGAGCCCAGTCACTCATCGACGCTGGTGCAGACGCGATCAAGGTGGGTGTGGGACCAGGTTCGATCTGCACGACACGCGTTGTGGCCGGGGTGGGGGTGCCACAAGTGACCGCGGTGTACGAGGCTTCGCTCGCCGCACGCGAGGTTGGCATCCCGGTCATCGCAGATGGCGGCCTGCAGTACTCGGGCGATATCGCAAAGGCGCTCGTCGCGGGCGCAGACACCGTCATGCTCGGCTCGCTCCTGGCTGGCTGCGACGAAAGCCCGGGCGACCTCGTGTTCGTCAACGGCAAGCAATTCAAGAACTATCGCGGCATGGGATCGCTCGGAGCGCTCCAGACCCGCGGTACCAAGACGTCTTACTCCCGCGACCGGTACTTTCAAGCGGATGTCCCCTCCGACGAACAGCTCATCGCTGAAGGCATCGAGGGCCAGGTTCCGTACCGCGGTCCGCTGTCCGCCGTCGCGTACCAGTTGCTCGGTGGACTCCGGCAGTCGATGTTTTACACGGGCGCCCGCACCGTCGCTGACCTGAAGCAGAAAGGTAAGTTTGTGCGCATCACCGCTGCCGGGCTGAAAGAGTCGCACCCGCACGACATCCAGATGGTCGTCGCGGCGCCGAACTACCAGCGGTAGCCTGGCTTCGGCTGCCACGCCCGCCCCGGTCTCTGCCCCCGCCCGCCGCCTCGGTCTCTGCCCCCGCCCGCCGCCGCCGGCCCGGCAGGAGTTGTCGCGCCAGATGGCGGGGGATGCTGAGGACCGGCGGGATTTATGACACCCGCCACGTCACTAGTTCTCCCGCTGTGATGCGGAGGGCTGGCCTACCATGCCAGCGGATCTCCTGCCGTGTGAGCCGACTCCCGTCCGCCACAACGGGTGCGCCTCGCCGTCGACTCACACATCGCGGTATCTCTGCCCGGCCGGCGTGCGATCCGCGACGCTCATCGGATGCGCTACTCTACGTTCGCCCGTGACGGCCTGATTCTCGCCGCGCAGGTCCTGCCCCATGTCGACGAGTACCGTAGCCTTCGCCGCGACGTCGACCACGGGGTGCTCGTTAAACTGCGGCGAGGCACATTTGTGGAGCGCTCCACGTGGGACGCTGCGGATGCCCGCGAGCGGCACATCCTGCACATCCGAGCGGTGCTCGCAGCGGCGCAGCGGCCCGTTGTAGTTGCGGGCGCTTCAGCGGCGGCGGTCTGGGGAATGCCGGTTGGCACGGAGTGGCCGAGCGCCGTGACCGTGCTCGACGAGTGGCTCGGCGGCGGGAGATCCGAACCGGGAGTACGGCGCACGGCTGCCGGGCACAAGACGGCCCACTCTGTCGTGCGTCAGGGCATCCAAGTGACGGATCTCGCGCGCACGACGATCGACGTCGCGCGGTCCACATCGACCGAGCTGGCAATGGGATCGGTCGACTGGGCACTGTGGCGCCGCAACCCCGAGGCCATCACGAAGTTGGACCTCATCGCCGATCTCGAGAGGCTCGCGCTTCGATCGCATCGTCGGCGAGTCGAGCGCGTGATCGGCGATGCGACGTCTTTGTCGGATTCGTATGGGGAGTCGCGTGCCCGGGTGGTCATCCGCCAGCTCGGCTACGTAGAACCCGAGCTTCAGGTGGAGTTCCGAGACGCCGAGGGCAAGATGTCCGTCGACTTCTTCTGGGCGGAGGCGGGCGTCGTCGTCGAGTTCGACGGCAAGCAGAAGTACACGCGCGACGAGTTCACTGGCGGGGATCCTGGCGAAGTGGTCTGGCGGGAGAAGAAGCGCGAAGACCGGCTCCGCCGCCTCGGGCTGGTAGTGGTTCGTATTCTCTGGAGCGATCTGAAGCATCCGGAGTTGCTTGCGCGAAGGCTCGCGGATGCCGGTGTGCCGCGTAATCTTGCGCACGGTTCGTCGCATGCCGTGCGCTGAGCGGCCGGGTCACACCTGCGCATACCCGAGGGTGTTCCGCGAGCGCCGCCCGCCGCACGGATGGGGAAATTGCGCTGCGGCGGGACTCATGAGTCCCGCCGTCACGCCGGAACTCCCGCCGCGACCCACAACAACTCCCGCCGCGGGCGGACGCGACGCTCTAACGCGCGGCCGCGAGGCGCAGCACTGCCTCTGTGAGCACCTCGGGGGAGCACGCGAGATTGAGCCGGGCGAAGCCGCGGCCCTGGGCGCCGAAGTCTCGTCCTGGCACGAGGGCGACGCGCGCGGTGTCGAGCGCGTGCGCGGCTGGGTCATCGCCCCAGCCGAGCGCGCGAAAGTCGAGCCAGGCCAGGTAGCTCGCCGCGGGCATCCGGTAGTTCACTTCGGGAAGGTGTTCGGTCAACAGCGAGGCGAGACGTTGCGTATTGGCCACGATCGCGGTGAGAGCGCCCTCGAGCCAGTCCCCGCCGTGCTCGAAAGCCGCGACACTGCCGTGCAACCCGAGAATGCTCGTGCGGTAGGTGACCTCATCGGGCATGTGGTCCAGGAGGTCGGTCATCCGCTCGCTGCCGGCGACCATGATGGCGCACTTGACGCCCGCGAGGTTCCACGCTTTGCTTGCCGACGTCACGGCGATGCCATGTTCGCGCGTGGCCGCCGAGACGTGCAGATACGGTGTGTATTCGACGCCGGGGTGCACGAGCGGGGAGTGGATCTCGTCACTCAGCACCATCACGCCATACCGGGAAGCCAGGGTGGCGACTGACTGCAGGGTAGCTCGCGAGTGCACGAGCCCGAGCGGATTGTGCGGGTTGCAGAGCAGGAACGCTTTCGCTCCCGCCGCGAAGGCCCGCTCGAGCCTCTCAAGATCGAGCGACCAGGCGACCCCATCGTCTGCGAGCGGGACCTCGACGGCCACCCCGCCTGCTTCGGGAACTAAATCGAAAAACGGTGGGTACACGGGCGGCGTGATCACGACCGCGTCTCCCGGGGCGATCACCTGGCGCAGTACTTCGACGATTGCGACGCTCACGTCGGTGGTGGTGCGCACGCGAGCGGGGTGCACGGTCCAGCCCCACGTGCGGGCCGCGAACTGTGCATAGGCCTCACCTATCGCGCCCGGGGCCGATGCATACCCGGTGTCGGATGCGGCGATTCTCTCGATCATCGCACTCGCGACGACCGGCGCGAGCGGGTAGTCCATCTCAGCTATGAAGAGCGGGAGCACGTCGGCCGGGAAGGCGGTCCACTTGACGCTCGTGCGGGCGCGGAGGGTCTCAAGCGGTTCGGCGTGCACGTCGGTCATTGGTCAAGCTTGCCACCGCAACCCGACTGTGCTCCCTCACACCCCGCCCGGGTAGGCTCTTCGTGTGAGTGACATCGAAATCGGACGCGCCAAGCGCGCTCGCCGCGTGTACGCGTTCGACGACATCGCGATCGTGCCTTCGAGGCGCACGAGGGACCCGCAGGACGTGTCGGTGAGCTGGACGATCGATGCGTACACCTTTGACATCCCGGTGCTGGCTGCACCGATGGATTCGGTCGTGAGCCCGGCTACCGCTATCGCGATTGGCAGGCTCGGCGGTCTGGGAGTGCTCGACCTCGAGGGTGTCTGGACCAGATATGAAGACCCGGAACCGGTTCTTGCGGAGATTCGTGGCCTCGCCGCCGACACCGCAACGAAGCGCATGCAGCAGATTTACGCCGAGCCGATCAAGCCCGAACTCGTCAGTGCGCGGCTTGCCGAGATCCGTTCGGCGGGGGTACCCGTTGCGGGCGCACTCAGCCCGCAGCGCACGCAGGAGCTCTACCAGACGGTGGTCGATGCTGGAGTCGATCTTTTCGTCATTCGCGGTACGACGGTGAGTGCCGAGCACGTGTCAAAGACCGTTGAACCACTCAATCTTAAGAAGTTCATCTACGAACTCGATGTTCCGGTGATCGTGGGTGGTGCCGCAACCTATACGGCCGCGTTGCATCTCATGCGCACGGGGGCCGCCGGCGTGCTGGTCGGCTTCGGTGGCGGTGCCGCCTCGACCACTCGTGCGAGCCTCGGCATCCACGCTCCAATGGCCACCGCGGTGGCGGATGTTGCCGGTGCGCGCCGCGACTACATGGACGAGTCTGGTGGCCGCTACGTGCACGTGATCGCCGATGGCGGACTCGGTACGAGCGGCGACATCGTGAAAGCAATCTCGGTCGGTGCGGATGCCGTCATGCTCGGTTCCGCGCTCGCCCGCGCCGAGGAAGCCCCTGGCGGCGGGTGGCACTGGGGTGCGGAGGCGCATCACTCAGAACTGCCCCGTGGTAACCGCGTCGAGGTGGGAACACTCGCTCCACTCGAACAGCTTCTGTTCGGGCCGTCGACAGTTGCGGATGGCAGGGTCAACCTGATCGGCGCACTGCGGCGATCGATGGCGACAACTGGGTACTCCGATCTCAAGGAATTCCAGCGCGTAGAAGTTGTTGTCGCCCCATATCACGCAGGCTAGGAGACCCAATGGCCATGCCCAAGTCAGTCACTCGTTCCTCGAAGCTCGGGCCAGAGGAGCGCCGCGACGCGATCGCCGCCCTGAGGTCTAAAGAACTCGACATTCTTGTGGTCGGTGGTGGCGTGGTGGGAACGGGCTCCGCTCTCGATGCGGTGACCCGTGGGCTATCGGTGGGAATGGTGGAGGCGCGAGACTGGGCGTCCGGCACCTCGAGTCGCTCGTCGAAACTCGTGCACGGCGGCATCCGATACCTCGAACAACTTGACTTTCGTCTTGTGCGCGAGGCGCTCATCGAGCGCGGCCTGCTGCTGCAGCGCATCGCACCCCATTTGGTGAAACCGGTGCGATTTCTCTACCCGCTCACCAAGCCCGTGTTTGAGCGCATCTACATCGGCGCTGGCATGCTGCTCTATGACATCTTCAGCTACACCGGCGGACGCCCGCCCGGGGTGCCGCATCACCGCCACCTGACGAAGACCCAGATGTTGCGCATGATGCCGAGCCTCGCGAATGACGCCTTCGTGGGCGGGCTGACCTACTATGACGCCCAGGTGGACGACGCCCGCTATGTGGCGGGCCTAGCACGAACGGCGAGTTTCTACGGCGCACACGTTGCGAGCCGGGTGCGGGTAGAGGGATTCATCAAGGTGGGCCAGCGGGTCGTGGGCGTCAACGCGCACGATCTCGAAACCGGCGAAAAGTTTGAGATCCGGGCACGCCAGGTCGTCAACGCGACCGGCGTGTGGACGGATGACACCCAGGCCATGGTGGGCGAGCGCGGCCAGTTCAAGGTGCGGGCCTCCAAAGGCGTGCACCTTGTGGTGCCTCGGGACCGCATCCACTCGAAACTGGGGCTCATCCTTCGCACCGAGAAGAGCGTGCTATTCGTGATCCCGTGGGGCAGACATTGGCTCATCGGCACGACAGACACCGACTGGAATCTCGATAAAGCCCACCCGGCTGCGACATCCGCAGACATCGACTACCTGCTGAAGCACGTCAATGCGGTGCTCGCGATTCCGCTCACCCGCGACGACGTCGAGGGGGTGTACGCGGGCCTGCGCCCGCTACTCGCCGGCGAGTCCGACCAGACGTCGAAGCTCAGCCGTGAACACATCGTGGCGCATTCGGTGCCCGGTCTCGTCGTCGTGGCTGGTGGCAAATGGACGACGTACCGCATCATGGCGAGGGATGCCATCGATGAGGCCGCCGCCGCCCTCGACGGCAAGGTGCCGAAGAGCATCACCGAAGACATCTCGTTGCTCGGCGCCGAGGGATACCACGCCGCGTGGAACAAGCGCAGTAAGATCGCGCGGGCATTCGGCGTGCATAAGGTGCGCATTGAACATCTCCTTAATCGCTACGGCGTACTGACCGACGAGTTGCTCGAAATCATGCGCGAACGTCCCGAACTGCAGGAGCCGCTGCCGGGCGCGGATGACTACATCGGAGCAGAGGTGGTCTACGCCACGACGCACGAGGGGGCGCTTCATCTCGAAGACGTGCTCGCGAGGCGCACTCGCATCTCGATTGAGTCCTGGGATCGCGGTGTGTCAGCGGCCCCAGTTGCGGCCGCTCTGATGGCAGGGGAACTCGGCTGGGATGCCGAGCGCACCCAGAACGAGGTCGACAACTATCTGAACCGGGTGCGAGCAGAACGCGAGAGCCAGGAACAGCCGGATGATGCTTCCGCTGACCGGGTGCGCCTCGAAGTTCCCGATATCGCGAGCGCCTGACGCGGTCGCTGAGCCTGCAGCGAACCTCGGGAAGCGTGTTCACCCGCCTCGGTAGAATAGTCACTGCGCACAGCGAGGAGTAACAGATGGTCGACGTACGGCGGGTCAAGCTGCCAGGAGTCGGTGTGCTGCACACCTTCGTGACGGATGACGGGGGCAAGGTTGGCGTGATCACGCATCGCTCTGGCCACAGCGATCTCATCACCTTTTCCGACTCGGAAGACGGCTCAGATGCGAGCAAGGTCTCGTTGCGCCTCGACGAAGACGAAGCGCACACGCTCGCCGAACTTCTCGGGGGAACGCGCATCACGGAGTCACTGTCGAGCCTCGATCAGATTCCCGGGCTGTCGATTGACTGGTTCACGGTGGACTACGAAGACCACATCGCTGGCCAGCCGTTGGGCGATCTTGCCAGCCGCGGCGTTGTGGGACTCACCGTTGTCGCCGTCGTGCGCGGGGAATCCGCTAGCCCGGCTCCTGCTGACGATTTCACGGTGTTCCCTGGGGACACGCTCGTGGTGGCTGGTTCCCCCGAGAAGGTCGCGAAGGCCTTCACGTTTTATCGAACCGGTGAGCTCAAGGCAAAGACGCCTGTCGATTCGCCGCCCGGAGACTAACCGTGCACGTCGGTGAGGATCTCGTCGTTCTCGGCATCCTGTTTCTGATCGCCTATGTGCTGGGTCGGCTTGGCAAGCTCATCGGCTTGCCGGCCATCCCCATCTACATGCTGGTCGGCCTGATCGCCAGCCCGCACTTCACGCTCTTCCCGTTGAGTTTCCGGTCGGCGGATGTCGCACTCATCGCCGTTTTCGGCCTCATTTTTCTGTTGTTTAGTCTCGGCCTCGAATTCGATCAGGATGAGTTTTACGGCAACGCCGCGAAGCTTCTCGCGTCTGGTGGAACCCGTATCGCCATCAACATGGCAGTGGGGTTTGCGTTCGGCTTGTGGGTCGGGTGGGGCACCCGCGAAGCACTGATCATCGCGGGCATGACGGCAACGTCGTCGAGCGCGATCATCACGAAACTCTTCATCGAGCTTCGCCGGTTGGCCAACCGGGAAACGCCGGTGATCCTCGGGATCATGGTGATTGAAGACGTGTTCATCGCGATCTACCTCGCGATTGTCTCCGTGATCATCGGTGGCCAGACTGATATCTGGGCGATCGTCCTGCAGCTGGCGATTTCTTTCACGTTTCTCATCGCCATGTTTGTCTTGGCGCGGTGGGGCGGTCGCATCGTGTCGCGCCTGATCCGCACGAAAGACGACGAACTTTTCACGATCCTATTTTTCGCACTTGCTGTGGCCTTCGGTGGTATTGGCCAACTTCTGGGGGTCTCCGACGCCATCGGAGCGTTCCTCATCGGACTTGTGCTCGGCGCCACGCGGTACCGCGGTCGAATCGAGCAACTCGCGCTGCCCCTGCGCGACATATTCGGTGCGTTCTTCTTTCTTAACTTCGGGCTGGCGCTCGACCCATCCACCTTCGGGGAGGTGGTCTGGCCGGTCGCTGGCGCCGTGGTCATCACCGTGGTGGTCAATCTGCTCGGCGGCCAACTCATCGCGGTCATGAACAGGTTGACGCCGGCCGAGGGGCTCAATGCCGGAGCAATGCTTCAGAATCGCGGGGAGTTTGCTCTCATTCTTGCTACCCTCGCCACCGCCGCGGGGCTGGATGCTCGACTCACGCCGTTCGCTGGCCTGTACGTGCTGACAATGGCAATCATCGGTCCGCTTCTCGCGCTCAACTCCGAACGTATCGGCGCCGTAATATTCCCCACCAAGAAGAAACGCGGGCGCTCAGCGGATAATGAACGGATGCGGTCCGAGACGATAGCGCTCATGGAGGCCGCGACATCCGGTCTGCAATCCGAGGAGCCGGGTGCCGACGATCACGACGTCGAACTCAAGCCCGCGCGTGAAGTTTCGTCGGTAGTCGAGGAACCCACCGACCGGCTCGCGGAACAAGCATCGCAACAGTCTGACGAGCGGTTTGGCCGCAAGAGAGACCCGGAGTACTAACGACATGCCCAATGTATCGACTATGTGGACGGTAGCTAGGCGACCGCGGTGGATCGCCGCGCTCGGGTTCGCGCTTGCCGCCGCCGCCGCCTTCGCTGCCCTCGGCCAGTGGCAGCTGGCTCGCAGCATAGAGAGCGCGATCGTTGTCGTACGGGCGACCGAGACGGTTGTATCGCTCGAGTCGATCGCCAGACCTGACGGGCCGGTGACGAGTGCGTCCGCCGGGCAACTGGTCTCGACGAGTGGCGTTGCCGTTGCAGGGGACTACGTGGTCCTGCCGGCCCGCATCAACAATGGACAGGCCGGATACTGGGTGGTCGAGCACGTGCAGACCGCAGGCGGGCCGAGCCTCGCGGTTGCTCTCGGCTGGACAGAAAACACGGCGATCGCGACATCCGTTGCCGCAGCACTTACGGGCGGACCAACCGAGGTGAGTGGGCGATACCTGCCGACCGAATCCCCGCAAGACATCGACTTTGAGAAGGGCGTGCGAGCGATGTCCACGGCGGCGCTCATGAACGACTGGGCGGATGCCGCGCCATCCATGTACGGCGGTTATGTGGTGTCGTCGGTTCCAGCAGACGGCCTGCACGCCATCGCGTCACCGAAACCGCTCGACGATGTCACCCTCAACTGGCTCAATCTGTTCTACGCGGCGGAGTGGGCGGTGTTCGCGGGTTTCGCGGTGTTCCTCTGGTTCCGGCTGGTGCGCGACACCTGGGAGCGTGAGCAGGAGGAAGTCGGCACCGTAAACTAGGAAAATGCCCGTGAAGCCTAGGCCCGCCGATTTGCCGAAGATTCCCGGAGCGCTGCGCTTCTATCGGGTGTTCGCCTACGTCACCGGGTCACTCCTGCTCTTACTTTGCCTCGAACTCATCGTGCGCTATATTTTCGGCCATGACCTCGAACTGAATGGCTCACGGGGATTCCTCGCTCTCACGCCGAAAGCCGAGGTTTCCGGGCTCAACCTCAGCACCGGGGTGCTCATCGTGCACGGCTGGTTTTACGTGATCTACCTGTTTGCCGACTTCCGGCTGTGGAGCCTGATGCGCTGGCCGTTCACCCGCTTCGTTCTCATTGCGCTCGGTGGTGTCGTGCCCTTCCTGTCGTTCATCACAGAGCACTTCATTGCGAAGCGTGCCCGGGCAGAACTCGCCGCACTAGCCCCAGTGGCCGGCCCAGCGCACACTGTGGAGGCCGCGCATTAGCGAGACGTCGCACAACCCAGTACTGGTCATCGACTTCGGTGCCCAGTATGCGCAACTCATCGCTCGCCGGGTGCGAGAGGCACACGTCTACTCCGAGATCGTGCCGCACACGATAACCGCGGCTGAGGTCGCGGCGAAGCACCCGGGCGGCATCGTGCTCAGCGGCGGACCTGCCAGTGTCTACGATGCCGGTTCGCCGACGCTCGACCCGGGTATCCTGGCGCTTGGCGTGCCAGTGCTCGGCATTTGCTACGGCTTCCAGGTCATGGCCCAGCAACTGGGCGGCGAGGTCGCCAATACCGGTCTTCGTGAATATGGGGCGACAGATATCGCTCTCACGAGTACTGACAGCACTCTTCTCGGTGGCCAGCCTCTCGCCCAGACCACGTGGATGAGCCACGGGGACTCCGTGTCTAAAGCACCCGACGGGTTCACCGTGCTCGCCTCGAGTGCATCGACACCGGTGGCCGCGTTTGCGAGTGATGAGCGTCGCCTGTACGGAGTGCAGTGGCATCCCGAAGTGAAGCACTCAGAGTTTGGGCAGCGCGTGCTCGAGAACTTCCTGCACACCGCCGCGGGTATTCCCGCCGACTGGAACAGCGGCAACGTGATTGCCGACCAGGTTTCTCGGATTCGCGAGCAAGTCGGCACCAGCCGCGTAATCTGCGGACTATCTGGCGGTGTCGATTCCGCTGTGGCCGCGGCGATCGTACACAAGGCGGTCGGCAATCAGCTGGTCTGTATTTTCGTCGATCATGGTCTGCTTCGCCAGGATGAGCGCCGTCAGGTCGAGGAGGACTACGTCGCGTCCACTGGCGTGCGGCTCGTAACCGTGGATGCCGTCGACCAGTTTCTCGATGCGCTCGCCGGCGTCACCGACCCGGAACAGAAGCGCAAGATCATCGGCCGCGAATTCATTCGGGCGTTCGAGGAAGCAGCTTCCGCGTTGGTGGCAGAGGCGGCCTCCGGTGATGAGCCGATCGAGTTTCTCGTGCAGGGCACGCTTTATCCGGATGTCGTCGAGTCTGGAGGGGGCACGGGCACCGCCAATATCAAGAGCCACCACAACGTCGGCGGACTACCCGAAGACCTGCAGTTCGCGCTCGTCGAGCCGCTCCGCACCCTATTCAAAGACGAGGTGCGCGCGATCGGTCGCGAGCTCGGCCTGCCCGAGGTTATCGTCGGCCGCCAGCCGTTTCCGGGCCCAGGCCTCGGCATCCGGATCGTCGGGGAGGTCACCCGTGATCGCCTTGAGCTCTTGCGCGCAGCCGACGCGATCGTGCGAGCCGAGCTCACTGCCGCTGGTCTTGACGACTCCATCTGGCAGTGCCCGGTTGTGCTGCTCGCCGATGTGCGCTCCGTGGGCGTGCAGGGCGACGGACGAACCTATGGGCACCCGATCGTGCTGCGCCCGGTCTCGTCTGAAGACGCCATGACAGCCGACTGGACGCGCTTGCCCTACGACGTGCTCGCGCTCATCTCGAACCGCATCACCAACGAGGTGGCAGGAGTCAACCGGGTTGTGCTCGACGTGACGTCGAAGCCGCCTGGCACGATCGAGTGGGAGTAGCTGGCGCGCTCAGCTCGTAGTGCACACGAGTTCAGTTGCCGCGGAAGATCGCAATCAGTCGCAGGATCTCGACGTAGAGCCAGACGATCGTCACCACAAGACCGAACGCGGCACGCCATCCCCATGAGCGCGGAGCGCCCTGCGCGATGCCCTGCTTGATGGAGGTGAAGTCGAGCACGAGCGAATAGGCAGCCATGATGATCGCGAGCGGGCCGATGATGAGGCCAATCGGCACACCGAAGATGTGAGCACCGTACACACCCCAAGCGTCTTGGTTCACGCCGGTGAGCTGGAGAACGAGGTTGACCATGGAGAAAATCGCGTAGGAAATGCCTGCGATCAGGAAGACCTTCGTGGCCCGCTTCGAGGCGCGGATCTTGCCGCTCGCAAAGAGGGCGAGCGTCACCCCGAAGACGACCGCCGTGCCGATCAGAGCCTGGTAAATGATTCCCGAATAGAGAGACTCGATGACGCGGGAGAGCCCCCCGACAAAAATGCCCTCCGCGAACCCGTACGCGAGAACGAGCGGGGCAGACGGCTGTTTCTTGAAGATGTTAACGAGAGCGAGCCCGAGCCCGACGAAGATGAAGGGGATGTAGAGCACGGGGTAGAAGAACCCGATTACCGCCCCGACGAGCAGTACGCCGAGAGTCATGAGCGTCTTTACGATCACGTCGTCGTAACTCATGCGGTCGGTCTCAACGGGCCCCGCTGATGGACGCCCGTACAACTGGTCGAGTTGCTCGGCCGTGAGGGTCTGCTGCAACTGACCCGTTCGTGCGGGCGCCGGCCCGAATGCGGGGCTGCGGAAAGCGGGGTTTGACGAGGCCATGGTCAGCGTCTCCTTCTGTGCTGGTGACTACGCTAGCCGATCGCCTCCGCGAATACGCTGGGTGTTTTTACGGTGGCGGCGAGGTAGCGAGCGACCCAGGCGGATGCCGTGAGCACCGCCGCCGAGATCAAAAGCGCCCACGGCATTGCCGAGTATTCCTGAAAAAACTGCGGGAGGGTGATCCCGCCGATGAGAACAAACACGAACGAAAGGTAACTGCGCAGCGGTCGCTGCCGCACAAGCAACCAGGACAAATACGGCACGGTGAGCATCCACACCGATTGAGGTCCGGTAAGTAGCAGCCAGATGACGGCGATATTGGGGGCAGCAACGAGTAGCCGACGCCAGCCCTGTGAGGGCATGATTGCCCATCCGACGGTGTGGAAAGTCGTGCCCAAAAGCAAGAGGTAGAGGATGTGCGGGTTGGCTCCCTGTAGCCCGAGCAGTCCACTCACGATGAACACCAACCCCGCAAGGCGTCGGCCGCGGTAGGTGCCCCACCGCAGCGGGATGGCGCTGGTCGGCTCGCGCCAGTCGAGTTCAGTGCGCACGGGACACGAGAAACACGATGGTCGCGACGCCGATGAGGATCCCAAAGATGATCGCGAGAATCGAGAGGGTGGTAGGCAGCGCGGGGCCGGTCTTCGTGGCACTAGCCGCGGCATCCGGGCGGATGGCCGCTGGGATCACCGGGGTGCCGCAGAAGATGCAGAATCTCCACGCAGGGTCGAGCGTGCTTGCGCAGTTCGAACAGGTGGCCATGGAGAAATGGTACCGGGGCGCGTCGGCCATACGCTTGATGGGTGACTATCTCCGGTCGGCCTCTCGTCATCGGCCATCGTGGCGCGAGCGGGTATCGTCCAGAGCACACCCGGTCGGCGTATCAGCTGGCCTTCGCCCTCGGTGCGGATGCGGTGGAGCCCGACATTGTGGCCACGAAGGACGGCGTGCTCGTGCTCAGGCACGAGAACGAGATTTCGGGAACAACGGATGTGGCACAGCATCCGGAGTTCGCTCTGCGCAGGGTCACGAAGACCATCGACGGCTGCCCATTAACGGGGTGGTTCACCGAGGACTTCACGTGGAACGAACTCTCCACCCTGCGTGCGAGGGAACGCCTGCCGACGCTGCGTCCGCACAGCGCGACCTTCGACGGCACCGAAGGCATAGTGCGTCTGAGCGACCTGATCGCGATTATTGATGAGGCAACCGCGCGACACGGCCGCCAGCTCGTGATGGTCGCGGAGCTTAAGCACGCCAGCTACTTCGAGTCCATCGGGCTGCCGCTCGACGAGTTGTTCGCCGCCGAGATAATGCCGTGGGCGACCGCTGACAACCTCATCGTCGAGTGCTTTGAGCAGACCGTGCTTGGCAAGGTTCGCGCGCGCGGGGTGCCTGGCCGGCTGGTATATCTCGTGGAAGCGAGCGGATCGGCAGCCGACCTCGTTGCTCGGTTTGGCGACGCCGCGACGCCGTACTCCGCGCAGCTCACGGATGCCGGCCTCGCGCGACTGGCGCACGCCGTCGACGGTGTGAGCGTCGACAAGTCGCTGCTTCTCCGCGCGGATGCCGCGGGCTCGGTGGTCGGCGTCACTGACGTCGTTGACCGCGCCCACGCCGCGGGGCTCGCGGTCTACGTCTGGACCCTGCGTGCCGAGAACGCCTTCCTCGCGGAAAACTTTCGGCGCGGTATGTCGCCGGGGGATCTTGGCGACTGGCTCGACGAGTATCGGCTCGTGCTCACCGCGGGCGTCGACGGCGTGTTCGCCGACCAGCCCGATCTCGTGGTCGAGGCTCTCGCAGGCCCCTGAGTCTGCGGCAGCGCCATCCCCGCGTGCCGCTGCAGTGCTGGCCCAAGGCGCGCGCGGTGCACCGGCGGTCCGTCGGCCGTCCGTCGGCACCTCCTGTGTGCCAAATGAAGGAGATTGCGCGAACGAGGGTGCTGGCTGGCAGGGAAACCGGGCAGCAACCGAAGTTCTCCTTCATTTGGCGCAAAACACCAGTGCGCACTACTCCACCTCGCTAGTGGTGGTCACCCCGGAAGACCGCACTGAGTATCGCGGTTTCCACCTCGGGCCAGTTGAACATGATCTGTCTATAGCTGAACCTGAGCACGCGATATCCGAGCCGGCTGAGGACTGCATCGCGATGCCGATCGCGTTCGAACTGAATTGGATCTGTGTGGTATTCGGCGCCATCCGCTTCGACAACCAACCGTTGGCCGACCAGAAAGTCGACGCGACCGACACCGTCGATCCGCACCTGGCGGACAATCGACAACCGGAAAGGTCGCAACCGAAACCACACGAGCGACTCCGTTCCTGACTCGCACACGCCATCGATGTGCTGGAGGTAACCGCGATGAGCCCGGATGCTGCGCGCAGCCAGTTGCGCCCAGGCGGCAGCCAGGTGCGGCATGGTGTGGAGCAGCGAGTCACCCGCCGCCGTCAGCGATTCGGGGTTTTGGCACCCGATCGCGTCCTCAAGGCAAGCGATCGGGTCGAGCATGAGACGACTTCTGGAGGCGACGGTCGATGCTACGGCTGACGTCGTGGCCACCGCGGTGGTCACGGCTGCTGCAGTGGCCGCAATGGATGCGGTCCAGTGGGTTCGAACGAGGGGTCTGCGCAGATCAGCCAACCGTTCTCGCATGTCGTCTTTCACCCGAAGTCGACACGCCTGTGGTGGCACTGACACGTGCAAGTCGCTCGTGGGATACGTCCACACGCCATGCAGTGAGAGTCCCGACAAACAGGTGACCTGTCCCCCGACTCGAGCGCCCTGGATGAGCAGCGGGTGAGTATCGACGGTCGTATACCAGCCCTGGCGAACTCGAATCACCTGGCGGTTCGCGACGGCCGCGTGCAGCTGCTGCCGGCTGAAACCGTCTGCATACAGTTCGAAAGTGGCGGCAAGTCCTCCTCGTCGGCGGATGGCCGCGGCCATTTTGTGCATGCTGCAGGATCGCGCGCGGTGGGCTGTGGGGTCTGGCTGCATCCGTGACTGGTGTAGTTGCGTTCGGTCGGCGCCAAATGAAGGAGAAGACGGCGGATGCGGGAGCTTCTATTGACCAGATGCCCGCTTCGATCGATATCTCCTTCATTCGGTATCGGCGCACACCTCGGGAGGCGGGCCGGGAGGGGCCGAGCGGCACGCGGGCCGGGCCGACAGGTCCGTGCCCACGCCTAGAATTGCTTCGCTATGACCTTTGTTCTCGACCCATTCGAACCCGCCGAGCAGCCACCCGGCGGCAGTGTCGCCGATGCTTTGCTGGCCGGCCTCAACCCACAGCAACGTGAAGCTGTGGAGTACCGTGGTCCATCGCTGCTGATCGTGGCAGGCGCCGGATCCGGTAAGACGAGCGTGCTCACGAGGCGCATTGCGGGACTGCTGCAGAGCCGAGAGGCGTGGCCGAGCCAGATCCTGGCGATCACGTTCACCAACAAAGCGGCGGCAGAAATGCGCGAGCGGGTGCAGGCACTCGTCGGGCTCGAGCAGGCCCAGGGCATGTGGATCTCGACGTTTCACTCCGCGTGCGTGCGCATTTTACGGCGGGAGGCTGAGCAGTTTGGCTTCGCCAAGAGCTTCACGATTTACGACTCGGCTGACAGTCGTGCGCTCATCAAGCGCATCATCAAGGACCTCGACGCTGACACCTTCGGGTTCACCGTTTCGCAGGCAAGCGGCAAGATCTCGAAGCTGAAGAACGAGCTGCAGGATGTCGAGAGTTACGCACGTGGCGCGAACTTCAGCGACCCTAACGAGATCATGTTTCTGGAGATTTTCCGCCGATACACCCAGGATCTGCGCCGCGCTAACGCGTTCGACTTTGACGATCTGATCGGTCAGACGGTCTACCTGTTTCGGGCGTTTCCGCAGGTTGCGGCGCTCTACCGGCGGCGATTCCGGCATATTCTCGTCGATGAATACCAAGACACCAACCACGCGCAGTACGCGCTGATCCGCGAACTCACCAGGCCGGTCACTCAGGGCGACCTGCCGCTCGACCGGCAAGGGCGTGGTCACCTGGATGCTGCTTCCCTCACTGTGGTCGGCGACTCCGACCAGTCGATCTACGCGTTTCGCGGAGCCGACATCCGCAACATCGTCGAGTTCGAGCGAGACTTTCCGCACTCGAAAACGATTCTGCTCGAACAGAACTACCGCTCGACGCAGAACATTCTCGACGCGGCCAATGCGGTGATTTCGAACAACTTTGATCGCACGGACAAGAAGTTGTTCACGACGATCGGCTCGGGCGAGAAGATCACCGGGTTTACCGGTTACTCCGGCCACGACGAAGCGCAATTCGTCGCGAACGAGATCGCCGTGATGCACGAGCAGGGCGTCGCCTACAAAGACATGGCGGTGTTCTACCGCACGAATGCGCAAACGCGAGCACTCGAAGAGATTTTCATTCGGTCCGCCCTGCCGTATCGGGTTCTGGGCGGCACGAAGTTTTACGAACGAGCCGAGATCAAGGATGCGATGGCGTACCTCATTTCGGTTGCGAATCCGGCTGATCCGATGGCCGTGCGGCGCATCCTGAATGTACCGAGGCGGGGCATTGGGGGCGTGACCGAGGCGACCCTTCAGAGCTACGCCGACCGCAATGACATCAGTCTGCGCGAGGCACTGCGGAAGGCGGATGAACTGGCCTTAGGCCCCAAGATCACCGCGGCGGTTCTCGGCCTGGCCGCCATCCTCGACGAGGTGGGCCTCGACGGGGACGCGTCGCGGCCGGCGGACGTGCTCACGACGCTCCTCGAGAAGACTGGCTTTATCGACGCCTTGCGAGCATCCCGCGACCCGCAGGATGAGGCCAGGGCCGAGAACGTCGAAGAACTCGTTGCGGTGACGAAGGAGTTTCAGAAAAATAGCTCAACGGGAACCCTCATCGACTTTCTCACCGAAGTCTCTCTGGTAGCCGCCGCGGACGACCTCGACGATTCGAGCGGCACCGTCTCGCTGATGACACTGCACACCGCGAAGGGCCTCGAGTATGAGGCGGTCTTTCTGACCGGCGTTGAGGAAGATCTCTTGCCGCACCGGATGTCCGCGAACGAACCGGGAGGACCCGCTGAGGAGCGCCGACTCTTCTACGTGGGCATCACGCGCGCTCGCAGGCGACTGTTCGTTTCTCTCGCCATGACGCGCGCCCAGTTTGGCGATGTCAACGTCGCGATGCCGAGCCGCTACCTACAAGAGATTCCTGCTGACCTCATCGACTGGAAGCAGTCACCCGGCATGGCGACCTCGCGCGGCGGAACGCAGCCACGAGCACTCAATGCCCGCCGCGACGGATCATCGTGGGGCTTTGGTGCCTCGGCCGCGCGCGAGCCAGGAGGGCTGCCACCAGCCCCGCCGCGCGTAAAGGCGGAATGGACGAACTTGGTGACCGGGAAGGTACGCGACAACGGCGACCTTGTACTGGTTGCCGGCGACCGCATCCGTCACGCTGATTTCGGCGATGGCCGGGTGACGGTTGTCACGGGCGAGGGGCCAAAGAGTGTTGCAGAGGTGCAGTTTGAGACGGCTGGCCGCAAGCGTCTTCTGATCAAGATCGCGCCCATCGAAAAGCTGTAGTCGAGGCTGGTCGAGGCCGGTCGATTGGGCCTTCGACTGTCGCTGCCGGTCAACCGCGACCCGCGTCACCTTCGATCAGCTTCAGTCGAGGGGCCGCGTGCCGATCACGATGGTGGCGCCGCGCTTCTTCGAGTGCACTATGTGCGACGCCAGGCCGGAGCTCGCGAAGAGCTGCGCCGTGGTGGGCGCCTGGCGCTGGGTGGCCTCGACGAGGAGCGAACCGCCCGGCGCCAGCCAGCGCGGCGCCTGCTCGACAACGCGCCGCTGGATATCGAGCCCGTCAGAACCACCATCGAGCGCCATCCGCGCCTCGTACAGTCGCGCCTCGGCTGGCAGCCACTCGATCTCGCCGCTCGGCACGTAAGGGGTGTTGCACATGACGACATCGATCCGTTCGCGGAGGGTGTCAGGGAGCGGCTCAGACAGGTCTCCCTCGAGCACCACTCCGCCGAGCGGCTCGAGGGTGCGGCGAGCGTTGCGAACCGCGACTGGGTCGAGATCTGCTGCGTACAACTCGACGCCGGGAACGCCCGCGAGCATAACCTCGTCGAGCGCGCTAGAACCGCAGCACAGGTCGAGCACGATAGACCCTGGTGCGGCGAGCCTCATGGCCCTCAACACCACAAGCTCGGTGCGTCGGCGTGGCACGAAGACTCCGGGGTCGACGGCGATGTGCAGGCGAGCGAACTCCGCCCAGCCCACGACGACCTCACGGGGTTCGCCGTCAACGCGTCGAGAGACCATCGTCTCGAGCTGCGCCTCTGAGGATGCGGCCCCAACCAGAAGTGCAGCTTCGTCTTCCGCATACACACGGCCGGCTGCGGCTGCCTGGTTGTATGCGCGTTCGCGATCCGTGCCATTCGCGTACATGAGTCACAGCCGCATGAGCGCGACCCAGCGATCAGTTTCTGAGCAGGTCGAGCAGTCGGTCGGCCAAGCCGATGAGCACGTGGATTTCGTTGTCATCGCGGTCGATCCAGCGCCATTCGGGCTCGGGGTTCGTCGGAACAAAGTCGACATGGTGTTCCCACGCGAATAAAGTGCGCTCGGCGCCGAGAACGTATTGCTGCCACCACACCTGACGGAGGTAGGAGCGTGGGATCGTGCGCCAAGCCGACACCGTCGTCTTGATTTCGGCGAGAACGAGACTGCCATCCACCACGGCGACTCCGTCAGGCGTGGCGAGATGACGCGGCTCACCGACCGCGTGGAACAGCGCGGAGTTTGGCTCGATGCGGTGGTTGGTGCGCACCCAACGAGCGATTTCGGGTTCGCGCGCCCGCCCGTGGTCAGTGTACGCATTGCCGCCGAACCCGGTGCCAGAGAGCTTCTCGATGGCGAGCGACTGAAGGGCTCGCGGGCCGGTGAGGCGCGCGACATCCGTTGCCGTCACGCCGCGACTGCGCGCACGCAGCCAAGCGACCCGGTCTTCCGAGTACGCGACAATGCGCTCACGATGACTGAGTTGCGGTGAGTCCCAGAGGGCGAGAGTCGGCTGCATGGTCATCGTGAGCACAGTCAATCACGAGTCAGCGGATGCGGTAAGCAGTCTCTCGGCGAGGCATCGAATGGGGCATCCTGGGAGCGCTTTCATAAGGTAACTGGGTATCTGCGTAATTCGACGAGGATCTCCCGGTGAAAAACCCGCAGCTGTCCGTTTAGCTATATTCGGTGCGAGCTGCAGTGGCGAGCGATCTCGACGGCGCGCTCGCCGACGTGCCAGAATCGGGTTCCGCAACATCGAGCGTGCAGCGGAATACGCCGCTCTGTTGCCAATGCATGGTCTGGTCGCAGACCTGCCCGAGCGGGCTTCGGGCGAACTCGGCTATCACATTCTCGACATCGTGGTCGCAAACACGGATGCCACGGCGTCTGGCGACTGGGTTGCGGTCGCCCGCACCGTTGCATCGAGTTCTCCCGTGCCAGAGGGCTGGAACCCGATGGCCGTGACTCTCTAGCGTTCGGTCACTTTCCCTTGCTTGATGTGGAGGCGACGCTGTGCGCGCTTCGCTACGGCGGTGTCGTGGGTGACGACGATGAGCGTGAGGCCCTTTTCTCGCCAGAGGCCCTCGAGTAGGTCCATGATCTCATCGCGTGTCTGCTCATCGAGGTTGCCCGTCGGCTCATCCGCGAGAAGCACTTCCGGATCTTTCACCAAGGCGCGAGCGATCGCGACCCGCTGTTGCTGGCCGCCAGACAACTCGAAAGGCAAGTGCGTTGCTCGGTCGCCGAGGCCTAGGTTTTCCAGAGCCGCAACTGCTCGTTCACGCCGTTCGCGTGTCGGCAGGCCGAGCGGTGCAAGTGCCGTCTCGACGTTCTCCTGCGCAGACAGGGTAGGAATCAGGTTGAACCCCTGAAACACGAAACCGATCTCCTTGGCGCGGATTCGAGCGAGGCGGGAGTCACCCAGGGCAGCGAGCTCATCTTCCCCGAGGGTGACCGTTCCGCTCGTGGGCCTCTCGAGAGCGCCGAGCAGGTGCAGCAGCGTTGACTTTCCTCCACCCGTCGGCCCCTGGATCGCGACGGACTGCCCCTTCGGGATGCTCAACGTGACATCGTTGAGTGCCACAACCTTTCGCTTCGACTGGGTGTAGTTCTTCGTAACGTTCGTCAATTCGTACATGTGTGTCTCCTTGGAGGGGTTCGGGTCAGGCAACGCTGCGAAGCGCTTCGGCGGGACGCAGGCGCGCTGCGCGCCACCCCCCAATTGCTCCAGCGAGCAATCCGCCAAGAATCGCGAGGCCAACCGCGATCAGGATGATCGAGAGGGTCAGCGGGGCGTGGAGGGTGATGTTGGTCGTACTGGCCGCTTGAGCTGTTCGTTGTCCGAATCCAGGTGCGGATCCATCTCCGGGGCCACCGCCCGCTCCGCCTAAGCCGGTTCGCTTGGCTGCCGCCGCACTCGCGGTGAGGGTGGGCGCAACCACGTTGACGATCACGACACCGATCAGCCCTACTGCGATGCCGATGATGCCACCGATGATTCCGTGCACCAGCGATTCACCCGCGACCTGTCGAACGATTCGTCCGTTGCTCCAGCCGATGGCCTTCAGAGTTCCAAATTCACGTGTGCGACGCCCGACACCCGAGATTGTGAACAGGATCGCGAGCAGGAATGCCGCTGCGAGCACGATCACGGAGAGCCAGGTGCCCAGGTTCGAGACGAGGTCTGATGCTGTCGAGAGCGAACCAGAGACGGTCGATGCGAGGTCGGCTTGGGTGCTGACTGTGGAATTTGGCAACGCCTTCTCAAGCGCGGTTTTCAGGTCTCCAACGGATGATGCTGAGGTCGCTTTTACGTAGATACTCGTGACCTTACCCGGCAGGGTCGAAAGCGACTGTGCCACATCGAGCGGAATATACGTGTTGGACGCGGTCGCGGCATCGGATGACGTCGATCCGACGATTCCGATGACCGTGAAGTTGGTGCCCGCGATTGCGAGGGTGCCGCCGACGGCAAGGGTCGCACTCGTAGCGTATGACTTATCGATGACCACCACATTCTTACCGAGGTCGGATGCGGCGAGCGTGCGACCGTCTATCAGAGTCGTTGCCGTGAGTGGGCCGACCGCTGCGCCCGCGACGTCGACACCTTCTACCGAGAAGGTGTCGACACTGAACGAACTGCCACCCGCGCCGTCAGACCCTCCCGTGGTGGGGGCGCCGGCGTTGGGTGCCTGCCGTTGGCCACCGGTGGGCAGGGTTCCCGAGAAGCTCACGTTGTTGAGCGCGAGGGTGGCGGTGGCCTGCGCCACTCCGCTGACAGCTTGGGCGGTCGCCAAGGCAGTCGCGTCAAAGGCCGTCGACCCACGGCCAGTGACGAGCCGACTCTGGCGGATGGTTGTCGAGCCGTCTGCCGTGTTACCCGCGCCCGCTCCGAAGTCGAATCCGGGGCCACGCTGGGTGGTTCCGGCGACCGGAACCGCAGGGGGCTGGGTGATTGTCACCGCTGTGCCAACACCGTACACGGACTGCAAGGCCGTCGCTTGCGCATCCCGCACCCCGGCGGAGACCGAGTTGACGACAATGACCAGAGCGATGGCGATGGCGAGCCCGATCGCCACGATGATGGTCTGTTTGCGACGATGAAAAAGTTCGCGGGCGAGATATGTGCCAAACATTGTGCTCCTTAAAGATGTGCACTTCCCAAGCTGATGCGACGACCTTAGAAACAGTGGCTATGTGAGCGCTATCCCCAACCTGTGTGTTTCCTGTCACGGCAATTTCATAGAAAAACCCGAATACTGGGAATTATGAGCACAAAAGCCGCTGCATCCCATCACCTTCCCGCAACCGCGGTACAGCCACGCCTGAGCCGTGCTGACGGTAGCTCCATACGCGCGGTCGTGGTAGACGACGAGGAATCGCTTACCGACCTGCTCTCGATGGCTTTGCGTTACGAGGGCTGGGATGTTCGCATTGCTGCTGACGGGCACAAGGCGATCGCGACGGTGCGAGACTTCCGGCCAGACGTCATCGTGCTCGACGTCATGTTGCCGGACATTGATGGGCTCACGGTGCTTCAGCGTCTGCGTGCATCCGGCGATCAGACGCCCATCCTGTTCCTCACGGCGAAAGACGCACTCGACGACCGCATTGCCGGCCTCACGGTGGGCGGCGACGACTACGTGACGAAGCCGTTTTCCCTCGAAGAACTTGTTGCGCGCCTGCGCGGTCTCATCCGTCGATCGACTCATACCGTCTCTGATGCGCAAAGTTCCTACATCGAGGTTGGGGATCTTTCGCTCGATGAGGATAGCTACGAGGTGCGGCGCGGCGACACGATCGTGGAGCTCACTGCTACCGAGTTCGAGCTTCTGCGGTTTCTCATGCGCAACCCTCGTCGCGTTCTCAGCCGCTCTCAGATTCTCGACCGGGTCTGGAGCTACGACTTCGGGGGGCGTTCGAGCGTTGTTGAGATCTACATTTCGTACTTGCGGAAGAAGATCGACTCGCTCGGGGAGCCGATGATCCACACGGTGCGCGGCTTCGGCTACGTGCTGAAGCCGGCCGGATGATCAGGCCGCGCTGGACCCTGCGTCGCAGGTTGGTGCTCGCGGTCGTCGCATTGCTGGCGATCGTGGCGATCGTCATCGGGGCTGTGAGCATCCTGACCCTACGGGGGTACCTGATTGACCGCCTCGACGCCCAGGTCACGAAATCGACGACTCGTTCACAGGAGGCGATCGGTGGTGGCCGCGCTGGCGGGGACGGCGGACCGCCACCGGCCGCCGGATTTCTTGCACTACCGGGGCAATCGGAGGGCACGCTCGGTGCCATCATCAGTGGCGGTCAACTATTCAGCGGTGCCGTGCTCGATCGAACGGGTTCACCGACCCCCCTCACACTCGCGCAGGCGACTATGCTCGCAGCCCTGCCACCCGACGGGAGGCCACGCACCGTCGAACTCGGCGCTGACCTCGGTGAATACCGTGTCGCCGTGGTCGAGTCGAGCAATCGCAATCGCCTACTCATCGGTCTCCCGCTCATCGGGGTAAACGCTACGGTGCTTCAACTCGCTCTCGTGGTGGCAATTGTGAGTCTCATCGGACTCATCGCGGCCGCCTTTGCGGCTTCGTTCACGGTACGGCTGGCTCTGCGACCGCTCGAGCGTGTCGTGAAGACGGCGACCACCGTCTCTGAACTTCCTTTAGAACGCGGGAATGTCGCGCTCGCGGTGCGTGTCGACGTGATCGACGCCGACCCCCATACCGAGGTCGGTCGCGTGGGAGCCGCCCTCAACACCATGCTCGGCCATATCGCGGCAGCACTGGCCGCCCGCCAAGCGAGCGAAAAAAAGGTGCGCACCTTCGTCGCTGACGCGAGCCACGAACTTCGAACTCCGCTCGCCTCCATTCGCGGCTACGCGGAACTCACG
The DNA here is from genome assembly GCA_025351795.1 of Salinibacterium sp. Classification (GTDB taxonomy): domain Bacteria; phylum Actinomycetota; class Actinomycetes; order Actinomycetales; family Microbacteriaceae; genus Rhodoglobus. Next base: position 4,972 of record JANXVG010000067.1, on the reverse strand, counting down.
CGCCGCGGCGGTTATGAGCTGCCGGCCGACATCGTGCACGCGATGGGCCGCGTAGAGTCCGAAGCTGTGCGCATGACGAGTCTCGTCGAAGATCTGCTCCTGCTCGCGCGACTCGATGAAGGCCGGGAGCTCGAGAAACAGGATGTCGACCTGACCAACTTGGTGTCAAACGCGGTCGCTGATGCGCGAGTCGCTGGCCCCGATCACGAGTGGACAGTGGACCTCGCCGACGTGCCCGTCCTCGCCGTTGGTGATTCGGCCAGGCTGCACCAGGTTGTGGCGAACCTGCTCGCCAACGCACGCGTGCACACCGCCGCTGGAACGACGGTGACGGCATCCGTTCGTGCTGCCGGCGACCGGGCGCTCATCGAGGTGACCGACAACGGCGCTGGCATCGATCCCGCGCTCATCGACTCAGTATTCGAGCGGTTCGTGCGCGGTGACGGCTCACGTTCGCGTTCGGCGGGGAGTACCGGCCTCGGGCTCGCGATCGTCAGCTCCGTCGTGGAAGCACACGGGGGAGAAACGGCGGTCGCGAGTACCCCCGGCCACACGGTCTTTCGCGTGCTGTTGCCGCTCGTGCACAGCTGAAGCTGCCAGACTGAGCGAATGGCGCTACGGGATGCACGAACACGTAACTCAGCACTGAGGGTCGCTGTCACTGGTGGGAGCGGCAAGCTGGGCCAGGCGGTGGTTGTTGGCCTCAGTGCCGCGGGGCATCGCGTGATGAATCTGGATACTGCGGGCGAACGCGGCCCAGGTTTTACTCGCGTCGACTTCACCGATTATGGCCAGACCGTCGACGCCCTAAGCGGTATCAACGACCGGATCGACGGTTTTGACGCTGTCGTGCACCTCGCGGCGATTCCGGCTGGTGGTCTGGTAGCTGATTCAGCTACCTTCCACAACAACATGAGCGCGACGTTCAACGTGTTTCAGGCTGCGCGTCGAGTCGGTATCAATACGATCGTTTACGCGTCGAGTGAGACCCTACTCGGTATTCCGTTCGATTCGCCGCCCCCGTACTTCCCACTCGACGAAGAGTACGACTCTCGCCCAGAATCCGTTTACGCGGTCGTTAAGCACTTAGAGGAAGAGCTTGCGAAAAAGCTCGTTCGCTGGAACCCGGAGCTCAGCATCACCGCCCTGAGATTCTCGAACGTGATGGTGGTCGAGGATTACGCTGAATTCCCGAGCTTCGATGCAGATGCATCGCTGCGTAAATGGAACGCCTGGGGCTACATCGACGCGCGGGATGGAGCACAGGCCGTGGTGCGTGCCCTTGAGGTTCGCTCGCCAGGCTTCGACCGGTTCATCATTGCCTCGCCAGACACGGTTATGACCCGGCCGAATGCCGAACTCGTTGCCGAGGTTTTCCCGGGCGTACCGGTCACTCGTGATTTGGGTCTCAACGACACCCTCCTCTCAATTGACAAGGCCCGGCGAATTCTGGGCTACGCGCCCGCGCACAGCTGGCGAAACCATGTCTAGGCTCGCGGCCGCGGCCGCGGCCGCCGTGATCGCGACGGTTGCGCTTCTCTCTGGTGCGCAAGCGGCGATTGCGTCACAGGGTTCGATTCCCGCTGAGGTAGTCGCGTACACCACCGCGAAAGACGGGCTCGTGGCTCAACTTAACGATGTCTTTGGCGTCGGCAGTAAGGGCACAGGCATCAACTTCGATGCCACGACAACCGCGGGCCCGATCAGCCGGGTGTGGCGCTGGACCGACGGGTTTTCCGCTGGTACTGCCACCGATCACCCGGTGCAGCGGCTCAATCAGTGGGTGACTACTATCTCGGTCAACAAGCACGTAGTCGGGTTCGCCACAATCTCGGTCAATGATGCGACGATCGAACCCGAGTTGGCCAGCTTCGAGCGGGCGGTGGCACTGGGCACGGCGCTCCTTGTTGTCCCGGGCGATGCGGCTGTCATCCGTGACGATGTCACTTCGGCGTGGTTCACGCTCACCGGCACCAGCCTCGTTGCGCTGTCTGCTGGCACTTCGGGGGTTGCGACCAGCACCCCAGTCGTGACCTATCAAGAGAGACTTGTCGCCGCGCCGCACACACCTACCGTCGACTCTGAACCGAATCAGGGACTTATCGTCGGGAGTATCACTCTCGGTGCCGCTATTGGTCTCGTGATCGTGTCACTATTGGTGCTGTCTCGGAGGCGCGCGGCAGCGGATGCCACTCTCGATGCCACAGCACCCGATGCCGTGGCCCCTGAGCCGGTCGCAGAGGCCTCACCGGCAACACACAAGAAACCCATCATCCCGGCGCCCGTCACGGCACAGACAACCGCCCAGAAACCAACAGCGGTCGCACCTGCGCGCGCGCGCCAAGGAGACGAAAACGTTGTTCGCTCGAAGCCCGTTGCCCCGAAGCGGCTGGCCCAGTCACCGGTCGCACCCAAGCCGGTCGCACCCAAGCCGGCGTCGAAGACCACGGCTCGCGGCCCAAGGGCATCGAAACCGGCCGTCACGCCCGAGTTGTAAGCCCGGTTTGCGCTTGCGGAAGGCATCCCGTACTCTGATTGAGGCCAAAGACCGCTGGTTTTGTCGTGTGCGAGAGCATACGGTACCGAAGGTCCGCGACAGCTCTCAGGAGCTGGGCGGAGACCAGCGCAGGTGTGTGAAGTAGTTTTCCTCAAGGATTTCGAGCTCCGTGCGCCCGCGCCGGAGTTTTTTTGGTTAACGGAATATCGACTACAAGGAGTGCCATGGCGAACAAGGAAGCGTCGGTTGCCGAGCTTACGGACAAGTTCCGTACCTCGAATGCCGTTGTGCTGACCGAGTATCGCGGACTCACTGTTGCTCAGCTCAAAACGCTGCGCAAGACCCTCAGTGGAGACGCAACATACGCCGTGGTGAAGAACACGCTTACCAAGATTGCGGCCAACGCGGCAGGAATCAGTGCGTTTGACAACGACCTGTTCGGCCCGACCGCCATCGCTTTCGTTCACGGTGACACTGTCACCGTCGCGAAGGCTCTGCGTGACTTTGCCAAGGCCAACCCTTCGCTCGTAGTGAAGAACGGTTTCTTCGACGGAAACCCGATTACTGCTGACGAAGTTACCAAGCTCGCCGACCTCGAGTCCAGGGAGGTGCTGCTGGCGAAGTTTGCCGGCGCAGCCAAGGCCTCGCTCTTCGGCGCTGCATATCTGTTCAACGCACCGCTGTCGAAGGCCGTTCGTACGGTCGAAGCGCTGCGCGAGAAGCAGGATTCCGCGCAGTAGGCGCGGGAAAATCATCCAGGAAACATAGGAGATACATCATGGCAAAGCTGACAAGCGACCAGCTCATCGAAGCGTTCAAGGAGCTCACGCTCATTGAACTCAGTGAGTTCGTCACGAAATTCGAAGAGGTCTTCGAGGTCACCGCTGCTGCACCGGTTGCCGTCGCGGCCGCGGGCGGCGGAGCAGCTGCTCCCGCTGAAGAGGTTGAAGAGAAAGACACGTTTGACGTGATTCTCGAGGCCGCTGGCGAGAAGAAGATTCAGGTCATCAAGGAGGTGCGCACCCTCACCAGCCTCGGCCTTGGCGAGGCGAAGGCACTGGTTGACGGCGCGCCAGGCGTTGTGCTCGAAGGTGCGAACAAAGAGACCGCAGAAAAGGCGAAGGCCCAGCTTGAAGAAGCTGGCGCCACCGTCACCCTCAAGTAATCTCGGCCCGTACCGGGTTTCTCACGTGTGGCGTAGGTCACGACCGAACGTGATTTCTCCGAAGAATTAGAAATCGGTGTTGCGAGGGCAAGCTCCTGTGACGGGGGCTTGCCCTCACTGCTGCACCGATGTGCTGCCCGTGTCCGAGACGGGGCATCAGGTCGAGTCCCGGTTGGGCGACCCCACGGCATGCCGATGACCCGTCGATCACGGGCGGCTCAGTGCTCTGCCGGTGGTGCTGTGGTGCTCGTGCGTACGTCGAGCGTTACTGGGTACGCGTGCCAGCCGGCCTCGATGCGTGACCCCGGCTCGGCGAGCTCAGACAGGAGAAGTTCCACAGCGAGCACACCTTGCGCCTTCGGGTGCTGAGCGAGGGTCGTGAGTCCGAACATCTCGGCCAGATCGTGGCCATCGATGCCGACGATGGACAGTTGCGAGGGAACCTGGATGCCGAGTTGCCGGGCGGCGATTATGGTGCCGATTGCCACTTCGTCACATCCCGCGACGATTGCTGTTGGTCGTGACCTAGGGTCGGCGAGCACCGCACGCGCGACCGCATAACCGCCTTGGATGCTCAGGGCGGTCGTTCGAAATGTATCGGCTTCGTCGATGCCGGCGGCATTGAGCGCCTTCAGAAAACCAGCTAGGCGTTGGGAGTGTACGTGAAAGTCCATCTCGTGCTCCTGGTCACCCCCGAGATGCATGATGCGCGAATGGCCCAGGCTGATCAGGTGCTCGGTTGCGAGCCGCGCGGCCTCGACGTCGTCGATACTGAGGGTCGGGATGCCGGAGATCGCCCCGCCAACCCCCGCGATCGGCTTACCGACCGTGCTCAGGATCGCTATTTCACGCGTGGTTAGCTCGATTCCGACCGCGATGACGGCATCGACCGCCTTGCGCACGAGAAAGTATTCGAACACGCGGCGGCGTAGTGCGGCATCGGGGCTGAGTCGATAGAGGGTGAGATCGTAGCCCGCCGAACGCAGCGCAGACTCGATACCCTCCAGCACCTCCGCGAAATACCAGCGGCTAATGTACGGGATGACGACGCCCACAGCGCGGGTCTGGCCCGTTGCGAGGCTTTGCGCAGTCGAGGAGACGACGTACCCGATCGTGGCAGCCGCTGCAACGACGCGATCACGGGTCTCGACTGACACGTACCCGTTGCCGGAGAGCGCTCTGGATGCGGTTGCCTTGGAAACGCCGGCGATTGTCGCGACGTGAGATCAGCGAGAAGACCGGGCTGGGGGAAGATCGCGATATCGGGAGCGTTGCCGCCCTGCGCGCGAACGCCGATCTGGGCTTCGAAT
>JANXVG010000052.1 GCA_025351795.1 Salinibacterium sp. | reverse complement strand
ATCGCCGACGGTATTGGGCGGGAAGCCACCTGGGCTGGAAGCGGTTCGATAGTGCGCGACCGAACGCGGGGCACGCCGCGCTTGTCGAACTCGAGCTCGCTGGGGTCGTGAACGGCATTGTCACCCAGAATGTCGACGGCTTGCATGTGCGCGCCGGGTCGCAGCGGGTGGTCGACCTGCACGGTTCGATGGATCGCGTGCGCTGTCTTACCTGCGGCCAGTACTTCGCGCGAGCGGATATTGCCTCGCGCATCACGGCGGACAACCCGTGGATTGAGCTTCCCGAGAACGTGCAGCTCTCGCCCGACGGCGACGTCGACGTGATCGGTGTTGATAACTTCGTCATCCCCGCCTGCAGTGTGTGCGGTGGTGTTCTCAAACCTGATGTGGTGTTCTTTGGCGAGTTCGTGCCGAAAGAGAAGTTCGCTGAAGCGAGTGCACTCGTGACTGCTGCTGATGCCCTGCTGGTGGCGGGGTCATCCCTCGTGGTCAACTCCGGCATCCGGCTTCTCGAGCAGGCCAGCCGCCGCCGCCTGCCGATCGTGGTCATCAACCGTGGCTTCACAAAGGGTGATGCGAGAGCGGCTGTTAAGATTGATGCCGGGACGTCGGAGACACTGGTATCGCTCGTCGGGCGACTTGTCGGTTAGGCATGGCGTCCCGTGAAAGGGATGACCATGACGGAGCTGTACCTCGTTCGCCACGGAGAAACTGACTGGAATCTCGCTCGCCGAATTCAGGGTTCCACCGATATTCCGCTCAATGACACCGGTCGAGGACAGGCGGCTGCAACCGGGCGCCTGCTCGCTGGCCGCGACTGGGATGCTGTCGTCGCAAGCCCGCTGTCTCGGGCTGTCGAAACCGCGAGCATCATCGCCGTAGCCACCGGACTGCCCATGCCGACAACGGATGCAGCGTTGGTCGAGCGCAACTATGGTGCGGCGGAGGGCCTCTCCGACGAGGAAATCGACGCACGGTTCGGTGCCGACTTTCGTACCCACCGAGATACGATTCCCGGGCAGGAGACGCGTGAGGCCGTGACGGCTCGCGTCGTTCCAGCCCTCATTGCGATTGCGGATGCACATCCGGGCGAGCGCGTCTTGGTGGTGAGTCACGGCGGAGTAATCCGCGCCGTGCTCAACGCCGTGGATCCCGCTGGCCACCACGGGTCGATTCGCAATGGCTCGGTGCACAGCTTCCGGCACGCAGACGGTTCGCTTGAGCTCATCGCGTTCGACGACCCGATCGAGACCGAATCTCTCGAGTGTGCGACCGACGAGCTCGAGGTACAAAACGCCGTCGAAGGCCGCGAGTGGGTTATCCGATGAGTGTTGCGAGCTTCATCGAGCGCTCGTCGTTGCTCAAGGTCGAGGTCGAGGTTACAGAAATGTCGGAGTCGACGCATACCGCCGCCGATGCAGCCACAGCCGTCGGGTGCCCGGTGGCCGCGATCGTCAAGAGCCTCTTGGTCATCGCGGGCGACGAGCCGCTGCTGCTGCTCGTGTCTGGTCCTAATCGGGTGGATTTGGGTCGGGTGTCCGCGGCGCTCGGGGTGACCGTCGCGATGGCGGATGCCAAATCGGTCAAGTCGATTACCGGCTACAGCATTGGCGGAGTACCACCATTCGGGCACGCGTCAATCATCCGCACGATCATCGATGCCGACCTGCTCGAGCTCGACGAGGTCTGGGCCGCAGCAGGAAGCTCGCGGGCAGTATTTCCGATCGCCCCCGCACACCTTGTCGAACTGACGTCAGCCGTCGTGCTTTCGGTTTCGTAACCGCGCCAGGTAGGTTTCTTCGAGCACCCCAAGCAAGGCCGACGCCGCGATCTGCCAGTCAAAGAGTGCTGAACGTTGCACCGCGAGCGCAGACTGCCGTTTCCAAAGTTTCGGGTCCTCGAGCGACCTCACCACGGTTGCGAAAGACTCGGGAGTCGGCTCAAAATAGCTCGCGACGTCTCCCCCGATCTCACGGAAGATCGGGATGTCGCTCACGACGAGTGGCGTGCCCACCGCCATCGCCTCGACGAGCGGCAGGCCGAAGCCTTCGTCTTTCGATGCGGTAACCAGGGCGGTCGCATTCGCAAGGGCGCTCTGGTACGCCTCGTCTGTTGCGCCGTTGAGAAACTCGAGTGAACCGGCAGGTGCGATCCCCTCGAGTCTGGCACGTTCGGCCCCATCCAGGCGGCTCATCAGCTGCAACCGATAACCGGGTAGCAGGGCCATGCCCTGCACAAGCTGGTCAACGTTCTTGTACGACATGAATGAGCCCATGTACACGAGCGTGTTGCCACGCGGCCTGGTACGAGACGCGAGCTTAAGCGGCCGATCGGTTCCGAGCAGCACCACCGTGATTGGGTGGCGCGACAGTCGATGCTGCACCATCAGATCGCGCGTTGTCTCGGAATCGGCGAGGTGGGCATCCGCTCGGTTGAGCAGCGCGCGTTGGAATGCCCAGGTGAGGTGATAGATGCGCCATAGCAGGCGAACCGGTCCTGGAATGTTGCGTGGGGGGGTGCGATTCGTGTAGTAGATCAGGTCGTGGACGGTCGTCACTAGCGCGAATTTTCGCCCGATCGGCCCAATCGTCTGCATGGGACTGAAGACGATGTCCGGGGCGAATTTGTTGATGCGTGCACCGGTGAACGGCTCGAGTGGGCCAGTCGGTGACGGCCCCATGACCCACGGCAGATCGGGCAACATCGTGAGTTGCCTCTCATCGCTGATCATCATCGTGACCGGATGCAGCGCGCTGAGCGCCTCGACCAGACTCGCCGAATACCTACTGATGCCGTCGTGGCGCGGAAACCGCACGTATCGGCAGTCGAACAGGATCTTCACGGATGCACCGAGTCGACGACCTGGCCGACTCCCAGAAACTCGACGATACGCGCAGCGGCCGTGCGCGGCATCTCGTAGTGCACGAGGTGCCCGACTCCGTGCAGAATCGTGAGTTCGGCATGGGGAAACAGCGACTGCACGTGCTCTAGTGCCGCGACGGTCGTGATGGGGTCTTCATCGGAGCCGATCAGCAGGGTAGGCACGCTGATGCGCGACGCCACGTCGCTGACGTCGCAGCTGATAGACGCGTTGAAGCCCGCAATCACCGTAGCGCGGTCGGAGAATCGGCCGAAATAGGTGGCGTGCTGGTCGTGGATCCAGCGGATGAGCGGCTTGTTTTTCGTGCGGATCATTGACGTGCTGACGAAATAGGGCACGAGTGGGTTGCGTAGCAGCCAAGCGCCGACCCGCGAGGGAAGCGCCCCGGCCGTGCGGTAAAACGCGACCGTGAGTTTAGTGCCGAACGCGCTTGGCCCCTCGAGAGCGGGCGCCGCGATCGGGTTCAGCAGAATAAGTTTCGGCGTCTTTAGGCCGTTGGCGACGGCGAAGGATGTCACGATCGTGCCGAATGAATGCCCAAAAATTACCGCTGTGCCCGTGAGCCCCAGCTTCTCGACGAAAGCGGTGAGCCAGGCTGCATACCCATCGATCGACGTCGCGACCTCGGTGAGCGGGCTAGATTCGCCGAACCCCGGGAGGTCGGGCCCGATAACGCGGATTCCGCCGAGATGCGCGATCACCGGTTCGAGTCCGTGATGTTCGCCCCGGTATCCGTGCGCCACCACCATCGTCGTAGGCGCGTTCTCGTGGCCGTACTCCCAGTAGTGGGTTTCGCTGCCGAGTACCGACACGGTGTGCCGCCGAACGGGCACGTCGGCGAGCAGCGCGGCATAGGGAGAGTGGACAGGCATCGTCGACCAGTCTAGGGACGCCGGGTCAACAAGCGCTTGCAGGTGCGTCCTAGACTCGAACAATTGATCATCAAGGAGCCTCGTGAGTTTTACAGCGCCTATCCAGTTGCCCGGGCTGACCTTAGATACCCAGTGGTACCGGCGCGCCGTGTTCTACGAGGTGATGGTGCGCTCGTTCGTCGACAGCAACGGTGACGGGTCTGGCGACCTCGCCGGACTCGTCGGCAAGCTCGACTACCTGCAGTGGCTCGGTGTTGACGCGCTCTGGATTCCGCCGATCTACGCCTCCCCGCTGCGCGATGGCGGATACGACGTTTCCGACTTTAAGAGTGTTTTGCCCGAATTCGGCACTGTCGATGAGTTTAAGGATCTTGTCACGAAAGCTCACGAGCGCAACATGCGCATCGTCATGGACTACCCGCTCAACCACACGTCGGATGCCCACGACTGGTTTCAGCAGTCCAGGCTAGACCCCCACGGGCCGTTCGGCGACTACTACGTGTGGAGTGACAGCGACCAGAAGTACCCCAACATCCGGGTCATCTTCGTCGACACCGAGGAGTCGAACTGGGCGTTCGACCCGGTGCGCCGCCAGTTCTACTTCCACCGTTTCTTCTCCCACCAGCCCGACCTCAACTTCGACAATCCGGCGGTGCGCGAGGCGACGATCGACACGGTTCGGTTCTGGCTCGATATGGGCGTCGACGGCATCCGCCTGGATGCGATTCCTTACCTGTTTGAATCCGAAGACGGTAATGGTGAGGGTGAACCGAAAACCCACGAGTTCATCAAGGAAATCCGTGCGATTGTCGATAAGGAGTATCCCGGTCGCGTGCTCATCGCCGAGGCCAACCAGTGGCCGCAGGAGGTCGTGTCATTCTTCGGTACCGAGGAAGAACCCGAATGTCACATGGCTTTTGACTTTCCCGTTATGCCGCGTATCTTCTATTCGCTTCGCTCGCAGCAGGCTGGGGAACTCGTGCGTCTCCTGAAGGAGACGACCGAGGTGCCGCCAGGTGCGGCTTGGGGCGTTTTCCTGCGCAACCACGACGAACTCACCCTGGAGATGGTGAGCGAAGAATATCGCCAGGCAATGTACGGCTGGTATGCCTACGACCCACGGATGCGCTCCAATGTGGGCATTCGCCGCCGCCTCGCCCCGCTGCTCGACAACTCCCGCGCGGAACTGGAACTTGCCCACGCGCTCCTGTTCTCCCTCCAGGGCAGCCCATTCCTGTACTACGGCGATGAAATCGGTATGGGCGACAACATCTGGCTACCCGACCGTGATTCGTCGCGCACGCCCATGCAGTGGACTCCTGACCGCAATGCAGGGTTCTCACACGCCGACCCCGGCAAGCTCTACCTGCCCGTCGTTCAGTCACTCGTGTACAACTACAACCTCATCAACGTGGAGTCTCAACTCGCCCAGTCGCGATCTCTGCTGCACTGGATTCGCAATGTGATTCACGTGCGGAAGGGGCATCCCACCTTCGGGCTGGGGTCGTTACGAATTCTCGACACGAACAACGAATCGGTTCTCGCGTTCGTGCGGGAGTACGAAGGATCGGGTAGTCAGTTCGGCGATTCTCCCGAGACGGTACTATGCGTATTCAGCTTTGCCCACAATCCCGTCTCCGTCGAAATTTCTGCTCCCGATTTTGTGGGTGCGACTACCTATGACCTGTTCGGTGGCAGCCAGTTCCCCACCATCAGTGAAGACGGTTCTCTGCAGTTGACGCTCGGTACCCAGAGCTTCTACTGGTTGCATGTGGGCGCGACGCACTTTGTGGGCGGTCGAACCTAGTGCGGTGTGCCACTCGGCGCGGTGTCGCAGGCGTCGCCTAGCCTGTATCCATGAGTACACCGTGGTTTGACACTCTTGCCGTTTTCGACCTTGAGACCACCGGAATCGACGTAGAGACCAGTCGAATTGTCTCTGCGCACGTCGGAGTGATCGGGGCGTCGGGCCAGGTCATCGAACGTCGGGATTGGCTCGCAGATCCCGGGATCGAGATCCCCGAGCAGGCCAGCGCCGTGCACGGCATTACGACCGAGCGCGCACGTCGCGATGGCCGGCCAGCCGTCGAAGTAGTCGGTGAAATCATCGCTGCCCTGTCGGATATCTTTGCTCGTGGCCTGGCCCTCACGATCTACAACGCGTGCTACGACCTCACCCTGCTCGACCGCGAAGCCACGAGGTATGGACTCGACCCGCTGGCTACTCCCGCTGCGATAATCGACCCGTTAGTGCTCGACAAGGTGGTCGATCGGTATCGCAAGGGAAAGCGCACATTAGAGGCTGCAGCACTCGTCTACGGGGTAGACCTGACAGACGCACACGATGCCGGAGCCGATGCCGTCGCAGCAGGCCGAGTTGCGCAATCCATGGTCAGGCGCTACCCGGCACAGCTTGCCATCGATGCGACTGATCTGCACATCTCCCAAGTGGGGTGGAGCGCCGACCAAGACGCGAACTTTGCCGACTACATGCGCAGAACCCACAACCCGGACTTCGTGTCTGACCGGGGCGGGTGGCCGAGTTACTAAGCCGTCAACGCGATCGACCCCGCCGATTTCTCGACGGGCTCGATGAACGAATAGTGCCTATTTGCCGAAGCCCTTGTAGCGCGAGTTGAACTTCTCGACGCGGCCGGCCGAGTCCATGATGCGCTGCTTGCCGGTGTAGAACGGGTGCGACTCTGCCGAGATTTCGACGTCGATAACCGGGTAGGTGTTGCCGTCTTCCCACTCGATCGTCTTCGCGCTCGAGACCGTGGAACGGGTGAGAAACGACACGCCGGACGCGAGGTCACGGAACACGACAGGCGCGTAGTCGGGATGGGTGTCAGTCTTCATCGCAAATCCTTGGGTTGTGTGGCTGGAGAAAGTCAGTGTGGCCTAGTCGAAGAAGCAGCACGGCCGAGTTGACAGCTTACCAGAGGCGACGGTCTTTGACCGCTTACGCAGCCCTAGCGGTAAATCGCCCATGGTCGTGGGTGACATCGAGCGTGAGTCCGAAGGTTGCGCTCAAGTTCTCAGCCGTGAGCACTTCGGCGATCTCGCCCGCTGCCTCGATCACACCCCCACGCAACAGCATCGCGTGGGTGAAACCTTGAGGAATTTCTTCAACGTGATGGGTGACCATCACAATCGCAGGCGCAGATGGCGCACTGGCATAGCCGCCCAGCAGTTGCAGGAGTTCTTCACGGGCTCCCAAATCGAGGGACGCGGCCGGCTCATCCAGCAACAGCAGCTCCGGATCGGTCATGACCGATCGAGCGATTTGCACACGCTTCTGCTCGCCATCGCTGAGCGTTCCGAACAGTCGCTCCTCGAACGACTCAAGTTTCCACTCGGCGAGCACCCGCTGGGCGCGTCGCACGTCGACAGCGTCGTACGTCTCATTCCACCGGCCCGTCACCGAATACGCTGCGGTGAGCACCACGTCGATCACCCGCTCGTTGGCGGGAACACGTTTGGCAAGTGCAGTAGATGCGAATCCGATCCGCGGGCGTAACTCGAAAACGTCGACCTTGCCGATCGTGTCGTCAAGAATGCGCGCGGAGCCCGATGTCGGGTGGGTCGATGCAGATGCGACCTGCAGCAGAGTCGTCTTCCCGGCGCCGTTCGGTCCGAGAATTACCCAACGCTCGTCGGAGTCGACCGACCAGGACACAGAGTTGAGGATGGTGTTGCCGGCGCGAACGACGGAGACATCGGTGAACTGAAGAACGCTAGCCATGATTCCTCCAGCCTAGACGGCACCGTCAGGTGAGCGATCCGTAAATGGCTCGCGTGCGGTCGGCAATGCTGGTCCACGAGAAGTCGCGCTCGGCGCGCCGCCGACCAGCTGCCCCCATCCGCCGAGCGCGCTCCGGGTCACTCACCACTTCTCGCAGGGTCGCAGCGAGATCAGCGATGAACTTGTCGGGGTCGATAGGAGTGCCAGTGCCATCGCCCACTTGGTCGATGGGCACCAGGCGCCCAGTGACACCGTCGTCGATGACCTCGGGGATGCCGCCCGTCGCAGTGCCAACCACCGGAGTCGAGCACGCCATAGCCTCAAGATTGACGATACCAAGGGGTTCGTAGACCGATGGGCAGACGAACGTGGTGGCTTGGCTGAGCACCGCGGCGAGTTCGTGATGGCTCAGGAGTGTATCGAGCCAGATCACCCCGGAGCGCTCGGACTGGAGCCCCGCGACGCCCGCCTGGACCTCTGCGAGAATCTCTGGCGTGTCTGGTGCCCCGGCGCACAGCACGAGTTGCACATCGTGGGGCAGTAGCGCCGCAGCCTTGAGCAGGTATGGCAGCCCCTTTTGTCGCGTAATGCGCCCGACGAACACCACGGAGGGCCGAGTTGGGTCGATGCCAAGGCCGCGCACGATCTCGTCGTCGTTGACCGGTTTCCACCGCTCGAGATCGATTCCGTTGTGAACGACGGTTACTCGCGCCTCGTCGAGAAACGGGTACGAGCGCATAATGTCTCGCTTCATGCCTTCGCTGACCGCGATGATCGCGGATGCCTCGGCGAAAGCCGAGCGCTCGATCCAGCGTGACACGCGGTAGCCGCCGCCCAGTTGCTCGGCTTTCCACGGCCGCAGCGGCTCAAGACTGTGAGCGGTGACGACGTGGGGAATCCCGTGCAGTTGCGACGCGAGCATCCCCGCGGCATTCGCGTACCAAGTATGGGAGTGTACGAGATTCGCACCGGCCACGTCCTGAGCAATTTGCAGATCGACCCCGAGAGTAGCGATCGACGGGTTTGCGCCGGACAGCTCGGCGGGCACCAGGTAGGAGAAGACGTCTGGTTCGTCACGAGGCATCCCGAAGCAGCGCACGATTACGTCGAGGTCCGGGCGCAGCGCTCGCACCAACTCGGCGACGTGCACTCCGGCCCCGCCGTACACCTCTGGCGGATATTCACGGCTAATTACATCTACGCGCATGGTTGAGAAACTAGTACAGCACCACCGGCTCGCCTACTCTTGCCTTATGGCCGCACAGAAGATTTTCGGAATCGTTCTCGCAGGGGGCGAAGGCAAGCGGCTGATGCCGCTCACCGCGGACCGAGCGAAGCCAGCGGTGCCGTTTGGCGGTGGCTACCGGCTCATCGACTTCGCGCTTAGCAACCTGATCAACTCCGGACTCACGAAGATCGTGGTGCTCACGCAGTACAAATCGCACAGTCTCGATCGCCATGTTTCGCAAACCTGGCGCTTGTCTGGCCTCCTCGACGCCTACGTGGCATCGGTGCCAGCCCAACAGCGGCTTGGCAAGCGCTGGTTTAGCGGGTCAGCAGATGCGATCCTGCAGAGCCTCAATCTCTTGCGTGACGAGAAGCCCGACATTGTTGTGGTGGTCGGTGCCGACCACGTCTACCGCATGGATTTCAGCCAAATGATTGAGGCACACGTTGCCTCGGGCCTGGGAGTCACCGTCGCCGCTATCCGTCAGCCAATCGGCCTCGCCGACCAGTTTGGGGTAATCGAGGTAGACGCGAAGGATTCGACGCGTATTGCCGCTTTCCATGAGAAACCGCAGAACCCGGTTGGCCTTGTTGACTCCCCCCACGAAGTTCTGGCGTCAATGGGCAACTACATCTTCGACGCAGACGTGCTCATCGACGCGGTGATCCGTGACGGTGAGCGCAGCGATTCCAATCACGACATGGGTGGTGACATCGTTCCTGATTTTGTGTCGCGCGGTCTGGCTGGCGTCTACGATCTCAACCGAAATCTGGTGCCAGGGTCGACCGAACGCGACCGGTTCTACTGGCGGGATGTGGGAACGATCGAGTCGTTCTACGAGGCACACCAGGACCTGATTTCAGCGCTGCCGATCTTCAACCTGTACAACCGCGAGTGGCCGATCTTCAGCCAACAACTCAACTCCCCTCCCGCTAAGTTTGTTCGAGATGCCCGGGGCTATCTGGGAACAATGATCGATTCGATCGTTTCACTAGGCTCACTGCTTTCGGGCGCCCACATTGAACGCAGCATCCTGGGCCCATGGACCACGGTCGAATCTGGGGCGATGGTGGTCGATTCGGTGGTGTTCGAGCGGGCGCGCATCATGCCCAACGCTGTCGTACGTCGGGCTATCCTTGACAAGGATGTTGTCGTTGAACCGGGCGCGTCGGTTGGCGTCGATCACGACGCCGATCGAGCTCGCGGATTCACGGTGACCGAAACCGGCATCACCGTCGTCGGCAAGGGCGTCCACGTCGCCGTTTCGTAGGTCACCAGGAAGGCACCCGTCGCCGATGGCTCGCTTCCTCGTCGTGCTTGACGCCGACTCGACCCTCATCGAGAACGAAGTGATCGAGTTGCTTGCGGCCGAAGCCGGTTCGCTCGAAACGGTCGCGGCAATCACGCTGAGCACGATGAATGGTGAGCGTGACTTCGAGGCGTCACTGCGCGCGCGGGTTGCAACGCTGAGAGGCCTCCCTGAATCAGTATTTGCGACTGTGGGCGCACACGTTCGAGTGACGTCGGGCGTGCCCGAGATGATCGCGGGGGTGCACGCAGCCGGCGGGCGGGTTGCCGTTGTTTCCGGCGGATTCCACGAGGTCCTCGATCCGGTTGCCGACCGGCTCGGTGTCGACTACTGGCGGGCAAACCGACTCGAGATTGTGGATGGCGTGCTTACTGGCGCGCTCAGCGGTGCGGTAATCGATGCCGAGGCGAAGGCATCGACGCTTCGTGAATGGGCCGCCGACTTCGGCATCCCACTTGAGCAGACGGTCGCGGTCGGCGACGGCGCCAATGATTTGCGGATGATGGCGATCACCGGTCTTGCCGTCGGCTTCGACGCGAAGGCGCCGGTGCGTGACGAGGCAGACGTGATCATGGACGTGCGAGACCTCAGCCAGTTACTACCACTGCTTGGGCTTCGGGGCTAGACCCGTTAGTGGCCCATGCCGAGGCCACCATCGACCGGGATGACCGCTCCCGAGATATAGCCGGCATCGTCGCTCGCGAGCCAGACAATCACTCTCGCCACCTCGGACGGCGTCGCGAAGCGCCCCGCCGGGATCTGCTTGAGGTACGCCTGACGCTGGGCCTCGGGTAGGGTGTCCGTCATGTCGGTCTCGATGAATCCGGGCGCGACCACGTTTGCTGTGATGCCGCGCGAGCCAAGCTCACGAGTGAGCGAGCGAGCAATGCCGATGAGCCCGCTCTTAGACGCCGAGTAGTTAACCTGACCGGCCGAGCCGAGCAGGCCAACGACGCTCGACACGAGGACGACTCGGCCGAACCGCGCTTTAAGCATCCCCTTGGAAGCGCGCTTGACGACACGAAAGGCACCGCTCAGGTTGGTATCGATAACGTCGGTGAAGTCCTCGTCGCTCATGCGCAAAAGCAGCGTGTCTCTCGTGATTCCGGCGTTTGCTATCAGCACTTCGACGGGCCCGAGCTCGGCCTCAACCTCGGTGAACGCCGCATCGATACTCGCGGCATCCACGACGTCCGCGCGCACGGTTAGCGAACCCGTTGGGCCGTTCCCCGACCGAGCGGTGACCGCGACTCGGTGACCCTGTGCCAGGAATTCTTCGGCGATAGCGAACCCAATTCCGCGATTTCCCCCGGTGATGAGCACGGTTCTCGGGGTGGTCGCGGGGCTAGTCATGCGCACCAGCCTATAGTCACAGCCGGGAGACGTAGGCTTGAGTGACGCCGGGTCATACGGACCTGTGCGCATCCTCTGATTCCGACGGCCAGGCCATGAATAACCAGCAGTCGATTACCTCGCTTCCTGAGTCGCCAAACTCTGAGCGACGCTCCCGCGAGATCAAGTACACGATTGCGATGGTGGTTCGGGTCATCTGCTTCGGGCTAATTTTCGTGGTTCCCGGTTGGTGGCGTGTGCTGCCAGCACTTGCCGCTGTGGTACTTCCGTATATTGCGGTGGTCATTGCCAATGTCGGTTCGTCGACGAGCGGCACCGTGATAAATCCCAGCGGGCGTGCTGCTATCAGCCCGCCTGTCGCTCAGACCGACGACGAGTCGTGATCGGTTCTGGCGACAACAGTTCGGCCGAGAACGGCGATGAGCGTGTGTACTGCTCGCGTGCTGGCTGCGAGTCACCAGCAACGTGGAACGTCAACTGGCGAAATCCCAAGATTCACTCGGCGGATCGGGTGAAGATCTGGCTGGCGTGCAGCGACCACGTTGATTTTCTTCACGACTATCTCACCACGCACAATTTTCCCGTGGTCGTCACGCCGCTCGATGTGCACATCGCGGTCGTGCCGTGATGACCGGCTGGAGCTTTCTGGCGACTCGCCGTTGGGTCGGCTACGCCGCCCTGACGATCGTCTTTGCGATCGTCTGTTCGCTTCTCGGCGGGTGGCAATTGGCTCGCCGAGCGGGTGCCCAGGCGCAGGCCGCTCACGTCGCGAACAACTACGACCTCGCAGCTCGACCGGTCGCATCCGTTCTGCCGAGTGTGAGCGCGTACAGGGCCGAGCTCGAGTGGACACCGGTGACGCTCGTGGGAACGTACTTGCTCGACGACCAGCTTCTCGTGCGCAATCGGTCATATGGGGCCAATCCGGGCTTCGACGTTCTCACGCCGTTCCTGAATGACGACGGAACGGTCTTCGTGGTCGACCGGGGCTGGGTACCCATCGGCAATAAGCAGGATGCGCCGGATGTCGTACCAGCGGCACCGCGCGGACCCGTCACGGTAGTGGCGCGGCTCGCAGCGGGCGAGCCCGACCTGGTGGACCGCACAGCCCCACCCGGGCAAATCGCGAGTGTCGCACTCGGTAGTATCGCGAGAGGTGTCGCACACCCCACCTACACGGCCGCATACGGGCTTCTCTCGAGCGAAAGCCCCGCCCCGGCAATCCGTCCGCTCGCCGCGGTGAAACCCGCGCCAGACGAGGGTCCGCACCTGTCATACGCGTTTCAGTGGTTCCTCTTCGCAGTGCTCGGTTTCGTCGGCATCGGCTATCTGGCCCGACAAGAATTTCGGGCACTGAATGCCGACGATCCCGACGAGCGCGACCGTGCAAACGAACGGCTCAGGAAGGAAGCGGCCCGGCCGCGCAGCGACAGTGAGATTGAAGACGCCGCCGTTGACGAGCGCGGCTAAGCCAGGCTCACGAGTTCGGCGTAGTCCTTGTTCCAATGGTCTTCGACACCGTCGGGCAGAATCAGTACCCGCTCCGGATTGAGCGCTTCCACGGCGCCCTCATCATGGCTCACCAACACCACGGCACCGGTGTAGCCAGCGAGTGCTCCGAGAATCTCTAGCCGGCTCGCGGGGTCGAGGTTGTTTGTCGGTTCGTCGAGCAGCAGCACGTTCGCGCCACTCACCACGATCATCGCCAGGGCGAGGCGGGTCTTCTCGCCACCCGAGAGCACTCCGGCCGGCTTCACGGCGTCATCTCCGGTGAACAAGAACGAGCCGAGCACTCGCCTCGCCTCGGTCTCTGTGAGGTTCGGTGACGACGAGACCATGTTCTCGAGAACGCTGCGCTTCACGTCGATCGTTTCGTGCTCCTGCGCGTAGTAGCCGATACGCAAGCCGTGGCCGGGTTCGATCTGGCCGGTGTCTGGCTTATCGACTCCGGCGAGCATCCGCAGCAATGTTGTTTTGCCTGCACCGTTGAAGCCGAGCACGACGACCTTCGAGCCGCGGTCGATCGCGAGGTCGACGGCCGTAAAGATTTCGAGCGAGCCGTAACTCTTGCTGAGATTGCTTGCCTGTAGCGGGGTGCGTCCGCAGGGCGCAGGATCGGGAAAACGCAGCTTGGCGACGCGGTCCACCGTGCGCGCGTCATCGAGGCCCGCTCGCAGTTTCTCGGCACGCGCCACCATCTGGTGTGCCGCAGCGGCCTTTGATGCCTTTGCTCCAAACTTGGCGGCCTGGGTTTCAAGCACGGTCGCCTTCTTCTCGGCGTTCACGCGTTCCTTCTTGCGGCGCTCTTCGTCTGACTCGCGTTGCTTGAGGTAGTTCTTCCACCCCATGTTGTACACGTCGATCACCTGGCGGTTGGCATCTAGGTAAAAGACCTTGTTGACGGTCTCTTCGACGATCTCCAAATCGTGACTGATCACGATCAGGCCGCCCGAGAAACTTTTGAGAAAATCGCGCAACCAGACCACTGAGTCTGCGTCGAGGTGGTTTGTCGGTTCATCCAGGAGCATCGTGTCTGCCCCGGAGAAGAGGATGCGCGCGAGCTCGATTCTGCGCCGCTGGCCGCCGGAGAGAGTCGAAAGCTGCTGGTCGAGAATGCGGTCGGGTAGAGCCAGGTTGGAGGCGATGGACGCGGCCTCAGCTTCTGCCGCGTATCCGCCTAAGGAAGTGAATCGCTCCTCAAGACGACCGTACTTGGCCATTGCGGCTTCGCTGACAGCCACATCCGCGCTCCCCATGTCGATGGTGGCCTTCGACATGTCGATGACGACCTGACCGAGCCCACGGGCGTCGAGGATTCGCGTACGCGCGAGGTCTTCCGGGTTGCCCGAGCGCGGATCTTGCGGCAGATAGCCGATTTCCCCGGTGCTGTCGATCGTGCCGCTGGCGGGAGTGAGCTCTCCCGCGAGTGTTTTGGTGAGCGTTGTCTTTCCAGCGCCATTGCGCCCAACGAGTCCGATCTTGTCGCCGCGGTCAACCCGGAAGCTCACGTCTTCCATCAAGAGGCGTGCACCAACACGCAGCTCGAGATTGTGCACAGAAAGCACAGGCGCAGTCCAGTTCTTTGGGCGCGTTCATACAACGCGGTGAAGGGGGGTCAGCCAGATAGTCTACTTTGCAGTCCCGAATTCACTGTGTCATCGATGAGGAGCCGTACATGACCGCCCTAAGCCTGGCCGTAGGCCGCCCCACTATCGCAGATCGCGTGTTCTCGCGCACGATCGCGATGGATATCGTGCTCGTCGCGGCGGGCGCAGCGCTCACCGCCATCGCTGCGCAAGTGCAAGTGCCGATGTGGCCCGTGCCGATCACGGGTCAAACCCTCGCCGTGCTGCTCGTCGGTACCGCGCTTGGCGCGGTGCGTGGCGGAATCGCCATGGCTCTGTACGCGGTACTCGGCATCGTCGGGCTGCCGGTATTCACCGGTTCGTCGTCTGGCTGGGGAGTCATCGCGGGCCCGACCGGCGGCTACATCATCGGATTCATTTTTTCGGCGATCCTGACCGGCTGGCTCGCCCAGCGCACGTGGGATCGCAAACTACTGCGCGCGTTTGCGGCCTTCCTCGCCGGTTCGGTTGTGACGTTCGCCTTCGGTCTGCCGTGGCTCGCGATTTCACTGGGTAACTTGGGTTACCCCCATGACCTCAACTCGGTGCTGATGGGCGGTCTGTACCCGTTTATCGTTGGCGGACTGATCAAGGCGGCACTTGGTGCTGGCATCATCACGCTCGCCTGGTTCGCGGTGAGACGGTCTGACAGGCGCTCAACTGAAGCAGAGCACGCCGAGTAACTAAATCGAGAAGCCGAGGGCGCGCATCATGTCGCGGCCGTCCTCGGTGATCTTCTCAGGACCCCACGGTGGCATCCACACCCAGTTGATGCGAAACGCGTCAACGACGCCGTCGAGCGACTGGGCGGTCTGCTCTTCGAGAACGTCGGTGAGCGGGCAGGCGGCGGAGGTCAGCGTCATACTGATCAGTAACGCGTCGTTCTCGTCATCCCACGTGAGGTCATAGATCAACCCGAGGTCGACGACGTTGACCCCAAGCTCGGGATCCATTACCTCCTTCAGTGCCTCCTCGACCTGATCGAAGAGCGCGGGGGCGAGCGCAGTAGCCATCCTTCTAGCCTACGCTCGTCTCGGAGGGACCTTGGCTGGTCACGCGCTCGTTCGCCTGACTGTCGGTCGTCACGTTGTCGGTCGTCAAAAACCTGTCGTAGCCCTCGTCCTCGAGACGATCGGCGAGTTCAGGGCCGCCCTCTTCTGCAACCCGGCCGTCCACGAAGACGTGCACGAAGTCTGGCGTGATGTAGCGCAGGATGCGCGTGTAGTGCGTGATGAGCAGAATGCCAAGCCCGGTGTTCGTCTTGGCGCGATTCACGCCCTCAGCGACGATCTTGAGCGCGTCGACGTCGAGGCCAGAGTCGGTCTCGTCGAGGATTGCGAACTTTGGCTCGAGTAGCTCGAGTTGCAGAATCTCGTGACGCTTCTTCTCGCCGCCGGAAAATCCTTCATTGACGTTGCGTGCGGCGAATGACTTATCCATGCGTAGATCGGCCATCGCCTTATTGACGGTAGACACCCACTGCCGAATCGACGGCTCGACGCCATCAATCGCGGTCTTGGCCGTGCGAAGAAAGTTCGTAACAGTCACACCAGGAATCTCGACGGGGTATTGCATAGCGAGGAAGAGACCCGCGCGAGCACGCTGATCGACGCTCATGGTCAGCACCTCGATGCCGTCGAGGGTCACCGAGCCGCTGTCGATGTGATACTTCGGGTGCCCGGCGATGGAATACGCAAGGGTAGATTTGCCCGAGCCGTTCGGCCCCATGATCGCGTGGATCTCGCCCTCCCGAATCACCAAGTCGACACCCTTGAGAATGTGCTTGGTGCCCTGCTCGGTCTCCACGCTGACATGGAGATTCTTGACTTCAAGTACAGACATATTTCGTTCCTTGGTGTGGCTAGACAGCGAGCGTGACGGTGATATCGATAAAGACATCGTCGCCGATGACGGACACGGCGTAGACGGGGACCGGTTCGTATGCCGGAAGGGTGAGTGGTTTGCCGGTGGCGAGCGAGAATTTGGAACCGTGAGCCCAGCACTCGAGGGTGTCGTCTTCGACGAACCCCTCGGAGAGCGAAATGTCGCCATGCGTGCAGGTGTCGCCGATGGCATGGATGTCACCAACTGAGTCCTTGACGACGGCGATCGGCAGGCCGTCGATGACCACACGCAGCGCGGCGCTCACTCCGACGTCAGATACCGCGCACACGCGCACAGCGCCGCTCACGCCGACGTCCCGGTCGCGAGTTCCGCATCGATGGCCAGTTGAAGACGTTCCTCGAGGTCTGACCGGCCAATTTTTTGAACGATCTCAGACAGGAAGCCGAGCACGACGAGACGACGCGCCTCGGCCTCGCTGATTCCGCGTGCTTGCAAATAGAACAGTTGTTCGTCGTCGAAACGGCCCGTCGCACTCGCGTGGCCAGCACCGAGAATGTCACCCGTCTCGATTTCGAGGTTCGGGATGGAGTCTGCGCGTGTGCCCTCGCTGAGAACGAGGTTGCGATTTTGCTCGTACGAGTCCGTGCCGGCGGCATCACGGCCGATGAGCACGTCACCCACCCAGACCGTGTGGGCACCGACGCCCTGCAGCGCACCCTTGTAGTTGACGCGACCCTTCGTGTGAGCGGCCTGATGATGCAGGTACACACGCTGCTCGAAATGTTGACCAGCATCGGCGAAATACAGGCCGAAGAGCTCACCGTCTGCTCCATCACCTGACAGGTGAACGGATGGGTTGAGGCGCACCACCCTGCCGCCCAGAGACACCACCACGTGCGTGAAGCGCGCGTCGCGCCCGACCGTGGCGAAGTGGCTCGCGAGGTGGATGGCGTCATCCGCCCATTCCTGCACAGACACGACGGTGAGCTGCGCACCGTCTTCGACGACGATTTCTACGTTTTCGCTGAGCAGGGCCTGTCCGTCATTCTGCAGAACAATGTGCGCACGACTGTTCGCTTTCGCTGTGATCAGTGTGTGAGCGCCGCGCGCCGATGGCCCGAAACTGGAGCGACTGAGCGTGAGCTCCACTGGCTCGTCGCCCGAGACAGTGATTGCAAGAGCTTTCTCGAAGCTCGACCAGGCGTTAGCCGATGCCCGATCCTCGGCGGTACCAGCCGTGCCGATACGTGCATCGTTGCGATCGACCCACTCCACGGCGACCCCGGGAGAGCCGTTCACGAAATAGGCGTACGGCGAGCCGTCGAGTGCGTCGTCAATGAGCGGGCGCACGGCAGCAACGGGGGTGAGTTTCCACTCCAGTTCGGTTCCGACGACGATCGCAAAATCATCATGGATGTTAGAGGAGAAGCGATCGGAGCGCGTCTGAACAGGTGTAGTGCGCGTGCTCGGCGCATCCCATCCACCGTCGCTGTGTGCCCTGATTCCGAGCCGGTCAGCTGCGTTGGTCGTTGTTGCGGCGGACATCTAGCCGACGGTTCCTTTCGACGACAAGAGAAAAATCATCCCACGCTGCCTTCCATGCTCATCTCGATGAGCTTGTTGAGTTCGAGCGCGTATTCCATCGGGAGCTCGCGGGCGATCGGTTCGATGAAGCCGCGAACGATCATGGCCATGGCTTCATCTTCCGGCATTCCTCGAGACTGCAAATAGAACAGCTGTTCGGCGCTTACGCGTGACACGGTGGCCTCGTGGCCGAGTTGCACGTCGTCTACCCGGATGTCGATTGACGGGTAAGTGTCCGAACGCGAGATCGTGTCGACCAGCAGCGCGTCACACCGCACGGTGTTCGCGGCGTGGTGGGCCTTTTCGTCGATGCGCACCTCGCCGCGGTATCCGGCTCGACCGCCGCCCCGCGCAATCGACTTGGAGACGATGGATGACGTCGTGTACGGCGCCATATGGATCATCTTCGCGCCGGCGTCCTGGTGCTGGCCGGGGCCGGCGAATGCCACGGAGAGGGTCTCGCCCTTGGCGTGCTCCCCCACGAGGTAGATCGACGGGTACTTCATGGTGACCTTCGAGCCGATGTTGCCGTCAATCCACTCCATCGTCGCGCCCTCGTGCGCAATCGCGCGCTTCGTGACGAGGTTGTAGACGTTGTTCGACCAATTCTGGATAGTCGTATACCGAACGCGGGCGTTCTTCTTCACGATAATCTCGACCACGGCGGAATGTAGCGAGTCCGACTTATAGATCGGCGCAGTGCATCCCTCGATGTAGTGCACATACGAGCCCTCGTCGGCAATGATCAACGTGCGCTCGAACTGCCCCATGTTCTCGGTGTTGATACGGAAGTACGCCTGAAGCGGAATCTCGACGTGAACACCGGGGGGTACGTACACAAACGATCCACCCGACCACACAGCGGTGTTCAGGGCGGCGAACTTGTTGTCACCGGCCGGGATGACCGTTCCGAAGTACTCAGCGAAGAACTCAGGGTGTTCTTTGAGCGCCGTATCGGTGTCCATGAAAATCACACCTTGGGCTTCGAGTTCGGCATTGATGGTGTGGTACACGACTTCAGATTCATACTGGGCCGCGACGCCCGACACGAGTCGCTTGCGCTCTGCCTCGGGGATTCCGAGCTTCTCGTAGGTGTTCTTGATGTCGTCTGGAAGGTCTTCCCAGCTCTGGGCCTGCTTCTCAGTGGACCGCACGAAGTACTTGATATTGTCGAAGTCGATGCCGGAAAGATCGGCTCCCCACGTGGGCATGGGCTTCATGCCGAACAGCTTGAGCCCCTTGAGCCGCAGCTTGAGCATGGATTCAGGCTCGTTTTTGAGTTTCGAGATGTCAGCAACGACCTCTTCGTTGATGCCGCGTCTCGCAGAGGCTCCCGCAGCATCTGAGTCGGACCAGCCAAACTCGTACTGCCCGAGGGTGTCAAGTTCTGGTCGGTTGATCAGCACGTCAGACATAGTTACCTCTTTCCTCACAGTGTCAACCTAGGTGGTTAGACCGGTATTCCCTCGCACTGAGCGCAAGCCGAATCGAATCTGTGGCACGCACTCTCGGTGGTGATTCGACACCGTCGGAGCTTGCCTAGACTGAAGCAGGATACGGATGGATGGCGCGCCTGCGAGCCACATTCCGGCGTGAACTGTGTTCCTGAATATATTGATTCTACAGGGATGTGCACCGAAATACAGGAGGATGCGCTGTGAAAGCCACCAGACACTGGCTGCCAACGACGGTGAACCGCGTCGTCCGCGCGACGGCCTGGCTGTCACTCGTGTTCCAGGTGCTGCTGATCGGAACGGGCGGCGCCGTGCGGCTTACGGCCTCTGGCCTCGGGTGCCCGACCTGGCCCCAGTGCACGGCCGACTCATTCGTGAATACTCCTGAGATGGGCCTCCACGGCATCATCGAGTTCGGTAACCGGGCGCTCGGCTTCGTTCTTGCGCTCATCACGATTGCAGCGTTCTTGGCGGTAGTGCGGTTGCGGAAGCAACGCCCCGACCTCTTCCGCCTGACGCTCGTGCAGGGACTCAGCATTCCCTTCCAAGCCGTCCTCGGTGGCGTCACCGTGCTCACCGGTCTCAACCCGTATGTGGTTGGCGCACATTTCGCCGTATCGATCGCGCTTGTCGTCGTGACGACGATCCTCGTGTGGCGGGTTCACAACGGGCCGCGTGGCTCCATGTATGTCGTGCCGGCGTGGTACGTCGTGATTGGTCACGTCACGTCGCTGGCGGTCGTGGTGACGGTCGTGTTCGGTATCCTGACGACAGGTTCTGGGCCGCACGCCGGCGACAACTCAGACCCCGCCCGCCCCGCGCCGCGCAACGGATTGAACCCCGAGGTACTCCAACACGTGCACAGCTGGCCCGCCTATACAACGTTTGCCCTGACCCTGGCACTCGTCGTGCTGTCGATCGTGTTCGCACTCCCGCGACGGTGGCAACTGGCCGCACTCGGCATTGAGGTGGTTCAAATCGCGGTGGGAATCACCCAGGCCAGACTGGGCTTGCCTGGGCTGCTCGTGGGTACCCATATGGTGCTGGCGGGAGTACTTGTCGCGGCGATGACGGCCGTACTGCTGTCGTTCCGAGGGGCGGCTGTCGCCCCCACCACCGCCGCCACGCTGCGGTAGGGCACCCGAGCGGCACCCGAGCGTTCACCGGTGGCAAATGCAGGAGTGCAGGCATCCACTCCCCGTCGGTTCGCGGGTGTCGCGGACTCGCATCGGCCCCCATCCTGCATTTCGTACCGACACGACGCAGCAACCGGGGTTGCGGTACTTCAGCGACAGACGGCGGCACATGGCGCAGCGCCGCCACGGCACCACGCAGAATCGGGCTGCACCAGGCCCCGCAGCACACCGCCGCTAGAACCGTAGGAGTGGATCGATCCCGACGGCGAGGAAGACGAGAGTGAGGTAGGTGATTGACGAGTGGAATACCCGCATCGGCTGCAGATCGACCTCGTGCCGGATCGCCCGCGCGTAGAGGCGGTGCGACTCGAACACAAACCAGACGCCGGCGAGCGCTGCCACGATCGAGTACAGAATTCCCATCTTTGCGACCGGGATCAGAAGCAACGAGCACGCTACTGTGGCCCACGCGTACAGGATCACCTGGAGACCAACGACCGATCGCCCACGCACGACGGCGAGCATTGGCACGTTGACCGACGCATAGTCGGCGCGGTACTTCATCGAGAGCGGCCAGTAGTGTGGCGGCGTCCACAGGAAAACGATTCCGAACAGGATCACGGGCGTCCAGGTCAGGGATCCCGTTACCGCGGCCCACCCGATGAGCACAGGCATGCAGCCGGCGGCTCCGCCCCAGACGATGTTTTGCGGCGTGCGGCGCTTGAGCACGAGCGTGTAAATGAAAACGTAGAAAAGAATTGCCGTAAGCGAGAGTGCCGCCGAGAGCCAGTTGATCAGTATTCCGAGCCAGAGGATTGAAGCGATTCCGGCAATCCACGCGAATACGAGAGCGTCGCGATCGCTCAACTCCCCCGTCACGAGTGGGCGTTTCTGGGTACGGTCCATCACGCGGTCGATATCGCGATCGATGTAGCAATTGAACGCGTTAGCCGAACTGGCGCTCAACGCTCCACCGACGAGAGTGCCAAGCACCAGCCACAGATTCGGGATGCCGTTAGCAGCCAGAATCATTACCGGCGCGGTCGTGACAAGCAGAAGTTCAATCACGCGAGGCTTAGTCAGGGCAATGTACGCCTTGGCCTTGCGGACGGGGCCGATACGACCGGGCGCTGGCCGGTTCTTTACTACGACGTCCATGGCTCCTCGATCAATTGTGCCCTCCCGCTCGATCCTAAGCGATGCGAACCATAAGGCCGGCTCGCGACGTCGTCCATGGCCCTCCGTGGATGCCGTGCGTTCTCTATACTTGAATGTGCTTGCCAGCCGTTGGCATCGAAGCCCTGCTCTTGAACCCTTGAGGTCGGCTGGCCGCCCGCGGCGGTGCCGATGATGTCAACCGGCAAGTTCAACTCTCCGTTACCCCGACCGTACGCCGGGGCGTTTCGCTCGAAGAAGGGTCATCAGTCTCGTGGCAGCTCTCCAATGGGATCCCATTGATAACAAGGCAGTGGACACCGCTCGAATCCTCGCGGCAGATGCCGTTGAGAAGGTCGGCAATGGGCATCCGGGCACCGCAATGAGCCTCGCACCACTCGCGTATCTACTGTTCCAGAAGGTCATGCGGCGCGACCCCAGCGACAACCAGTGGATCGGACGTGACCGTTTCATCCTGTCGGTGGGCCACTCCTCGCTCACCCAATACATCCAGCTGTATTACGGCGGGTACGGGCTTGAACTTGATGACCTGAAGGCACTACGCACCTGGGGCTCGTTGACACCTGGTCACCCGGAATACGGGCACACGGCCGGAGTGGAGATCACCACCGGCCCCCTCGGTCAGGGAATA
This sequence comes from Salinibacterium sp., assembly GCA_025351795.1. Lineage (GTDB taxonomy): Bacteria > Actinomycetota > Actinomycetes > Actinomycetales > Microbacteriaceae > Rhodoglobus. The sequence continues at coordinate 100,450 of JANXVG010000052.1, read as the reverse complement.
GCGTCGTCCGTCGGTTTCGCATACGCGTCGCGCTTCGAACGCGGCCTTTTCGACCCGGATGCGGCTACCGGCACGAGTCCGTTCGATCACTTCGTGTATGTGATCGCTGGCGACGGGGACATGCAGGAGGGCGTCAGTAGCGAGGCCTCATCGCTGGCAGGCCACCAGAAGCTCGGTAACCTCATTGCGTTCTACGACTCGAACCAGATCTCGATCGAAGACGACACAAACATTGCGTTCACGGAGGATGTTCGAGCCCGTTACGAGGCATACCACTGGCATGTTCAGGTCGTGGACTGGAAGAAGACCGGTGTCTACCACGAAGACGTGCAGGAGCTGCACGATGCGATCGAGGCCGCGAAGGGTGTCACCGATCAACCGTCGCTGATCATTCTGAAGACGATCATCGGATGGCCAAGTCCCGGCAAGCAGAACAGCGGCAAAATCCACGGTTCGGCACTCGGGGCAGCCGAGCTCGTTGCAGTCAAGAAGGTGCTCAACTTTGACCCAACGCAGTCGTTCGTGGTCGCGCCCGCGGTCATCGAGCACACCCGGAAGGCTCTGGAGCGTGGCGCCGCCGCCCACGCGGAGTGGAACGTCGGCTTTGAGTCATGGGCCGCAGCCAACCCTGATCACAAGGCGTTGCTCGACCGACTCGAGACCGGTGCCCTACCCGAGGGCGTCGACGGTGCACTTCCGGTATTCGAGGCGGGCAAAGACGTCTCAACACGCGCGGCATCTGGCAAGGTGCTTAACGCGCTCGGTGCGGTGATCCCGGAGCTGTGGGGAGGCTCGGCAGACCTCGCAGAGTCGAACAACACGACCCTCGAGGAATCCGCTTCATTCGTTCCGAGCGAACATTCCACGCACGAGTGGACCGGCAACAAGTATGGCCGTGTGCTGCACTTCGGTATCCGTGAGCACGCCATGGGTTCGATCATCAACGGCATCGTGCTGCACGGCAAGACACGCCCGTTCGGTGGCACATTCCTGATCTTTAGTGACTACATGCGCCCGGCGGTGCGTCTCGCCGCGCTCATGAAGGTGCCGTCGATCTTTGTCTGGACTCACGACTCGGTCGCACTCGGGGAAGACGGTCCCACCCACCAGCCGATCGAGCAGCTTGCAGCGCTCCGAGCGATCCCGGGATTTGACGTCGTGCGCCCCGGCGACGCCAACGAGGTTGCCTGGGCTTGGAAGACGATCCTCGAGCGCCGCAACGGCCCTGCTGGTATCGCGCTGACGCGGCAGAATATTCCGGTGTTTGCGCGCGGCGATGATGTGGCCAACGGCGACGTATTCGCATCGGCGAGGCACACGGCCAAGGGAGCCTACGTCCTCGCTGAGGCTCCTAACGGCACACCAGACGTGATCTTCATCGCGACTGGCTCCGAAGTGCAGATCGCGGTCGACGCCCGCGAACAACTCAAGGCCGAAGGTATTAACGCTCGGGTGGTCTCAGCACCGAGCCTCGAATGGTTCGACGAGCAGAGCGATGAGTACCGCGAGTCAGTGCTACCGAAGGCGGTGACGGCACGAGTATCAATCGAAGCGGGAATTGCCCTCACCTGGCGTGGTTACGTGGGGGACGCTGGCCGCAGCGTTTCGATCGAACACTTCGGCGCATCGGCCGACTACAAGACCCTTTTCCGCGAGTTCGGTATGACTACCGAGCACGCGATTGCAGCAGCCAAAGACTCGCTGGCCGCCCGGTAGGCGCCACCCCATAGGAAGAAGTACCATGACCAACGACACCAACCCCCTTGCCGTACTCTCGGCACTCGGGGTCAGCATTTGGCTCGATGACCTCTCGCGCGAGCGGATCGTCTCCGGCGGGCTCAAGAATCTCATCGATACTAAGCATGTCGTCGGAGTGACGACTAATCCGACGATCTTCGCCGGAGCCCTCGCGAAGGGCGAGGCCTACGACGCACAGGTCGCCGAATTGGCGGCGGCGGGCGCGTCCGTGACCGAAGCGGTCTTCGAGATCACGACAGACGATGTCGCTAATGCCTGCGACATCTTCAGCCCGGTCTATGCAGCGAGCAGTGGATTCGACGGTCGCGTTTCGATTGAGGTCGAGCCGGGTCTCGCGCACGACGCGCACGGCACGATCGAGCAGGGCAAACTATTGCATGCAAAAGTGGGTCGCGAGAACGTCATGATCAAGGTTCCCGCCACTGTCGAGGGACTCGAGGCGATCACGGCACTTACCGCAGTCGGCGTGAGCGTAAACGTGACGCTCATTTTCAGCCTCGAGCGCCACCGTGCCGTCATCAACGCGTACCTTACCGGTCTCGAGCAGGCGAAGGAGAGCGGCATCGACCTGTCGAAGATCCACTCGGTCGCCTCGTTCTTTGTGTCACGAGTCGACACCGAAATAGACAAACGCCTCGTCACCATCGGCACTCCTGAGGCGATCGCCATGAAAAGCAAAGCCGGAGTTGCGAATGCGCAACTCGCATACCAGGTCTACGAGCAAGCGTTCGATTCTGAGCGCGCGAAGGGCCTCATCGCCGCCGGTGCGAACAAGCAGCGACCGCTGTGGGCATCCACCGGCGTGAAGGACCCCACACTGCCAGACACCCTCTACGTAACCGAGCTCGCGGTCAAGGAGGTCGTCAACACGATGCCCGAGAAGACGCTCGACGCAACTGCGGACCACGGTGTCATTCATGGCGACGCAGTAACCGGTTCCTACGAAACCGCGAACGCCGATCTCGATGCGATCGCGGCGCTGGGAATTTCGTACGACGACGTAACCGCACTTCTGGAGAAGGAGGGTGTTGAGAAATTCATCGTGTCCTGGAACGAACTACTCGACACCGTTACCGCTGCGCTTGAGGCGGCGAAATGAGCGTCAGGATCGGCCTGAGCGGTGCGGCTGCGGAGGCTGTCGACCGCATCGTTCCCCAGCTCGTCTCTGACCTCGTCGCCAGTCGCATCACCGGGCTCGACGCCACGCTGTGGGGCGCAGACGCTGAGGCGGAGGCCGAAAAACGGCTCGGCTGGACCGAGGCAATTTCGATCGCCCGTCCTCTTGTAGCCGACATTCTTGCGCTGCGCGACCGGTTGCACGACGACGGCGTCACCCACGTGGTGCTTGCGGGAATGGGCGGGTCGTCGCTCGCCCCGGAAGTCATCACCCGAACGCAAGGGGCACATCTCACTGTTCTTGACTCGACAGCCCCGGGTCAGGTGTTGTCTGCGCTCGCCGACCGCCTCACCGAGTCTGTGCTCGTCGTCTCGTCGAAATCCGGCTCGACGCTCGAAACCGACAGTCAGAAGCGTATTTACGAGCAGGCGTTCAGCGAGGCCGGAGTCGACCCGCTCGAGCGCATCATTATCGTCACCGACCCGGGTTCGCCGCTCGACGTGTCTGCTCGTGAAACGGGCTACCGTGTTTTCAACGCAGACCCCAACGTGGGCGGCCGCTACTCGGCACTCACTGCTTTCGGGCTCGTGCCCTCTGGCCTGGCCGGAGTCGATATCTCGGCGCTGCTCGATGAAGCGGATGCCATGTCGCTCGAACTCGCCGTAGACGCTCCGGATAACCCTGGCTTGATCCTTGGCGCTGCCATCGCCGGCACGAAGCCGCTCAAAGACAAGCTCGGCATCGTGTCGGATGGCACCCACATTCTCGGCTTCGGTGAGTGGGCCGAACAACTCATCGCAGAGTCGACGGGTAAGCTCGGCAAGGGCATCCTGCCCGTTGTGCTCGACGTCGACTCCCCCGAGCTGAGCGAAAACCTGCCCGATCTGCAGATTGTGCGTCTCGTCGGTGACTGGGACGACACCAGGGAAGTCGCAGACGGCGAGATCGAGATCACCGGTACCCTCGGCGCGCAGATCCTCACGTGGGAATACGCGGTAGTGGTCGCTGGACGACTCCTGGGCATTAACCCGTTCGACCAACCAGATGTCGAGTCCGCCAAAATTGCGACGCGAGCCCTGATCGACCACCCCACGAAGCCGCTCGATCCTGCGTTTCACGCCGGTGACATCGACGTGCGCGGAACCGCGGATGTCGTCAAGGACCAGCACGATCTCGCGGGAGTCATCTCCGCGCTGCTGTCCTACCTCGAGGAAGACGGCTACGTCTCGCTACAGGCCTATGTTGACCGCGTCGCGACTCCGCAGCTTGCCGGACTTCGCAATGCCTTTGCCGCTCGCGCAAAGCGTCCAGTGACATTCGGCTGGGGCCCGCGCTTTTTGCACTCAACCGGGCAGTTCCACAAGGGTGGCCCGGCGGTTGGCGTATTCCTGCAGATTGTGGAGCGGGCAACCGAAGATCTGGCCATCCCCGATCGCCCGTTCACTCTTGGACAGCTCATTCAGGCGCAGGCAGCGGGAGACGCGAGTGTGTTGGCAGACCACGGTCGACCGGTTCTCACCCTCACCACCGCGAACCCGGCCGAAGCATTCGTGGCCATCCTCGCCGCGCTGAACTAGCACGCGCCACCAGCATCAAGGAGCAGCATGTCCCCCGTGGAGATCACGCCCAACGTCAACCCGCTGCGGCTGGCGTCGGATCGTCGCCTTAACCGGATCGCCGGCCCCAGTGCGCTTGTGATTTTCGGGGTGACTGGCGACCTGTCACGTAAGAAACTCATGCCGGCCGTGTATGACCTCGCTAACCGTGGTCTGCTGCCGCCGGGCTTTGCCCTCGTCGGATTCGCCCGCCGTGATTGGGCGACGCAGGACTTCGAGAAGGTGGTGCACGATGCGGTCAAGGAATACGCGCGCACGCCGTTCGATGACGACGTGTGGAAGCAGCTTTCTGAGGGCATCCGCTTTGTGCAGGGCGAATTCGACGAGGATGAGGCCTTTGTTCGCCTGAAGACGACGCTCGAGGAGCTCGATGAGACGCGCGGCACGATGGGAAATCACGCGTTCTATCTCTCGATCCCACCGAAATCGTTCCCGCAGGTCACCGAGCAGTTGCGACGCTCTGGGCTCGCCGAGCAGAAGGATGGCCAATGGCGGCGCGTGGTCATCGAGAAGCCGTTCGGGAGCGACTTGGCGACTGCACGCGAACTGAATGATGTTGTGGAGTCGGTTTTTCCCCCCGACAGTGTTTTTCGTATTGACCACTACCTTGGCAAAGAAACCGTGCAGAATATTCTGGCGCTGCGTTTTGCCAATCAGCTCTACGAGCCGATCTGGAATGCGAATTACGTTGATCATGTGCAGATTACGATGGCAGAAGACATCGGGGTCGGGGGGCGCGCCGGGTACTACGACGGCATTGGCGCTGCGCGCGACGTGATCCAAAATCACCTCCTCCAACTACTCGCACTCACCGCGATGGAAGAACCCGTCTCATTTAACGCCGCAGACCTCCGCGCCGAGAAAGAGAAAGTGCTTTCGGCTGTTCGTCTGCCGAAGGATCTCAGTCACTCCACCGCTCGTGGACAGTATGTAAGCGGATGGCAGGGTGGCGAGAGGGTGATCGGCTTCCTTGAGGAAGACGGCATGAACCCGAGGTCGCTCACGGAAACCTTTGCGGCAATCCGACTAGACATCGGAACGCGTCGCTGGGCCGGGGTACCGTTCTACCTTCGCGCGGGCAAGCGCCTCGGGCGCCGGGTCACCGAGATTGCGGTGGTTTTCAAGCGAGCTCCACAATACCTGTTCGCAGAGAGTCAGACCGGCGTGCTCGGCCAGAATGCGCTCGTGATTCGTGTGCAGCCTGACGAAGGAGTCACCATCCGCTTCGGTTCCAAAGTGCCGGGTGCCGGTATGCAGGTGCGCGATGTCACGATGGACTTCGGATACGGTCACGCTTTCACCGAGGCGAGCCCCGAGGCCTATGAGCGACTAATCCTCGACGTGCTTCTCGGCGATCCCCCGCTGTTCCCTCGCCACCAGGAAGTGGAGTTGAGTTGGACGATCCTCGATCCGATTGAGGAATTCTGGGCGACACAAGGCCAGCCGGAGCAATACCGCCCGGGTACCTGGGGGCCGAGCTCGGCCGACGAACTCCTGGCCCGCGATGGCCGAATCTGGAGACGACCATGATTGTCGACCTTCCCGACACCACGACCAGCAAGATCTCTAAGACACTCGTTAAAATTCGCGAAGAGGGTGGAGCCGTTGCTCTCGGGCGGGTTCTGACGCTGGTCATCGCCACAGTGCTCGGTGAGGAGGAAGAGGCGATCGAGGCTGCAAACGATGCATCCCGCGAACATCCGATGCGCGTCATCGTCGTCTCCACTGCATCGGGCGCGCCAGATGTGAACGCAGAATCCAAGCTCGACGCCCAGATCCGAGTCGGCGGCGACGCCGGTGCCTCGGAGGTTGTCGTCGTTCGTGCCTACGGAGATACCGCAGCCGACCAGGAGGGTCTCGTTACCGGGCTTCTGCTGCCGGACGCGCCCGTCGTCGCCTGGTGGCCGGGGGAAGCACCCGATGTTGTCTCGAAGTCGGCGATTGGTCGGATTGCCCAGCGCAGAATTACCGATGCTGCGTCTCACGCCAATCCGTTGCGCGCGCTGCAGCAGGTGAGCGATGGGTACGCTCCGGGCGACACAGATTTCGCGTGGACCCGGCTCACCCTCTGGCGCGCACAGCTCGCCGCCGTGCTCGATCAACCGCCGTACGAGACGGTGACGCGTGTCTCGGTGAAAGGGGCAGCCGATTCACCATCAACGGTGCTCCTCGCGGCGTGGTTGCAACTGCAACTCAAGGTGGACGTCGACCTGGAAGTCTCGAGCAAATCGCATGGTTCGAGCGGAATCCAGGGCGTGCGACTCGACCGCGCTTCTGGGCCGATCATGCTCGAGCGTACCCACCTCCAAGTGGCGACCTTGGTGCAGCCCAACCAACCGACCCACGACATCTCGTTGCCTCGGCGTAGCCTTCGCGACTGCCTTGCCGAGGAGTTGCGCAGGCTCGACCCGGATGAACTGTTCGGCGAAGTTGTGCAGCGCGGACTCCGTCAGCTTGGTAAGTTTGGAGAGGCGTAGCACGCCGCCCCCCAGAAGAAGCAGGCATCACACTCGTGAGCAATGAACGTCGCGTTCTCACCCACCGGGACAAGCCCACGTTGGCCGCGTCCGTCGCCGCACGATTCATCGTCCGAGTGGTTGACCTCCTCGACGAGCAGGATGAGGTCAACGTAGTCCTCACCGGCGGCTCAATGGGTGCTGAAGTACTCGAAGCCATCAGAGAGTCGCCGGCGCGTGACATTGTCGACTGGTCACGCCTGCAGTTCTGGTGGGGCGATGAGCGATGGCTGCCTCGCGGTGACGCCGAGCGCAATGAAACACAGTCGCGCGCGGCACTCCTCGACCACTTGCGGCTCGATCCATCTCAGATACACGCATTTGCGGCCGCAGACGAGGGCGTCGAACTGGATGCCGCAGCTGACCTCTACGCCCAACAACTCGCCGCTCACGCCCCAGACGGGGCCAGCGTTCCCCAGTTTGATATCACGTTTCTCGGAGTCGGGTCCGACGGGCACATCGCGTCACTCTTTCCTGAAGCGCCGGGGATTTCAGTCACCGATCGTACTGTGATCTCCGTGCGTAACTCCCCGAAGCCGCCGCCTGAACGACTCAGCCTCACCCTGCCCGCGATCAACGGTTCGGACCGGGTATGGCTTGTCATGGCTGGCACCGACAAGGCATCTGCACTTGGTCTCACCCTCGCGGGTGCGAGCATCTATGAGGTTCCCGCAGCGGGCGTCGAAGGCCGCAAGCGCACGGTGTTCTTTGTCGATGACGAAGCATCAGCACAAGTTCCCGAAAACCTCCGGTCGCCCGGCTTGTTCTGGACGTCAGACAACAACTAGACAACCGACTACGACGTCAGCGTACCCCGGCGTGCCCGCAGCTGATCGAGCGCTTCGCCGAGAAGTGTCGCGGCCTCTTCTTCGGTGCGGCGCTCCTTCACATACGCGAGGTGCGTCTTGTAAGGTTCGAGCTTCGTGACCAGTGGTGGGTTATTTTTGTCGCGACCAGCCGGCAGACCGGTGGACGGCGAATCAATGGTTACCGGAATTTCATCTTCGGGAAGGTTGGCCGCGAAGTTACGCACCGTCTCATTGCCGTGTTCGTCCCAGTACGATACCTGAATGCGGTCAGCGTGGTAACCACGATCCTGCTCGCCCATGGGCCCCGCTCCGACACGAGAACCTCTAATTGCACTGCCGCCTGAAGCCACCGTTTACTCCGCTCTGAACTACGCGCCAGGGTTGAACTTGGTGATGAGCCCAAGAACAACAATGCAACTGATCCACACCAGACCGAGAATGACGGTGATGCGGTTGAGGTTACGCTCGGCAACGCCGGATGCGCCAAGGTTCGAGGTCACGCCGCCGCCGAACATGTCTGAGAGCCCGCCGCCCCGCCCACGGTGAAGCAGGATCAACAGTGTGAGCAGGAGGCTCGTGATGCCGAGGAGAACCTGCAGCACTACCTGAAGAATTTGCACGCGAAACCTTTCACAGTGGCCGTGGAGGCCTTAGACAGTATAAACCGACGCCGCAGGCTCTGTCATCGCGAGTCACGCTGGTTCACCACGTGACTCTGATGTCGTAATCGAACCTAGGTTCCGACGTGCTTCAAAAATCGCACGATGCTCGAGAACTCGGCAATGTCGAGGCTCGCGCCGCCGACCAGTGCACCATCCACGTTCGGCTCGCGCATCAGGGATGCGATATTGGCAGCCTTAACCGACCCGCCGTAGAGGATTCTGGTTGCTGATGCGACACCCGCACCCAGTACATCCGAAATCACGGCGCGAAGTGCCATTGCGACCTGCTCGGCCTGCTCCGGAGTTGCAGCCAGTCCGGATCCGATCGCCCAGACCGGTTCGTAGGCGACCACCACGTCGGTCGCTTTCGGAACCCGTGCGAGCGCTGCAGTGAGTTGGGCGACGGGCACCGCACTCGGGCCGAATTCCTCGAGATCGGCCGCGGTCTCGCCCACGCAGATGAGGGGAACGATGCCATGCGTGATCGCTGCGGCGACCTTGCGAGCAATTTCATCGTCGGTCTCGTGGTGGAGTGTGCGGCGCTCCGAGTGGCCGATGATCACGTACGAAGAATCCAGAGCCTTGAGAAAGCGTGCCGAAATCTCACCTGTGAATGCCCCAGACTCCTCTGCGGATACATCCTGCCCACCGAACGCGAGGTCAAGTTTGTCTGCCGAAATGAGTGTCTGTACGCTGCGTAGGTCGGTGAACGGGGGGAAGATCGCCACTTCGGTCGTGGCGTAGTCGTGGTGCGCGTCCTTGAGGCTCCAGGCGAGCTTCTGCACGAATGCAATCGACTGCAGGTGGTCGAGGTTCATCTTCCAGTTGCCCGCGATCAGCGGTACCCTGCCTACTGCTGCCATCCGAGTACCTCCAGGCCAGGCAGGTGCTTACCCTCGAGGTATTCGAGGCTCGCCCCACCACCGGTCGAAATATGGCCAAACTGATCATCAGTGAAACCGAGCGCGCGAACGGCAGCCGCTGAATCTCCCCCGCCGACGACGCCGAAACCGTCGAAGTGAGCGAGAGCGGATGCCACAGCCTTCGTTCCCGCAGCGAACGCGGGCAACTCGAAGACGCCCATCGGGCCGTTCCAGAACACCGTCTGCGAGGTTGAGATGATCGCCGCAAAATTCTTCGCCGTATCCGGACCGATATCGAGGCCAAGTCCGGACGCACCGAACTCGGTATCTTCGATTGCATCGGACGCGGCGACCACGTGCTTCGCGTCTCCGCCGAACTTCTCCGCAACTACCACGTCGGTGGGAAGCACGATGTCAACACCGAGGTCCTTCGCTTTCGCAAGATACCCCTGCACGGTGGCAATCTGGTCTGTTTCGAGCAAACTGCCACCGACCTTGTGCCCCAGTGCTACCAGGAACGTGAAGAGCATGCCTCCACCGATCAGGAGCCGGTCTACGCGCGGCAACAGCGCACCAATGACGTCGAGCTTATCCGACACCTTCGAGCCGCCCAGAACGACGGTGTATGGCCTCTCGGGGGAGATCGTAAGGCGTTCAAGAACGCTGAGTTCTTCCTGGATGAGGAGGCCAGCGGCGCTCGGAAGAAGTTCGGCCAACTCGAATACGCTCGCCTGCTTGCGGTGCACGACGCCGAATCCGTCGGAAACGAATGCGTCGCCAAACCTCGCGAGCTTGCGCGCGAACTCCGTGCGCTCTGCCGCGTCTTTCGACGTCTCATGCCCGTTGAATCGAAGATTCTCCAGTAGCGCCACGTCTCCGTCGGTGAGCGCGTCGACGGCATCCCGTGCCGCTGACCCGACGGTGTCCTGTGCAAACACCACCGGTTTGCCGAGTAGCTCGCAGAGGCGTTGCGCTACCGGCTCGAGGCTGTATTGAGCATCGGGCTCGCCGTCAGGCCGGCCCAGGTGTGAGATCACGACAAGTCGAGCCCCGGAATGGATGAGCGCGTTCAGGGTACCGAGGGATGCGCGGATGCGACCGTCGTCGGTGATCTTGCCATTGTGGAGCGGAACATTGAGATCACAGCGAACAATCACGCGCTTCCCCCGGAGATCGCCGAGAGATTCGAGCGTACGAAGCGTCATGCGCGTTACCTGGGTCTCGGCCCGGGGTTAGAGACGCGCCGCGACATACTCCGTGATGTCAACGAGACGGTTCGAGTAGCCCCACTCGTTGTCATACCACGATGCAATCTTCACCTGGTCGCCAATTACTTTGGTGAGTCCAGCGTCGAAAATCGAGGAGTGCGGATCACCCTGAATATCGCTCGAGACGATTGGGTCTTCGGTGTAGCTCAGGATGCCTTTGAGAGCGCCCTCTGCTGCCGCCTTATATGCCGCGTTGACCTCGTCGACAGTGACCGGTCGTGACGCGGTGACGGTGAGGTCGGTAATCGATCCACTGATCACCGGCACGCGCAGGGCATACCCGTCGAGCTTTCCGACGAGTTCAGGGATGACAAGGCCGAGCGCCTTGGCGGCACCGGTCGAGGTCGGGATGATGTTCGCCGCAGCCGCACGCGCGCGACGAAGGTCGCCGTGCGGGCCATCCTGAAGGTTCTGGTCTGCGGTGTAGGCGTGCACGGTAGTCATCAGGCCACGCTCAATACCGAAGTTGTCCATGAAGACCTTCGCGAGAGGTGCAAGACAGTTCGTGGTGCACGATGCGTTGGAGATAATGTCGTGCGTAGCCGAGTCGTAGGTGCCCTCGTTGACGCCGAGCACGAGGGTGGCGACATCAGCCCCGGTGGCCGGAGCAGAAATGATGACCTTCTTGGCGCCGGCCTCGATGTGCTTGCGCGCATCCGCCGACTTGGTGAAATGACCGGTCGACTCGATGACGATGTCGACGCCGAGGGCACCCCAACCGAGGTTCGCTGGGTCACGCTCAGCGAGAACTTTGATGGACTTGCCGTTAATGATGATGGAGTCACCCTTGACCTCAACGGTCGCGCCTAGCCGACCACTCACCGTGTCGTACTTGAGGAGGTGCGCGAGCGCGACGGGATCAGTGAGGTCGTTGACCGCAACGATCTCGAGGTCGCTGCCCTTGGCGAGTGCTGCCCGGAAGAAGTTACGGCCGATGCGACCGAAGCCGTTGATACCGATCTTGACGCTCAATGAAACTCCAGGTGATCAGGCGTCTCGCGACGCTCCTCTGTGATGTGGTGGTGTGTTCTACTACAAACAAAAACTGTGGCCGGGGCGCGAAGCCCCGACCACGATGCCGCTACGACGATACCAGCAGGCCGTCGGTCTTCTCACGCGCCGCGGTAAAGCGTTCCTGTACATTCGCCCAGTTGGCGATGTTCCAGAAAGCCTTCACATAGTCGGCCCGCACGTTCTTGTAGTCGAGGTAGTACGCGTGCTCCCAGACATCGAGCAGAAGAAGCGGCACTGTGCCGGCCGCAAAGTTGCTCTGCTGATCGAAGAACTGGTTGATGAGCAGGTTCTTGCCGAGGGAATCCCAGGTGAGCGCTGCCCAGCCCGACCCCTGCACTCCCAAAGCGGCAGCGGTGAAGTGTGCGCCGAACTTGTCGAAGGACCCGAAATGATCGTCAATTGCCGCGGCGAGGTCACCGGTGGGCTTATCGCCGCCGTCAGCAGAGAGATTGGTCCAGAAAATCGAGTGGTTGACGTGCCCACCAAGATTGAAGGCGAGGTCCTTCTCGAGCTTGTTAACATTCGCGAGGTCACCCGAGTCACGAGCGGCCGCTAGTGCTGCCAGCGCAGTGTTTGCACCGGTCACGTAAGCCTGATGATGTTTGCTGTGGTGCAACTCCATGATGGTGCCGCTGATGCTGGGCTCAAGTGCCGAGTAGTCGTACGGGAGTTCAGGAAGGGTGTAGTCAGCCATCGAAATTCTCTCCTAGCAATTTAAACCTCGCGACCAGCTTCCCGGGCCGTCGAGGCGACCATTCCAGTCTAATCAGGTCAACCCGCGCGGATTGCGGATGCTTCCCAGACAACTCACCCGTGACACTCGCGACGCTGAGACACTGCGTTTCACTTCGCACACCGGCCTCAGTCGTCCAGATCCGGAGGCAGGTTCGCATCCGTTGCGGGGATCCCCAAATCTGCAGCGCGCTTGTCAGCCATCGCCAACAGGCGACGGATGCGGCCGGCCACGGCGTCCTTTGTCATTGGCGGGTCGGCGTGGTGACCCAGCTCGTCGAGGCTTGAATCGCGGAAACGCAGTCGCAACTCCCCCGCGTACCTCAGGTGCTGCGGAACATCGCCGTCGAGAATCTCGAGGGCTCGCTCCACTCGCAAGCATGCCGCCACGGCAGCTTGGGCAGAGCGCCGCAGATTCGCGTCGTCGAAGTTCACCAGACGATTGGCGGTGGCCCGCACCTCACGACGCTGCCGCATTTCTTCCCATGCCACGACACTGTTGGCCGCGCCCATCAGCACGAGCATCGACGAAATGGCTTCGCCATCACGAATGACGACCCGATGCACCCCGCGCACTTCGCGCGCTTTCGCCGATATCTTCAGTCGTCCAGCGGCGCCCACGAGGGCCATTGCCGACTCGTTGCCTGGGCAAGTGATCTCAAGCGCAGCAGACCGACCCGGGTCGGTGAGCGAACCGTGAGCCAGGAATGCGCCACGCCAAACGGCGGCCAGCTCTTCCTTCGACCCGGTCGTGAGCTTATTCGGGAGACCACGGATCGGCCGGCGACGAGCATCCAGAAGCCCCGTCTGGCGCGCGAGCGTTTCGCCGCCGTCGAGCACGCGAACGAGGTAGTGACTCGTGCGACGCGTCCCGGACGCGGAGATCACGGTGACGTCACTACGAACGCCAAACAGTTCAGCGAGGTCTTTGCGCACGCGTCGCGCAATGGTGGCGGTGTCGAGTTCGGACTCGACGGCGATTCGGCCGGAAATAATGTGCAGACCGCCGGAAAAGCGAAGGATGGTTGCAAGCTCAGCTGCCCGGACGATGGTCTTCCCCACATCGACTCTGGCGAGTTCCTCCTTGACGTCGGCGGTGAGTGCCACTGGTAGTCTCCCTAAGAATTTACAACGAGATGCTGCACGATTTTCGCCTTACTCGCGGCCCAGGTCGCGATGCTTGACCCTCACTGCGACACCAGGCAGCCCGCGCAGCAGGTCCGCCAGTTGTTCGGCGACGGCAACGGATCGGTGCTTTCCTCCCGTGCAGCCAATGGCGATCGTAGCGTGTCTCTTGTTTTCACGCTGGTACCCAGCGAGCACAGGTTTTAGCGCACGGGCGTAATCCTTCACGAAAGCCAGAGCACCCTCTTGACGCATGACGTATTCGTTCACCGCGGGGTCGAGACCGGTCTGCGCACGAAGTTCGGGCACCCAGAACGGGTTGGGAAGAAATCGTGCGTCGGCGACAAGGTCAGCATCCGCCGGTAACCCATATTTATAGCCGAAACTCAAAACGGTGACGTTAACACCGGGCGCATTCTCGACCCCAAATCGCTCGGCGATGGTCGTTGCGAGTTGATGGATATTGAGATCTGTGGTGTCGATGATCACGTCTGAGTTGGCACGAATGTCTTGCATGCGTTCGCGCTCGGCGCCGATGCCATCGAGAAGCGTTCCGTCACCTTGAAGCGGATGGGGACGCCGAACTTGTTCAAAACGCCTGACCAAAGCCGCATCGGTTGCCTCAAGGTACAGCACCCGAACCATTGCGTTGGTGCGCAACGACTCGATGGCTTGCTGCACGTCGGCGAACAACCTGCCGCCTCGAACGTCGACGACCGCGGCAATTTTGGGGAACGCGTCCCCTGCATGCTCAGCCAGCTCTACGAGGGGGCGAAGCATTTGTGGCGGCAAGTTGTCGACCACGTACCAACCGAGGTCTTCAAGGGCGTTTCCTACTGTCGAGCGACCTGCGCCAGACATGCCGGTGACGATCAGCATCTCTTGCTGGGTGCTCTCTTCAGGCATACCTGCCTCGGCTCTCAAGTCGAGTCAAGCCTACTCGTGCAGGCGCTCCACGATTGTCGTCGCGAGTGTCGCGCCAATCCCACGAACTTCGGCAATCGCCTCGCACCCAGCAGCCTTGAGTCGCGCAACCGAGCCGAAGTGTTTGAGCAACTCGCGCACGCGAGCGGGACCCAGCCCGGGAATCTCTCCGAGCACCGAAGCGATGTCGTTCTTGCGCTTCTGCCGCTGATAGCTGATGGCAAAACGGTGTGCTTCGTCGCGAATACGCTGCATCAGAAAGAGCGCATCGCTATTGCGTGGCAAAATGACCGGGAAGTCTGCATCGGGAAGCCAGATCTCTTCGAGTCGCTTCGCGATTCCGCAGAGGTGAATATCGGTGATGCCCGCATCCGCCATCGCCCGTGCGGCTGCGGCAACTTGCGGCTGCCCGCCATCCACAATGAGCAAACTAGGACGGTATGCAAACTTGCGGGGCCCGTTCGGCTCGTCATCGCCAAGCTCGGGCTCTTCACGCAGATAGGCGAGTCGTCGGCTCAGGGTTTGGTAGATCGATTCTGTGTCGTCGGTCGATTCGGCAATGCTGAATCGGCGGTATTGGTCTTTGCGCGGCAGTCCATCTTCGAACACCACCATCGACGCAACAATGTTTGTACCACTGAGATGGGAGACGTCGTAGCACTCCATTCGCAATGGAGCGTCTGGCATGCCGAGCGCTTCCTGCAGATCGGCCAGCGCCTGGCTGCGGGCGACGAAATCTCCGCTCCGGCGCGTCTTGTAGAGCACGAGGGCATTGTGCGCGTTCGTCGCGACGGTGTGGGCGAGTGAGGCCTTCTCGCCTCGTTGGGCAACACGGAGCACCACTTTACCGCCGGCACTCCGGATGCCACCAAGCCACAGTTCGAGAGCTGCTGAGTCGGTCGGCAATACCGGAACCACGACCTCGCGCGGCGGTTGTTCGTCGTCGCTGTACGCGTGATGAATCACGGTCTCGACGAGATCCGGCAGATCGAGATCGAGCTCCTTATCGACCACCCAGCCGCGGACACCGCGGATGCGCCCGCCGCGCACGATGAACTGCTGCACCGCCGCGGCTAGTTCGTCGTGCGCGATGCCGAAGAAGTCAGCTTCGACATCTTCACTCAGCACGACTGAGTTCTTCGACAACGCGGTCTCCATGGCGACGAGTTGATCGCGGTACCGCGCTGCCGACTCGTAGTCCTGGCCGGCCGCCGCTCGCTTCATGCGTTTTCCGATATCTGCGACATAGCGAGAGTCGTTGCCAGCCATGAATGACGCGAAGTCGAGGGCGATCGACTTATGGTCTTCTTTGGTCACCCGGCCGACGCACGGAGCCGCACACTTGCCGATGTCACCGAGCAGGCATGGCCGGCCGGTCTGTTCAGCACGCTTAAAGGTCGCATCCGAGCAACTGCGCATCGGGAAGGCCTTGAGCATGAGGTCAACGGTTTCGCGAATCGCCCAGACCTTGGTATATGGCCCGAAGTACCTCGCATCCGAGATTGCGCGATTGCGCGTAATGAGTACGCGTGGAACCGGATCACCGAGGGTGATGGCGAGATACGGGTACGACTTGTCGTCTCGGAACTGCACGTTGAATGGCGGGTCGAATTCTTTAATCCAAGTGAATTCGAGTTGCAGCGCCTCGAATTCACTTCCGACGACGGTCCACTCGACCGAGGTCGCCGTCAGCACCATGCGTCGAGTGCGTTCGTGCAGGCTGGGTAATGGCGCGAAATAGTTACTGAGGCGCGACCGAAGGTTCTTGGCCTTGCCGACGTAGAGCACGCGCTGCTGATCATCGCGAAAGCGGTATACGCCCGGCTGTTGTGGGATCTCTCCCGCTTTCGGCCGCCAGTTCACCGCACGCGCACCCTCGAATACCACCATCGAGCACTCCCGCTAAACCACGCGGGCAGAGTGTGCGGCCGGCTCAGGCACGACTGCCCTCGAGAGTCTCTTTGAGGAACATGCCGGTGCTGCTACCCTTCACCTGAGCGATCTGCTCGGGCGTTCCCAGCGAGAGAACCTTGCCACCACCGGCTCCGCCCTCGGGGCCGAGATCGATGATCCAGTCGGCAGACTTGATCACGTCGAGGTTGTGTTCGATCACGATCACCGTGTTGCCCTTGTCGACGAGCCCGTTCAAGACCAGGAGAAGTTTTCGCACGTCTTCGAAATGCAGGCCAGTGGTTGGCTCGTCGAGCACGTAGATGCTACGGCCCATCGAACGCCGTTGCAGTTCGGTCGCGAGCTTGACACGCTGCGCCTCACCACCCGACAGGGTCGTCGCGCTCTGACCGAGCCGCACGTAGCCGAGGCCAACCTCCTCGAGCGTTTTGAGGTAGCGGTGGATAGCCGAAATCGCTTCAAAGAACTCTGCGGCCTCGCTGATCGGCATATCGAGCACTTCGGCGATGTTCTTGTTCTTGTACTTAACCGCGAGAGTCTCGCGGTTATAGCGCGCTCCCCCGCACACCTCGCACGCCACGTAGACATCGGGTAAGAAGTTCATCTCAATTTTGATCGTGCCGTCGCCGGCGCAGTTCTCGCAGCGGCCGCCCCTGACGTTGAAGCTAAACCGGCCTGGCAAGTACCCGCGCGCCTTGGCGTCGGCTGTCTCGGAGAAGAGTGTGCGGATGCGATCAAAGACGCCCGTGTAGGTGGCGGGGTTAGAGCGTGGCGTGCGGCCGATCGGGTTTTGGTCGACATGAACGACCTTGTCAAGGTTGTCGAGGCCGGTGACTCGTTTGTGCTTCCCTGGAATCTGCTTAGCGCCGTTGAGCTCATTCGCAAGCACTCTGTACAGGATGTCGTTCACGAGACTGGACTTGCCCGATCCGCTCACGCCGGTGATCGCCGTGAGGGTCCCGAGCGGAAAGCTCACCGTGACGTCTTTGAGGTTGTTGGCCTTGGCACCCTCAACGGTCACCTGCCGATCTGGATTGATCGGCCGACGTGTCTTCGGAGTCGCGATCGATCGGCGACCGGCTAGATAGTCGCCCGTGATTGAGCGGGTGTTGGTCAGCAGCGATGCATACGAGCCCGAGTGAACCACTTCGCCACCGTGTTCGCCTGCTCCGGGGCCAATGTCGACGATCCAGTCGGCCGTACGGATGGTGTCCTCGTCGTGCTCAACGACGATCAGGGTGTTGCCGAGATTCTTGAGCTTTATGAGGGTCTCAATGAGTCGCCGGTTGTCACGCTGATGCAGGCCGATGCTGGGTTCGTCGAGCACATAGAGCACGCCGGTGAGGCCAGAGCCGATCTGAGTCGCCAGTCGGATGCGCTGAGCTTCGCCGCCGGAGAGCGTCGCCGCCGCTCGCGCCAGATTCAGGTACCCGAGTCCGACTTCGATGAGAAACTCTAACCGCAGCCGGATTTCACGAAGCACCTGAGCCGCGATCTTTGCGTCACGCTCAGAGAGCTCGAGCAGATCCATGAACTCGAAGGCGTCGAGAAGACTGAGTTCGCTGATGTCCGAAATGTTATGGTCGTGCACGGTGACGGCCAGTACCTCTGGCTTGAGCCTTTTACCGTCGCAGACCGGGCACGGAATCTCTCGCAGGTAGTTTGCGAATCGCTGGCGCTGAACGTCGGTCTCGGCCTCGAGATATTTGCGTTCGATGTAGGGCATAACGCCCTCGAAGCCTGTCGAATACTTCATTTCGCGGCCATAGCGGTTCTTCCACTTCACCGTGACCTGAAAGTTATTACCGCGCAGGATGGCCTCTTGGGTGTCAGGATCGAGATCACCCCACGGGGTAGTGAGCGAGAAGTCGAGGTCGCGGGAGAGCCCGTCTAGCAGCTTTTCGAAATAGTTGAAGAGCCCTTTTCCCGAATTGGTCCATGGCAGAATCGCTCCGTCAGCGAGACTCACCGAGTCGTCTGCGATGAGCAGGTCGGCGTCGACCGACATTCGGGTACCGAGCCCCGAACATTCGGGGCATGCGCCGAACGGCGCATTGAATGAGAACGTGCGGGGCTCGATCTCCGTCAGTTGCACCGGATGTCCGTTCGGGCACGAGAGTTTCTCTGAGAAAGTACGCCACGCTGCAGTCGCTGTCTCGTCAACGAAGTTAATTGCGACAAGCCCGTCGGTGAGGCGCAGAGCTGTTTCGAGAGAGTCGGTGAGGCGGGTCAGGATGTCATCGCCGGCGACCAGACGATCGACGACCACCGCGATGTCGTGTTTGATCTGCTTCTTGAGGATGGGGGGCTCATTGAGCTGGATCGCCTCGCCGTCCACAAGCGCGCGCGAGTATCCGCTCGCTGCAAGTTCCTTGAACAGTTCGACGAACTCACCCTTCTTCTGCGAGATCATCGGGCTGAGAACCTGGTACCGGGTTCCTGGCTCGAGCGACATCAGCTGGTCGGCGATCTGTTGCACTGTCTGGCGCTCGATCTTCTCCCCGCAGGTCGGGCAGTGTGGAACGCCGATGCGAGCCCAGAGCAGCCGCATGTAGTCATAGATCTCCGTGATGGTTCCGACGGTCGATCGCGGGTTACGGTTGGTCGATTTTTGGTCGATGGAGACGGCCGGGCTCAGCCCCTCGATGAAATCGACATCGGGTCGATCCACCTGGCCAAGAAACTGCCGCGCATACGCCGACAGTGACTCGACGTAACGTCGCTGACCTTCGGCAAAAATCGTGTCGAACGCCAGGCTCGACTTTCCTGACCCGGAGAGTCCAGTGAAGACGACCAGCGAATCGCGAGGAATTTCTACGTTGATGTTGCGCAGGTTGTGGACGCGTGCTCCCCGCACCCGAAGCGTGTTGTGCACCCCCGATTGCGGCTCGGGGGCGAGCCTGTCTTCGAACTCGATCTCTGAAATTGACACTGTCTATATTCTACGGAAGCCACCGACATCAACTCGCCGCGTTCGCCCGTGGCAGAGTGGCCAACCGCACGGTCGAGATTCAGCAGGTCGAGCCAGAACGATCACCTGAGGTGACCTGCGGCCTCCATCTGGCGCAGTTCCTTCTTGAGGTCGGACACCTCATCACGGAGACGAGCCGCGAGTTCAAACTTAAGTTCGCCGGCCGCAGCGAGCATTTGCTCGTTAAGGTCACGAATGATCTTCTCCAGGTCATTGCCGCCAGCGGCCGCGAGTCCTTCGCGCTTGAGGTGGGGTGTGGGAGCCCGCTTACGGCCGTCGCGACCCGCGAGCAGAGCCGCGGTGTCTGCGCCCTCGCGAGCTAGCGCATCCGTAATGTCGGCAATCTTCTTGCGCAGCGGCTGTGGGTCTACGCCTTTCTCGAGGTTATAGGCGACCTGTTTCTCGCGACGGCGATTGGTCTCATCGATCGCGCGCTTCATCGAGTCGGTCAGCACATCGGCATACATGTGCACTTGACCGGACACGTTGCGCGCGGCTCGGCCGATGGTCTGGATGAGAGAGGTAGATGACCGCAGGAACCCTTCCTTGTCGGCGTCTAAAATTGCGACCAATGACACCTCGGGAAGATCGAGCCCTTCACGCAGCAGGTTGATTCCGACGAGAACGTCGTACACGCCCTGACGCAGTTCGGTCAGCAATTCGACACGGCGGAGGGTGTCAACATCTGAGTGGAGGTAGCGCACCCGAACGCCATGTTCGCCAAGAAACTCGGTGAGCTCTTCGGCCATCTTCTTGGTGAGGGTGGTGACCAGCACTCGTTCGTTCTTCTCCACGCGCAGGCGGATCTGCTCAAGCAAGTCATCGATCTGCCCCTTGCTCGGCTTCACAACAATCTCGGGGTCGATGAGGCCGGTCGGGCGAATCACTTGCTCCACAACGGAGTCGGTGATTCCCATCTCATACTTTCCGGGAGTCGCCGAGAGGTACACCTTTTGGCCCACGCGAGACAGGAACTCCTCCCATTTAAGCGGACGATTGTCGAGCGCACTCGGAAGGCGAAAACCGTGCTCGACGAGTGTGCGCTTTCGAGAAGCGTCGCCCTCGTACATTGCACCGATCTGCGGCACCGTGGCATGAGACTCATCAATCACGACCAGGAAGTCTTCGGGAAAATAGTCGAGTAGGCAATGGGGCGCCTCACCAGGTTGACGACCATCGATGTGGCGCGAGTAGTTTTCGATGCCGTTACAGAAACCGATCTGCTCCATCATTTCGATGTCAAACGTCGTGCGCATGCGCAACCGCTGAGCTTCGAGCAGCTTTCCCTGGCGCTCCAGCTCGGCCAGCCGATCGGCGAGTTCTTCTTTGATCGTCACGATCGCCTTGTGGATGGTCTCGGTACCGGCCGTATAGTGCGATCCGGGGAAGACCGCGACCGAATCCATCGTCTTAACAACCTCGCCGGTCAACGGGTGCAGCGCGTAGAGCGCCTCGATCTCGTCGCCGAACATCTCAATGCGAATCGCTAACTCTTCATACATCGGAATGATCTCGATCGTGTCACCTCGTACCCGAAAATTGCCGCGCGAGAAGTCATAGTCGTTGCGCTGATACTGCATCGACACGAAACGACGGATGAGCGTCTCGCGATCGATCTTCATTCCTACCTGCAGCGCGATCATGGCTTCGAGATACGACTCGGACGACCCTAGCCCGTAGATGCACGACACGGTGGACACAACAATCACGTCACGTCGGCTCAAGAGCGAGTTGGTGGTCGAGTGCCGAAGTCGTTCCACCTCCGCGTTGACCGATGAATCCTTCTCGATGAAGGTGTCTGTCTGGGGTACGTATGCCTCAGGCTGGTAATAGTCGTAGTAGGAGACAAAATACTCGACCGCGTTATTGGGCATGAGCTCACGAAACTCATTTGCGAGTTGAGCGGCGAGTGTCTTGTTGTGGGCCAGCACGAGAGTCGGCCGCTGAACCTTTTCGATCAGCCATGCCGTGGTGGCTGACTTACCCGTTCCGGTCGCCCCCAGCAACACGACATCGGTCTCCCCGGCGTTGATGCGCTGTGCCAGTTCTTCGATCGCTTGCGGTTGGTCGCCCGAAGGCACGTATTCGCTAATCACCTCAAACGGGCGCACCGATCGCGTGGGTTCCATCTGTCCAGCTTAGGCAGCGGAACCGACACTATGAACGGTGTTTGCTGTCGGCGGAAGCCTTCGCTTTCGTCCACAGCTGGTCAGCTTGCGCGAGCGTTTCTTCAAGAGTTCCGTTGGCGTCGATCACCACGTCGGCGATTGCGAGTCGCTCGGCATCGCCGGCCTGCGACGTGAGGCGATCGATGGCTTCTTTGCGGCTCAGTCCACGTAATTCGATCATCCTCGAGATGCGTCTCTCGGGATCGGCGTGAACGACGGCGATCAGGTCGAAACCGAGAGGACGGACTGCTGCCGTTTCTGCGAGTAGCGGCACGTCATAGACCACGACCGCAGCCGGATTCGCGATTTCTGCGGCCGCAAAAAGTTGTCGGGAACGAGCCCGGACCGCGGGATGCGTGATGCCGTTGAGCACTTCGAGCGCCTTCGGGTCGGAAAAGACCAGCGCGCCCAGCGCGAGGCGATTCAGTCTGCCATCCGTGGATATCACCGACGGTCCGAACGCCCTCTCAATGGCGGCGAGAGCCGGCGTTCCCACTTCCACCACTTGGCGCGCCAGTACGTCAGCATCGACATGCACGGCTCCACGTTCGGCTAGTCGCCGTCCCACCACGGATTTGCCTGAGGCGATACCGCCGGTAAGCCCGATCAAAAACATGCTCTCATGCTAGCCTCGGCGCGAAACGGTGTTGTCGGCCGCCTCCGGCATTCGCCTGGTCGATACCGTCGGCTTCTCGGTATTCGGTGCGACGCGCTCGCAATGACAATGGCCAGCCCCGAGGGACTGGCCATTGTTGTGGGGATCGGGTCGTTGTGACCGCCACGAACCGCTAAGCGGGAGCGTGGTTAGGAGTTGCTGCTGAGCTTCTCGCGAAGGGCGGTCAACGCCTCGTCGTCGGCCAGGGTTCCCCCGCCAGTGGCAGGGGCTTCCTCGCTCGAGAAGGAGGATGCGCCAGCCGGAACAT
The DNA here is from genome assembly GCA_025351795.1 of Salinibacterium sp. GTDB lineage: Bacteria > Actinomycetota > Actinomycetes > Actinomycetales > Microbacteriaceae > Rhodoglobus. Next base: position 78,073 of record JANXVG010000052.1, on the reverse strand, counting down.
CGCTACTTGACGACACGAAGTCTTCCTGTAGCGCTGCGGCAGCAACTTGCTTCTTGTGTTGCTCCCAGCGAGCCTGGGCGGCTGAGTAGTCGAGCTCCCACTTTTCGCGCTGAGTATCGAATCCTTCGCGCCACTCGTTCGTGTCGGGATCGAACCCGTCTGGGTACTTGTAGTTGCCCGCATCGTCGTACTCGGTGAGCATTCCGTACAGTGCAGGGTCAAACTCGGCGCCCTCTGGGTCGACACCCTCGTTTGCCTGCTTGAGCGAGAGCGAGATTCGGCGGCGCTCAAGGTCAATGTCGATGACCTTGACGAACACTTCGTCGCTCACTGAGACGACCTGCTCGGCCAGTTCGACGTGCTTGCCAGACAACTCCGAAATGTGCACGAGGCCCTCAATGCCCTCCGCGACGCGAACAAACGCGCCGAAGGGAACGAGCTTTGTGACCTTACCCGGTGCGACTTGTCCGATGGCGTGGGTACGAGCAAATACCTGCCACGGGTCTTCCTGCGTCGCCTTGAGCGACAACGAGACCCGCTCGCGCTCGAGGTCAACTTCGAGGATCTCGACCGTGACCTCTTGGCCAACCTCAACGACCTCCGACGCGTGCTCGATGTGCTTCCACGAGAGCTCGGAAACGTGCACCAGACCATCGACGCCGCCGAGGTCGACGAACGCTCCGAAGTTGACAATGGATGAAACGACGCCCTTGCGAACCTGGCCCTTAGCGAGGTTGTTGAGGAAGGTCGTGCGGCTTTCGCTCTGAGTCTGCTCAAGGAGCGCACGACGCGACAGGACAACGTTGTTGCGGTTCTTGTCGAGTTCGAGGATCTTCGCTTCGATCTCCTGGCCGAGGTACGGCGTGAGGTCCCGAACGCGGCGAAGCTCGATGAGCGATGCCGGCAGGAATCCTCGGAGTCCGATATCGACGATGAGGCCACCCTTGACGACCTCGATCACCGAACCGGTGACGATGCCGTCGGCATCCTTGATCTTCTCTACATCGCCCCATGCACGCTCGTACTGAGCGCGCTTCTTTGACAGGATGAGGCGGCCTTCTTTGTCTTCCTTCTGGAGTACGAGTGCCTCGACCAGGTCGCCGACTTTGACGACATCTGTCGGATCAACGTCGTGCTTGATGGAAAGTTCGCGGGACGGAATAACACCCTCGGTCTTGTAACCGACGTCGAGGAGAACCTCGTCACGATCAATCTTTACGACGGTTCCCTCAATGAGATCTCCGTCGTTGAAAAACTTCAGCGTCTTTTCGACCGCGGCAAGAAAGTCTTCAGCAGATCCAATGTCGTTGATGGCGACCTGCTTGGGTGCCCTGTCGGTCGTTACGATTGTCATGTAGTAGTTGCTCCGGTATGGACATAATTAGGGCCAGTGGCACATCACAGTCGATGTCCGAACGTGTGTGAACACGGCGGCAGCCACGGCGGCGAATAGATCGTCACAATTGCGACATTCCAGCTTACCCCTGCGGAGACAACGCCGCGACATCTTTCAGAACGCTTCGCATGTACGCGAAATCCGTTTCGTAGATGTGCGCTGACTTGATGATAAATACGAGACGACCGCATGGCAGGTCGAGTTCACGAGACACTCGCTGCTGCAGTTCGGCGAGTTGCACGAGGTTACCGTAGCCTTTTGCGCCGAAATCGATGCTATGGGCGTAGACGACGAGTTCGAGTGCACCTTCCGGAATCCAAAAGTCAAGCAAGCTCACGCACGGGATATACGAGCTGTCGAGGAGTGGCTCGAATGTCGTGATCGTGGCGGAGCGCGACGTCGGGTCGTCTCGTAGTCGGCGGATCACCCACTCGATCTGGTCGGTACCGGACTCCGCGTAGTCGAACAGTCGGCTCGCGTAGCTGCGCGCGTCGCCGAGCGCCGCGACCCGGGAGTGGTCCGTGAAGTTCGCGCGCATCCACTCCAGCCGCTCAGGATCGGCGTGTCGGGCGATCAGCGCGTCGTACGGGTGCGGGTGGGTGATATCGAGCGTTGCCTGGGCGACTTCGAGGATCGGCAGGCCGTCATACGTCGATCGCTTGCCGCTATCGAGAATTGCGATCGCGATTGTGAGCCACGCTTCGCCGATGGTTTCCGTTGTGACCTGCACGGTCATTTCAGCAACGCTGCTTTGAGCGTGTCAAGCCCGACTCCCCCAATGTCGAGCGCCTTGCGGTGGAACGTCTTGATGCTGAAGTCCGCGCCCTCACGAGACTTGTATTCGTCACGGATCTGCTCCCAGATCCGTTGCCCCACCTTGTAGGACGGCGCCTGACCCGGCCAGCCGAAGTAGCGGTTGACCTCGAAACGAACGAACGGTTCGTTCATGTTCACGTTCTTCGCCATGAACTCGAAGGCATAGTCGAAGTCCCATTTTCCGGTGCCATCGAGGCGTGGCTTACCGAGGTGAACTCCGATGTCGAGTACCACACGAGCCGCACGCATCCGCTGCCCGTCTAGCATGCCCAAGCGGTCCCCCGCGTCGTCGAGGTAACCGAGATCCTGCATGAGTCGCTCGGCGTACAGCGCCCACCCCTCGGCATGGCCGGACGTCCCGGCGAGCTGGCGGCGGTAGGTGTTGAGCTTGGCACGGTTGAAGACTGCCTGCCCGATTTGCAGATGGTGGCCAGGAACGCCCTCATGGTAAACGGTCGTAGTCTCGCGCCAGGTGTTGAACTCGGTGACGCCCGCCGGAACTGACCACCACATGCGCCCAGCGCGCGAGAAGTCATCGCTCGGGCTCGTGTAATAAATACCACCTTCTTGCGTAGGAGCGATCATGCACTCGAGACGCTTCACCGGCTCCGGTATGTCGAAGTGGCTCTTGGATAGCGCCTCGACCGCCTTATCGCTGAGCTGCTGCATCCACTCCTGCAGCGCCTTGGTGCCCGTGAGTTTGCGGGCTGGATCGGCGTCAAGCACTGCGATGGCTTCGTGTACCGACGCACCTGCCATGATCTCGTGCGCAATCGACTCCTGCTCCTCGGTCATGCGAGCGAGCTCTTCGATGCCCCACTCGTAGGTCTCGTCGAGGTCGATCGTCGCACCCAGGAAACGGCGTGAGTTGAGCGCATACAGTTCCCGGCCCACACTGTCATTGTCTTGGCCAGCGGGAAGAAGCTCATTCTCGAGAAAGCGTGCAAGTTTGTCGTACGCTCCTGCCGCGACCCCGGCGTTTTTGGCGAGGTCGGCAGCGAGCGAATCAGGTACCGGTTGCTGATGCGCGAGCTGAGCAGAACCCGTGAAGTTATGGAAGAAGCCGTCGCCAGCACCGTGCTTCTTCGCCTGCTGGATCACTTCATGCACCTGCCGTTTGGCCGGCGTGATTCCCTTCGTGATACCCAGACGAAGCGTCTCGATGTAGCCGTCGACCGCACCGGGCAGATTGCTCAGTCGACCGGAGATATCTGACCAGTTTCCTTCGGTTTCGGTCGGCATGAGGTCGAGAATGTCTCGGATGCTCTGTGCGGGACTCGCAATCACGTTGACGTCGCGCATCCACATACCAGCGTCGCTCGACTCAAGCTCGAGTTCGATTTCGTGGCGCAGGTCTGTGCGAGTCACCCAGTCGACGTCATCAATCTCAGTGGCCGTCGCCAGCTTTGCCAGCACGGTTCGGCCAGCATCCACGAATGCGTAGTGGCCGGCAGGCGAGAGGTCTTCGTACTCGTCTAGCTTCCCGGGGATTCCGATCCAGGTCGCGACGGCCGGATTGAGTTCTGCGAGCGTCGTGACCCACTCTTCGGCGATCTTGTCGATCTCGGTTGGTGTGCGGGCTTCGTGAGCCGTGTTCTCAACTGTCATGCACCGAGCCTATTCGACGGGGTCTACTCCTGGTCGAGGTCGCTTGCGAGAAGTTTCGCGAGCGCATCGAGTGCGTCGGCCGCACCCGCACCGTCTGCACTCAAGGTGACAACGGCCCCATGATCGATGCCGAGCGAGAGCACCCCGAGGATACTCGCGGCATTCACACTCCTGCCTGATGCGACGGTGAGCGTCACCGCCACCCCCACGCTCGACGCGGCCTGCGCGAAGAGCGAAGCCGGTCGGGCGTGCAACCCGACCGACGATGCGACCGCAACACGTCGTTCAACCATAACTACCCCCATTCCGCGGCTAGTGGGCCGCTTCGTCCCAGTTCTTGCCCGTGCCTACCTGCACTTCGAGTGGAACGCGAAGATCGGCGGCTCCGACCATGCGATTCGTCACGATTGCGGTTACGGCATCCGTCTCGCCCGCGGAGACCTCAAGAATGAGCTCGTCGTGTACCTGCAGCAGGAGCTTCGAGGTAAGGCCCTGTTCGCGCAAATCCGTTGCGACGCCGAGCATGGCGCGCTTGATGATATCGGCGGCCGAGCCCTGAATTGGCGAATTAAGCGCCTGCCGCTCGGCGTTATCCCGCAGCACGCGGTTTGACGAGTTGAGGTCGGCGAAAGGTCGGCGACGACCAAAAATTGTGGTCGTGTAGCCATCCACTTTTGCCTGCGCCACGACACTGCGCAGGTATTCGCGGACGCCGCCGAACCTCGCGAAATAGTCGGTCATGAGCCGCTTCGCCTCGGTGGTGTCGATGCGCAGTTGCTTGGACAGCCCAAATGCACTGAGCCCGTACGCGAGGCCGTATGACATTGCTTTGACCTTGGTGCGCATCAGCGGTGTGACGTCGGCTGTATCGACGTTGAAAATACGCGCGCCGACGAAGCGATGCAGGTCTTCTCCCGAGTGGAACGCGTCGATGAGGCCCTGATCTGCCGACAGGTGCGCCATGATGCGCATCTCAATTTGGGAGTAGTCAGCGGTAAGCAGCGTCTCGAACTGCGGTCCGCTCTCGAACGCCGTGCGAATCTCGCGCCCAACCTCGGTGCGGATCGGGATGTTCTGCAGATTTGGATCGGTAGACGAGATGCGCCCGGTTGAGCTACCGGTCTGCTCGTAGGTGGTGTGCACGCGCCCGCCAGTATCGACCGCTTTGTCAACAGTGTCGATGATCTGCTTGAGCTTGGTGGCGTCCCGGTGCTGAAGCAGCAGGTCAAGGAATGGATGCGGAGCCTGCTCCTGCAGGTCGGCGAGGCTCGCGGCATCCGTCGAGTATCCGGTCTTGTTCGAGCGAGTCTTCGGCATCTGTAGTTGATCGAAGAGAACTTCTTGAAGCTGTTTCGGGCTGCCAAGGTTCACCTCGCGGTCAATTACCGCGTACGCGCGGGTAGCCAGGTCGTGCGCGGTGGCGGTGAGCTCATTCGAGAGCCGATTGAGGATCTGCCGATTGACAGTGATTCCATCGAGTTCCATTCGGGCGAGCACGGGCACGAGCGGAAGTTCAATATCGTCGAGTACACGGCGCGACCCGGTATCGAGTTTCTCGGCCAGGTACTCGCACACCCGCAGGATGTACCACGCCTCGGTCGCGGCACTCAGGGCATCCGTCTCTGGCACGAGCTGGTTGGGATCAGCCTGCTGAAGCCTCTCACCGAGATAGCTATACGCCTGCGTGGCCAAATCTTCGGCCTTGCCACTCGGCTTGAGCAACCACGCACCGAGATCGGTGTCGAATGCAACACCCGCAAGGTCGAGGCCCGCCGTGATGAGCGACTTGAGTTGCCGTTTGTACCCCTGCACGTACTTGGGTGCGGTGGAACCCAGCCAACTTTCCAGCGCGACATAGTCAGGCCTGGCGGCCACCCATGGCACATACACGGAGTCAGTTGCTGACGCAATACCGAACCCGGTGACCGCGCCGGCGTGGGTCTCAACGCGCAGTCCGAGCGGCGTCGCTCCGTTCGCTGATTGGGTGTCGAGCCAGTTGGCCAGTTCCTCGTCGATGAGAGTGCGGATGCCCGGGATGCCCGATTCTGCAGCCGTGGAGCCAGCGCCAACCGCCCCATCAGTGCCCCACTCGGCGTAAGAAATCTTGATTAGCCGCTCGAGGAGAGTCTTGAACTGCAGCTTGTCAAACACCTCACGAACGGCCTTCTCGTCAATCGGACGCCGTTCGAGGTCTGCAATGGTGACCGGCAACTCGACATCGGTAATGAGGTGGTTCAGCTGGCGATTGCGTACCGCGCGGTCGTGTTGCTCGCGCAACTTCTCACCGACGACACCGGTGATCTCGCTCGCGTGTGCCAGCACCTCATCGAGGCTGCCAAACTGATTGATCCATTTAGCGGCGGTCTTCTCGCCGACTTTATCAACGCCGATGAGGTTGTCACTCGATTCGCCGACGAGGGCTGCGACGTCTGGATACTGGTGCGGTTCGATGCCGTAGCGCTCGAACACGGCGTCCCGGTCGTACCTCTTTAGCTCGGACACGCCGCGCGCATTCGGGTACAACAGGGTGACGTCGTCGTTGATCATCTGAATGGCGTCCCGGTCGCCCGACACCACAAGCACTCGATAGCCCTCGACCGCGCCGCGTGCCGCGAGAGTCGCAAGAATGTCATCCGCCTCGAAATCTTCTTTCGTGATGGTCGTGATGTTCATGGCTTTGAGCGCCTCTTCGAGGAGCGGAATCTGACCGATGAATTCGGGCGGTGTTTCGCCGCGCGTACCCTTGTACTCCGGATAGACGCGCGTGCGAAACGAATACCGGGAGATGTCGAATGCCACGGCCAGGTGGGTGGGCTTCTCTTTCTGCAAAAGGGTGATGAGCATCGCAATGAAGCCATGAATCGCGTTGGTGTGCTGGCCCTCGCGATTCTGAAAACTGTCGATGGGCAACGCATAGAACGCTCGAAAGGCGAGCGAGTGGCCGTCAATGACGAGGAGGGTAGGCTTTTGTTTGTCCGACACGCAGCCAGCCTAGCCGCGGCTGCCGACAGCTCTGCAGCGAAATTGAGACGATCGAATGACGACAGTTCCCCACGGCCTCGACCCAGTGCTTCTCGAAATTCTCGATCGCACACGGGGCGGAGAACTCGCCGTAAAAATGGGGATCGAGTTTCTCGAATTGTCCGCCGAATATTCGCTGGCCAGGATGCCGGTAGCGGGTAACACTCAGGTCATCGGCCTATTACACGGTGGGGCTCATGTCGTGCTCGGCGAGTCGCTCGGATCAATCGCCTCGGCGATTCACGCGGGAGTTGGTCGCTACGCAGTGGGAATTGAGATCAATGCCACGCACAGTAGATCGGTAACGAGTGGTTGGGTCACCGGAACCTGCACAGCGCTGTCGCTCGGACGCACTCTCGCCACTCACGAAATCGTGATGACGGATGAGAAGGGCAATCGGCTCTCCACTGTGCGGATGACAAACTTCTTGAAAGACCGGTAGCGAGCTATTTCTTGGCGCTCAGCTGTTCGATGATGGCCTGAGACACGTCATGCATGGTGAGCCTGCGATCCATGGATGCTTTTTGGATCCACCGGAATGCTTCCGGCTCGGTGAGGCCCATCTTTTCGTTGAGCAGGCCTTTGGCCCGGTCGACGAGTTTGCGGGTCTCAAAACGCTCGACCAAATCGGCCACCTCGGCTTCGAGGGTGATGATCTGGGTGTACCGGCTGAGAGCGATCTCGATCGCCGGCAGCAGATCACTCGGCGTGAATGGCTTGACCACGTACGCGAGTGCACCTGCCTCGCTGGCACGCTCCACGAGTTCTTTCTGGCTGAACGCCGTGAGGAGCACCACTGGGGCGATGTGATCGCGGGTTAGACGTTCCGCAGCCGAGATGCCGTCCAGCTGAGGCATCTTGACATCCATGATCACCAGATCGGGGCGCAACTCGGTGGCAAGAGCGACCGCCGTCTCACCGTCACCAGCTTCGCCGACCACCTCGAAACCGTTGTCACGGAGAATCTCGACGATGTCCATGCGGATGAGCGACTCATCCTCGGCCACCACCACACGACGGGGCGCTGACGGGGTTACTGCCTGATCGCTCACCCTGCAACCATATCGCGCGGCGGAGCGGTGGGCGATCACGCGCCCCGCAGCGAGCACCGATGAGCCCGTGGTGCTCGCAGCCCTGCACGATAGGTTGCCGCGGGGACCTGGGTTCGGTGAGTGTGACGACTCGCGAGTCAGCGACCACAGCGGGGCGCCGTGTATCTCGCACGGTGCCCCGCCATGTGGTGCCCATCGCGGGACTTGAACCCGCACGCCTTGCGGCATCCGATTTTGAGTCGGACATGTCTGCCAATTCCATCAGATGGGCGCGACCTCAAGCATGACAGATTGGCGAAGAGTGCGCCGCCCTCACACGTCATCGCCCTCGCTCGAGGGATACCTACGAGGGTCTTCCTGCGGCCTTTGGTATGCAAGCTCCCCGCCAACACGACCACCAAACGGGCGACCGTGATCCGCATACTCCTCGCGGAAAAAAGCCATTCGCCACGGCCCGAGTTCAATTCGTGCCCCGGTGCGGAGCACGCGTCCTGCTCCATGGGTCAGATCTACGAGGACTGGTGCGGCGTCATCCGCGGACTTGTCAGCCACCAGGTGCAGTACATATTCGTCGTTCGTATCGTGTCGAATTTCGGCATGAATACCCTTCAGACCAGCCAAGCACAGGTCGGCGGTCGACGCCGACCCGATCGTGGTGGTGGTCGGCGTAAGAGTAAATTCACGCGGGCGCTGACCATCCCAATTTTCGGATCCGACAACGAAGATTAGCCGGGGGCGTCCACTACCGTGCCCGTAGTGAGTTGTGGTGAGCTGACGACGAATCCGACGGGAAAACGTGGGAACCAGGGGAAGCAACGTGCCTGGCGCGGGGAAGATTATGGGTGGTACCGACTCGAGACTCTTGCGACGACTCAGCAGCGCGCGCAGCGCGCGTCGATGGCCCAAACGAATGTGCCGCGACCCCGTGAGAATTCTATGTAGGAACGGCGTCCGCACCGCACCAATGCACCCGATTTCACCATTTGGGCCCGAAAACGACACCGTCATTCCCTCGGTTGCGAGCCTCGCGGCGACCACACGTAAACCACGAAGGTTCATCGAACGCAGGGCAACGACCACTTCCGGGTGGGTCGTGAATACCTCGACGTCTAAACCCGCAGCGCTGATCGTGCCAGTGGCGTACTCGGCAGGTACGCCCGCTCGCACTGGTCCAGATATCGAAAAGGTCAGGTCGGCGTCGAGCCGCGAAACCACAGCCATGACTAGTTGCGGTGGGGATCGGACCCGGCTGTGTGGTCGTCGCTGGTCGTCACTCGCAGTGTGCCGTTCAGTTTCCAAATCGCTCGTGGCGCGTCAGGACCGATGTCTCGCGGAACTTCCACAACCATGTCAATGAAGCTGTAGTTAACGGCGGCAGCCCGACCCGTCAGATACGACCACATCTCGCGACCGAGATCGGTCCAATCCCGAATGTTGTGGGAGTCAGGACCCGGTGAGGCGCTCGATATGCCGGACTCGGCAGGTGTGGTACTCACGATGTATTCCCCTTCGAAAGTTACGGTAGTCATTCGCCGACACGCTTCAGTGACGTCTTTGACGATGAGCAATATCCGCGTATGACAGACAGCACATACTGAATGCTCTCTTACAAACATAGCCACGCGGGTTAGCAGAGACCATACTCAAACTCAGCGATTGCTGTGAGTTCACCGAGTAGATAAACAGACGTGCTGGGGCTGTATTCACCCCAACCCCAGCACAATGTTGCTTAGTTCTACTCCCAGGCCGGGGCCGCGGCATTGATCGCGTCGCCGACGATGTGCACGCGGAGGTCATTCGTTGACCCTGCGATTCCGGGAGGGGAACCCGAGATCACCACGACCTTATCGCCGATCTCAGCGAGGCCCTCGCGGAGCAGCACATCATCTACCTGCTTGTACATCGCGTCGGTGTGCGTGACGCGCTCCACAACGAACGACTCAATACCCCAGATCAGCGCCATCCGACGACGGATCGCAGGGTCGGGTGTGAAGGCCTTCATCGGTACCCGGAAGCGCAGCCGTGACATGCGCCGCGCCGAGTCGCCGGACTCGGTGAACACGCACACGTACTTAGCACCCACGAAATCGGCCACCTCGGCGGCAGCGAGGGTGATAGCGCCACCCTGCGTGCGCGGCTTGGTTCCGAGTGGTGGGATGCGCTCAAGGCCATGCTCTTCGGTCGAGACGACGATGCGGGCCATCGTCTGCACCGTGATGACCGGGTATTCCCCGACGCTTGTCTCGCCACTCAGCATGACCGCATCGGCGCCATCAAGAACTGCGTTCGCGACGTCCGATGTCTCCGCGCGGGTAGGCACTGGGCTCGAAATCATCGATTCAAGCATCTGAGTCGCGACGATAACGGGCTTGGCCATGCGCCGAGCCAGTTCAACCGCCCGCTTCTGAACGATCGGCACAGCCTCGAGCGGAAGCTCGACACCCAGGTCACCGCGGGCAACCATGATCGCGTCGAAGGCATCGATGATGGCTTCGAGATGGTCGACGGCCTGCGGCTTTTCGATCTTGGCGATAACGGGAACCTTGCGGCCCTCTTCCGCCATGATCTCGTGCACACGGGTCACGTCGTCGGCGTTACGGACGAACGAGAGAGCGATGAGGTCGGCGCCGAGGCGAAGCCCCCACCGTAGGTCGGCTTCGTCTTTCTCCGAGAGGGCGGGAACGTTGACGGCCACACCGGGAAGGTTGATTCCCTTATTGTTCGACACCGTGCCGGCCACGATGACCTTGGTCTGCACGCGTACGCCATCCGTGGAAACGACCTGCACCTTTACCTTGCCGTCATCGATGAGCAGGAAATCGCCGGGGGATACATCGCCGGGAAGCCCCTTGAAGGTGGTTCCCACGAGGTCCTTCGTGCCGGGAACATCTTCCGTGGTGATCGTGAAAATGTCGCCGGCTGCCAGGTCATGCGGTCCGTCCGCAAATTTGGCGAGACGAATCTTAGGCCCCTGGAGATCAACCAGAACGGCCACTGCGCGCCCGGAATCTTCGGCGGCCTTACGCACGTTCTTGTAGACCTCTTCGTGCACGTCGTATGACCCGTGGCTCAAATTCAAGCGGGCGACATCTACCCCCGCATCAATAATCGCCCGGATGTTTTCATAGCTCGATGTGGCTGGGCCGAGCGTCGCGACGATCTTTGCTCGTCTCATGACTTCCTTCTGTGGTGGTGGAACAGTGGTGGATGAAACATTAGACAGCAATCGCATGGTCGGTTGGCTTCACTGGGAACGGCAGCTGCGTTGTTCCCTCAAGGTACCGATCAACCGCTGATGCCGCAGCGCGACCTTCGGCGATCGCCCAGACGATGAGCGACTGACCGCGCCCAGCATCTCCGGCCACGAACACGCCCGCCTCGCTCGACTGGTAGCCTTCGTCGCGCTCGAGCGTGCCGCTCAGCTCGAACTGAAGCGGCAGCTGGTCGTCGATGGTGTCAGACTCGGGCCCGGTAAATCCGAGGGCCAGTAGTACAAGGTCTGCCGGAATCTCGCGCTCGGTTCCAGACTTCGGCACGCGACGTCCGTCGACGTATTCCGTCTCGGCCACCCGAATGGCCCGTACCTCGCCCGCGTCGTTTGCGAGGAACTCCACGGTCGACGCCAGATACACGCGTTCGCCACCTTCTTCGTGCGCGCTGGATACTTCGAAGAGCGTGGGGTTCATCGGCCAAGGTTGGTGCTCCGGGCGCTCATCGGGCGGCTGAATGCCAATCGCGAGGTTAGTGACCGAGATTGCTTGCTGGCGGTGAGCGGTGCCAATGCAGTCAGCACCAGTATCACCTCCGCCAAGAACCACGACGTGCTTGCCCTGCGCCGTAACATGTTCGGCAACCGTGTCTCCCGCGCCCACGCGGTTGGATTGCACAAGGTAATCCATGGCGAAATGCACGCCGAGGAGGTCCCGACCGGGGATCGTAAGGTCGCGCGGCACGGTCGCTCCGGTGGCAACGATCACGGCGTCGTAGCGCGATCTGAGGGCATCCCAAGCGATGTCAACACCGATGTTAACGCCGGCACGGAACCGAGTGCCTTCCGCCTGCATCTGGGACAGGCGTGCCTCAATCTGTTTCTTCTCCATTTTGAAATCCGGAATGCCGTACCTCAAGAGTCCGCCAATACGGTCATCTCGTTCAAATACCGCCACAGTATGCCCAGCGCGGGTGAGCTGCTGCGCAGCAGCGAGACCGGCTGGCCCCGATCCGACAACGGCGACCGTCTTGCCGGTGAGCCGCTCGGGCGGATGTGGGGTGACCCAGCCATTAGCGAACGCCTGGTCGATGATCGACACCTCAACCTGCTTGATGATTACGGCAGGCTGGTTGATACCGAGCACGCATGAACTCTCGCACGGTGCAGGGCAGAGTCGACCGGTGAACTCGGGAAAGTTGTTGGTTGCATGCAGACGCTCGATGGCTTGGTGCCCTTCACCGCGCCAGACGAGATCATTCCACTCGGGAATGAGGTTGCCCAGCGGGCAGCCCTGATGACAGAACGGGATCCCACAATCCATGCAGCGGCCGGCCTGACGTCGCAACTCGGTCGGGTCTTGTGTCTCGTAGACCTCTTTCCAGTCCATCAGCCTGATCGAAACCGGACGGCGCTTCGGCAACTCGCGTTCTCGCGCCTTCAGAAAGCCTGTCGGGTCAGCCACCTGTCACCTCCCTGATCCGTCGCCAGACCACGTCGCCGTCAGGATCGAGTCCTTCGTCGATCGCGGCCTCCCGCGTGGCCATGACGGCCGCGTAGTCTCGCGGAAGCACCTTGGTGAATCTCTTTGCCGTATCGACCATGTCATCGAGCATGCTGGCCGCTACCACCGAACCGGTCTCGTCTCGGTGCCGCGTGAGCAAATCCCTCAGGATTTCGACGTCTGCACTGCCGAGTTCGACGAGTTCTAGCTCACCCGACGCGAGCGAGTCACGGTTCACCCGTTCTGGGCGCAGTTGGTGGATGTACGCCGTACCGCCAGACATTCCGGCGCCCAGATTGCGGCCGGTGCTGCCGAGAATTACCGCGAGCCCGCCCGTCATATATTCGAGCGCATGGTCGCCCACGCCTTCGACAACAGCAGTTGCTCCGGAATTACGCACGAGAAACCGTTCGCCCACAATTCCGCGGATGAACATGCTGCCCTGGGTAGCCCCGTAGCCGATCACGTTGCCCGCAATCACGTTGCGTTCGGCTGCGAACACGCTGTTTCGGTGTGGGCGCACGATGATCTCACCGCCAGAGAGTCCCTTGCCGACGTAGTCGTTGCTATCGCCCTCGAGCCGCAGCGTGATGCCCGAGGGCATGAACGCGCCAAATGACTGGCCGGCCGAGCCGGTCACGTTCACGACGATTGTGCCGGTGGGCAACCCATGCTCGCCGTGACGCACGGTCACCTCATGGCCGAGCATCGTGCCGACGGCGCGTTCTGTGTTGCGGATTGGGAGGGTGATCTCAACGTGCTCCCCAGATTCGAGGGCGGTCGCGCTCAAGCGAATGAGCTGCTGGTCGAAGTGCTTCTCGAGTTCATGGTTCTGCGACACTCGTCGGGTACGCGGTTCACTAGCTGCGAACGATGGGCCGATGAGGATCGGGCTGAGGTCGAGGCTGTCTGTCTTCCAGTGCTCGATCGCACCGTTAACATCGAGCAACTCGTGGTGACCGATTGCATCCTCGAGCGTGCGGAACCCAAGTTCCGACAAATATTCGCGTACCTCTTGTGCGAGGAATTCGAAGAAGTTGACTACGAATTCAGGCTTTCCGCTGAATCGCGCGCGCAGTTCCGGGTTCTGCGTCGCCACGCCGACCGGACAGGTATCGAGGTGGCAGACGCGCATCAAAATGCAGCCAGAGACTACCAGCGGAGCAGTCGCAAAACCGTATTCCTCGGCACCGAGTAACGCACCGATGATCACGTCGCGACCGGTTTTCATCTGGCCATCAACTTGCACCGTCACCCGGTCACGCATGCCGTTGAGCATGAGGGTCTGCTGGGTTTCGGCGAGGCCAAGCTCCCAGGGCGTTCCGGCGTGCTTCAAGGAGTTGAGCGGGCTCGCGCCGGTGCCCCCATCGTGTCCCGACACGAGCACGACATCCGCCAAAGCCTTAGTAACCCCGGCCGCGACCGCTCCGATTCCCGACTGGCTCACGAGTTTCACGTGCACCCGCGCCTCCGGGTTAGCCCGCTTGAGGTCGAAGATGAGTTGCTTCAAGTCTTCGATCGAATAGATATCGTGGTGCGGCGGTGGCGAGATGAGGCCGACACCCGGCGTGCCGTGTCGCGTGCGAGCGATCCACGGGTAAACCTTGCCTGCGGGTAATTGGCCGCCCTCGCCGGGCTTCGCACCCTGCGCCATCTTGATCTGAATGTCAGTTGCGTGGGTCAGGTACATACTCGTCACGCCGAATCGACCAGATGCCACTTGCTTGATCGCACTGCGCCGCTCGGGATCAAGTAGGCGAACGGTGTCTTCGCCTCCCTCGCCCGTGTTGCTGCGCGCACCGATCGAGTTCATCGCGATAGCAAGAGTTTCGTGGGCTTCCTGACTAATCGAGCCGTAGCTCATCGCCCCGGTGTTGAAACGCGTGACGATGGATGCCACCGACTCGACCTCGTCGATCGGCACCACCGGGCGCACCCCGTGCCGCAACGTGAACAACCCACGCATCGTCATGAGGTTTTTCGCCTGGTCATCCACGAGCTTCGTGTAGTCACGGAAGATGTCGTACCGGCGAGACCGCGTTGCGTGCTGCAGTCGGAACACAGTGTCTGGGTTGAAGAGGTGAGGTGGGCCATTGCGGCGCCACTGGTACTCGCCACCGGTCGCGAGCCTCTCGTGCGCGCTGGTCGCACCATCCTCCGGGTAGGCTGCGGCGTGACGCGCAGCACTCTCCGCAGCGATCACCTCGATGCCAACCCCGCCAAGCAGACTTGCGGTGCCGGTGAAGTACTGATCGACAAACTCTTGGCTGAGTCCAAGTGCCTCGAATGCCTGAGCTCCGGCGTACGAGCCGACCACCGAGATCCCCATCTTTGACATGATCTTGAGCACTCCTTTGCCGAGTGCTTTGATCAAATTCTTGACGGCCTGCTCGGGTGTCATGCCCTGGATCATGCCGCTGCGCACGAGCTCTTCGGCCGTTTCCATGGCGAGGTACGGGTTGATCGCCGATGCACCGTAGCCGACGAGGAGGGCCACATGATGCACCTCCCGCACGTCACCGGCCTCAACAATGATTCCCACCTTCATGCGGTTCTCTTCGCGGATGAGGTGGTGGTGCACTGTCGCGAGCATCAGCAGCGAGGGGATCGGCGCAAGGTCTTTATTGGAGTCACGATCGGAGAGCACAATGAACTGCGCCCCGTTCGCGATTGCCGCGTCGACCTCGCGGCACATCTTGGCGAGATGCTTCTCCATGGCTTTCGGGCCTTTGTCGACTCGGTACAGACCGCGGATAGTGGTTGTGAGCTGGCTACCGGGCCGCGGATCAATGTGCTGGATCTTCGCCAACTCGTCGTTGTCGATCACGGGGAAGTCGAGCGTCACCTGTTGCGCATGCTCGGGCGTGGCCGTGAGCAAGTTACGCTCAGGACCCAACCCGATCTTCATCGACGTCACTACCTCCTCGCGAATGGAGTCGAGCGGCGGATTCGTCACTTGCGCAAACTGCTGGGTGAAGTAGTCAAACAGCAACCGCGCACGCTCGGACAGCACGGCTATGGGTGTGTCAGAACCCATCGCGCCGAGTGGTTCGGCAGCGCTCTGTGCCATTGGGGTGATGAGGATTCGAATTTCTTCCTCGGTATACCCGAATGTCTTTTGGCGACGCGTCACCGACGCCGGCGTGTGCACGATGTGCTCACGTTCCGGCAGGTCTTTGAGCGCGATCCGTCCAGCGTCCAGCCACTCGCCCCACGGTTCGGATGCTGCCAACTCGGCCTTGATTTCATCATCTTCGATGATGCGACCGGCTACGGTATCGACGAGAAACATCTTGCCGGGACGCAAACGCCCCTTGCGTACGACCTTCGACTGGTCAACATCGGGTAGTACGCCAATCTCGCTCGCGAGTACCACGAGGCCGTCATCCGTTACGAGGTAGCGGCCGGGGCGCAGCCCGTTGCGGTCAAGGGTTGCGCCGACCAGATCACCGTCGGTGAAGACGAGGGCAGCAGGGCCGTCCCATGGCTCCATCAGCATCGAGTGGTATTCGTAGAAGGCGCGGCGCGCGGGGTCGACATCGACCTGGTTCTCGTAGGCCTCCGGAACCATCATCATCATCGCGTGCGGCAGCGACCGACCGGCAAGGTTGAGGAGTTCCACGACTTCATCAAACGACGCCGAGTCGCTGGCCCCTGGGGAATTGATCGGCAGAATGGAACGGATGTCGCCGAGAACGTCGCTCTCGAGCTGTGACTGGCGCGCGCGCATCCAGTTGCGGTTGCCCTGCACGGTGTTGATCTCGCCGTTGTGCGCGATCATGCGGAACGGCTGGGCAAGCGACCATGAGGGAAACGTGTTTGTGGAGTAACGCGAGTGTACGAGGGCGAGCTTGGACTCGAAACGTTGGTCAGACAGGTCGGGGTAGAACGGCTCAAGCTGCAGCGTTGTCACCATGCCCTTATAGACGAGCGTGCGGCAGGAGAGCGAAGGAAAGTAGGCGTGGACCTCACGCTCGGCGCGCTTACGAAGACGGAATGCCTGGCGTTCGAGCGCTAGACCCCTCAGGCTGTTACCGGAATCATCGGTGCGTGTGGACGTCAAAAACAACTGCTCGAAGGCAGGCATCGCGTTGTGGGCCAGTGTTCCGAGGTTATCTGCCGCGACGGGCACGTCGCGCCAGCCGAGCACATTGAGGCCTTCGGCGGCGGCGAGAGCTTCGACACCAGATTTGACCGTGTCGCGCTCTGCGGCATCGGTCGGGAGGAAAGCCATCCCCACGATGTAGCGGCCGACGGGAGGCAGATCAAAGCCGGTCACCGCTCGGAGAAACGCGTCCGGGATCTGGGTGACGATGCCGGCTCCGTCGCCCGTTCCGGCGTCGGAACCCACGGCGCCACGGTGCTCAAGATTGCGGAGAGCACCCAGAGCAGTTTCGATGATGTCGTGCCCGGCCGTGCCACGCAGCGTGGCAACCATGGCCAGGCCGCAGGCGTCTTTCTCGTTGCCTGGGTTGTACAACCCGGTCGACGGAGGAACGGTGCTGAACCGGGAAAAGGGTGGCGTGAGAGCCATTCGGTACCGTCCTCACGTTGTCGTTCATACGTGTGGGACGCCAGTGGCCCATCTGGGTGTGAAATGCTGCCTCGAGATTATGAGGACTTGACGCCTTTCACGCTTGTGGCGTGCTCTTCGGTCTGTGCTGTGTCGCCTGCAGATTCGGCTCCATCGCCGGGTTCGTCAGTATCCGAATAGGTCTCCTCAGAGTCTACAGCAGCGGACTCCGGCAGCCACTCACGACCAGGAAGATATGCTCCCGGTTCGATCCCAGGGTGTCGTCGCGACTGGATGACGAATAACGCAATCCCGACAACCAGCGCGAGAATTGCACCCCATACGTTCGACCGAAGTCCCAGAAACACTTCGCTCGGATCGATACGGATCGACTCGAACCAGATCCGACCCGCTCCGTACCACATGAGGTAAATGGCAAACAGCTTGCCCCACTGCAATCTGTAGATCTTTTCGAGGCGCAGTAGCAGGAAGAGGCCAAAGAGATTCCAGAGAATCTCATAGAGGAAGGTGGGATGGAAGAGCGTCGTAGACGGCAAACCAACCGGAAAAGCTGGGTTGCTTGCCTCGATCTGTAATCCCCAAGGAAGATCGGTAGGCAGGCCGAATAGTTCGTGGTTGAAGTAATTGCCGAGCCGCCCAAGAGCTTGGGCAAGTAGCATGCCGGGCGCGACAGCGTCTGCGAAGGTCCAGAACCGCAATCCTGCGATCCGGCATCCGATGTATGCGCCGAGTGCTCCACCGATGAGTGACCCGAAGATGGCGTTTCCCCCATCCCAGATCGCGATGATCTCGCCCAAATTCTTGCCAGCGCCAAAATAGTCGTTCGGGTGAGTAAAAACATGCCAGAGGCGTGCACCGACGAGCCCGAGCGGCACCGCCCAGAGGATGACATCGAGGACGACGCCCGGCTCTGCGCCGCGTGCCTTCAGTCGCTGGTTGGTGATCCATACCGCCGCGATGATGCCCGCGAGGATGCACAGTGCATAGCTGTGAATCGACAGTACGGTGGTGTCCGAAATGGCGGGTATGAGCCCGTGCAGCCACTGACCGATCGGAATGGTGAACGGAATCTGCCAGTCTGCGGGTGGGCTGGGAATACTCAGAGGAGCGAACACCGCTGTGGTCACCTTTCAGGAGAAGGACTAGGCAAGCTTAGACCGCGGATGCTGGCGCGAACTCTCACCGCCTGAGCCCTGCCGAGAGTGCGGCAGCGGCCTGTGCGACGGCGGGGATGCCGCCATCGGCGAGGGCCGCGACGAGGGCCGATCCGACGATCGCACCATCCGCATACTCGAGCACTTCGCGAACCTGATCGGCTGTCGAGATACCGAGGCCCACACAGGTGGATGTGGCACCCGCCATGCGGAGGCGCGAAACAAGGGTGCGCGCGGCTGTGTCTACGTCGGACCGCGCGCCGGTAATTCCCATTGTCGAGACGGCGTACACGAATCCGCGACTCGCGCGAACCGCCTGTTCGAGGCGGGCATCCGTTGATGAGGGCGCCGCGAGAAACACCCGATCACGATCGGTGCGATCGGATGCCGCAAGCCAGGCGTGCGCTTCGTCGGGAACCAGATCAGGCGTGATCAGGCCCGCTCCACCTGCCGCGGCCAGGTCGTCGGCGAATCGGTCGACCCCGTACTGCACGACAGGGTTCCAGTAGGTCATGAGCAGTACCGGTGCGCTCACCCGTGCCGTGATAGCGGCAACTGCCTCGAAGCCGTGGCGTAAACGGAAGCCAGCTGCGAGTGCCTCCTGCGTGGCCCTCTGGATGACCGGGCCATCCATCACCGGGTCGGAATAGGGGACTCCGAGCTCGAGTACGTCGACGCCGTTCTCGACCAGCGCGACCGCTGCCTCGATGCTCGTGGCAAGATTCGGGTAGCCGACCGGCAGATAACCGACGAGTGCACCCGATCCGGCGGACTTCCGCGCGGCGATCACATCGGCGACTGCGCTCATTCTTTGACCCCAAGCGAGCTGGGGTCGACCGGGCTCTCGACCTCGCGCTCGAGAGCCGCAGTATCGAGAATGTCGAAGTATTTACCCGCGGTCTCCATATCTTTGTCACCGCGCCCGGAGAGGTTGACGAGAATTGTCGCGGTGGATCCGAGCTCACGCCCCAGCTTCATCGTGCCCGCGAGTGCGTGGGCAGACTCGATGGCCGGGATGATGCCCTCGGTCAGCGATAGCAGCCGCAGGGCATCCATTGCCTCGGCGTCGGTGATCGGCAGGTACGACGCGCGCCCCATGTCGTGGAGCCAAGCGTGCTCCGGCCCCACACCGGGGTAATCGAGGCCCGCGGAAATCGAGTGACTCTCGATGGTCTGCCCGTCTTCATCCTGCAGGAGGTAGCTGCGCGCGCCGTGCAGTACCCCAGGGCGCCCGCGCGTGATAGTCGCAGCGTGCTTATCGGTGAGATGGCCCGCGCCCGCGGCCTCGTAGCCATACAGCTTCACGGTCGGATCATCGAGGAAGGCATGAAAAATACCCATCGCGTTGCTGCCGCCGCCCACACAGGCCGTGACGGCATCCGGAAGCGCTCCGGTGAGGTCAAGCACCTGCTGCCGCGCCTCCTCGCCGATGATCTTGTGGAAGTCGCGCACCATCACCGGAAACGGATGTGGGCCTGCCACGGTTCCGAGCAGATAGTGCGTGCTGCCGACGTTAGCGACCCAATCACGCAGGGCGTCGTTGATGGCGTCTTTTAGGGTACGGGAACCGGTCGTCACGGGGATCACGGTCGCGCCGAGCAGTCGCATCCGCGCAACGTTCAGCGACTGACGCTCGGTGTCGACCTCGCCCATATAAACGACGCATTCCATGCCGAACAGCGCGGCCGCGGTCGCCGTGGCGACACCGTGCTGACCGGCACCCGTCTCGGCAATCAGTCGTGTCTTACCGAGTCGCTTCGCGACCAGTGCCTGCCCGAGCACATTGTTGATCTTGTGCGAACCAGTGTGGTTGAGGTCTTCGCGTTTGAGAATGATCCGTGCACCGCCGGCGTGCTCAGCGAAGCGCGGTGCCTCGGTGATGATCGAGGGGCGTCCGGTGTACGTGGCGTGAAGGTGAGTGAGCTCCGCCTGAAACACCGGGTCAGCCTTCGCTGCGGTGTACGCAGCATCCAACTCGTCAAGAGCCGAAATGAGCGATTCTGGCACGAAACGGCCGCCGTATTCGCCGAAGTATGGACCGCTCTCATCGCGCAACACTATGACACCATCTCAGACATCAGGCAGCCAGAAATTTGGTCAGGGCCGCGATCGGGTCACCCGTCACGAGTGCTTCGCCGACGAGCACCACATCGGCTCCGGCCGCGCGGTAGTGGGCAACATCTGCCGGCACCGTGACGGCCGATTCGGCCACTCGAATGATTCCGGCGGGAATACGATCAGCGAGCCTTCCGAACAACTCCCGGTCGAGCTCGAAAGTGCTCAAGTCCCGTGCGTTCACGCCAACGAGCGCGGCGCCCACATCGAGAGCGCGACTCACCTCGTCTGCCGTGTGGGTTTCAACCAATGCGGTCATTCCCAGTTGAGTGATGAGCTCGAACAGGTGCTGCAGCTCAGCTTGCTCGAGCGCTGCCACAATCAACAACACCAGATCGGCGCCGGCCGCCCGCGCTTCGAACACCTGATAGGTCTCCGCGATGAAATCCTTGCGGAGGATCGGGATCGCTATCGCGGCACGCACACTCTCCAGATCAGCCAGCGATCCCCCAAAGCGACGGCCCTCGGTCAGCACGCTGACAGCGCTCGCTCCACCGGTTGCGTAGGCAACGGCCAGGGCTGCCGGGTCTGGAATATCGGCGAGAGGTCCGCGCGACGGGCTCGACCTTTTCACCTCGGCAATGATCTTCACGCGATCACTAGGCGCGAGTGCCGCAACCGCATCGAGTGGTGCGGGGCGGGCCAGTGCTTCCGCTTCGACCATGGCAAGGCTGCGGGAATCACGACGAGCCGCAGCGTCGTTGAGAGCTCCGGCTACGAGTTCGGTGAGCACTCTAGTCGTGCGCCTTAGCCATGAACTTTGTGCCGCCGACGCCATAGCCAACTCGTTTCATTATCCAGCCAACGATAAGTCCCACAACCAGCAGACCAGCCGAGGAGAAGACGAGCCAAGCCACATCGAACCAGAACGCCAAGGTACCGATAGCAAACGCGACGAGCATGATAATCACTGCTGTCCAGGCAGCCGGTGAGTTTCCGTGACCGGGGTCTGACTCAATGCTCATACTGGCTCCGTTCGTTTTCACGTCGTTGAAATTGTAGCGGGATGGTTCGCGAGGATTCACCTCACGGGCCACGTGTCGGGTCTTCCCCATCGCTCAGGGCATCCCAAGTGCCCACGGCCGTCTGTTCAGCGTCTGGCTCGGTCACGTGCACGGCGTGGTATTTGCGGGACGGGTCTGGCCAGTTGCGCGCCGTCGTCACGATGAACAGACCGACGATCACCGTGAGCACACCACAGACGATCGCAAAGATCGGCCAGGCCGTCATCGAGCTGGATGCCACGAGCTCGCGCACGGATCCGTCACCCGCTACGGCTGTCGCTGTCGTCACCACGTTCTCACTCGCTCTGATCGGGTCTGCCACGGCGAGCACACCGGAAATCACGACGAGTCCACCAATGAGGGTTTCCAGTACCCCGAGCACCACGGCGAAGAACCGCCCGGCGATGCTCAGCGCGGCGGCCAAAGCCAGCCCAGCGAGGGCGAGGGCGGCGAGTGCGGGGCCACCGACGTCACCGCGTACCGGTAGCACGGCGCCGCTCGTCAAGGTGAGGGTGAACCACTGCTGGGTCCACCCGTAAAGAGTCAGCGCGCTGACCAGCATCCCGACAAGAATGCCGAATAATTTGAGCCTACGCGGATGTGTCACCGCACTCGCTTCATGGCGTTGGCAATCGCTACCGCACGCAGCGGTGCCGCGGCCTTATTCTGCGATTCCTCGAACTCGGTGGCCGGGTCTGAGTCTGCGACGAGTCCGGCCCCGGCCTGTATGCGTGCCAGTCCGCCGACGATCGTCGCGGTGCGAATAGCGATTGCCAGGTCGGCATCTCCGGCAAACCCAAAGTATCCCACGACTCCCCCATACACCCCGCGCTGCGCCGGTTCGAGCTCATCGATGATCTCGAGTGCGCGCGGCTTCGGTGCTCCCGAGAGCGTTCCGGCGGGAAAGGTGGCGCGGAACACGTCGATTGAGTTGGCATCCGCCCGCAGGTTTCCTTCGACGGACGATACCAGGTGCATGATGTGACTGAACCGCTCCACCTGCATGAACTCGGTAACCTCGACGGTGCCGGGCACGCACACCTTGAGAAGGTCGTTGCGCGCCAGATCGACGAGCATGAGGTGCTCGGCCTGTTCCTTCTGGTCGGTGAGCAACTCCTCGCCCAGCTCGCCGTCACGCTCCGGCGTCTCGCCGCGCGGTCGCGACCCGGCTATCGGATGCATGAATACGCGGTCTTGCGACACCTTGACCAAAGCCTCCGGTGACGAGCCGACGATCGAATACGGCTCTCCCGCCATGTCTACGAGATGCAACAGATACATGTATGGACTCGGGTTGAGTGTGCGGAGCACCCGATAGACATCGATCGGGTCTGCGGTGATCTCATGGTCGAACCGTTGAGAAATCACCACCTGAAACACGTCACCATCGTGGATGTACCGCTTTGCCCGTTCAATGGCGTCGTAATAATCCTGCCGTTCGATGCGCGCAATAGGGGCAGACTCCGTAGACAGGTTTACCTCAGCCAGCCAGGCTTCCGACGGCCCCGCCAGCTTCGCCTGCATGGCGTCGAGCCGTGCCTGCGCGCGCGTCCACAGCTCATCGGCCGACTCCACGCCGTCGTTGAGTGCGGCCGCGATCAGTTGCACGGTGCCGTCGCGGTGGTCGAGTACCACGATTTCAGAGACAAAACTCAGCGCCTGCCCCGGCACGCTGAAGTCGGCGGGCGGTGATGCTGGCAGGCGTTCGAGCTGACGAACCGCCTCCCACCCGATGAATCCGACGAGACCGCCGGTAAGTGGAGGGTGTCCATCGACGTGCGGTGTCCTCCAGCGCTCGTAGAGGGCGCCGAGAGCGTCGAGCGGCCCCGTCGGGTGATCGGCGCCCAGGGCACGCTCGGCTGGCAGTCCGTAGTCGAGCCACATGACATCGCCCCCCGCGCGGCCGTCCGATGCCGGTGCATCGTCTGCACTCGGTCGCGTGGCGTCGGTCACTTGGGTAAGCACACCAAAGCTCGAGACACCGACGAAACTGAATCGCGACCAGATTCCGCCCTGTTCGGCCGACTCGAGGAGGAAAGTGCCTGGCTTGCCGAGCGCAAGCTTGCGGTAGATACCGACGGGCGTCTCGCCATCCGCAAACAGCTCGCGAATGACCGGAACGACGCGGTGCTGGGCTGCGAGTCGTCCGTCGAAGTCGCCGCGGGTGGTCGTGTTACTCATCGACCGAACCGATTGCCGGGCTGAGCGGGTCGACGTCAAAACACGCGTGTTGGCCGGTGTGGCAAGCCGGGCCGTGCTGGTCGACCGTAACGAGCAGCGTATCGCCGTCGCAATCCAAAGCGGCTCCGCGCACGTATTGGTGATTACCGCTCGTGTCGCCCTTCCTCCAGAACTCCTGGCGACTGCGCGACCAGAATGTCACTCGCCCCTCGGTCAGGGTGCGCCTCAGCGCCTCCCGGTTCATGTAGCCGAGCATGAGAACTTCGTTGGTATCCCACTGCTGGATGATCGCAGGCATGAGCGGTTGTTCGCCGATCACGCCAACCCTGAAGACGGCGCGGTCGATCACCGCGCCGACCGTATCTACCGTTAACTCGCTCATCGCGTCACCACTCCTGCTTCGGCTAGGGCATGCTTGACATCGCCGACCGTAAGTTCTCCATTGTGGAACACGGACGCCGCGAGCACGGCGTCAGCACCCGCTGCGACTGCTGGCGCAAAGTCGCCAACGGAACCCGCGCCACCGCTGGCGATCACCGGAACACGGCTCAGGCTGCGCATCGCCGAGATGAGCTCGACGTCGTAGCCCCGCTTCGTGCCATCGGCGTCAATCGAGTTAACCAGCAACTCCCCCACCCCGCGATCGATGGCGTCGCGTGCCCACTCCAGCGCGTCGAGTTCCGTGTCGGTTCGACCGCCGTGAGTGGTGATGATAAATTGACCGCCTTTGCGCTTCACGTCGAGACTCAGCACGAGTACTTGGGCGCCGAATCGATCGGCGATCTCGCCGATCAGGGCGGGGCGCGCGATGGCGGCGCTGTTGACACCGATCTTGTCTGCGCCGTGCGCGAGAAGCTTCGCGACATCCTCTGTCGAGCGCACTCCCCCGCCGACGGTGAGCGGGATGAAGACCTGTTCGGCTGTGGCTCGCACGACATCGTAGGTCGTGGATCTGTTATCGACGGTGGCAGTCACATCGAGAAAGGTGATCTCGTCCGCGCCTTGCTCGTAGTACTTGCGAGCCAGTTCTACGGGATCACCCGCGTCTCGCAGATTGAGAAAATTGACGCCCTTGACGACCCTGCCAGCTGCAACATCGAGGCAGGGGATGACGCGCACCGCGAGCGTCACGGCGTGGTCGATCCGATGGTCATGACTAAATCCGTGCCGCGTGGATTGAACTCACGAGGATCGCGCGTGCACCGATCTCATAGAGCTGGTCCATAACGTGGTTGGTATCGGCTCGCGGCACCATCGCGCGCACCGCGACCCACTCGGGATCGTGCAGCGGGGAGACCGTTGGGCTCTCAATTCCCGGCGTGACCTTCGTCGCTACATCCAGTAGGGCGATCGGAACGTCGTAGTCGATGAGCACATATTGCCTCGCCACGAGCACGCCCTGCAGCCGTCGCTGCAGCACGGCGATGCCGGGCAGAACGGCATTCGCGCTGATCAGCACCGCGCTCGATTCGAGGATCACCGGGCCGAAGATCTCGAGACCTTGAGCCTTCAAAGTTGAACCGGTGGATACGACATCGGCAACGACATCCGCCACCCCGAGGCGCACCGCGGATTCGACGGCGCCATCCAGCGACACGAGCACCGCCGTAACGCCATTCTTGGCAAGGAAATCGCCGACCAGACCCGGGTAACTGGTCGCCACGCGCACACCGTGAAGATCTGTAAGATCGGTGTACGCCCGCGGCGGGCCCGCGAATCGGAACGTGGATTCTCCGAAGTCGAGGCTCGCGATCTCCACGGCCAACGACCCAGAGTCAAGTAGCAGGTCACGACCGGTGATGCCGACGTCGAGCGCGCCGGAGCCGACATAGGTGGCGATGTCACGCGGACGCAGGTAGAAGAACTCGACGTCGTTGCGGGGGTCGCTCACGGTGAGCGCGCGGGGGTCTCGGCGACCGGCGTACCCGGCCTCGTGCAACATCTCGGCCGCGGTTTCGCTCAGCGAACCCTTATTGGGCACCGCAATCTTCAGCATGATCTGCTCTCTCGAATGGAAGCGGATGTGGTGGTTGTCACGCCGTCCTTACAAATGTCGCCAGACATCCGCGGGTGTCAACCCCTTCGCAACCATGAGCACTTGCAGGTGGTACACCAACTGAGAAATCTCCTGCGCCGTCTCGGTGTCTGATTGGTACTCGGCGGCCATCCAGACCTCGGCGGCCTCTTCGACGATCTTCTTTCCGATCGCGTGGATGCCAGCATCCAGTTCGGCCACGGTGCCAGATCCCGCGGGGCGCGACACTGACTTCTCGCTGAGTTCAGCGAAGAGCTCATCGAAAGTCTTCACCTGTAAAGAGTAACCGGCATCGGCGGCCGGCCAGTCGCGCTCCCCCACGTCGTGGCCAACGCGGCGGGATCGGGCTACTTGACCCCCAGCAGGTCGATGACGAAGGTGAGCGTGCGACCCGAGAGACGATGGCCGCCGCCCACCGGGCCATAGGCGAGGTGCGGTGGGCAAATGAGTTGACGCCGACCGCCGACCTTCATTCCGGGGATGCCTTCTTGCCACCCTTTGATGAGTCCAGCGAGCGGAAAACTGATCGACTGGCCTCGCCCCCAGCTTGAGTCGAACTCCTCGCCCGACTCGAAGTCGACGCCAAGGTAGTGCACGTCGACGGTGTCGCCAGGCTTAGCCTCGGCCCCCGTTCCCTCTCCTAAATCAATGATCACCAGTTCGGTGGGTTCTGGTCCCTCGTAGAACTCAACTTCTGGCTTCGTCTGTGGTGAATCTGTCATGCTGCTATCCAAGCAGACCGTGCACACTTCACGCGCCCGAGAGGACTGCCCGAGAAAACCATCGTGGCCGCCGATGAGCTACTCGCCGATGACGACACACGCGCCTCCTCGAAGCGATTGCACTCGCCGGCCTCGCCCGCCACCATTGTAATCATCTACTCGGGGCCGCCGTTGTCTCCGCAAACGGAGTCATCCTGCGTGCCGAGAACACCGTGGTTACCGAGCGCGAGGCGACCGGTCACGCAGAAACTAATCTCGTGCGATACGCGGCCGCAGCGCTTACCGGGCCCGAACTAGCTGTGAGTACTCTCTACACGAACACCGAGCCCTGCACGATGAGTTGCGGGGCAATCTATTGGGCTGGCATCGGGCGCGTTGTGTATGCACTGCCCGAACAAGCGCTCATCGCAATGGTGCCAATCGGGTCGGCAGCATCAACGCGCGCTGTGCCGTGCCCCAACGTCTTCGGTCGTGGGGCACCGCCAACCCGGGTGACCTGCCCCATCGATGTGCCCGGCGCAGTAGCCGTGCACGACGGGTTCTGGGTCTGAGCGCTCAGTGCGCATGGGCCGCAGCCGTGCTGCGCAGGAGTGCGATCTGGGCTGTCGGGTCACCACGGAACACCGCAGAGCCGGCAACGAAGGTGTCTGCACCGGCCTCCGCGGCAATCACGATCGTGCGTTCATCGATGCCACCGTCGACCTGAAGCCAGACGTCGAGGCCCGTTGACGCGACCGCGGCGCGCAGTTCGACGAGCTTCGGCATGGTCGAATCCATGAAACTCTGGCCACCGAAACCAGGTTCCACCGTCATGACCAGCACTTGATCGAACTCCGGAAGCAGCTCAAGGTATGGCTCGACCGGTGTGCCCGGCTTGAGAGCGATGCCAGCGCGGGCGCCGATGCCACGCAGCCGCCGCGCGAGAGCAACCGCATCGGCTACCGCCTCGGCGTGGAAGGTCACCGAGAAGACGCCGAGCTCTGCATACGCGGGAGCCCAACGGTCTGGGTCGTCGATCATGAGGTGTATGTCCAACGGAATCGATGAGACGGCTTGCAGACGCTCGACCATCTGAGGTCCAAAGGTGAGATTCGGAACGAAGTGGTTGTCCATGACGTCGACGTGCATCAGATCGGCGGTCGCGATGCGGGCAACATCGCGCTCGAGGTTGACAAAATCTGCAGCGAGAATGCTCGGGTTGATGCGCACAGCCATAGTGCGAGCCTATCCAGCAGCAGTCGTAGTGAGCAGTTGAATGAACATCGCATCCGTGCCGTGGCGGTGAGGCCACAACTGCACGTGCTCACCAGGCGCGAGATCGAGTGGCTCGTTGACGATCGACTGGAGCACCGCCTGAGTGTCAATTCGCGAGAGATGGGGATGCTTGCGCAACGCACCTCCCACAATCGCCTTCGTCTCAGCGGCGTGCGGCGAACAGGTGACGTAGGCGAGAACGCCACCGGGTTTCAGAGCGGCGATCGCCGACTCGAGCAGCTTTGACTGCACCACCGCTAACGTCGAAACGTCGCTCGGTTGCTTACGCCAGCGCGCCTCCGGACGACGCCGAAGCGCTCCCAGACCGGTGCACGGAGCATCGAGCAGGATGCGGTCGAAGAATCCCGGAAACTGCTCCCCGACACGCGTTCCGTCGAGTTCGAGCACCTCTGGCACCGGATTGAACACTGCGAGAGCCTTGCGCACGAGTTCCGCCCGAGCGGGAATCAGCTCATTGGCCGTGAGCACGGCCCCACCGATTTCGGCCTCGGCCGCAAGTAGCGCCGCCTTGCCGCCCGGCCCAGCGCACAGGTCGAGCCAACGCTCACCGGGCTGCACCGGGCGCGTACGACTGAGGGCAAGAGCGGCGAGTTGCGAACCCTCGTCTTGCACCCGAGCCCGCCCCGAGCGCACCGCATCGAGCTGCAATGGGTCGCCGCTATCGAGGGTGGCCCCCACCGGCGAGAAGGGGCTCGGGTATGCATCGAGCTCAGCCACCGTCGCGCGGCCGGGCAGTGCGGTGATACTTACTCGCGGTGCGACGTTATCTGCAGTAATAGCCGCGGGCAACTCGTCGTCCCTACCCTCCGCGGCGAGCACCTGACGGAAGGCACGAACAATCCAGAGCGGATGCGAGAACTCGGCCGCGAGCGCTTGCTCACCCGAGTCTGTCTCGGCGAGCACTCGCGCGCGCCAGGTCGCAACATCCGAGCGCGTAATGGTACGCAGCACTCCGTTCACGAAGCCGACAGCAGACCGCGATCCGACCGTCTTCGCGAGGTTTACCGACTCATCGACTGCCGCGTGCTGGGCAACCCGCATCGACAGCAACTGGTGGCAGGCGAGTCGCAGTACGTCAAGAATGGGCGGGTCGATGTCGGCGACGGAACGCCCAGCGGCGATCGCGATAACCCGGTCGTAGTAACCCTGCATTCGCAATGTGCCGTAGGTGAGCTCGGTCGCGAGACCGGCATCCGACTCAGAGAGCTTGGCGCGTTGAAGCTTCACGGGCAGCAGAAGGTTTGCGTATGAGTCGGATTCACGAACGGCGAGGATGACCTCGAGCGCAATCCGGCGCGCTGGCTGCGGTTCGCTCACGACGCGACCATCCCCGCACCGGCCGGCCGCCCTCGCCACCACGATGCCGCGTCCATCTGCGTGCGACCGGCTGGGTGCACCGCTAGCAGGTGCACCGGGTGGGTCGCCGTGCCCACGAGTACCGCCTTGTCGACGAGAGCCAGGTGGCCTGGTTCAAGCCGTGGCACATCGCGGGCGATGGCTGCTGCGAGAATCTTGAGCCGTGTACCGTCGACGATGGTCGACGCACCCGGCTCTGGTGTGACGCCACGAATCAGGTTGGTGATGGTTACAGCGTCGGCCATCCAGTTCACTTCGCCGTCGGCGACGGTGAGCTTGGGGGCGAGCGTCATGTCGCCGACCTGCGGGTCTGCCCGCGCTGATCCGGATGCGATGGCGTCAATGACCCGAATCAGAAGTTCTGCCCCCGAGTGGGATAGCGACTCGAGCAGGCTCCCCGCCGTCTGCAACCGCCCGACCGGTTCGGTGAGCTGCCCAAAGACGTCTCCCGCGTCAAGTTCGTCGACCAAGCGAAAAACCGTTGCGCCCGTGAGGTCGTCACCGAAAATAATCGCGCGCTGCACCGGCGCCGCGCCACGCCACCTCGGAAGCAGGGAGAAATGCAGGTTGATCCACCCGTGGACGGGCGCGCTGAGCAGAGGTTCGCGCACGAGTGCGCCGTACGCGACAATCACGCCCAGATCGGGTTTCAGATCGAGAATTTCGCCGCTAACCCGCCCCGTCAGCCGGTTCGCCTTGATGGTCGGGATACCGAGTTCCTCGGCGACCAACGCCACCGGAGTCGGCGTGACCGTTGCGCGGCGCCCCTGAGGGGAATCCGCTCGGGTGACCACGGCAAGCACCTCGTGACTGGACGCGGCGATGGATTGAAGGCTCGGCACCGCTGCCAGTGGGCTCCCCGCAAAGACGAGTCTCATACGTCAATTCTCTCGCTTCGCTGGGTGACGCTCGGCCATCAGACGTCCCGGAACGGCTCGATGTCGTCAAATCGCACTTTGAGCGTGGGTCGGGCGGCCCCACGTTTACCCGCAATTGCGATCGTTTTGCGGCGGTTAGTGGCCGCCTGAATTACTTCAGCGCGCAACGTAGCAGCGATTTCTGCCCCATGTGCATAGTCGAAGCGCACAATCGTGCGAACGGTACTGGCGTCCACATCGACAGGTCCAAGTACGTCGAGTGGCTCAGCCTTGGTCGTCTCGACGGCCGCCGCGACAACCTCGACAGCACCCGTCAACGTCGCGACACGAACGGCGGGGGGAAAACGCAGCCGTCGGCGGTCGGACAACTCCGATCGTGCGTAGTCGGATTGCCGCCAGGTGGCCATCGTCGATGCCAGCGCTCCGCCAACTCCGACGAGAACGGTGGGCGCTCCGCGCGCGGCGAGCGCGATCGCGTTTGACCACCAGCGGACGCAGTCTTCGGCGACGCGGAGAGACTCACGAGCGAGCATCCGCTCTCCATCGAGCAGCAGGACCGCTCGATACCCGCCCGCCGCGATCGGTTCGGCGCCGATCGTGGCAATCACGAGGGCAGGCTCTGCACCGACCGTGAGGATTGGTCGCTCACCGTCCGCGACGATAACTTTAATTCCGGGAAATGCCCGTCCCAGCTCGTCCGCCGTACGAGCTGCGCCATTTCCGATCTGCCGCATACGTTCGCCCGTGCAGTTCGAGCATGTCCACCCGACGGCCAGCGCGCCGCACCACGAGCAGCTCGGAACAGCGCGCGCAGTGTTCTGGTGCAGCGGGCCCTCGCAGCGTATACAGCGAGACGTGAAGCCGCAGTCGATGCAGGCGAGCCGCGGCGCGTACCCCGGGCGCGCTACCTGAACAAGCACTGGCCCAGACTGCAGCGCCAGCTTTGCCTCGCGCCACGCCGTAGAGGGGATACGCGCGCGCGCCGCCACCGAATCATCTGCCACCTGCTGAGCGGTCGGAATAACCTTAGGGAGCACGAGCGGCTTGGGCGACACGGATGCCAGATAACCCACCTCAACAAGCCGCTCAACGTCGGTCGACCGCGAGTGCGCCATGAATAGCAGAGCACCACCCTGCAACTCCTGGCGGATGAGTGCGGCATCCCTCGTGTGCACATACGGACTCAGCGGTTCGCTGTGCAACGGGTCGCCGTCGTCCCAGACAGCGATGAGTCCCAGGTTCTTCGCCGGCGCGTAGACAACCGATCGATTTCCGACGATCGCGAGAGGCGTGTCTCCAAGCGCCCGAAGGAAGCCTCGGTAACGGTCAGAATTCGACTGTCGCGCATCGAGTCGCACAACGCGATCGGCGGCCAGAATCGCCGTGAGTGCGGCGACGAGCTGCTCTTGGTCGCGGTAGTCGGGCACCGCCAGGATCGCCGACCTGCCGCTCGCGAGCGTTACGGCGGCCAGCGCAGCGAGCGTCACTGCCCACGTGCCCACCCACACCCCGGTCGCGACTTCGGTGAGATAGGGCACCGCATCGATCGCGAGACGCCGGCCGGAAGCGACGGCGGACTCAAGGACGCCGGGGCCGTAGAAGTCGATCGGGTGCGGTGCGACCGGCGAGACCGTCGTCGCATGCACGAACGCTTTCTCAACACGCACCTGCCGCGTGGGCACGGCAAGCCGCACGATGTCGCTTGCGGTGCCCGCCGCGCGGTCTGCCGCCCTGCGCGCGAGAGCCCACACCTCAGGAGTTAGCACGGAAATCGGCGAGACGACAGAGTCAAGTTCACTCAGTGTGCCTGCATAGTCACCACCCGCCGTGACATCCACTATGTAACCGTCGGCAACTCGCCCAGCCGAACGCAACGGAACTTTGACGCGCACTCCGGGCACCGCTGTCTCGATCAACGGTTGCGGAATGCTGTAGTCGAAGAGCCGATCGAGTTGCGGGAGGGGTGAATCGATGAGAACCCGCGCCGTGAGGCGCAGCGTCATCGTCAGAGGCCGGCCGACGACCGCAACGCATCAACCCGGTCAAGCCGCTCCCACGTGAAGTCGGGCAAATCGCGACCAAAGTGCCCGTAGGTTGCGGTCGCCGCGTAGATGGGTCGCAACAGGTCGAGATCATCGATGATTGCTGCGGGTCGCAGGTCAAAAACACTCTGAATGGCGGCAATGATGAGGTCGTCACCAACATGCCCGGTGCCGAAGGACTCGACATAGAGACCTACCGGCGCGGCCTTGCCGATCGCATACGCGACTTGCACTTCGAGTCGATCGGCAAGGCCCGCTGCTACGGCGTTCTTCGCAACCCAACGCAGGGCATACGCTGCGGACCGGTCGACCTTCGATGGGTCTTTACCGCTGAACGCACCCCCACCGTGACGGGAAGCCCCCCCGTAGGTGTCAACGATGATCTTCCGACCGGTCAAACCGGCATCACCCTGCGGCCCGCCAATCTCGAAGCGCCCGGTGGGGTTGATCAAGATCGTGACATCAGAGTTATCGAGCCCGGCCGCCTCAAGCACTGGTCGGATGACGACTTCTTCGATCTCGGCAAACAACTGGGGGTTCTCGACATCTGGCGAGTGTTGGGTCGAGAGCACAACCGTGTCGACGCTGCGCGGCCGATAACCGTCATAGCCGACCGTGACCTGAGTCTTGCCGTCTGGTCGCAGGTAGGAAAGCTGGCCACTCGTTCGCACCGCGGCAAGCTTTTCGGCAAGTCGGTGCGCGATCCAAATCGGCACTGGCATGAGTTGGGGGGTCTCATTGGTCGCAAAACCGAACATGATTCCCTGGTCGCCCGCACCCTGGCGATCGAGCGGATCGGTGTCAGTGCCGTCGCGTGCTTCGAGCGCCGTGTTTACGCCTTGTGCGATATCCGGCGACTGAGCGCCGATCGACACTTCAACCCCGCACGATGCTCCGTCGAACCCGACGAGCGACGAGTCGTAACCGATGGAGGTGATGAGCGTGCGAACGATTGTCGGAATGTCGACGTAACCCGAGGTCGTTACCTCTCCTGCTACGTGCACGAGACCGGTTGTCACGAGAGTCTCTACCGCGACTCGACTGTGGTTGTCGACGGTGAGGAGCGCGTCGAGAATGCTGTCGGAGATCTGGTCGCAGATCTTGTCTGGGTGCCCCTCGGTGACGGATTCACTCGTGAAGAGACGCAAAGCGGAAGTCATAGAAGCCCCATCGGATGCGGTTTTTAGGAAAACAGATCGAGAATACGATCGGCGACGTCGGCCTTGGTTCCAGTAGCCTCTGTCACTATATCCCCGGCTTTGTCGATGACGATCACGGTGTTGCGCTCCGTTGCAAAGCCCTCCGTCCACCCGACGGTGTTGAGGACCAGATAGTCGGCGCCCTTGCGCGCGATCTTCGCAGAACCGATCGCGAGGAGCGATGCTCGGTCACTCTCTGTCTCGGCCGCGAAGCCCACAATGACCTGACCTGGTCGACGAGCCGCCGAAATGTCGGCCAGAATGTCGGGGTTCTTGACCAGGGTGAGTTGCAGTGTGTCGCCCTGCGTCTCTTTCTTGATCTTCGACTCAGCAACGGCTTGCGGCCGATAGTCAGCCACGGCTGCGGCCATAATCACGATGTCGGCGGTGGCTGCGGCAGCGGATGTCGCCTCGGCGAGTTCGAATGTCGTCGACACCTGCCGCACATCCATGGTGGCTGGTGCATCCATCTCGAGGTTCGCGCCAATCAGCGTGACCGTCGCGCCTCGCAGTGCAGCAGCGCGGGCGATCGCGAGGCCTTGCTTGCCGCTAGAGCGATTGCCGATGAAGCGCACGGGATCAAGCGGTTCACGAGTTCCCCCCGCGGTCACGAGGATCCGCTTGCCCGCGAGATCGTGCCCGTGCAGCACCAGCGCGAGAGCTGCCGCCACAATGTCGGGCGACTCTGACATGCGCCCTGAGCCCGAGTCGGTACCTGTCAACTGGCCTATCGCCGGGCCAATGACGGTAATACCGCGCTGCCGAAGCAGCGCGATGTTAGCGACCGTTGCCGGGTTCTGCCACATCTCGGTGTGCATGGCCGGGGCGATCACAATCGGCGCTGTCGATGCGAGGATAGTATTGCCGAGTAGGTCATCGGCCAATCCAGCAGCAAGCTTCGCTATCGAGTTCGCGGTCGCCGGAGCGACCACGATCAGGTCAGCAGCCTTCCCGAGTGCCACGTGTCGCACCTCGGCCACACCCTCATACAGATCGGTGTATACGGGATTGCGACTGATGGCCTCGAGTGTGGTCTTGCCCACAAAACGGAAAGCGGCATCCGTCGCGATGACCTGAACGTTGTGTCCGGCGAGCACGAACTCGCGCACCACTCCGACTGCCTTGTAGGCGGCGATTCCGCCCGTGACGCCGACGACGACGTTGAGAGCGCGCGCGCCGCTATGCTCGGTCGGCCCCACGTCGGCTATGGCCTGGCCCTACTCTTCACTCAGGTGCTTGAGTTCGAGTTTGTTGTCGTTAATCTCCTTGAGAGCGACGGACAGCGGCTTGTCGTCGATTGTCGAGTCGACAAGTGGGCCGACGTTGTCGAACAAACTGCCTTCGTGCAGATCTGCATAGTAGTCGTTGATCTGGCGCGCCCGCTTGGACGCGAAGATGACGAGCTGGTACTTAGAGTCGACCTTCGAGAGCAGTTCGTCGATGGGTGGGTCAATGATTCCGGCGTGGCGATCGGCCATGAGAAGGCTCCTTAATTGGGGACGTTACAGCGTGTAAGTCAGCGCGCCGCACCGTGTTCGGCTCCCGGCACTGCCATCAATTCTACGACCTCGCGCGCCGCTTGACTCACTTCGGTGTTCACGACACGAAAATCGAACTCATCCTGGGCCGCCAACTCGACCTTCGCCGTCTCGAGCCGACGGGTCTGCTCGGCAGGATCTTCGGTGCCACGACCGATTAACCTGCGCACCAGCTCGTCCCAGCTAGGGGGCAACAGAAAGACCAGGATGGCCTCGGGCATCACGCGCCGCACCGCCCGAGCGCCCTGCAGGTCGATCTCGAGCAACACGTTCTTGTTCGCCGCGAGGGCAGCATCAATGGGTGGTCGCGGCGTGCCGTAGCGGAAAGAATTGTGTACGACGGCCCATTCCAGTAACTCACCGCTGGCAATCTTGCGATCAAACTCCGCGTCGCTCACGAAGTAGTAGTGCACGCCGTCTACCTCACCGGGGCGCGGGGTGCGCGTCGTCGCAGACACACTCACCACCACGTTCGGATAGTTCTCGCGAATATACATCGAGACGGTACCCTTGCCGACCGCGGTAGGCCCCGCCAGAACGAGCAGCCGATTCGGGGCTCCCCCAGCGCGCAACTGCAGGTAATTTCTCAGTTTCTCGCGCTGGCGCAGACCGAGGCCACCCGTGCGCTTCTTGGGTGAGATCGCCAACTCGGCCATCAGGTGCTCGGTACGCGTCGGACCGAGCGACGGGATGCTCATCAGGAGCTCGGTCACCCGAAGCCCGGCCTCAGCACTCGCGACTGCCGCCCACGCGGTTTCGGCCACGTCCAGTGCCGTGCGCTTTCGTGACGCCACGTCGGACTTGATGGTCGCGCGCGCGCGACGCGCCGTCACGGCCGCCCGTGCGGCAGCGACCCGGTCGACCTCGGGGGGGGTTGGCCGCACACTCACGTGCCCATCGCCTCGGCAAGCTCATCGCGCCTTCGTGCTATCTCAACCGCGACACCGCCGGACCCGGACCGAAGCACTCCTCGCGACACGCTTACGATCACATTGCTGGATGCTGCGCCATACACCCGCGAAATGTCGCCAAACGCTGCGCCCTGTTCCCCAAACCCGGGCCCGAGGATGGGCGTGTTGGCAAGGTGCTCTGGCCGGATGCCATAGTCAGCCACGCTGACCGTCGCTCCGAGGACCAGGCCGATGGACCCCATCCCGTTCGATGAGGTATTGACCGTGTGCACCTCTCCCACGATACCCGCGGCGACGGTCTCGCCAGAGAACGGTCCATGCCGAATCACCGCGGTTTGCAGAACCACGGCCTCGGGATTGGAGGTCGCAGCGAGCACGAAGAGCCCCTTACCGGTTGACTCGGCCAAAGCGATCGGCCCCGAGATCGAACCGACGCCCTGATAGGCGCTGATGGTCATGGCATCCGCTTCGAGTGTGGATCCCGGGGTCAACCACGCCTCGCCATACGCGGTGACGCTCGAACCGACGTCGCCCCGCTTGACATCGGCAATCACGATGAGTTCAGCATCGCGCGCTGCCGTCAGCACCGCTTCGAGGGCCGCATAGCCCACTGACCCGTGTCGCTCAAAGAATGCCACCTGCGGTTTAACGATTCCGACCGTTCCTGCGGTCGCCTCGATAATCCGCAGTCCAAATTCGCGAAGTCCCTCCTCCGAATCCGGCAGTCCCCATTGTTCGAGCAGGAACGGGTGAGGGTCGATTCCGATGCACAGGTGCCCGTTGGTTACGAAGGTGGCAGCCAGCCGCTCGCCGAAACTATGCACGTGCGCGATCCTGCGCTTCGACGAGGCGACGTGCGCGCTCGATTGCGTATTCCTGCAGCGACTTCACGTCAAAACCGTCCTGGATCGCCTCGAATGACGCGACCGCTGCACCCAGTTGGGCGATTGTGGTGAACAGCGGTTTGTCTGCTGCGACGGTTGCCGTCCGAATTTCGAAACCGTCAGCACGCGCGCTACGGCCACTGGGGGTGTTGATCACGACATCCACGTCTCCGCGGTTGATCAGATCGACGATCGACGGCTCGCTGTGGCTCGACGCCTGGCCGAGCCCGTACTTGCGAACGACGGTTGCGGCGATCCCGTAACGATTGAGCACCTCGGCTGTTCCCTCGGTCGCGAGGATAGTAAAGCCCAGCTGGTGCAGGCGCAGAACCGGAAGCACGATGGCGCGCTTGTCGCGGTCGGCGACCGATACGAATACGGCCCCAGTTCGAGGAAGTCCGCCGTACGCGGCCTCCTGGCTCTTGGCGAACGCTTTCGGAAAGTTTGAGTCGATTCCCATAACTTCGCCCGTCGAGCGCATTTCTGGTCCGAGAACCGAGTCAACCACGTGGCCTTCAGCTGTGCGGAACCGCGCGAACGGCAACACCGCTTCTTTCACCGCAACGGGCGAGTCGAGCGGCACGATCGAACCGTCCTGCTGCGGCAGTAGCCCGCTGCCGCGCAGGTGCGCGATCGTCTGGCCGACCATGATGAGAGCGGCGGCTTTGGCCAAGGGGATACCCAAGGCCTTCGACACGAATGGTACGGTGCGTGACGCGCGCGGGTTCGCTTCGAGTACGTAGAGGATGCCCTGACCGATGGCAAACTGCACGTTCAGGAGTCCCTCAACGCCGATCCCCTGTGCGATGGCGAGGGTCGCCTCACGCACCCGGTTGATGACGTCACGACCCAGAGTTACCGGTGGCAGGGTGCAGGCAGAGTCGCCGGAATGGATGCCCGCCTCCTCGATGTGCTCCATGATGCCGCCGATGTAGAGTTCATGGCCGTCGTAGAGCGCATCAACGTCGATCTCAATCGCGTCGTCGAGGAAGCGATCGACGAGCAGCGGTGAACCGGGCGCGATGATCGCCTGATCTTTGACCCGCTCGAAGTAGTCGACGATCGATTCGGTGTCGTACACGATTTCCATGCCTCGGCCACCAAGCACGTGGCTCGGACGTACGAGCACCGGATAGCCGATGTCCTCGGCGATCACCACGGCCTCATCGACATTCGTCGCTGTGCCGTTCTTGGGGGCGAGAAGTCCGGCCTCCTTGAGGATGCGCGAAAACTGTCCACGTTCCTCGGCAAGATCGATCGCCTCAGGGGTGGTTCCCAAAATCGGAAGGCCAGCTTCCTTGAGCCCCTGCGCGAGACCGAGCGCCGTCTGCCCGCCGAGCTGAACAATTACGCCGACGATTTCGCCGCTCGCGCTCTCGGCGTGCAGGATCTCGAGCACGTCCTCGAGGGTAAGCGGCTCGAAGTACAGCCGGTCGCTCGTATCGTAATCAGTGGAAACCGTTTCGGGGTTGCAGTTGATCATGATCGTCTCGTAGCCGGCATCCGCGAGGGCAAACGAGGCATGCACGCACGAGTAGTCGAACTCGATACCTTGGCCGATGCGGTTGGGTCCCGAGCCCAGAATGACGACCTTGCGGCGATCGCTCGGCACCACCTCGGTCTCGGAGTCGTAACTTGAGTAGTGGTATGGCGTGAGAGCGGGAAACTCGCCGGCACAGGTGTCGACTGTCTTAAATACTGGGCGCACGCCCTCAGCCCACCGCGCCTCGCGCACCTCGGCCTCGGTGAGTCCACGGATGTCTGCAATCTGCGCGTCACTGAAACCGTGATCTTTTGCGAGGCGGAAGAGCGAGGCATCCAGCGGTCGGAATGTGCCGATCTCAGCGGCGATCTCGTTGATGAGCATGATCTGGTCGATGAACCATGGGTCGATAGCGGTCGCCTCGAACGCCTCGGCCGGCGTCGCACCCGCACGCAACGCTTGCTGTAGCGTGACGATTCGACCGTCGGTCGGGATGCGGGACAGCGCGAGCAACTCGCGTTTGTCGCCCGGGTCGCCGTTCCAGTGAAAGCTGCTTCCCTTTTTCTCGAGCGATCGCAGTGCCTTCTGCAGGGCCGTCGAGTAGTTACGGCCAATGGCCATCACCTCACCCACCGACTTCATGGTCGTCGTGAGTGTCGGGTCAGCCGCCGGAAACTTCTCGAACGCGAAGCGCGGCACCTTAACCACGACGTAGTCGAGAGTCGGCTCAAACGACGCCGGAGTGACTCTCGTGATGTCATTGGGAATCTCATCGAGTCGGTAGCCGATCGCGAGCTTTGCAGCGATCTTGGCGATCGGGAATCCGGTTGCCTTCGATGCGAGAGCGGATGACCGCGAGACTCTCGGGTTCATCTCGATGACGATCACGCGGCCGGTGGACGGTTCGACGGCGAACTGAATGTTGCATCCACCCGTGTCAACGCCGACAGCCCGGATGATGTCGATGCCGATATCGCGCAGGTTCTGGTATTCGCGGTCAGTGAGGGTGAGGGCCGGGGCCACCGTAATCGAGTCGCCGGTGTGTACGCCCACCGGGTCGACGTTCTCGATGGAGCAGACGACGACCGTGTTATCGGCCGTGTCGCGCATGAGCTCGAGCTCGTACTCTTTCCAGCCGAGGATGGATTCCTCGAGGAGAACCTCGGTGGTCGGGCTGTAATGCAGCCCGTCAGTGACCATGCGCACGAGATCAGCCGGCGAGTGCGCAAAACCGGAGCCGAGCCCTCCCATCGTAAAACTCGGGCGAATCACCAACGGGTAGCCGAGGTCGTCCGCAAAGGAAATCGCCTCGTCGAGCGAGTGCGCGACGTGGCTTCGCGCAACGTCTGCTCCGCAGTCCAGAACGAGCTGCTTGAAGATTTGGCGATCTTCACCCTTATTGATCGCCTCGAAGTTTGCGCCGATGAGTTCGACGTTGTATTTGTCGAGAATCCCGTGGTTGTGCAGGTCGATCGCCGCATTGAGCGCGGTCTGGCCACCGAGGGTCGGCAAGATCGCGTCGGGCTTCTCCTTGGCGATAATGGTCTCGATCACCTGCCAGGTGATCGGCTCGATGTAGGTTGCGTCTGCAAAATCGGGGTCGGTCATGATCGTCGCGGGGTTCGAGTTGACGAGGATGACGCGCACTCCCTCTTCGCGAAGCACGCGGCAGGCTTGGGTTCCCGAGTAGTCAAATTCGGCGGCCTGACCGATCACGATGGGGCCAGATCCGATCACGAGAACCGACGTGATGTCTTCCCTTTTGGGCATTACTCGGTGTCCTTTTGGTGAGCGAGCACCATGTCGCGGAATCGGTCGAAGAGATAGTTGGCGTCGTGCGGGCCCGCGGCAGCCTCGGGGTGATACTGCACCGAGAATGCCGGAATGTCGAGTGCGTTAAGCCCCTCGACCACATTGTCATTGAGATTGATATGGCTCACCTCGACTCGACCAAAGCCGGTGGACGACTCCACGATCTCACCGATCGGGGCATCCACGGCGAAGCCGTGGTTGTGGGAGGTGATCTCGGTGCGACCCGTTGCCACATCGAGTACCGGCTGGTTGATTCCACGGTGCCCAAACGGCAGTTTGTAGGTGCCAAACCCGAGGGCGCGGCCGAGCAGCTGGTTACCGAAACAGATACCGAAAAATGGGATGCCGGCGCGCAGCACCTCCTGCAATAGCGCGACATGGGCCTCTGACGCGCCCGGGTCACCCGGGCCATTCGAGAAAAACACGGCCGCAGGCTTGCCCGCAAGCAACTCGACCCCCGTGATGCTCTGGGGTACGACGTCGACGTCGAAGCCGCGGGCGCTGAGGTACCGAAGCGTCGACGCCTTGACCCCGAGGTCGAGTACCGCGACCGACCCGATCCGCTCGCCGACCGCCGGGATGGAATACCCGTCAACGGTCGACACGATGTCAGACAGGTTTTGTCCGGTCATTGACGCCACCGCGCGTACCGCTTCGAGTTGCTCTGCCGGCGAGAGGGCGATATCCGCTCCAGAAAAAATGCCGCCGCGCATCGACCCGACGTCTCGCAAGCGACGCGTGACAGCGCGCGTGTCGATACCGCTAATGCCGACCACGCCCTCGGCGACCAACTGTTCATCGAGGCTGCCAGTTGCCCGGTGGTTCGAGACCACCCGAGACGGATCACGCACAACAAATCCGGCGACCCAGATGCGGCTCGACTCGGCGTCTTCAGCGTTCACGCCCGTGTTGCCGATGTGCGGGGCGGTCATCACGACGATTTGGCCGGCGTAGCTGGGGTCAGTCAGAGTCTCTTGATAGCCCGTCATGCCGGTCGCAAAAACTACCTCGCCGAGGGTGCGCCCACGGGCGCCGTAGGCACGGCCTTGGTAGTGGGTGCCGTCTTCGAGCACGAGTATGGCTGCATCGGTCACGTGGGGTTCCTTTCCGTGCGCATCGCACGCATCGACTCGATAGTCGCCGCGAAAACCAGGGGTTCGACCATGCGAAAATAGCTGTCGATCTGGGTGTCTCCTAGAGTCCAGGCGATCACCTGCAGGCCCTTCTCTTCCACGACACGGTCGATCGTCCACGTCGCGTGCTGGAAGTCACGAATGTCAGCACGAGGAATGAACGGCTCGTCACCGGGTAGCCGGATCACGACACCCGCATCGGCCACGACCACCGAGCACCTCGCGCGAAACCCCAGTCCGCGCACAGCAACACGGTCAAGCGGATTACCTGCGGTTGTCGTCGCCACATAGAAACCCTCGAACGTGCCAAGCACCGTTCCCAGCTCGGCCGGTGCCGCGTGCGGTTTCGGGATGCCCGCCTGACGCCTGGTACGCGCCCGCCAGCCGAGAAACATCAGCAGGAACAGCAGGAACAGGAAGGCGATGACCATCGCCATCAACACCGATCTATCCATGAGTAGCCTCCGCGGTCGCCGCGACGATGTCAGCATCGACCAGTAGGCCATCGCTCACGGTCGGGTAGCCGTTGTGGATGGTCGTGACGACTCTTCCGGGTAGCGTTCGCCCCAGATACGGCGAGTTCACTCCTTTGCCATGCAAGTGCTCGATACCGAATACGGTGCTCGCCGCCGGGTCGTACAGCGTGAAATTTGCCGGGCTACCGACCGCAAATGGGTTCGCGTAGCCGTCGAGGCGACCGATCTGTGCAGGTTTCGCCGAGAACACCCGTGCGACATCCGCCCAGTTCAGGTGTCCGGTGTCGACCACGGCTGCCTGCACCACGCTCAGGGCCGACTCGAGGCCCACCATGCCGAACGCCGCTTCGTCCCAGGCGCACTCCTTGGCCTCGACCGGGTGGGGAGCATGGTCGGTCGCGACAATGTCGATCGTGCCGTCGGCGAGACCGGCCCGCAGGGCGGCGACGTCGTCATCGCGGCGTAGCGGCGGGTTGACCTTGAAGCGAGAGTCGTACCCGGCGGCAAGCTGCTCGGTGAGGAGCAGATGGTGAGGGGTCACCTCGGCCGTGACATTCACTCCCCTGGCTTTCGCCCAACGGATCACATCGACCGATCCCGCCGTCGAGACGTGACAGACGTGCAACCGTGCTCCGACATGCTGAGCGAGCAATACATCGCGCGCGATGATCGACTCCTCGGCGACCGCGGGCCAACCGGCGAGTCCTAACTCACCGGAGAGAACACCCTCGTTCATCTGGGCGTCGTGGGTGAGTCGGGGGTCTTGTGAATGCTGAGCAACCACTCCGTCGAACGTCTTGACGTATTCAAGTGCGCGACGCATGAGGAGCGCGTCGTGCACACATGCGCCGTCGTCCGAAAAGATCCGCACCGCTGCCCGGGATCGGGCCATGGCGGCGATCTCGGCGAGCTGCTCCCCGGCGAGCCCGACGGTGACCGCCCCGATCGGTCGCACGGTCACGTAGCCGTGCCGATCGCCGAGCGACTGCACTTGCTCGACGACGCCCGCCGTGTCTTGCACCGGCATCGTGTTCGCCATCGCGTGCACCGCCGTAAACCCGCCACTAGCTGCTGCGCGCGACCCCGACAACACGGTTTCACTCTGTTCGAACCCCGGTTCACGCAAGTGGGTGTGAAGGTCGACGAGACCAGGAAGTGCGATGAGACCGTCTGCGTCGATGGAGGTGGTTGGCGTGCCCGGTGGGGCGATTCGACCATTCGCTACGAAAATGTCCGAGCGAGTGCCATCCGGCAAGGTCGCGCCGGTTATGCGAATCATGCGCCGACCTCGCCGGTTCCAGAGAGCAATAGGTAGAGCACGGCCATCCTTATCGAGACCCCGTTCGCAACCTGTTCGAGCACGACCGATCGGGCGGAGTCGGCGGCACCCGCAGAAATTTCGAGCCCGCGGTTCATCGGGCCGGGGTGCATGACAATGCTACCCGCGGGCAGACGTGCCGCCCGTTCGTCATCGAGGCCCCACTGCCTCGAGTACTCGCGCGCGGTCGGAAAGAACGCGGCGCTCATCCGTTCGGCTTGGATGCGCAGCATCATCACGACATCGGGGCCGGCGTCCATCGCCTCGTCGAGGTCATAGCCGACCTCGACCGGCCACTCCTCGATGCCCATCGGCAGCAGGGTGGCTGGCGCGACGATCCGCACGCTGGCGCCGAGCGCGCCGAGCAACCAGACGTTCGAGCGCGCCACCCGCGAGTGCAGCACGTCGCCGACGATCGTCACCCGCAGCCCGTTGAGATCCTTGCCACGGGCCGCATTTCCGTGCAGCCGACGTCTCATCGTGAATGCGTCGAGTAGCGCTTGAGTCGGATGCTCGTGGGTGCCGTCGCCGGCATTGACGATGCCAGCGTCGATCCAGCCGCTGTCCGCGAGCACGCGCGGTGCCCCCGACGACCCGTGGCGGATCACCACCGCATCCGCTCCCATCGCGGCCAGCGTCTGGGCAGTGTCTTTGAGGGACTCGCCCTTCGAGATGCTCGAACCCTTCGCGCTGAAATTGATCACGTCGGCAGAGAGTCGCTTCGCGGCCACCTCGAAGGAGACGCGGGTGCGGGTGGAATCCTCGAAGAACAGGTTGACGACGGTCTTGCCGCGCAGGGTGGGGAGCTTCTTTACCTCGCGAGTGGCGACATCCGCCATGTCGGCCGCGACATCGAGGATGCCGACCGCGGTGTCACGATCCAGGTCGCGGGTCGAGAGCAGGTGCCTCATTCGATCGTCACCTCGTCGGTGCCGTCTGTCTCCTCGAGCCGCACATTGATCCGCTCCTCCACCGAGGTCGGGAGGTTCTTGCCCACAAAGTCCGCCCGGATCGGCAGTTCGCGATGCCCCCGGTCTACGAGTACGGCGAGCCGCACCGCGCGCGGCCGGCCGAGGTCGCTGAGCGCATCGAGCGCGGCGCGAATGGTGCGGCCGGAGTACAGCACATCGTCGACGAGCACCACGGTTTTGCCGTCAATCCCGTCCTCAGGGATCGAGGTCGGTGACGGCGCACGGGTCGGGTTCTTGGCCAGGTCATCGCGATACATGGTCACGTCGAGAGCGCCAACCGCCCCACTCCACGGCTCGATCTGATCGAGGATCGCACCGAGTCGGTCGGCGAGCACCACCCCGCGAGTGGGAATTCCCAGGAGCACCAGTCCACGCGAGCCACGATTGGACTCAAGAATCTCGTGCGAGATGCGCGTCAACGCACGCGTGATGTCAGCCTGCTGCAAGACAATGCGTGCAGTCATTCTGACCTCCTTCCCCGCCTCTCTGGACGGAACTTAAAGGAAATCTAATTATAATCACTATACCCGTCGCGTCAGAAAGTAACTCTCCACCGGGCCAGCAGCGCACCCGCGACGAACCCGTAGATACGCGATGCACCGAACTACCGACGGCGCACACACCGCGCCGCTCAGGTGCGACGCGGCTAGACGCGCGTGGCGGCGATCCGCCCCAATAAGCCGTTCACGAATCCCGCGGAATCCTCGGTGCTGTGTACTCGCGCGGATTCGACGGCCTCGGCGATCGCGACGGAATCTGGCACCTCATCGTTGAACAGAATCTCCCAGATGCCGATCCGCAGCAGTGCGCGGTCGATCGCCGGCATCCGGGCAATCGTCCAACCCTGCGAGTACGTCTCGATGAGTTCATCGATCTCGTCACCGTGTTCGGTGATGCCGACGACGATCTCTCTGGCGTACGGCCACGAACCGCCGCGCTTGGGGTCGGCTTCGGCGCGCGCGGTCTCGACCGCGAGAGCCGCATTGATGGACTGCTCGCGAACATCCGCCCCGTAGAGCAGATCGAGCGCGCGCTTACGCGCTTTGGTGCGAGCTCCCACTGGTCGCAGCGCCTATTCGCTCACTCGGCCGAGGTAGCTGCCGTCGCGCGTATCAACCTTGACCTTGGTGCCCTGTTCCAGAAAAAGTGGAACCTGAATT
Source organism: Salinibacterium sp. (assembly GCA_025351795.1). Taxonomy (GTDB): domain Bacteria; phylum Actinomycetota; class Actinomycetes; order Actinomycetales; family Microbacteriaceae; genus Rhodoglobus. The sequence continues at coordinate 33,287 of JANXVG010000052.1, read as the reverse complement.
TCGTAGCCGGTTTCGACCGTGGCGGGCTTCGTGCCACCAGTCGAGCGGTCGCCCTGCAGACCGGGCTCGGTGTACGTAATCTCGAGCACAACAGACGCCGGCAATTCCACGTACAGCGGGTCGCCGTTGTGGAGCGCGATCGTCACGTTCTGGTTCTCGAGCATGAAGTTCACGGCATCGCCGACATTGGCCGGGGAGAGCGTGATCTGGTCGTAGTTGCCGAGATCCATGAAGACGAAGTTGTCACCATCTTTGTACAGGTATTGAAAGTCTGCTCGGTCGACGACCTCGGTCTCGATCTTCGCACCGGCGTTGAACGTGCGGTCAACGACCTTGCCACTCATGACGTTCTTCACCTTGGTGCGCACGAATGCGCCACCCTTGCCCGGCTTCACGTGCTGGAAGTCAATGACCGTCCAGAGCTGGCCGTCCATGTTGAGAACGACGCCATTCCTGATGTCAGCTGTTGAGGCCATGAAGATTTTCCGTTCGTATCGAAACCAGCTACCGAGTCTAACCGGCTATGGAAGGCGTCGCCCGATGAGGTCAAGAGCGAGCAGGTACGAGTCGAACCCGAACCCCGCGATGACGCCAGTAGCGACCGCTGAAATTACGCTGGTGTGGCGAAATTCCTCGCGTGCGTGCGGGTTGCTCAGATGCACTTCCACAAGGATGAGCCCGGCGGCTGTCACGAGCTTCGCGGCATCGCTGAGCGCATACGAGTAGTGAGTAAAGGCTGCAGGGTTCAGAATCACCGGCGATCTCGTATCTACCGCTTCGTGTAACCACCCGATGAGCGTCGCCTCGTCGTCTGTCTGGCGCAAGTCGATCTCTACTGACGCGGATGCCACGGCCTCAAGTTGTGCCCGCAGGTCGTCGAGCGTGCCCGAGCCGTAGATGTCCGGTTCGCGCGAGCCGAGTCGGCCGAGATTGGGTCCGTTAAGAACGAGCACGCGGGTCATGGCTCCAGTGTATTGATCGTGCTCGTGCCAGAGGTTCGCTCGGTGCTGACGTCGTCGTGGATAGTCGCCTGCTCATGGGCGGTTCGACGCGTTGTGAGCCGTTCAACGCACGATGGCACGGCGCACGAGCAGCCACATTCCTATCGAGGAGACCATGATGACCACGCCGGCGGCGATGGCGAGCCACCAGAGTTGGAAGGCGGCGATGATCGCCGCGGCATCCGGCACGATAGCGATTGCGGCAATCCCGAGAACGAAGATCACGCCGACAGCGATGACCTGCGGTCCTCGTATGCCGAACCGCACCCAGGCTGCAGCAAAGACCCCACCGATGGTGAGGGCCGAAAGCACGCCGAGAAACACAATGAGAAGCAACCGCGGGGTGTTGCCGGCACCGAGCACATAGATATCGAAGATGTAAAAGCCGACGCCCCAGTGATGTGTTGCGAGCTCGATCACGTTCAAGACGGCGAAGATGATCGCTATGTACGCCGCGGTTATCGCGTCCCACAGCAGCGTGCCAGCGATGAATGCCCGTCTCGTCGCACCGAGTGTCAGCGCGAAGGGGAACGTCGTGGCGACGGATGCGACCCCCGCGTAGATGAGGAACCCCACGAGGGCGTAAACAATTCCGGGGTTGCTCTGCGAGCCTTGAATCCATCCTGCCGACCCTGGTTGGCTTCCTGCCCGCCAGAAAACCAGAGATATGAGAACCGAGATGATCGCGACCGTTCCTGCGATGCTGAGCGGAGCAATGAAGGTAACCCGTCGCTGGTTGAGGTGAAGTTTTATTGTGGAGATGACGGCGCTCATGCGACTGCACCTTTCTTGATGTCACGTGTTTCGGGGGTGTCTGCACCGAACGCGGCAACCAGTTCTGGGAGGGTGGCCGGTGCGATCCGCGCTCCGAGGCGCACGGCCTCAGCCGAAGTATCAGCATCAGCCAAACCTTGGATCGTGACTGACTTAAGTCCAGACACCGAACGAGAGTGAAGAATCGTTCGTTTCGCTGAGAGGCGATCGATCGCATCGCTGGGACCGCTCAACGTGAAGGCGAGTTGCCCGGTGTGCTCGCTGTCACTATCGACGCGAATCCGGCCGCGGTCGACGATCACGACTCGATCGAACAATGCCTCCGACTCCTCAATGAGGTGCGTCGATAAAAGTACCGTCCGCGGATGGATGGCGTAATCACGTAACAGGGTGTCGTGAAAGCGCACGCGCGCTGTCACGTCGAGCCCCAGATACGGTTCGTCGAAAAGAGTCACCGGTGCGCGCGAAGCGAGACCAAGAACGATAGCGACGGACGACAATTGCCCGCGCGAGAACTTCTTGATCGGTGTCTGGGTCGGGATGCGGAACTCGTCGGCGAGTTCACCTGCGACGTCGTCGCTCCACTCGGGCGCGAAGTCTGGGGCGATCCGGAGTACGTGATGGAGCCGGTAGTTGTCGGGGTAGCGCTGGTTATCGCGAACGAAGCTGATCTTCGACAGAATCGACTCGTTCTCGAAAGGCCGCTCACCGAAAACCTCGACGCTTCCCGACGTGGGGCGATCCTGGCCAGCAATGATCGACATGATCGTGGTTTTCCCTGCACCGTTTCTGCCCAGAAGTCCGCAGATCGAGCCGCCCGCGACCGTTAGGCTGATGTCATCGATGGCTGTCGAGCGCCCAAACCGTCGGGTCATGGAGTGAATGTCAACCGTGCTCGTCATGCCTGGTCCTGTTCTGGTTGATCGATCATCTGGTGCAGTTCTGCGGTACCAAGTTCGAGAACGGTCGCTTCTCGCAGGAGCGGTTGGATATAGTGCGTCCGAAATTCCTCGCGGCGCCGATCTCTGAGCAGCTCACGGGCGCCGGTCGCGACAAACATTCCGATTCCCCGCTTCTTGTACAGCACACCGCGTTCGACAAGCACGTTCACGCCCTTGCTCGCTGTGGCCGGGTTAATCGTGTAGAACACGGCGAAGTCACTGGCGGAGGGAACCGCCGTCTCTTCGGGATACGTGCCAGCAACGATGTCGCCCGCGATCTTCGCAGCGAGCTGCTGAAAGATTGGACTCTCTCCCGTGAACACACAGCTAACCTAGTCCATTAGTTGACTAAGGTACCAACACCCGAAAATATTTTTGCCCGCCCAAGCATCGTGACGACCATTCCGACGGAACCGCGGTGTCGCTGTGACTGCTCCACATCCGCGACGACGTGATCGACGTCGATGTCGTCGTGCCAATCACCAGCCACTCACCATACTGACCGTGCCACCTTCACGCTCTGGCTCACCGATCGGTCAGACCCCGACCTCTTGATAAGCGGCGAAGAGCAGCGACTCATCTGGGCCGATCAGCACGGCGGGCTTCGCGAGGTCGTCGAGCACAATGAAGCGCAGCATTCCTGCGCGGGCCTTCTTGTCGCGCTGCATGGTCGCGAGCAACGTTTTCCAGCGACCAATCGGGTAGTCGATGGGCAGAGTCAGCGATTCCAAAATCGACCGGTGGCGGTCGACCACGGCATCCGAGAGCGAACCAGTGAGGCGTGCGAGCTCTGCGGCAAACACCATCCCCACCGAGATCGCCGCACCATGCCGCCAGCGGTATCGCTCGGCGTGCTCAATTGCATGGCCGAGAGTGTGTCCGTAGTTGAGAATTTCCCGCAGCCCCGACTCCGTGAAGTCCTCGGTGACCACCCGTGCCTTCAGCGCGATTGAGAGCTCGATGACGCGGCGAAACTCTGGCGTTGACGGGTCGGTCACGACGTCAACATCCGCTTCAATGATGTCGAGGATCTCGGGCTCGGCAATGAACCCACACTTCACAATCTCAGCGAAGCCCGCCAGAATCTCATTGTGCGGCAGGTGCTCAAGCAGATCGAGGTCAACGATCACGGCAGCGGGAGCATAAAACGCGCCAACCAGGTTCTTGCCCTCGGCGGTGTTGATTCCGGTCTTGCCGCCGACCGCCGCATCCACCATGCCAAGAACGGAGGTTGGCACCTGCACGAGGCGCACGCCGCGCAGCCAGGTGGCGGCGACGAACCCGGCGAGGTCGGTCGCGGATCCCCCGCCCAAGCCGATCACCGCATCTGTGCGAGTGAAATCGGTCTTGCCCATGATTTGCCAGCAGAACGCCGCTACCTCAACGCGCTTGGCGTCTTCAGCATCAGGAATCTCGGCGAGAATCACCTCGAAGCGATCGAGCAGGCTCTCCCGCAGTGCAGTGGCGATCGCTCCGACGGTGGGCGGATGCACGATGAGCACCTTCGCGACCTGCGCGCCGAGTTGTTCTCCAATGCTCTCGAGGATGCCGCGGCCGACGAGCACGTCGTACCCTGCGGGCGAATCACCCCCCACTCGAATCGCCACCGTCTCGTTCACGCCGTGCCCTCCCTGAGCCAGTCCACAATCTCCACAGCTATCGCACTGAGCGATCGATTCGACGTGTCGATGGTGTGATGCGACAGCCGGTCATAAATGGGCTGACGCGCGTCTACCAGCGACTGCCAGGCCGCAATGCCACCAGCGAGAAGAGGGCGTTTGCCGCCGGCGATTCGTTTCTCGACAGCCTCGGCTCGCACCGACAACTGCATGATGCGATGCCCGGTGAGAGCCTGTTGAGTCGATGAGTCAAGCACAGCACCCGCACCGAGCGCCACAACAGCCTCTTCACTGAGAGCGGCCGTCACAGCCGCACGTTCGAGGGTGCGAAAGTACGGCTCCCCGTAATGCGCAAAAATCTCGGCGATAGGGCCATGCGAGGCGACAATGCGCTTGTCGGTGTCGACAAAGGGCACCTCCAGTAGTTTCGCCACGCGGCGGCCGATGCGAGTCTTCCCCGCTCCAGGCGCGCCGATGATAACGACCACTGTCACTGGCTGGTCTTCAGCGCGGCGGGAATCGCCGTGAGGTAGCCCTGCAAGTTTCGGCGGGTCTCGCCGAGCGAGTCGCCGCCGAACTTCTCGAGCACGGAGTTGGCAAGCACCAGGGCCACCATGGCTTCAGCAACCACGCCGGCTGCGGGTACAGCGCAGACGTCCGAGCGCTGGTGGTGAGCCGTGGCTGTGGCTCCGGTAGCGATGTCCACCGTGCGCAGAGCGTTCGGAACGGTTGAGATCGGCTTCATGCCCGCACGCACACGCAACACCGTGCCGGTGGACATACCGCCCTCCGTGCCTCCCGCGCGATCCGTTTCACGAGTGATGCCAGCAGCCGTCTGGAAGAGTTCGTCGTGTGCCTCCGATCCACGACGAGTGGTCGTGAGAAAGCCGTCGCCGATCTCCACGCCTTTGATCGCCTGGATGCCCATGAGCGCGGCAGCGAGTTGCGAGTCGAGCCGTTTGTCCCAGTGCGTGTACGACCCCAGTCCGGGCGGTAGCCCGTATGCCAGCACCTCGACGACGCCGCCGAGCGTGTCGCCATCGTCGTGAGCCTTGTCGATCTCAGCAACCATGAGCGCGGATGTCACCGCATCAAAGCATCGCAATGGGTCGGCATCAAGCCGAGCGACGTCGCTCTCCCGTGGCGGCGCCGAACCTTCAGGTACCCGCACTGGCCCGATCGCGAGGGTGTGCGCCACGAGCTCGATATCGAGCTCCCTGAGCAACGAGCGGGCGACAGCGCCGAGCGCGACACGGGCGGCGGTCTCCCGCGCACTCGCGCGCTCCAGCACGTTGCGCGCCTCCGGGAAGTCGTACTTCTGCATACCGACGAGGTCTGCATGACCAGGCCGTGGCCGAGTGAGTGGCGCACCGCGGCCCTTCGGCAGAGAGTCCACGTCAACCGGTTCTGCACTCATTACGTCGACCCAGCGCGGCCATTCGGTGTTGCCGATGCGCACGGCGACCGGGCTGCCCGTTGAGAAGCCGAAGCGCACTCCGCCGCTGATCGAGAGCTCGTCTTGCTCAAACTTCATGCGCGCGCCACGGCCGTAACCGAGGCTGCGGCGTATGAGGTCTGCCTGGATGAGCGCCGCCGTCACCGGCACGCCAGCAGGAAGACCCTCGAGAATGGCGACAAGCTCGGGGCCGTGGGATTCACCTGCAGTCAACCAACGGAGCATATCTAGAATCCTCCCACAACGAGCTACGGGGTCAGGCCAACCGCTACCCGCATCGCAGCCACGACCGTGGCCTCGTTCGGCAACTCGAACTCGGCGGAGCCGCCCACGAAGATCCGCACCTGAGCAACAGCTTGGTGCAACAGCATTTCGAGGCCGGACACGATCGACCCCGTCCACTGCGCGGCGATAGCGGACGGCCACGGGTCATAGGCGACATCGAGCAGCACACCTGTCGTCGATGCGAATGTCGCACCGCTCTGCGCGCCACCGGGCAGGGTGCTGATCACGGCATCCGCAGACCCGTCGTGGGTACCCAACGTCACCAGTTCTACGGCGACACCAAGTCGGCTGCCGAGCACCGCGAGAGGAGCCGCCGTCGCCGGGGTGCGCACGGCGACTACCACATTCCGCGCGCCGAGCGACGCGACGGCCACCAGAGCGGATGCCGCAGTCGCCCCACCGCCCAGCACCAGCGCGCGGTCGAGGCGATCGATTCCGCCCGAGCGCAACGCTTGCTCGACGCCGTACACATCGGTGTTGAAGCCGCGCACCTGGCCGTTTTCGAGTAAGACGGTGTTTGCCCCACCCGCGAGTTCGACCAGATCGTCTCGCCAATCAAGCAGTGCCAGCACATCGCGTTTGAGTGGCATCGTGAGCGAAAGTCCGCGCCAGGACAGGTCACAGGACCGGAAGAATTCAGCAAGTGTCTCACCAGTCACCTCGATCGCGCTGTACTGCCAGTCGAGCCCGAGTACTCGGTATGCCGCGCGCTGCAGCGCCGGAGACTTCGAGTGCGCGATCGGCGAACCGAGCACGGCGAGCCGCGTCGGCTGCGCGTTAGCCACAGTACGACGAGTTCTCGGCACTTGCGGCACACCAGTTATGCAGTTGCTGTACTGCCGCCTGATGTTGTGCCGCGGTCGCCGAGAAAACCGTCTCACCGGTCGCCAGGTTTACGGGAACGAAGAACAGCCAATCACCCGCGACGGGATGAAGCGCGGCCGTAATAGCCAGTTCGCCCGGAAGCCCGATCGGCCCTACCGGTAGACCCGGATTTGCATAGGTGTTGTACCGATTGCTCGCGTCTGCGCGCTCGGCATCCGTTGTCCACACCGTATGGAGGTTGCCGGTACCGTACGCGACCGTCGCATCAGACTGCAGGTTGATGCCCTGAGCAATTCGATTCGCGAACACCCGAGACACTTTGTAAAAGTCGTCGGGATTAGAGCCGGCTTCGCGCTGGATGATCGATGCCATTGTCAGAACCCGATGACGATCGGCGATGGCTACACCGGACTTATCGAGACGGCTGAACATCTCGGTGACCAGCATTTGAAGCACGGTGTGTGGGTCGGCTCCTGGGTCGAGTTGATAGGTGGCAGGGAATAGATAACCCTCGAGGCTGGGCGCCCCGGCCGGCAGCCCGTACGAGGCCAGATCCTTTGCCGCCGTCTGATACTTTTCGACAGCCACCTTGGTCGCAGAGGCGAGCAACGCGAGCGTGGTGGGAAGCGTCGTCCCTTCCGGGATGGTCACCTTGTCGATGATCTTGCTGGCCGGATCGAGAAGTGCCGTGAACGCCGATTTGGCGCTCATCTGGCTCTGCAGCGAATAGTTGCCCGGTTGGAAGTTCGGGTTTGTTTTCTGGGTGAGCAAAAGATTGTAAAAGGCGTCGAAGGTCATTGTGACGCCAGCGGTGTGCAAGGTACGTGCGATCTTTTCGCCGGTGTCTCCGTCGCTGATAATGACGACGACTTCCTTGCCGTTACCGCTTCCCGCGTAGTCGATGGGAAGTTGGATGCCGAGAATTGCACGAATCTGCTTCTCGTAGTGTGTCCAAGCGTACCCGCCACCGGCGGCGAGCCCGCCGACGAGAACAACCACAATCGACAGCCAGACAATCCAGCGCTTGCCGCGCTTCCTCTTCGCAGCCTTCGGCGGCCGACCGGTTGCAGCAGCAGACGGACGGCGACCTCTCGATGCCGCAGCTCGCGCCTCAGCCTCACGAGCCTCACGGCGACTCTGCGGTGCGGCGTTCGGGCTGACGTACGGAGTCGTCGGTTCGGAAGACGGTGTCGCGGAGTGAACGGGCTGCGCGGCAGCAGGGCTTTGCTCCGGTTCGGCTCGCGGGGTGAAAATATCTTCCCAGCTCGGCTCATCTGCCATGCTCTATGGTCCTTCGTGCGGGTCAACGACAACGCCGGGCGGATTTTCGCTCGAACGCTCGAAGTCGAGGGCGTGCTGCAAAATTATAACGGCCGCAACCTGATCGACGACCGAACGCGAGCTCTTCGATGTGCGACCAGATTGCCGCAGAGCGTGATGTGCCGACACCGTGGTAAGTCGCTCGTCAACGAGTCGCACCGGAACCGCGGATGCCACCGCGAGTTGGCGAGCGAACCTCTTCGCGTCACCGGTCGAGGCTGTCTCATGCCCCGACAGGGCGATCGGCAACCCCACGATGTATTCAAGGGACTCAAGTTCCGCGCCAATCTCAAGCAGTCGGTGAAGGTCGCCATCCCCGCGTCGCACGGTCTCCACCGGCGTCGCGAGGATGCCATCGCGGTCGCTGCGTGACACGCCGATGCGTACCGTGCCGACATCAACTCCGATGCGGACCCCGATACGCACGGTGATTATGCCCGCACCGCTGCGGTAATCGCCTCGAGAGCCTGCCCGATCGCGGAAAGATCTGTACCGCCGCCTTGAGCGATGTCGTCCTTACCACCACCGCCACCGCCGAGAATACCCGCAGCAATCTTCGCGAGAACACCGGCCGTGAGGCCGTGACCGCGCGACGCGTCGTTGGTCGCGACAATGACGGCTGGCTTCCCTGCAACATCCGCAGCTAGGGCGACAACCGATGCGCCCGAACCGAGTCGTTCTCGCACCGACATCACGAGCGACCGCAAATCATCGCTCGTAGCCACGGCGCCGACATGTTCGCTCACGAGCGTCACTGAGCCGGTAACCGTTGCTGCTGACACGAGTGCTGGCACACGCTCGGAAAGCTGTTTCGCCTCGAACTGGGCGATCTTCTTCTCCGCGGTCTTGAGGTTAGCCACGAGTTCGGAAATACGATCCGTCAACTGTTCGCGTGGGGTCTTCAGGTTCGAACTGAGCTCAGCAACGATGGCACGCTCAGCCGCGAGATCGTGGAACGCCTCGATACCCACGAGTGACTCGATGCGCCGGTTGGTCGAACCGACCGACGACTCGCCGATGACGTTGATGAGTCCAACCTCCGCTGAGCGCGTCACGTGCGTTCCCGCGCACAGTTCGAGCGACCATGGGCCACCGATCTGCACGACCCGGACGGTATCGCCATATTTCTCGCCAAATAGGGCCATCGCGCCGAGCGCTTTCGCATCGTCGAGTGCCATGATGCGAGTGTCGATCTCGAGATTGTCCCGGATGGCGTTGTTGGCGACATCCTCGATCTCGGTTTTCGTCGCGTGTGAGAGCGGCTGGCTCCACGAAAAGTCGAGTCGCATGTAGCCGGCCTTGTTATATGAGCCGGACTGGTGCGCCTGCTGGCCAAGAATCTGACGCAACGCAGCATGGATGAGGTGGGTCGCCGAATGCGCCTGCGTCGCGCCGCGCCTCCACTCGGGATCAACCACGCTCGTGGCGGCATCCCCGACTCCGACCTCGCCAGACCTGACCTGCACCGTGTGGCTCACGAGCCCTTTGACGGGTCGCTGCACGTCGAGCACCTCAAGCTCGAAGCCCCCACCTACGATGGTGCCGGCATCCGCTTCTTGGCCACCGGACTCCGGGTAGAGCGACGTTTCGGCAAGAATCACTTCGGCAATGTCGCCGACGACCGCCGTGGTCACGGATGCTCCGTCTACGATGAGCCCCAAAATCGTCGACTCGGTAGTCAGGTAGTCGTATCCCGTAAAAACCGTCTCACCGCGCGCACGGAACGCACCATAGACCGAGAGGTCAGCGAGGTGTTGCTTCTTGGATCTGGCGTCTGCCTTCGCAATGGTGCGCTGGTGCAGCATGAGCGTGTCGAAAGCTGCGCGATCAACGGTAAGGCCCGCCTCCTCGGCTATTTCGAGAGTGAGGTCGATAGGAAACCCGAATGTGTCGTGAAGCAAAAACGTGGTCTCACTGGCAAGCTCGGTCTCGCCAGCCTGTTGTGTCCTGGAGACGGCCACGTCGAGAATGGTGGTACCGCTCGCGAGCGTGCGGAGGAAGGTCTCCTCCTCGGCAACAGCGAGGCCCGAGATGCGGTCGTAGTCGCTTGCCACTTCGGGGTACGAGGCTTTCATCGCATCTCGGGACTCAGGAAACAACTCGGCAAACGTGGGTTCTTCAACGCCGAGTAGGCGCATGGCGCGCACGCTGCGACGCAGCAGGCGGCGCAGAATATAGCCGCGCCCCTCGTTGCTCGGCGTGACACCGTCTGACATGAGCATGAGGCTCGAACGGATGTGATCGGCGATCACGCGCATCCGCACGTCGTCGTCGTGGTTAGCACCGTACTTGCGGCGGGAGAGCGCTGCTGCCCGATCAAGCACCGGGCGCACTTGGTCGATCTCGTACATGTTCTCAACACTCTGCTTGATGAACGCGACGCGCTCCATGCCCATGCCGGTGTCAATATTCTTCTTCGGAAGCTCTCCGAGAATGTCAAAACTCTTTCCCGTGCCCTCACCGCGCAGGTACTGCATGAACACAAGGTTCCAAATTTCGACATAACGATCGTCGTCAGTCGCTGGCCCCCCGTCGACACCGTATGCGGGGCCACGATCGAAGAAAATCTCCGAGCACGGGCCGGCCGGGCCCGGCTGGCCGGTCGACCAGTAGTTGGTGTCCATCTCCAGGCGTTGGATGCGCTCGTCAGGTAGTCCGGCGATCTTCTTCCAGAACGCAATAGCTTCGTCATCGTCTTTGTAGACGGTGACCCACAGGTCTTTCTCCTGGAAGCCAAGACCGCCGTCGACCTCCGACGACGTCAATAGCTCCCAGGCGTAGGCGATTGCCTGTTCCTTGAAATAGTCGCCGAATGAGAAGTTGCCATTCATCTGGAAAAATGTGCCGTGCCGTGGCGTCTTCCCGACTTCTTCGATATCGAGCGTGCGAATGCACTTTTGCACGCTCGTGGCGCGCGGATACGGCGCGGGCACTAGACCGGTCAGGTAAGGCACGAACGGCACCATGCCTGCCACCGTGAACAGAAGTGTCGGGTCATCGCTGACGAGCGACGCTGATGGTACGACGGTGTGCCCGCGATCGCCGAAATAGTTCAGCCAACGGCTCTGGATGTCTGCGGTCTGCATGGGGGTCCCGGTGTTATGAAGGTGCGCGCCGGAAGCCCGGAGACTGAGGAACGCCGAACGAGAGCAGGCGCTTCTCGAAATCTAGCGCGCGCGCTTGGTCAGGTCGGCGATGACATCTTCTGCCTCGGTAACGGCTGCGCGCAGTTCTGCCTCACGCGACTTGTAGCCGTCAACGACGGCGGAGCCGAATTCGCGGGCTTTCCAGTCGACGTCACTGAAAAACTTCTTGCCTTCGGGCGTCTTGGCGATCTGGTGAGCGGCGAGAAATCCGATCCCCACGCCAATGATCAGCAGGAATACACCCTTCATGGTTTCTTCTCCTTGCGAGTGAGCGGTACCAGCGACGACTCGTCCAGCTTACTTTGTCGCGGTCTGGGTCTTGCGAGCGCGTTTGAGGCCGGTGAGTGCTGCGCGCACGCCGGCCGAGAACCCGGCGATTTTAATCAGCGGTCCGCCGACGGATGCCGCGAACAGGGCCACGAGCGATGCCAGGTTGCCCGTCGCCTCCTCAACGCTGGAGGTAATGGCGTCGACCCGCACGAGCTGACGATTGGCCTCGGACACCGTTGCTGTCACCTCTTCAAGCAGCGGAGTCACGTTCTCGCTAAGGTCTCGAATCGCGGCGCGGGTCTCGTCGAACACTGCGCCGAGCTTGATGAGTGGCACGGCGAGCAGTCCGACCAGCACGGCGAACACACCCGCCGCGATGAGTCCCGCGATGTCGCCACCAGACATTCAACCCTCCTCGTTCGATCGCTTTTCAGGCTCAGACGTAAGCTAACCGCATAGTCCAGTCGCGCGCATCCTCGACCTGAAAACGGGACGAAAAGGGCCGGGGCAGAGCACCCCGGCCCTCTCGAATTGCGTTAGCGCGCCGCGTAGTACTCGACGACCAGCTGCACTTCGCACGTCACGGGCACTTCAGCGCGCTTCGGACGACGCAACAAGCGCGCGTGCAGCTTGTCGATCTCGACCTCAAGGTATCCCGGGGTCTTCGGCAGAACGTCGACATGACCGCCGGCAGCTGCGACCTGGAATATCTCCATGCCTTCGCTCTTTTCTTTCACATGCACGAGCTGGCCCGGCTTGACACGGAACGACGGACGGTCGACCAACTGGCCGTCGACCAGAATGTGGCGGTGCACAATCATCTGGCGCGACTGCGCGGTGGTTCGAGCAATTGCCGAGCGCACGAGGATCGCGTCGAGGCGCATCTCGAGCTGCTCCACGAGGTTCTCACCAGTCAGGCCAGCGGCCTTACGTGCTTCCTCGAATTGAATTTTGAGCTGCGCTTCACGGATGCCGTATTGAGCGCGTAGACGCTGCTTCTCACGGAGACGGACGGCGTAGTCGCTATCTTGCTTGCGCTTGGTACGGCCGTGCTCACCTGGAGCATACGGACGCTTCTCGAGGTACCTGGCCGCCTTCGGGGTGAGGGCGATGCCCAGTGCGCGGGAGAGACGGGTCTTGCTGCGAGTACGTGACTTGGTAGACACGGGTTCCTTTTCTGTCGAACTGACGATGGCTAACCGATAGCTCGCGAGCACGCATGCGCGCGCAAAACATTCCGGTTGAAAGTTAGAGGGATGGCCTTGCAGGGAGCTATCGGCTACAGATCGCTTCCCCTCAACCGGTGATTCCGTTGCAGCCGCGCGCCGAAATCAGGTCTTAGGCAGAATAAAGGTTATCACACGGCTACTTTCCCCGGATAATCTTCTTGAGCTTCGCCCAACGCGCAAATACCTCGCGCTCGTGGCCGTGTTCCGTCGGGCGGTAGTAGGCCGTCTCCGTCAACTCGTCTGGCAAATACTGCTGCTCAACGACCCCGAGCACCGAATCGTGTGCATAAACGTAACCCGCGCCATGCCCCAGTCGCGTGGCGCCCGGGTAGTGGGCGTCGCGAAGCGGCTTGGGCACTCGGCCGATCTTGCCAGCACGAACATCCGCTATCGCCGCATCGAGCGCCAGATACGCGGCGTTCGACTTGGGTGCCGTTGCGAGGTAGACCACCGCTTCAGCCAGCGGGATGCGCCCCTCCGGCATACCGATCAGCTGCACGGCGTCGGCGGCGGCGACCGCAATCACGAGCGCCTGCGGATCTGCCATACCGACATCTTCCGCGGCGGAAATGATCACCCGCCTTGCGATGAATCGTGGATCCTCGCCAGCCTCGATCATGCGTGCGAGGTAGTGCAGAGCCGCGTCGACATCCGAACCGCGCACCGACTTAATGAAGGCGCTGATTACGTCGTAGTGTTCATCACCGTTGCGGTCATAGCGCAGCAGCGCCCGATCGACCGCTAACGCGACGATTTCGGCGGTAATAACCGGCCGGGCGTCCCCCACAGCCGACACGCTCGCCGATACGGCAGATGCCTCGAGCGCCGTGAGAGCCCGACGCGCGTCTCCGGATGCCAGCCGAATAATGGCAACGCGCGCCTCAGAATCAAGCGCGATTGCGTCGGCAAGCCCCCTGCCGTCTGTGACTGCGCGGTCAATGACGATGCCGAGGTCGTCGTCGCTGAGCGTCTCCAGAGTGAGTAGCAGCGACCGGGACAGCAGCGGGGAGATCACCGAGAATGACGGGTTCTCTGTGGTTGCAGCCACCAGAATCACCCAGCCGTTCTCGACGCCAGGTAGGAGTGCATCCTGCTGTGCCTTCGTAAACCGATGGATCTCGTCGAGGAACAGTATCGTCGACAGTCCGTAGAGGTCGCGCGCAGACAACGCTTCATCCATCACGTGCCGCACATCGCGCACTCCGGCTGTGACCGCAGAGAGCTCCACAAATTTGCGGCCCGAGCTATGCGCGATCGCCTTTGCGAGGGTCGTCTTGCCTGTGCCTGGTGGGCCCCACAAGATGATCGAGACCGATCCTTGCTCGCCCGATTTGTCACTCGCAAGGCTGACCAGCGGCGATCCTGGGGTCAACAGGTGCTTCTGACCAGCCACCTCATCGAGACTCATTGGCCTCATGCGCACCGCCAACGGCGTTGCGCCCGAGCGCAATCCACGCTGTGCATTCATGTTCGCAATGCTAATCGCGGCCACCGCGTGCCGACGGTGAAGGAACGCAGCGGTCCGGTCAGTTGGCTATGATTCGACGGGCACGATTTCATGGAGGAACCACGGTGGCAGCCAGCAAGAATATCGAACGCGAGGCACGCGATCGGTTGAAGCGCTATAACGCGCGTCAGAAAGTTCACGCCACACAGGTGAAACGACGCAAGCGAGACAACTTTTTCGGCATCGGCGCCGTCGTCGTGATTGCGACACTCGCCACCGTGACGCAGATCTTCTACTTCAACGGCGGGCCGGGGACTCCATCGCCAACTCCTTCGTCGTCAGCTGCACCGCAGGCCGGAAAGAACGTCGGGGCAGTGCCGAACCCAGCACTGGCCGGAAACAAGACGTGGACCGGAGACCTCACGCTCAACGCGATTTCTCTCGCGATCTCTCTCAACGGCGCAGCAGCACCGCAAGCCGTCTCATCGTTTCTCGCGTCGGTCAGTAGCAACTACTACATCGGCAAGACCTGCCACCGACTGGTCACGAGTGCGTCGGCCGGGCTCATCCAGTGCGGATCGCTCGACGGCACCGGTGCGACCGACCGAACCTACAGTTTCGGTCCAGTCGAGAACGCGCCGGCCAACGGCATCTATGCTCCGGGCACGATCGCTATGGCCCGGGCTGGCGGCGATGCGTACAGTAACGGTCGTCAGTTCTTCATCGTGACGCAGGCCGCGACGCTGCCAGCAGATGCCGCCGGCGGATACACAGTTCTCGGGCAGGTCACGCGTGGTCTCGACCAGCTCATCGCCCAGATCACCAGCGCAGGCACGGCCGACGGCTCATCGGACGGCAAACCTCGCGTCCCCACCACGATCACCGCGCTTACGATCCAATAACGCGCAGCCGACCGAAGTCCGCTTGCCATAAGCTTGTGGCCGTCGGTTAGAGGCGAACGGCATGATGAACAGGTGAGTGAAATGGCAACGGACGATCTTGCTCCGTGGGGCCGCGTCGATGAAACGGGTACCGTTTTCGTGCGCGAGGCTTCTGGAGAGCGCGCGGTCGGGCAATACCCAGACGGCACTCCCGAGGAGGCGCTCGCGTATTTTCGGCGCAAGTTCACCGAACTCGCGGGCCAAGTGACGCTGCTCGAACAGCGCACAAAGCGAGGCGCGCCCGCAGCGGATGTTGCTAAGGCCGTCGCATCACTGACCGCCTCGATCTCGACAGCCAATGCCGTCGGCGACCTGGCCGCCTTGCAGGTGCGACTCGAGGCACTCGGTGGAAGCGTCACGGAGCTCACGGAGAAGCAGTCAGAAGAGTCGAAGGCAGCGGTCGCGGCGGCACTCGCTGAGCGCGGCGCGCTCGTTGCTGAAGCCGAAGCGCTCGCCGCACAGGATCCGGCCAAGGCCCAGTGGAAGCTGGTCACCGCGACCATCGATGACATTTTCGGTCGATGGCAAAAACACCAGACAGACGGACCGCGGCTACCGAAGAACGAGGGCAACGAACTCTGGAAGCGCTTCCGCGCCGCGCGCGCAACAATCGACGGCCACCGCAAGGCGTTTTTCGCGGAACTCGATTCCACCCACAAAGATGCCCGAACGACGAAGCAGACACTGGTGGTGACAGCCGAGGCGCTCGCGGCCAAGGGCAGCGACGGCATCCCGATCTATCGAGCCTTGCTCGAAGACTGGAAGAAGGCTGGCCGAGCCGGTAAGAAGTTCGACGACGCACTCTGGGCAAAGTTCAAGGACGCCGGGGATGCGCTGTATGCGGCGAAGTCCGAGGTGGATGCACAAGACAACGAAGAGTTCGAGAGCAATCTAGCCCTCAAGCAGGAACTTCTCAGCGAAGCAGAGCCGCTTGTGTCGGCAACTGACCGAGTGAAAGCCAAGGAGATGCTGCTCTCGATCCAACGCCGTTGGGACAAAATCGGTAAAGTGCCTCGCGACAAGGTTAAGACCGTCGAAGATCGGCTGCGGGCCATCGAGGCGGCCGTTCGCAAGCTTGACGAAGAGCACTGGCAAAAAAACAATCCAGAGCGGCAAGAGCGCTCTGAGGGCTTCGCTGGCCAGCTTCAGGATGCGATTGCGAAACTCGAGCGCGAACTCGAAGCTGCGAAGACCAGCGGCGACAAGAAGAAGATTGCCACGGCTCAAGAAGCACTCGATGCACGTCGCGCGTGGTTGAAAGCCCTCAAACCGTAACTGTCAACAGGGCGAATTCATCCACAGTTTTGCGACTGGGTCACGGTGGTGGCCGTGCACAGCGTCACGCTGTCGCTATGACCCGGCTCTCTCCAGTTCTCTCCGCCCACGACCTACCGATGGCCGAACTGTGCGCAGCACGGCTCGATGGTGAGCTCTTCCGGCTCGATGGATGCTTCTGCCCGATCGACGAGCCGCAGGTCTCCGCCTTGCGCGGCGCGGCGCTCGCTGCGGTCGTACCCGATCGCGTTATTGCAGAGCAACGCAGCGCTGCGTGGGTGTGGGGCGCGATCGATCAGCCTCCCCCACGCCACGAGTTGTGTGCGAGTAGCGGTGCTCGCGTACGGCCTCCCGCGAGCCTGCGAGTGGCCGTGCGAGAGGTGGTCATCGATGAGCTGTCCATCGCCGAGATCGGTGGCATGCGAGTTACTACTCCGCTGCGCACGGTCGTAGATCTTGCCCGGTTCAGCACTATGTTTGGCGACGTGGAGCGCGCAATGGTCCTGACGCTCATGATGCTCGGCGAATTCGGCGTCGAGGCGTGTGAAGCAGACATCAACGGGCGCAGGAACCTACCCAATAAAAAGATCGCGATAGCCCGACTGCGCGCGTCCGTGATGACGTAAGAACAGGCAGCGAAAATGATTGCGAGCGGCGGGGACGCATTCCTACCCGGAATTCACTCGGTAGACGTCGTACACGGCGTCGATTCGACGCACAGCATTGAGAACGCGATCTAGGTGCGTCGTGTCTCCCATTTCAAAAACGAACCGACTGAGAGCAAGTCGCTCACTCGATGTCGAGACCGTCGCCGACAGAATGTTGACATGGTTCTCGCTGAGAACTCGGGTGACATCTGACAGCAGCCCTGAGCGGTCAAGCGCTTCGACCTGAATCTGCACAAGAAAAATACTCTTCGACGACGGCGCCCACTCTACCTCGATCATGCGCTCGGGCTCGAGTTGTAGTGACTTGGTATTGACGCAATCGGCCCGGTGCACAGAAACACCAGCCCCCCGAGTCACGAAACCGACAATATCGTCACCGGGCACGGGGGTGCAGCATTTGGCGAGCTTGACGAGAATATCCGGAGCCCCACGCACCAGCACGCCAGAGTCGCTGTTCTTGAGCGGTCGGCTGCGCGCCTTGGGCGAGAAGGTGATATCCGAGTCTTCGTTCTCGGCCTCAGTGCGCAGCGAAGCAAGCACTTTCTCAATCACCGACTGCGTTGAGACATGGCCTTCGCCTACGGCGGCGTATAGCGAAGAAACGTCGTCATACCGAAGTTGGGCGGCAACCTCAGCAAACGAATCCTGGCTCATGAGCTTCTGTAGCGGCAGGTTCTGCTTGCGCATGGCGCGAGCAATGGCATCCTTGCCCTGCTCCACAGCTTCGTCTCTACGTTCCTTAGTGAACCACTGGCGGATCTTATTGCGGGCCCGCGGGCTCTTGACAAAATTTAGCCAGTCTTGACTTGGGCCGGCATCAGGGCTCTTAGAAGTAAAGACTTCGACGGAATCGCCACTACTCAGTTCGCTTTCGAGCGGAACGAGCCGCCCGTTGACCTTGGCACCCATCGTGCGGTGGCCTATTTCGGTATGGACGGCATAGGCGAAGTCGACGGGAGTGGCTCCAGCCGGAAGCCCGATGACCTTGCCCTGCGGCGTGAAAACATAGGTCTCTTTGGCACCGATCTCGAAACGTAGCGAGTCAAGAAACTCCCCGGGATCGTCGGTCTCGGCCTGCCAGTCAGTGATGTGTGCGAGCCACGCCATGTCGGTATCGCCCTGGGCGCTCGATTCGGCCCCCGACTTTCCGTTCACGCGATCCTTGTACTTCCAATGCGCCGCGACACCGAACTCTGCACGCTGGTGCATCTCGTGAGTTCGGATCTGAATTTCTACGGGGCGACCGTGTGGGCCAAACACCGTCGTGTGAAGCGACTGGTAAAGGTTGAATTTCGGAGTCGCGATGTAATCCTTGAATCGCCCGGGAATCGGATTCCATCGCGCGTGAATCGAGCCGAGTACCGCGTAACAGTCACGCACCGAATTGACCAGTACACGAATGCCGACCAAGTCGTAAATTTCATCGAAGTCGCGGCCTCGCACGATCATCTTTTGGTAGATCGAGTAGTACTGTTTAGGGCGACCGGCGACCGAGCCTTTGATCTTGGATGCCTTCAAATCATCCATGACCTCACCGACCACCTGGTGAACGAACTCTTCCCGCTGTGGTGTGCGCTGCCGCACCAAGCTCTCGATCTCCACGTAGAGTTTCGGGTGCAGCACCGCGAATGATAGGTCTTCGAGCTCAAGCTTAATCGGCTGGATACCCAGCCGATTGGCGAGCGGCGCATAAATTTCGAGCGTCTCCTGCGCTTTTCGCATGGCGGATGCCTCATCAACGAAGCCCCAGGTGCGCGCGTTGTGCAGGCGGTCAGCGAGCTTGATAACGAGAACACGGATGTCCTTCGACATCGCGACAATCATCTTGCGCACGGTCTCGGCTTGAGCGCTGTCGCCGTACTTGAGCTTGTCGAGTTTTGTCACGCCGTCGACGAGCATGGCGATCTCGTCACCAAAGTCGTGCCGCACCAGTTCCAGTGTGTATTCGGTGTCTTCGACGGTGTCGTGCAAGAGCGCAGCCGCGAGA
The DNA here is from genome assembly GCA_025351795.1 of Salinibacterium sp. Taxonomy (GTDB): domain Bacteria; phylum Actinomycetota; class Actinomycetes; order Actinomycetales; family Microbacteriaceae; genus Rhodoglobus. Next base: position 14,103 of record JANXVG010000052.1, on the reverse strand, counting down.
GTCTTCGGGCCAATCCCTAGGTCCGCGAGAATCTGCGCGACAGCAACCGGATGAGTAATGTACGGCTCACCACTCTTACGCTTCTGGCCCTCGTGCGCCTTTTCGGCGGTGGTGTACGCACGCTCCATGACGGCGACATCCGCTTTCGGGTGGTGCAGTTTGACCGTCTTGATCAGGCGGTCTACAGCTCCAGAAGGCTGCGCACGCGAGAACAGACGAGGCAGCAGCGTACGTAACGAGGCGGAGGTTTGCGTCGTTTCGGTCATGCTCCTACCTCCGCAGCCAAGTCTAGATTGCTGCTTGAGGCTTAGTCGCGCTGTTCGCCTGAAGCACCAGCGACGACCACGCCCCCCGCCGCCCGCCAAGCCAGCATGCCGCCCTCAACGTTAACCGCGTCATACCCGGCATGGATGAGAGACGCAGTCACGCGCGCGGATCGACCGCCACTGTGGCAGATAATCAACACCTGCTCTTCGCTCGAGAGTTCGTCAAGCCGATCGCCGATCGCCGACATCGGCAGAAGCTCGGCCTGTGGCGCGTGCAGGTCGTCCCACTCGCTCTGTTCGCGCACATCGATGATGCGTGCGCCGGTCGTAACCCGTGCAATCGCCTCTTCGATGGTCACGGACGGGAGAACGCCGTCAGCTGCAACTGCCATGTCAGTTACCGGACCGCGCCAGAGATCCGGCGGGTCGTGATTTTCTTAGGTTGCGGTTTCTTGCCGCGCACTGCGTCGTTCTGTCGCAGTGTCGCATAGAGCGGTGCAGCGATGAAGATGGTCGAATACGTGCCGACGAGGATGCCGATAAACAAGGCAAGAGATATGTCACGGAGTGTTCCTGCACCAAGCAGAACCGCACCGATGAAGAGGATGGCACCGACGGGCAGAAGCGCGACGACCGATGTATTGATTGATCGCACGAGCGTCTGGTTGACGGCTAGGTTGACTGTCTCAGCAAAGGTGTGACTGGAGTTTTCACTCAATTCTGATGTGTTCTCACGAATCTTGTCGAAGACCACCACGGTGTCGTAGAGCGAATAACCGAGGATCGTGAGGAAGCCGATAACTGCCGCTGGCGTGACTTCGAACCCGAGCACGCCATACACTCCGGCCGTGATAATCAGGTCATGAAGCAGGGCGATCATTGCCGCAACGGACATTTTCCAGGTGCGGAAGTAGATGGCCATCACGAGAGCGGCCAGCACGATGAACGCGATGAGCGCCGTTATGGCCTGCCTGGTAATGTCAGCACCCCAGGTCGCGCCGATGAATGACGATGTGACCGAAGCGACCTTCACGTTGTAAGCCTTGGCGAGCGCGTCACGGATCGCATCCGACTCAGCTGGCTTCACTTGGTCCGTCTGCACGCGGATCGAATCGCCTCCGTTCACAATCGAGACACGCGGTATAGCGTCAGCGACTAGGGTCTTAACAGCGTTCACCGCGAGGGACTGGTTAAGCGAAGCGGGTTGTGAGACCTGAAATTCAGACCCACCGCGAAACTCAATACCGAACTGATATCCCCCGCGCAGCCACGGCACAATGACCGCCGTCACGACCATGAGGATCGCAATGGTGAACCAGATCTTACGGCGACCCACGAAGTTGAACGAACGCTTGCCGGTGTAGAGATCGTTACCGAAATCGGTGAAGCTGGCCATCAGGAATCCTTCCCCTTGGAGCGCATAGCCTCACGCTCGGTCGCCTTACGTTCTGCAATTGTCTGGCGCTTGACCGCCTCGCGATTACTCGTGGCCTTCTTCCCGTCTGGCACCGAGACGGGCGAGCGGAATTGTGCGCGACCTCGGTAGACGGCTCCCAGCGCTTGCGGGTCAAGTCCGCTGAAACGGTGACCTTCGCCGAAGAATGAGGTGCGTGCAATCAGCTGCATCACCGGGTGGGTGAAAAGAGAGACCACCACAAGGTCAATGATCGTTGTTAGTCCGAGGGTGAGGGCGAATCCACGTACGTTGCCAACCGCGAGGGCGAACAGGATGGTTGCCGCCAGGAGGTTGACGGTGTCCGACGCGACGATGGTGCGAATTGCGCGCTTCCATGCAGCTTCGACCGCAGATTCGAGAGCTCGACCATCTCGCAACTCGTCACGTATTCGCTCGAAATAGACGATGAACGAGTCTGCGGTAATACCGATGGCAACGATCAGACCCGCCACACCGGCGAGTGAGAGTCGAAGCCCAGCTTGCCATGACAGGAGCGTCACGAGCAGGTAGGTGATCGTGCCGGCAATGACGAGGGATGCGATGGTAACGGATGCGAGCGCCCGGTATTGCAGGAGCGAGTACAGCACGACCAGGATCAGCCCGATCAGGCCAGCGAGGAGCCCGTTAATAAGCTGCGACGAACCCAGCGTCGCAGAGATCGTGTCGCGGCTCTGAACCTGGAAGCCGATCGGCAACGCCCCAAACTTAAGCTGATCGGCCAGTGTCTTCGACGAGGCCTGCGTAAACGATCCGCTGATCTGGGGCTTGCCATCGGTGATCACGGCGTTCGTGGTCGGCGCTGAGATGACCTTGCCGTCGAGCACGATAGCGAACTGGTGCTGCGGCCCCTTGAGCGCGAACAAGCGCTGGGTTACGTCGGCAAACTGTCGCGTACCCACATCATTGAACGTAATGAAGACGCCCCATTGACCGGTGCTATTACCCTGGCTATTCGAGATGAGTCCGTTTCTGGCATCGGAGATCGTGGTTCCTGCTACCTCGACCGGGCCCAAGATGAACTTGTACGCTCCATTGTTTTCGCAGGTAACCAGTGGCTTGTCTGCCGGCGCCACGTTCGCGCCGTTGGTGGCAAGGCTCGAACATTGAAAATTCTGGTACTGGTCGAGGAGTGCCGCACTTACCCAGTTGGGGTCGCTCGCGTTGGTCGGTGATGCCGTCGGGATAGTCGACAGTGTCGACGACGCAGAGGGTGTGGGCGTGCCGGTTGGGGCAGGCGAATTAGTGGAACCTGCGGCACTGGCGGGAGCTTGCTCGGTGAAAATTACCGGCCGAAACTCGAGCTTGGCTGATGATTCAATGCGTCGGATGGTCTCATCGTCTGGCACACCGGGAATGGATACGACGATGTTCTGGGTGCCTTGGGTATTGATCTCGGCCTCAGAGACGCCCCCGGCATCCACTCTCTGGCGGATGATCGCCACCGCTTGGTTCAGCTGATCGGCCGACACCGTCTGGCCGCTTTCCAGCTTCGGCGACAGAATAATCTGCGTGCCGCCCTCAAGGTCGAGCGCGAGCTTGGGAGTCCATGTCGCGTGCTGAAACAGCACGCCGAGGCCGTTGAGAGCTGCAAGTCCAATGATGATGACCATGAGCCACGTCAGCGAACGCCAAGCTTTCCTCACGGGGGTAGTTCTTGCCACCTGCGAACTCAGCTTTCTATGAGCGTGCCCACTCGACCGGCGAGCGGGCACCCGTTAGGACCGACCGTCCTGACGGTCGACACACAAGAGTAGTGCTTACTGGTCAGTCTTCTTGGCCGGTGCCCGGCGCACCGGCTTCTTGACCTCGCTGACAACGCGCTCGCCGAAGGCTGGCTCGCCGAGCGGGATCGCGGTGTCTTCGTTGAGTTTGACTCGATCGCGCTCTTCTGACTCGCGGTTGGCAATGGCCATCGCCTCTTCTACCGAGCGCGGGGCGCTCGGGTCGGAGACAGTGGGGTCGACGACCTTGGCGATAGTTTGGCGGTGCACGCGGATGACGACGCCCTTTGCGACTTCGAGTTCAGCCTCATTCGTGACCTCATCGATCGACTTGAGCGTACCGAACAAGCCGAAATTGGTCATGACCTCTTTACCGGGCACAATCTGTGACTTGAGCTCTTCCTGCTGTGCTTTGCGCTTGCGGCTATTTCGGAACATGAAGAAGATAAGCACGGCCAAAATGGCCAGCATTCCAATAGTCAACGGATCCATGAGAAACCTTCCGGGGAGTCTGTGTTGGGCCGGCTCAGTCTAGGAAGACTGGCTGATGGGCCATTGTGAATTATAGGTCATCCCCGAAGAGGTCGGCGTTGTCGCGTTCGATAGCGAAGTGTTTCCATGCGGCTCGCGTGGCCACTCGACCGCGCGGAGTGCGCGTGAGCAGACCGATCCGCACCAAAAACGGCTCGACCACTGACTCAATGGTCTCGGACTCTTCGCCCACTGAAACTGCGAGGGTGTTGAGTCCGACCGGGCCACCCTCAAAGCGCGTGAGCACGGTCATCATGACTGCGCGGTCGAGGCGATCGAGACCCAGTTCGTCAACGTCATAGAGGGTGAGAGCCGCGTGCACCGCGTCGACTCCTGCACCCGTTCCGTTGACGAGCGCGTAGTCACGAACTCGCCGCAGCAGCCGGTTCGCGATGCGCGGTGTACCCCGACAGCGTCCGGCAATCTCAGCGATCGCGTCCCTATCGATTGCCAGATCGAGCAGCCTCGCCGCGCGAACAAGCACTTCTTCGAGCTCTGAGGTGTCGTAAAACTCGAGGTGGGCAGTGAAACCGAAACGATCACGCAGCGGATTCGGCAGCAGCCCAGACCGGGTCGTTGCACCCACGAGGGTGAACGGTGCCACATCAAGCGGAATGGATGTAGCACCCGCCCCCTTGCCCACCATGATGTCGATGCGAAAATCTTCCATCGCCAGATAGAGCATCTCTTCTGCTGAGCGCGCCATACGATGAATTTCGTCGATGAAAAGTACCTCGCCGGGCACGAGCGACGACAGCACAGCGGCGAGATCGCCCGCGTGCTGGATGGCAGGCCCACTCGATAGTCGCAGTGGCCGATTGCTCTCGTAGGCGACGATCATCGCGAGCGTCTTCTTGCCCAGCCCGGGCGGCCCGGCGAGCAGGATGTGATCGGGTGTTCGATTCTGCATCGCGGCCGCCTGCAGCAGAAGCTGCAATTGCCCACGAACCTTGGTCTGGCCTACGAACTCGCCCAGTGACTTGGGCCTCAGTGCGCCCTCAAACGCGAGTTCGGCATCCGATTCAGGCGTCGGTCGCACGATCGCATCGTGGTCAGGCCCGCTCACTGCTGGCTACCCGAGTGCTGGCTACCCGAATGCGGGCTCACGGCATTCTGGTTGGCGACCACACCGGCCCGAGGCCCGAGGTTCGCGAGAGCAAGGCGCAATAACGTCGGTACGGCGTCACCGTTTGCGTCGCTCGCCGACGCAACAGCCTCGTCAACCGCCTGAATCGCCGCACGCTCCGGCCAGCCCAGCCCCACGAGTGCGATAACGACGTTCTCCGTCACGGTCGTTGGGCGCGCAGTCGTCGCCGTCGTCGCAAGCGACACCGTCGTGAGCTTGCCCGCGAGAGAGAGCACAATGAGCTTGGCAGTCTTCGGCCCGATGCCTGAGACCTTCCGAAACGCCCCGTCGTCATCGACTGCTACGGCGCGCGCGACCTCGACCGCACTCATCACGGCGAGCACGCCCATTGCACTTTTCGGCCCGACGCCCGTCACTCCGCGCAGAAAGTCAAACACCGCGAGTTCGTCAGGCTCGGCAAACCCGTACAGGCTGAGGTCGTCTTCGCGCACGACGAGTGCCGTATGCAGGCGAGCCTCCGACCCGACGCGCAGCCCGAGGCCGTGCCGGGGAGTAACGGTGATGGCGAGCCCGACTCCCCCGACCTCGATAACCGCAGTTGTTGCGGCAACGCCGAGCACGGTGCCACGAACCGAGGAGATCATGGCTACAGCCTACGAGCGGCCGCCGTCTTCTCGGCCGTGCGCCACGCCTCCTGGGCGGGAGTGAGAGCGCCAACCACCACAGTGCGGTCTGGGCCCTTCCACGCATGGCAGAGCGCCAAAGCGAGGGCATCTGCGGCATCCGCTGGCTTCGGGATCTCAGCGAGCCCGAGCACACGAGCCACCATGGCCCCAACCTGGCGTTTGTCTGCCGCCCCGTAGCCGGTGACGGATGCTTTCACTTCACTCGGGGTGTGCAGGCCGACGGCGAGGCCGCGAAGCGCCGCCGCGTACAGGGCAACTCCGCTGGCCTGCGCCGTGCCCATCACGGTGCGAAGGTTGTGTTGCGCAAAAACTCTCTCGAGCGCAACGGCATGAGGGGCGAACTCGTCAAGGGCGTGCGCAATGCCACGTCCAATCGCAAGCAACCGTTGCTCGAGGGGCATCTCTGGTGGCGTCGTGATAACGCCGACGTAAACGAGCCTCGCAGCACGTGTGGGGTCAACATCCACTATTCCCAAGCCGCAGCGCGTAAGTCCGGGATCGATGCCGAGTACCCGAAGTGTCATGCGCCTAGTCTTCGTCGAGTTCGGCCTGCACTTCTGCCGACACGTCGTAGTTCGTGTAGATGTTCTGCACATCATCGGAGTCTTCGAGGGCGTCAATAAGCTTCATGACTCTGCGTGCGACGTCGGCATCAACGCCGACCGTGAGATTGGGGAGAAACTCGGCCTCAGACGAGTCGTAGTCGATGCCGGCCGTCTGCAGCGCCACACGCGTTGCGACCAGATGTGCGGTATCCGTGACAACTTCGAAGCCTTCGCCGCGATCGAATACTTCCTCGGCGCCGGCGTCGAGCACGGCGAGCAGAATGTCGTCTTCAGACACGTTCTCGGTCTTCGTGATCGAGATCACACCTTTGCGTGTGAAGTTGTATGCGACGCTGCCAGGATCTGCCATGGTGCCACCGTTGCGGCTCATGAGCGTGCGCACATCGGCTGCTGCACGATTTTTGTTATCGGTCAGACACTCGACGAGGAGAGCAACTCCTGCCGGTCCGTAACCCTCGTAAATGATCGTCTGATAGTCAACGGCTTCGCCGAGCTGGCCTGAACCACGCTTAACCGCCCGGTTGATGTTGTCGATCGGAACCGAGGTCTTCTTGGCCTTCTGGATGGCGTCAACCAACGTCGGGTTGCCCGACAGGTCGGCGCCGCCCAACTTTGCAGCGACTTCGATATTTTTGATGAGTTTGGCGAACGACTTGGCACGGCGCGAGTCTTTGACTGCTTTTTGGTGCTTCGTGGTTGCCCATTTGGAGTGGCCTGACATGCTGAACATTCTAACCAGCGCCACCAGGCGAGCCCACCCCACGACATCAGTGGCACTGCTCGTGCGCGAAGAGCAGCCGGGGCTGGTCACGACGCATGCTGCCACTGACGATCAGGCGGAGCGCACCTTTCGCAGGAAGTACTCGTGGAACCGCGTTTCACCGGTCATCTCGGGGTGGAATGACGTGCCGAGCAGGTTGCTTTGCTCCACGGCCACAATTCGTCCATCCTCGAGCGTGGCCAGCACGTTCACGGCCGCTCCCACCGCTTCCACGATCGGGGCCCGGATGAACACCGCGTGAACAAGTGGGTCGCCGAGTACGGGAATATCAAGGTCAGTCTCAAACGAGTCGAGTTGCGAACCAAACGCGTTGCGGCGCACCGCGATGTCGAACCCGCCGAAGGTCTGCTGGCCGACGATTGAATCGAGCACCGTGTCGGCCAACATGATGAGCCCCGCGCAGGTTCCGTACACCGGCAGGCCGCCCGCAATCGCGGCCGTCAGCGGCTCAGCGAGCCCAGAAATGCGCGAGAGCTTGTCGATCACGCTCGACTCCCCACCAGGAATAACTAGTCCAGCCACGTTCGACAGTTCTTCCGGGCGCTTGACAGGCACCGCATCCGCCCCGAGGGATCGGAGCACTGCGATGTGTTCACGAAAGTCGCCCTGCAGGGCGAGCACGCCTACAGGGGGTGGGCTACCAGCCACGCTCTGACAGGCGGTGCGCAGCAGGCAGGTCAGACACGTTGATACCAACCATGGCTTCACCAAGCCCACGGCTTGCTGCGGCGATCACGAGTGCGTCATCGAAGAACGTCGTCGCCTTCACGATTGCGGCGGCGCGCTGCGCCGGGTTACCCGACTTAAAGATGCCGGAACCTACAAACACGCCGTCTGCGCCGAGTTGCATCATGAGCGCGGCATCCGCCGGAGTAGCCACCCCGCCAGCGGTGAAGAGTACAACGGGTAGCTTGCCCGCCTCCGCAACCTCTCGCACGAGCTCATACGGCGCCTGCAGCTCCTTGGCCGCAACGTAAAGCTCGTCTTTTGACTTGCCCTTGAGAGCGTTGATCTCGCCCAGAATGGTGCGGATGTGTTTGGTCGCCTCCGACACATCGCCGGTTCCGGCCTCGCCCTTGGAACGGATCATCGCCGCGCCCTCGGTGATGCGACGTAGCGCCTCACCAAGGTTGGTGGCCCCGCAGACGAAGGGAACCGTGAAGTTCCACTTGTCAATATGATTTACATAGTCAGCCGGGCTCAGTACTTCCGACTCGTCGATGTAGTCAACCTTGAGCGCCTCGAGTACCTGCGCCTCGACGAAGTGGCCGATGCGTGCCTTTGCCATCACCGGTATCGACACCGCGGCAATGATGCCGTCAATCAGGTCTGGGTCGCTCATGCGCGCGACTCCACCTTGTGCACGGATGTCTGCTGGCACCCGCTCGAGCGCCATGACCGCGACTGCTCCGGCATCTTCGGCGATCTTCGCCTGATCGGCGTTGACGACGTCCATGATGACGCCACCCTTGAGCATCTCGGCGAGGCCGCGCTTTACCCGGCTCGTGCCCGACTGTTCTGAAACGTTGCGTGTGCTCATGATCCCAATTCTACGTCCGTCAATTTTCGGCTATTCGCGGCCAATGGCTGTTTAGCGGCTGGAAAGCCACGCTTTCGCAATCTCATCGCGCACGTCGCCGAGCAGCCTCGGTAGGGCCTTCGTCTGCGCGATAATCGGAAAGAAGTTGGCGTCGGTCGCCCAGCGCGGAACGATGTGCTGGTGCAGGTGATCGGCAATACCCGCTCCGGCGACTCGGCCCTGATTCATGCCGATGTTGTAGCCGTGCGCGCCGGACGTTTCCGTCACGACCCGCATGGCCATCTGGGTCAGCGTAGCAATTTCGGTCACTTCGTCAAGCGTTGCCTCGTCATAGGTCGCAACGTGGCGATAGGGGCATACCAGTAGGTGCCCACTGTTGTAGGGAAACAGGTTGAGCAGAACATACGCATGCTCGCCGCGCGTCACAATCAGCGCTTGCTCATCACTGAGGGTCGGTGCAACGCAAAACGGGCACGCCTTCTCTCCCGGTTGTTGAGCCCCCTGGATGTATGCGATGCGATACGGCGTCCACAGTCGCTGGAAGGCGTCAGGCGCGGCCGCGAAATCGGCGGTCGATTCGACGTTCGCGTACGTCTCACCGTCGTAGTCGACCGCGGTGTTCTCAGGCATGCTCAGACCTGGATCTTCGTGTCGATCGCCTCACGGATGCGCTCGATCGCCACGGCGACCGAGATGCCGTTCTCCTGGGTGCCATCCCGGTAACGAAAGCTCACCGATCCGTTGGTCATATCTTCTTCGCCAGCGATCAGCTGGAACGGCACCTTATCTTTCGCAGCGTTACGGATCTTTTTCTGCATCCGCTCACTCGACGCGTCGAGTTCGGCACGCACCCCAGCTTTTTTCAACTGACCAATGATGTCGCCGAGGTACTGCTCATGCGCTTCGGCGACCGGGATGCCGACGACCTGCACCGGTGCGAGCCAGACCGGGAATGCACCCGCGTAGTGCTCGAGCAGGATCGCGAAGAATCGCTCGATCGAACCGAGCAGGGCACGATGAATCATCACGGGCCGCTGCCGCGTGCCGTCAGACGCGGTGTACTCGAGCTCGAAGAGTTCTGGTTGATTGAAGTCGAGTTGTACCGTAGAGAGTTGCCAGGTGCGCCCGATCGCGTCGCGCGCTTGCACCGAGATCTTCGGTCCGTAGAAGGCCGCACCGCCGGGGTCTGAGACGAGTTCAAGCCCAGACTCCGCGGCCACCTGGCGCAGGGTCTCCGTCGCTTCGTCCCACACATCGTCGTCGCCCACATACTTCTCGGGATCTTTAGTCGACAACTCGAGATAGAAATCGTTGAGGCCGTATCCGCGCAACGTTTCGAGCACGAACTCGAGCTGGCTGGCGACTTCGCTCTTCACCTGCTCTGCCGTCACGTAGATGTGTGCGTCGTCCTGGGTCATGCCGCGCACTCGGGTGAGGCCAGCGAGCGTTCCGCTCTTCTCATACCGGTAGACGGTTCCGAACTCCGCGAGGCGCAGCGGCAGTTCCCGATAGCTACGCCCACGGGCACGAAAGATCAGGTTGTGCATCGGGCAGTTCATCGGCTTCAGGTAGTAGTCCTGACCCTGGCGAGTGACATTGCCGGCAGCGTCGCGCTCTTCATCCAGGTGCATCGCCGGAAACATCCCCTCCTTGTACCACTGGAGGTGCTGGCTGATCTCGAACAGGTGCCCCTTGGTGATGTGTGGAGTATTGACCAGTTCGTAGCCATTTTTCAGCAACTGTTGCCGCATATAGTTTTCGATCTCAGAGCGGATGATCCCACCTCTGGGGTGGAACACGGCAAGACCCGAGCCGATCTCTTCCGGGAACGAGAACAGGTCGAGCTCATTGCCGAGCTTGCGGTGGTCACGCTTGGCGGCCTCTTCCTGGCGCTCGAGGTAGGCTCGCAACTCGTCTTTGGTGGCCCAGGCTGTGCCGTAGATGCGCTGCAGTTGCTTGTTCTTCTCGGAGCCGCGCCAGTAGGCTGCGGCGTTGCGTTGCAACTTCCACCCGTTACCGATCATGCGGGTATTCGGTAGGTGTGGCCCGCGGCAGAGGTCTTTCCAGAAGATCTCGCCGGTCTTGCCGTCGACGTTGTCGTAGACGGTGAGCTCGGCTCCCCCGACCTCCACCGATTCGCCATCCTGGCCGTCCGACGCCGAACCCTTAAGCCCGATGAGCTCGAGCTTGTACGGCTCGTCAGCAAATTCGGCACGCGCCTCGGCCTCGGTAACCACACGGCGCTGAAAACGCTGACCTTGGCGGATGATTCGATCCATGGCCTTCTCGATGGCCTTCAGGTCGTCCGGGGTGAACGGCTCTGCCACGTCGAAGTCGTAGTAGAAACCATCGGTGATCGGCGGCCCGATCCCCAGTTTCGCTTCAGGGTTGATCGACTGTACGGCCTGCGCGGTAACGTGCGCCGCGGAATGCCGCAGGATGCTTAACCCGTCGGCCGAATCGATCGTCACCGGCTCGACTGTGTCGCTCTCAGACACCGTCGCCGCGAGGTCGTTGAGTTCTCCGTTGACGCGCATGGCGACGACGTTGCGGTCGGTGAACAGCTCGAATCCGGTGTTACTCACCCTGCAACTTTACCGGGGCTGGCGAGAGCCTTCGCCCGGCCCGTCGCACAGTGTCGTGTCACAAACTCCGATACCCTACTGCGGTCAGCCGGGCGGGCACCAACGGCCCCAAATTCCCAGAGTCAACGTGGGGAGTCGAGTTTCACTTGCTCAAAGCGGACTGTGCACACCGAGTGTTCTCAGCCACGACGTTGGTCGGTATTTGTGTGGCAGTCATTTTCCTCGCCGCTGCGCTCTGAGCTGGGTGCATGAGAAGGAGCTTGCCCAGGGGCGCATCGTAAATCATCTCTTTTCGCACGGATGCGCCGCAGGTCTTCTGCCGCTGCTATGTGGTTCTCAGCTCTCGGTTGACGGGCAGCTGGTCCACGTCCGCGAGGGTGCGGTGGTGGCCTCCGTGCAACGCGGCGGTTCGGATGCACTCCGTATTGTCGAGCCTGTCGATCGTCTCCGTCAGCGCATTATCGTAGGCATCGCCATCGCTGCCGCCGCCGCCAGCCTGCGCCGGAAATGGTGGGCGACCGGCGGGTGACCCCTACTTCAGAATGCGGATCAGCTTGCGGTTGACGAACTCCTCAATACCGAAACGCCCGAGTTCACGACCGAAACCGGAGCGCTTCACGCCGCCGAACGGGAGCTCCGGGCTGTCGAGACCGACGCCGTTGACGAAAACCATCCCGGCCTCGATCTGGTCCGCGACGCGCATGATCTGGTCCGGATCGGTCGAGAACAGGTATGACCCGAGGCCGAAGGGCGTGTCATTGGCAAGCGCGACCGCAGCCGCTTCATCCTTTGCGCTGTAGACAATGGCGACCGGACCAAAGAACTCTTCGTGGTGCGCATCCATTTCGGGTGTGACATCCCGAAGCACTGCCGCAGGAAAGTAGGTGCCGTTTCGCTCGCCGCGAGCGACAACCGTCGCACCTTGAGCGATGGCCCGATTGAGCTGCTCATCGAGGTTTTCGGCGGCCCCAAGCGACGATAGCGGGCCGAGCGCCGTGCCGGGAAGGAACGGGTCAGCGGGAGCCTCGACCGTCATCTTCGCGGCGAACCGTTCGAGGAAGTCCTCGTACAGCGACTCGAGAACGATGAAGCGCTTGGCGGCATTGCACGCTTGGCCGTTGTTGTCGTTGCGACCCGAGACGGCGGCATCCACCGTGGCATCCAAATCGTCGGTGCTCAGCAGGATCAAAGGATCCGATCCACCGAGCTCGAGCACGACCTTCTTGAGGTTTCGGCCGGCCACTTCGGCCACCGCCGCGCCCGCGCGCTCAGACCCCGTGAGCGACACACCCACCACTCGTGGGTCGGCGATAAGAGTGGCGATCTGATCGCTCGACGCGTAAATATTTTGGTAGGCGCCCGTCGGGAACCCGGCATCAACGAACATCTGTTCCATCGCGGCAGAGGACTCCGGGCATTGCGAAGCGTGCTTGAGCAGGATCGTATTGCCAAGCACGAGGTTGGGGCCGGCAAAACGCGCGACCTGGTAGTACGGGAAGTTCCACGGCATAATTCCCAGCAACACACCGAGGGAGGACCGACGAATGAAAGCCGACCCATCGCCGTCAATGTCAATCTGCTCGTCGGCGAGGAACGACTCACCGTTGGTGGCATAGTACGAGTAGATATCCGCGCTGAAGTCGACCTCACCGAGAGCCTGCTCCATGGGCTTACCCATCTCGCGCACGATGATCTCGGCAAGCGCCTCACGTCGTTCCCGGTGCAGTTCAGCGACACGTTGGATGAGGGCGGCACGCTGCGCAACTGTGCCCGTGCGCGACCAGCCTGTGTGCGCCGAATGTGCGGCCGCTACGGCTGCTGTGAGTTGTGAATCCGTCGCTGTAGCGAACTGCGGGCCCTCGGCTCCGGTAGTTGGATTGGTGACGATATAGCGGCTCATTAGAGCTCCTCACGGCGATGTGCGAAACGGAGTGTGCTCGGATGATCGCTGCAGCCAAGCCGCTATCGCGCGCACCTTCGCGAGAAAAACAGTATCACTGACAGGTCTGCACCTCATGGCCGCATTCCTCGACTGCGCTCCTAGATAGTCACCATCGCGGGCGCTCACCGCAATGCCTCACCGTCCATCACACACGACGGCAAACACTCAGTATCCCCGGGATGCACGCTCTGCTGCCCGTGGTGCAAGATCACGAGCTGCGGTTGGCGGCTCTTGAGGCTCGCCCTTAGTCGCAGTACGGTGTGCCGTCAGCACCTGTGCTTGCGGAGTTACCCTCGCACACCGACATGTCCCATTCACCGCCGTTGCCATTCTGCGGGTCGCTGCTCGGGATGAATGGCACCTTGCGGCCATGTACGCCATTTGATGTTGGCGGGGGTACTACTGCGACAGGTGCGGGGTCCGCAGCAGGGACAGCAACCGCAACAGGCAGGACCGGCGTAGGCGTAGGCGTAACGACTACGGGTTGCACTACGGGCGGTATCACAGGCTGCACCACAGACACCTTCGCGGGTGTGGTCGCAATCTGCGCGATCGCCTGACCTCCCATGACCAGACCGGTCATCACTGCGACCGCTCCCACTACAACCGCCACACGCGTTACCCAAGTTTTCATGGACAAGATTCTACGCCTGAGCAACAAAAATTAATAGCCCCGAGGGAAACCAATGCCATTTATCTATACCGACCTTCCCGGCTGGGAGCAATGGGCCGTCAACATCACTTTGATCTGTGGGGCTATCGCAGGGGTCATTCTGACGGTCGCCAAAACGTGGCCGCTCCTTTCCCGGAGCATCGCTGTCGTGAATGCTTCCGCAGTACTGCCCGGGTTTATGAGAGATATCACTGCGGCACTCGCTGAGGTGAGGGTGACCCTTGCCGCGCAAGACCAAAAAATTGCAGAAATTCATCATGAGGTGCTGA
>JANXVG010000048.1 GCA_025351795.1 Salinibacterium sp. | reverse complement strand
CCGCACCTGGGCCGGCTGGCACCACCACATGACTCTCGTGACCGCCGCCCACCTCTTCATCACGGGGCTGCGGCTGACCCGCCCACAAGCAGTTGAGACAGGCTGAGTCTCTACGGCATCCTCAGAGAACCCCAAAACGTCCTCGCCGTTTACCTCGGATACTGCCCCCCCCCTGCCAACAACGCGCACCAACCTAACCAAGAACTACTAGGGCGCCAAGCACGAGCAGCAGGACAGCAGCTCAGAGCAAGGCGACCAGCGTCAGTTCGACATCAACGAGTGCGCGCCGATCACACACAGTGGCTATCGCCAAGCATCCATGAACGGTCAGAAGACTTTGCCCGGGTTCAACAGGCCGAGCGGATCGAACACGGCTTTGATCTGCTTCTGCAGAGCGAGTTGCTCGTCACCCAGCTCATCGCGCACCCAGCGTTTCTTCAGGATGCCGACACCGTGTTCGCCGGTGAGGGTACCGCCCAGACGCAGGGCCGTCAGAAACAGCTCGTCTGCGGCAGCCCAGATGTGGTCGGGCACCTCGGTGCCATCGAAGACAAAATTGGGGTGCAGGTTGCCGTCACCAGCGTGCGCAACCGTCGGGATGGTGATGCCATAACGGGTCTCGATGTCTGCAATGGCCGAGAACATCGATGGCAGCACGCTACGCGGCACACAGACATCCTCGATGAGCACGGTACCGAGCTGGCTCATCGCCGGGTGGAATGCGCGACGAATACCGAACAACTGGTCAGCCACCGCGGGGTCAAGGGAGAGTTCCGCATCTCCCCCGAGCGAACGGATGACCGCGAGCGCGTTCTCAGCGTCAATCGCGCCGCCCGGGCCATCCGCCTGCACCAGAAGGTACGACCTGCCCGTATCGGGCATCCCCAGATAGTTCGCGATGCCAGAGAGGGCGCTCGCGCCGATGATTTCCAAGATCGAGGGCTTGATGCCTGTGGCGATGATCACCGCCGCCGCGCGGGCAGCAGCTTCGACGGTGTCGAAGTACGCGCCGATCGTGGGCTTGGTGCCAGTGACGAGCGGGAAAAGCTTGAGGGTCGCCTCGACGATGACGGCTAGGGTACCCTCCGACCCGATCATGAGCGCCGTGAGGTCGAGACCGGTCACGCCTTTTACCGTGCGGTGCCCGAGGGTCATCAGCCGACCGTCAGCGAGCACAATTTTCAGGCCGAGTACGGATTCGCGTGTCACGCCGTACTTGGCACACAGAAGGCCACCCGCGTTGGTGGCGATGTTTCCGCCCACGGTGGAGATTGTCCTACTGGCAGGGTCTGGAGCAAACCACAGCCCGTGCTTTTCGAGCTGCGTGTTGAAGTCGGCGTTAATGATCCCAGGCTCGATGACGGCGAGCTCGTCGCCAATCGACACTTCGAGTAGCCGGTTCATGGCAAGCGTCGAGAGCACAATTTCGCCCTCGCTCGCGATGGCCCCGCCCGCGAGCCCGGTGCCCGCTCCGCGGGTCACCACGGGAGTTCCCGTCTCGGTAGCGATGCGCATGGTTGCCTGCACATCCGCGATCGACCGTGCCTCGATGATCGCCAGCGCGGTGCCAGCTGAGACATGACCCGACTTGTCTGAACGTGTCTCAGCGAGTGCACGCGGGTCGGTGACGAGCGCTTCACCGAGCTCGTCTCTGAGGCGAATAAGTACACCACCGGTCTTACCCGCTCCCGGGGCGGTGGAGGTGGCAGTCTTCATTTCCTCATTCTGTCACTCGTGCGCACCCTGTCCCGAGATCGGCTATGTCTGAGATCCGCTAGCGGATGTCACCAGCCGGTGCGACCCTGAACGCATGACTTCGCCAGATGCCCTCTTCTCCGAGCGCTACCGGGCGATGTCGTCACGAGACGCGCGGTTTGACGGGCAGTTCATCACGGGCGTTCACTCAACGGGAATCTATTGTCGCCCGAGCTGCCCCGCGACGACACCAAACGAGAAGAACGTAAGTTTTTACCGTACAGCAGCGGCGGCGCACGAGGCCGGGCTGCGCGCCTGTAAGCGGTGCCTGCCTGACGCTGTTCCCGGTTCACCAGAGTGGAACATCCACGACGATCTCGCATCGCGCGCCATGCGCCTCATTGCAGATGGCGTCGTCGAGCGCGAGGGCGTGCCCGGTCTGGCCGGCCGGCTCGGCTACACCAGCCGTCACCTCACTCGAGTACTCGTGGCGGAACTCGGGGCCGGGCCGCTCTCGCTCGCTCGAGCTAATCGGGCGCAGAACGCACGTACCCTGCTCAACTCCACCGACTTGTCGATCGCCGACGTCGCGTTCGCTGCCGGGTTCTCGAGCATCCGCCAGTTCAACGACACGATCCTCGCGGTGTACGCGAGCACGCCGACTGCCCTGCGCGCCGCGCGCCGCGCCGACCCCGGCCATTCACTCGACTCGACCATTACGCTCCGACTGCCGGCACGGGCACCGTTTGACGGAGTGGGGCTCATGCGTTTTTTCGCGGATCACGCGGTCACCGGACTTGAGATGGGCACCAATTCTGCGTTCGAACGGTCGGTGCGACTGCCCCACGGAATAGCGCGCATGAGGATTACGCTCGATGGCACGGTCGGTGTCGTCTGTACCGCCCGACTCGATGCCGTTGCAGATGTTGCGACCCTGGTCGCCCGAGTGCGACGCCTCTTCGATCTCGACGCCGACTCCGTAGCAATCGACGCAGCACTCGCAACCGACCCTGCGCTTGCGCCTCTCGTCGCGGCGAGTCCCGGAATCCGGATGCCCGGCAGCCTCGATCCGGAGGAGACCCTGTTTCGCACGCTCGTTGGCCAGCAGATCTCGGTCGCAGCAGCGCGCACAGTGCTCGGCACGCTTACCCGCGAGCTCGGGACAGACGGACTCTTCCCGACCGCAGCGCAGATCGTTGAAGGCACACCCGGGATACTTCGGGGGCCGGCAACCCGAGTCACGACAATCCTTGACGTCGCAGCTGGCCTTGTTCATGGGCGCCTGCGCCTCGACCTCGGGATGCCCGTTGCCGAGTTCACTGCGCAACTGACGGCCCTGCCCGGTATCGGCCCATGGACCGCAGGGTACGTAGCCATGCGCGTGCTCGGCAACCCAGACATCGCGCTTTCGGGCGATCTTGTGATGCTACAGAGTGCTGCGAAGCTCGGACTGCCCTCGAGCGCCAAGGGGCTAGACGGGTACGCGAAACGCTGGGCGCCGTGGCGCAGCTACGCCGGGCTGCACTTGTGGAAGGCGCGGTAGTCTCGGGTCGTGAGCACCCCAAACGCTGTGCACGATGATGGCCGCGATGAGACCGAGGCTGAGCGCCTCGACCGCAACTGGACCGAACTACTGCAGGAGTTGCGCGTAATCCAGACCGGTACTCAGATCCTCACCGGTTTCCTGCTGACGGTAGCCTTCCAGCAACGCTTCGTCGCACTCGACCAGTATGAGCGCAACATCTACCTGTCACTGGTTGTTGTCGCGGCACTCACCACGTCGCTCGGCTTGGCGCCGGTGAGCCTGCACCGCGCACTGTTCCGCACGCAGGCAAAGGCGACGATTGTGCGAATTGCTAACCGCATCCTAAAAATCACCCTCAGCGCGGTCGCGATTGTGTTAGCTGGCACCACAATGCTCATCTTCGATGTCGTCGTGGGCAGGGTTGCTGGCATTATCGCCGGGGTGCTGGCTCTCGCGGTCATCAGCGCGATTTGGCTGCTCGTGCCGATTAGTGTGCTTCGAAGAAATCGTGCGGCCTGATTGATCCGAGTTTCGCAACCGCTGCTCAATGAGCGTCGCTCAGGGCCGGGAGTGCCTGGTTATGAGGGCTCGTTGGTGCCGGTGTTAGCTCACACGACGCACAGCGCACACATTGCCGACCACATTTGTTCAGCACCGGCATAGGCTGAATTCATGAACCCACGCATTTTTGTTCTTGCTGTCGGAGTTGCAATCGGCTACATCGTGGGCGCCCGCGCCGGGCGTGCACGCTATGACGAAATGGCCGCGACGGTCTCGAAACTCTGGCGCGACCCGCGAGTGCGCAAAGTGCGTACTGACGTGGAATCTTACGCGCGCCAGCAGGCACCGGTAATCCGCGAGCGAGCGGAAGCACTCGCGGCGGCAACGCCGGGATTCGCCAAAGACGTCGCCGACAGAACCGCCACCGTCGCCAAAGACGTTGCCGACAAGACCACAGCGGCGGCTAAGGAGGCAGCCGACCGCGCGACGAAGAGCGTTCGAGACGCGCGCGACCGCGGAGAAGCGGTGGTTGATCGCGCCGTCGCCACCGTCGGCAAGACCCGAGATGGCGCACTCGCGCAGCTTGACGACGCTGACGACGAGGTCGTCTAACTGCGGTCAGACTCCTCACCATCGAGTGGCAGTACGGGAAGGGCAATCGCGCCCGACGCTGCGGCCATTCCGCTCAGACGTTCGGGTGAGAGCACCCGAGCGACGTCCTCGGAGCTCATCAAGCCCGCAGCAACGACGAGTTCTGCGATCGACGCGTTCGTCGTCAGTGCTGTGTGTGCCAGAGCAGCGGATGCCGCATACCCGATGTACGGCGTGAGGGCTGTCACGACGCCCACACTCGACTCCACCTGCTGAGCGAGGCGCACGGTGTTCGCCGTGATTCCGACGATGCAGTTAACCCTGAGTGTGTAGCACGCATTTGTCATCCATGCGAGGGACTGAAGTATCGAGTGGGCGATCACCGGCTCAAAGGCGTTGAGCTGCAATTGGCCGGCTTCCGCAGCAGCCGTTACCGTCGCATCCGCCCCGATGACACTGAACGCAACCTGGTTGACCACCTCGGGGATTACTGGGTTGACCTTGCCAGGCATGATCGAGGAGCCCGCCTGACGCGCGGGTAGGAATATCTCGCCAAACCCGGCCTGCGGGCCGCTCGAGAGCAGGCGCAGATCGTTGCAGATCTTAGAAAGCTTGACCGCGGCTCGCTTGAGGGTGCCACTCAGCGTCATGAAAATGCCAGCGTCACTCGTTGCCTCGATAAGGTCGGGCGCGGTCTCCATGTGGACACCGGTCACCTCGACGAGGTGCTTACGCACGGCTTCTGCGTAGCGCGGATCAGCCGTGATTCCGGTACCGATCGCGGTTGCGCCCATGTTGATTTCGTTGAGCCAAGGAATGGTCTCTGACAGGCGGTCGTAGTCTTCCTGAAGGGTATGCGAGAAACCCGTGAATTCCTGGCCGAGGGTCATGGGCACCGCGTCTTGCATCTGAGTGCGCCCGATCTTCAGGATCTGCGCAAACTCTCGACCCTTGGCCGCGAATGCCTTCGTGAGCAGCGCATGTTCGGCGAGCAGACGCCGAGTGCTGAAGACCATCGCGAGCTTGATCGCAGTGGGATACACATCGTTGGTCGACTGGCTGCGGTTGACATCGTCGATCGGATGAAGTTCGGAGTAGTCGCCTCGTTCTCGACCCATGAGTTCAAGCCCGCGGTTCGCGATGATCTCGTTTGCGTTCATGTTCGTCGAGGTTCCGGCACCGCCCTGGATCACACCAACACAGAACTCCTTGTGCAGCGCTCCCCCGACGATCTCCTCGCAGACCCGATCAATGATGTCGGCCTTGCGTTGTTCGAGCACACCAATTTCGGCGTTCGCCCGCGCTGCGGCCTGCTTGACACGCGCGAGTGCACGAATGAGGTCTGGGTAGTTGTAGATGGCGCGTCGCGTGATCGGAAAATTGTCGAGCGCGCGGGCGGTGTGGATGCCCCAATACACGTCGCGCGGAATCTGCATCGACCCAAGGGAGTCAGTTTCCGTGCGGGTTGCCGTATCCACCTCAGAACTGGCCATTGGGGCATCCTGTGCTGGATTCTCGTCGCCGTCGACGTGTGATTCTTCGATCTGAATCTCTCCGGGATCGGTGATTTCGGATACCTGCGTTGGGCGGTTCATCGTCGGATCTCCTTTGACGGGGCGATAACTGAATTCTACGCTGGCGCTCGCGGTGGGGTTGCGGCTCCCGAACGTGCGCCACACGATCCGTGAGCGATTCGCGTGAGTCAATCAGTTGTTGAGCGCACCGTGCGCGGCACGCATAGTCTGTAAACGGGAGACTGGCTGGAGTCCACATGAGCGAACGCGACGCGGGTCGAGCGCTCGTGCGACCACCCGCCATGATCGCTCAGTGGATTTCGTCGCAACGCTGGTTCGCGAACAAGGGCACGGTTCCCGAGTTGGAAGAGATTGGGTCATGGCCGCTCGACAGTGGCGATCCGCACGTTCGTGTGGTCACGCATCTGTTCCTCGACCACACGATCGGTAAGCCAACCCTCTATCAGGTGCCGCTAACCTACCGCCGCTTGGCCGACCCCGAACTCGGTTACGCCTACGTCGGCGTAACCGACGACCAGAACCCGTGGTACATCTACGACGGCCCGCACGACCCGTCATACGCACGAGCGTTGCTTGCCTTCATCGTCGGAAACGACGTGACGGTGGGCGAGCGGATGCGCGCCTCGGGGCATGGTACGGGCGGGGCAGTGGCATCCGACCTCCGCTCGCGCGTGCTCATCGGCGAGCAGTCGAACACGTCGATTATCTTCGAAGCGGATGGTGGCGGGGTACGACCCGTCATCTGCAAAGTGTTCCGTGCGCTACACGATGGAGAGAATCCGGATGTCGAGTTGCAATCGGTCCTCGCCACCGCCGGTTCCGCGACGGTTCCCCACCCGATCGGGCACGTGACGGCGGACTGGCCAGACACCGGTCAACCGAGCAAACGCGCCCACGGGCATCTCGCATTCGCGCAGGAGTTCTTACCGGGAGCGGAAGATGCCTGGCGCCTCGCCTTGCGCGCCGCGCGGTCGGGCGACGACTTCTCCGCCGAAGCGCACGCGCTCGGATCAGCGACGGCCGAGATCCACGCGACACTCGCAATGGCACTGCCGGTGAGCGCCTCAACTCCCGCGAACATTGCCGAAGTTCTCACTCAGATGCGCGCTCGGCTCGCTCGCGCTGTCAGTGAAGTTCCCTCCATTGCCACACACGTAGCAGAGATCGAAGCCGAGTTCGCGCGAGCGACAACGGTACCGTGGCCGTCGCAGCAGCGCATCCATGGTGACCTTCACCTCGGCCAGGTTCTCCGTGTACAGCACGCCTGGCTGTTCGTCGACTTCGAGGGTGAACCGCTGCGTCCGATGCGCGAGCGCAGCCAGCTCGACTTCGCGCTACGCGACGTGGCTGGCATGCTGCGGTCGTTCGACTACGTAGCTGGATCGCTCGCGCAGTCCGAGCCGTTCGTCGATGCGCGCGACTGGGCGACATCCGCTCGCGAGGCATACCTCGATGGTTACAGTGAGCGTTCGGGATCGGACGTTCGGCACGGTCAGGTTCTCCTCGATGCATTCGAACTCGACAAGGCACTCTATGAGGTCGTGTATGAGGCGCGTAACCGGCCCGGCTGGGTTGGCATCCCGGTTGGCGCGATCGAGCGACTGTTAGCCAAGGCACTCTGACCGCCTATCCCATGCTGGTCAATCTGGCAAGACCTTTCGCCTTGCTAAGCAATTTGGTCATAGTTAGCTCATGACTCGCCTCACAAAAATTACCGATACGGCAATCGCAGGCACCACGGCACCCTCTCTCACTCGCGCTCAGACGACCAGGCTGCGCACGCGCCTCGAACGCGATCTCGAGAGCGAGCTCGCGCACACCAGAGACATTTCTCGGCAGATGGCGAGCTTCCTCGAATCGCGCAGGGACACCGCGACGGATGACGAGCACGACCCCGAGGGCCCGACGCTCGCGTTCGAGCGTGCACAGGCCCACGCAATTTTGCGACAAACCCAGTTGCACTCGATCGAGATCTCTACAGCGCTTCAGCGGCTTACCGACAGCACCTTCGGAACCTGTGTGCGGTGCAAATCGGCGATCGGATTTGCGCGTCTCGAGGCGCGCCCATCGACGCCGTATTGCATTCGCTGCGCGAGCTAGGCTCGCGATTTAGTCAACCCCATGTTAGTGCGGTAAAACCTAATCGCGCCGGTCAAGCGCGTCACGCAGCAGGCCAGACAGCGCCTCGAGTTGGATATTGCCCTCGCCCAGAATCTCTTCATCTGAGCCGTCGAGCGCACGAGCGGCGAGACCGGCTTTACTGTCGATGAGTTCGGCGATCTTTGCGTCGATGGTTTGAGCGGCGATGATCCGCCATGCGGTGACCGGGAGTTCCTGGCCGATGCGATGTACTCGATCAATGGCCTGAGTCTGTTCGGCACTTGTCCAGCTCAGCTCCGCGAGAACAACGTTGGATGCGGCCTGAAGGTTCAGACCGACACCCGCTGCCGTGAGCGAGGCCACGACCACCGACACCGAGGGGTCAGTCGAGAAGGAGTCGATTGCCTCCTGACGAACCTTGGCCGACTGGTCACCGCGAATCGAGACCGACTTGAGTCCGGCCTTGGCAAAATGGGCCTCTGCGGTGTCCATGACATCGATATGCTTGGCGAAAAACACGACTTTGCCGACCGAGCGCGCGAGTTGCGCGGTGTAGTCGGCAGCGAGCGTCGCCTTGGCCTGGCCGATCTTTCTCACCATGGTGAAGACATTCTCGCCGGTCTTGGCCGCCTTCGATTCCTCGAGTTCGGCGTGTGCGACAACACGGATGAGGTCACCGTCGAGGGCATCAGGCTTAATGTCGCGCACCCGGTCGAACTTCTCAAGCAGCCGGGCGACGAGTGCGGCCTCGGATGCGCGAATCGAGCGTCCGAGATCGTCATCGAGTTCAACGGGGATGTCGGCGATGCGGCGCGCTGGAATGTCTGCTGCGACATCCACTTTTTTGCGGCGCACAATTCCCATGTCCACGACGGCCCGACGCGCTTCAGCGAAGAAACCGAAGTCTGCCGGGGTGAGCCCGATCTCCTCGAGCTTATTCATCAGAGGGGTCAGGGGCTTCTTGTCGTCGATCCAGCCGAGAAACTGCCAGATCGCACGGAAATCGTCGATCGAATTGATGAGTGGGGTACCGGTGAGCGCCATCATGAGCGCATTCGGACGACTCGCCCGGATGCTCTTCGAGAGAGCAAGGACGTGCTTCGAGCGCTCAGACTTGAGGTTCTTGATGAAGTGCGCCTCGTCGACAACCATGCCCTTGAACCCGAAGCGACCAAGCCAGCCGACATGCCGGTCAAGCACTTCGTAGTTCACAATCACGACGTCGCTGAATGCGTCCACATCTTTGCCGTCACCGTGCACGACGGTCGCCGTGCGACCCGGAGTCCAGAGTTCGACCTCGCGCGCCCAGTTGGTCTTAACGACGTTCGGCACCACCACGAGCAACGGGTAGGAGTTCGAGACCGATGCAGCGAGCAGCGCCTGAGCCGTCTTACCGAGCCCGGGCTCGTCAGCGAGCAGGAAGGTGCGATGCCCCTTCTTAACCTCCTCGACGAAACGCGCTTGATGACGCATGAGCTCAAGGCTGCCCGGCGTCTTGAGCGAGGCGGCCTCCGGCAGGTGCATGCTCGCCGCTCCCCCCCCTGCGCCGTACTCGAATGCCCGAAACAGCGGTTCGATGAGTTCCCAGTTACCGAGGCGGTTGAGGGCGACTGGTCGTGCCGCGACAGCGCTGAAGTCCGGAGCCAAAAATGGGTTAGACATCTGCATCGCGCGAACGGATGCGGGCACGACCTGCTTCTCGACCTGCTTATCGATCGGCTTCGGCTCGGTCGTGATGATCAGTTCGTCTGGGCTCAATTGCACCCCCGCCGCGATGAGTAGGTCACGGCGGAGGGCCTTGGCAGCCGCGGTGACCAGCGCGTCATCCGCGAGCATGGCGATGAGGCTCGTGTCGCGGGCAGCCGTCTTTGCGAGGATGCCGGCGAGGCCATCGAGGCGCTTCTGCTCGTTCGCACGCTCGGAATCGGTGAGCGTCTTATCACTCTTGACGCGAGCGCGCTCCTCGCGCAACAACAGTGCAGCCACCTGAAACCGTGCGCGGTTTGCGGGCTTGAGTGGCCCCTTCTGCACGGCCGTTTCGACCTCGCGTGCGGCTCTCGCGAGTACGGGGATCACTCCGATATCGTCTGCACCGCGTGGTCGGCGGCGCTGGGCAGACTGCTGGCGCTGTGCTGCCGGTCGCTGCCGGGTCTTACGTTGGCCCTGTTCGGGCATTGGTCTCCTTGTGCCCCGCGCTGTACTGCGTGCGGAACCGGTGCTGTGCTGTGTGCTGTGCGCGGAAGCGGGGTGGGGATAAGCGCTGCGGATGCCAACGGCGGTAGTACCCGATGACGGCGCTACATCAAGTGATCCAGACCCAGCCGTTTACGACTAGTGGGCTCGAGAAGCGTTAGGTAACATAGTACGCGATCCGACGGCAAACGCGAGTTCTTACCGTCTGGAGTTGAACCGTTGGTTCTTGTCCTCGATATTCCTGACCTTGATCAGGATGCCCGCGGCAATGAACACGATTGCCGCGACGTACTGCAGTGCCACCCACCACTGGCCGCTGCTGAGCGTGATCGGCACGATCGGGTTCCACAGCACCGCAATCGGCACGAGCCCGACAAGCCACCACCAGTGTTTCGCCTGCCAGGCAAAGACCGCAATGATGAGCGCCAGAATGCTCACCGCGTAACGAATGATGATGAAGGTGTCTCCATCGATGAGCGCAAGTCCGGCGAGGAGCACGATCGCCGCGAGAATGCCCGGGGCGAGTGCCGTGCGACGGAAGGCGGGGGTCGGGTAGCGCGAAGTCATCGGTCATAACCCTAGCCGTGCACAACTCGCAACCTCGCGTTCACCCGATTTGCAGGCGAAGTCTGATTGAGTTGACCCTATGAGCCTCAGAACGGCCGAATACCCGCGGCCGGATCACTTCATTCTTCACTTGAGCGACACCCACTTTGTTGCGAATGGTGAACTATACGGCTCCGTCGACAGCGACCGGCACCTGCGCCAACTCTTCGACGAACTCGCTGCGTCTGGTGCACAGCCCGAGGCAATCGTCTTCACGGGAGATCTTGCAGACACCGGAGACCCGCTCGCGTACGCGCGCTTGCGCGCGATTGTGGATCCGGCAGCAGCACGTCTCGGCGCCACGGTGATCTGGGTGATGGGCAACCATGACGATCGCAGCGCATTTCGCGAACAACTCCTGGGTCTCGCTCCCACCACTGCCGCCATCGACCGCGTGTACGACGTAAACGGGCTGCGGATCATCGCACTCGACTCCACCGTGGCCGGCCATCACTACGGCGAGATTACGGCGGACCAGCTTGACTGGCTCGCCGAAGAACTGAGTTCACCCGCGCCGCACGGCACTATTCTGGCGCTACATCACCCACCAATCCCGAGCGTTCTCGATCTCGCTGTGCTTGTCGAGTTGCGCGATCAGGCGAGCCTCGCCGAGGTGCTGCACGGGTCGGATGTGCGCTCGATCATTGCCGGACACCTGCACTATTCGTCTACGGCCACATTCGCAGGGATCCCTGTTTCAGTGGCAAGTGCAACGTGCTACACGCAGGATCTCAATGTCGAGGTTGGCGGCACCCGCGCCCGCAACGGCGCTCAGGCTTTCAACCTCGTGCATGTCTTCGAGAACACCGTGCTGCACTCGGTGGTTCCGCTCGGACAGTCAACGACGGTCAGTTTCACGAGTGCCGACGAGACCGACCGTATCCTGCGCAGGGAGGGCGTTCGCATCGCGCCAACCCCGGCGTTTGCGGTCGATGAGGAGACAGTGCTCACCGTTCCGATCGACATCGTTCGAGTGGCGAAGCACGAAGCACACCAGCCCGCGATCTGATTTTTGGCCCTCTACCTGAGAAGGTCGAATCTCAGCCGACCTGTTCGTTGTGCACTGTGACCAGTTGCTCCCATGGGGCCACGATGCCGAAATAGCGTTCCAGGAATGAGCGAACCGCCGTTGACCGCTCTTCGTCGCTCACCTCGGGAAAGCTACCGTCGTTGAGACAAAACATGTCACACGATCGCTTGTCGAGCAGCGAGTCCATCAGAGCGAGGCCCGCTCGCGTGGTCGTGTCGACATATTTGACGCGCGCGCGATCCTGCGTCACCGCACGACCGGTGAGCAGGGCGTAGTAGTGGTACAGCGAGTTGGTGACCGAAATGTCGGTCTGCGTGCGGAAAGCACTCGCTGCGGTGCGGGCGAAGTCATCCGCAAATTCGCGCTCGAGTTCTTCCAGCACGCTCTTGCGCAGGGGTACAGCCGCGTGCTCAAGGTGGCGCGCGATAATGGCCCCGAAACGCTTCTCGAGTAGCGCGCGATTGACGCGAGCGGCATTCTCGAATCCGCTGCGAGCGGCATTGCTTGAGCCGAGGCCGATGCGCGTTTCCGCTTCGATGAATTTGGTCACCCCACCCGGCGAGAAAAACAGGTCTGGCGTGACCTCTCGGCCAAAGAACATGTCGTCGTTCGAATACAGAAAATGTTCGGCCAGCCCGGGGATGCGATGCAACTGGCTTTCCACCGCTTGAGAGTTGTGGGTGGGAAGCACAGACGGGTCTGCGAAGATCTGCTCGCTGCGCACGACCGTGACGCGCGGATGCTCAGCGAGCCAGGTTGGGCGCGGGGAGTCTGTGACCACGAAGATGTGCCTCACCCACGGCGCAAACATGTAGACCGATCGGAGCGCATACTGCAGTTCATCGATCTGCCGGAACCGTGCGGCGTGATCGTCTCCCTCGCCGACGACGTAGCTGCGCATGCGACGAGCGCGGGCCCGCTGGAACTCAATATCGGATCCGTCAACCCAGGAGAACACAATGTCGATATCGAACATGACGTCCGACGCAATGTGACGGAACATCGGACTAATCGTGTTCCAGCGAACTCCGTATAACTCAACGACCGAGTCGGTGAGTTCATCAGTCGGGATGGTCGACCGGGTTAGCGAGGTCTCACTACCGGCGGTGACGACGCCATCGTCGACAGACCAGAACTCCAGCCGCACACCATTCGCTTCGCCATACTTCAAACCGCCGATCGGCTCGATTCGAGGACGAAACAGACGGAATACCCGGGCCTTCTTGTTCGTGGAGAGCCTGCCATCTGCGACGAACAACGCCGGCCCGGCTTTCGCGCCGATCGTCTTGATGTACAGCGGCTCAGTCGCTGCGGCTAGCGCAAGCGCAGCCCGGGTCGCCGCGCGATCCACGTCGCTCACGACGATGATCGGCTGGGCCCCGGTGTCACGCATCAGGCGAAACTGGATGCCCGCCCGAATGAGCGCCGCACGCACGAATAGTACGTCGCTGACCATCGCATCGCGCGGCGTGAGCTCGGAGTTGAGCAGAGTGAGTCTGCCGCGCACGAGAACCACATCGGGCCGCGCCAGAATACGCCGCCACGGCGATGGTTCGTCGACGGATTCGGGGTCACTGCCCTCCCGGTGCAGGATCGGAGTGACCGCCGCCGTCTGATCGTTGCCCACGTGTGCCATTCAGTTCACCCTAGCCGAGACCTCAGAGCAGCTGCTGTGTCGGGCGAGAGCTACCCGTGGCTGCGAGCCGCGGGGTACGATATTGCGCAACGGAACGCCAGCGAAGGGATCACGCAGATGGGCCTTCTCGACGGCACCGCTCATAGTGTTCGTGACCTAACTCGGAGCGTTGACGAGCAGCTGCCCGCCGTCGGCGTGGCACAGTAGCCCATGTCCCTGAACCAGAATTTCTCGGGCGCCACGCTGATGCGGGGCCGCAAGAAGCTCGACGGTCCCGACCGCGCACTCGATGTGCTTATCGGACTCGTCATCATCATCGTTGAACTTCTCATCGGATTTCTTGCGGTGGACGCGCTCTACCAGACTGCTGCTGCCTTGGCCACCACCACCGCAAGTATCGCGTTCTTCGTTGCGCTGATCGGAGCGAGCATCGCCTTCGTCATCACCACGATCATCTATCTCGTGCGCATCAGCCGCGGCGCACGAGGCTGGGCCGCGCCACTCTGGGGGCTGGTACTGCTTTCTGCGGCGACAATCCTCGGCTACCTGATTATGAGTAGCCGGGCACTATGAGCGGCTAAACACCGCCACCACCGCCACCGCCACCGCCGCCACCTGAGAAGCCGCCGCCGCCCGAGCCGCCACTGGAACTGCTTGCCGAGCTGCCCGAATACGACGACGATGCGGTCGATGACATTGATCCGATGCTCGCCGCGAACAGCGCACCGTTGAAAGCGGCCGAACCCACATACCAGTCGGGCGGGTTGCTCTCGGTGTAGAACTTGCTGAGCTCCTCGGCCCAGCGCTTCTCGAGGCTGAACAGCACCGCGTATGGCAGGAGCTTTTCATTCAGTTTGAGCACCTCAGCAGAGCTATCAACAGACACCGGCGTGCGCTCCGCCCCCTCCGGACTCTGCAACACACGCAACCGGTCGGCTTCAGCCATGCGGATGTACAACTCCAGCCCCTGCAGATGGTCACGGAGTGCCGCGCCCGAGTCGGTGAGCGGCTTGCGCGATATCGTGCCGAATACGAAGATGGCCGCCACGATCGCCACCCCGGCTATCGCCAACGGAAGAATTCCCCCGAACGCGTGCGCGACCATGGCGATCGCGACGATTGCCGAACCAACGGCGCCGACGACTGCCAGGAGACCTGGGAACAAGGAGGTGCCGATGGGTATTCTCTTTATCCAGCCGCCGGAGACAGCTTTCTTCTTGGCCGCCGCGACCATCGCTCGAACCCTGCCGCTGAGGAGCACATCGGTGGTCGACATCGTGTACTGGGCTCCGGCGAGTCGCGAGTCGCCGAACAGCGCATCAACAATCTGTGCAGCTTCATCATCAAGACCATAGTTATTGAGCAGCTCAAGCGTGTAGACGGGCTTGCGTGGAAGCCACGACGTGCCCTCGGTCTCGATGATTCGAAGGTGGCCGTTCACCGCGAGACTGAGGAGGCTGGCCGCGGCCGCCTTAGTCGTTTTCTGAATCACGACCGCCTCGGTGAAGATGCCTACCCCGCGCGGTGGCGCGTACTCAGCAACTATTGTGCCTCGACCAGGGCCCGTGCCGTTGGCGAGCGTTGTCGTTCTCAGCATGATCGCCCAGATGCCGCCAATGACGGCCGCACCAAGCGCGAGGAGTTGGAACCATGACAACGGCGTGGCCAGAAAGCTATCGTCTCGCGGGGTGAACGTGTGCGGCCTGAAGCCAATCGAGATGGTCATGTTCTCGTACGGGCCGATCTGATTGGCCGTTACAGAATACGTGGTCTGGCCGGTGCCCGCGGTCGATGCGATGTCGCACCGGGCCGTCGAGCCCTCATACCCTCGGTAGCAGACAGTGGTGCCCGTGAGGGCACCCGCGAGTGCTCCTGGAACATGCACGGTGGCGCGCACCATACCGAACGGTTGTGGCCAACCCGTTCCGTTGGTGTCCCAATAGAACTCGTCATCATCGGTATTTGCGAAATAGTTCGTGACGTTGTGCTGGGTATAGGTGATCACATACGTCTGCTTACCGTGCACATAGACGCCCGAGTCATTGTCTCGAACAATGAGTTCGCGAAAGCCAGTTGCGCCACTACTCTCGTTGTCGCTCGCGTCGTGCCAATCGCGCGGCGTGCCGTGCTCGTCTGTCACCGAGACAACGCTGATGTCGGTCGGGTGTCCTTGAAAGGTGTCAACCAGCGCGCGCCGAATGCCGTGGTTCTGGTCGAAAGCGGGAAACTCGGCAACCAGTGTCTCGACGGTTTTAAGCGTGGAACGGCCGTTCTTGTCTTGGCCTAAGTAGTAGTCGGCGCTGAAACTATCGAACACGAAGTCATTGACGTCTGCTGGTAGCACTGTGCGAACGGAACGCGTGGGAGAAATCGATGCAAGAGCGGGCGACGCAACTGCCGGAGCAGCTACCCCGCAGAGCGCGCCGGCAGACACAGCCACAAGCACAATCCAGCGCGTGATTTTCACAGACCCTAAGCTACCGGAATCGCCGGCCCAGCCGCCGAACGGAATGCATCGATCTCGGCGCGCAACGGAATTGACGGAACCGCCCCCACCCGTTGAACGGATAGTGCGGCAGCAGCGGTCGCGAACCTCACCGCTTCCACTAGAGTCATGCCCTCGGCGAGGCCGGCGACCAGCACGCCGCACAGGGTGTCACCGGCACCCGTCGTGTCGATCGCAGTCACGAGCTCAGCGGGTACGAGGGTATCGCCGTCGCCATCGACCACCACCGACCCGTCGCCACCGAGCGTGATCACCACGGATTCCACAACACTCCTCAGCAGGTTGCCCACCGCCGCCGCGTTGTCTGCCGTCACCTCCGCTGGCAATAGTGCGGACGCACCGAGCCCTGCCGCCACGATGAGCGCCTCGTGCTCGTTCACCACCAGGACATCTACGAGACGCAGTAGCGCTGTGGGCAACTCACGGGCGGGCGCTGCGTTGAGCACCACGATCGTCCCGGCCGCGTGCGCAGCTGCTGCGGCCGCTGAGATCGTCTCAACCGGAGTCTCGAGCTGCATGAGTAGGTAGCCGGCATGCGCAATCGCACCGAGTTCTTCTGCGGTGAGGTTGATAAGCGTCGCGTTTGCCCCAGAGTTGACCACGATGGTGTTTTCAGCGGCGTCGTCTACGGTGATGAGCGCCGTGCCGGTGGGCTCCACCACTCGACGGGTGAGATCTACGACGTGCGCCCCAGCGAGAGCGTCACGAATGGGGGCGGCCGCTGCATCCGTTCCGAGGGCAGCGATGAAGGTGGCGTGCCCGCCTGCACGCGCCGCTGCGATCACCTGGTTATTGCCTTTGCCACCGGGATTCTGAGTAGCCCCGGTCGCAAGTAAGGTCTCGCCGGGGCCCGGAATTCGTGGTACCCGGTAAACCAGATCGAGGTTAGCGCTGCCGATCACGAGAATACCCGAGCTCATGCACGTCCTTTCGGCCGGTGTGCGGTCTGCAGCCTCGAGCCTAGGGCACCGAATAGAGTCGAGACATGCCTGTTGAACCCGCCGTCGCCCACCTGCAGCAACTGGTGCGCATCCCGACGATCTCACGCATCGACGAGACTGCCATCGACTGGGCGCAGTTCGACCGGTTCATTGACACGCTGCACAGGCTCTACCCACGCCTGCACACGCACCTGCACAAGGAAGTCGTGGGAGGCCATTCGCTGCTCTTCCACTGGGCAGGGCGGTCCCACGATCATCCAACGGTGCTCATGGCGCACTACGACGTCGTGCCCGCCAACGACGAAGGCTGGGCTCACCCGCCGTTCGCCGGAAGTATTGTCGGCGATGGCAGCGAACAAGTGATGTGGGGGCGAGGCACCCTCGACGACAAGGGCGCTCTGGTCTGCATTCTCGACGCGGTGGATGCCCAACTGGCCGCCGGGTTCCGCCCCGCCAACGACGTGTACCTCAGCTTCGGCCACAATGAGGAGACCACGGGAACGGGCGCGGGAGCGATCGTCGCGCTGCTAACCAGTCGCCGCATCCAGCCCGCATTCGTGCTTGATGAGGGCGGTGCGGTGGTGGCAGGAATCTTTCCCGGTGTCTCAGCACCCATCGCCGTCGTCGGAGTGAGCGAAAAGGGTACGACGAACGTGACGCTCACCGTCGAGCAAGAGGGCGGACACGCATCCACTCCCCCACGCATGACCGCAACCGTTCGCCTCGCGCGCGCCATCACGAGGCTCAACAGTCGCCCGTTCCCGGCACGGTTCACATCAACGAATTTGCAGATGATTCGCATCATCGGCAGCTACGCGAGCTGGCCGTTGCGTTTCGTATTCACCACTCTCTGGCTCACCCGGCTGCCACTGCTCGCACTCTTCACTCACCTCAGCGACGAGACGAACGCCATGACCCGCACGACCCAGGCGGTCACCATGTTGAGTGCAAGCGACGCCGCGAACGCGCTCGCGGAGACCGCAGTGGCCACTATCAACATCCGGGTCGCCGTCGGCTCGACCGTTGCCGCCACCGTGGCCCATGTGCGCCGCGCGATCCGCGACGACGCAGTGCGCATTCAGGTCGTGCACCCGAACGAACCGTCACCGGTATCGCCGAGCAGTGGCCCAGCATGGGAGCTGATCGCCTCGACCATGGCCGAGGTCTACCCGGGCACGATCATCACGCCCTACATTCAGCTCGGTGCCACCGATAGCCGGCAGTTCAGCGGAATCTGTGACCACATCTACCGGTTCAGCCCATTCGAGATGTCACGGGATGAACGCGGTACGCTGCACGCGAAGAACGAGCGCATTCATATCGCGACATTCTTGAAGGGCGTCGAGTTCTATCGACTACTCGTCGGCAAACTCTAAGCACACACCACGCTCAGCTGTCTTGACGAATGACCGAGATCGGTCGACTCATCGGCGGCGCGTCTTCGAGGCGCTCGAGCGCCGGCGCGAGCTCAGACAGCCACGCGCTGTAGCCCGCGGCATTGAGGTGCAGGCGGTCGTCTGAGAAAGCGGGATTGAGCTCGCCATCCTCGAGTGCCAGCACCGGCCACAGATCGAGGTACTGGGCGTGCACGGTCGCCGAGAACTGCCGCAAGTGCCGGTTGGCATCGCGGATCTGGTCGGCAAACTCCCGACCGCGAGGCATGATCGACTGCACGAGTGTGCGTGCACCCGGCAAGTCGCGACGCAGGTTCACCAGGAGCAACTCCGTGTTGCGCACGAGGTGTTCAACGGAGCGGCGCATTCCCAGATCGTTGGTGCCGATGAGCAAGACAATAGCGTCTGGACGCGCGTCGACGACCGCGTGCATACGACTGAGAAGGTCGTCGGTCGTGTCAGCTCCCACGCCGAAATTATGGGTCTGTAGGTCAGGGAACCATTCGTGCCATGCTCCACCCTCGGTGAGGCTGTCGCCGAAAAATACAACGGACGCGAGTCGCCCAGTGTTCTCAAAATCGGTCATATCATCGCCTTGTCGTCGATACCCCGCGAACAGGGGACACATCAATAATGCTCCGTGCGCGCTGTGAATTCCATCAGAGGTCGGTAATCTGCGGAGCGGGCACTGCGTCGCAATCTCCCGCACGGCTCACGACGCGGGTTGTGACCTCACCGTGGCAGTGGCGGCAATCCGCCGTGCCATCTCGGAAAAGATGATGCCATGAAAGGGGAGGACCGCAGCCCAGTAAATGCGACCAGCAAGACCGGCGGGAAAGAATACCGCTCGCTGGCGGTAGATTGACCCGCCAGCCGGATCGGCCTCTGTGTGCAACTCAAGCCAGGCCCGGCCCGGAAGCTTCATTTCGGCACGCAGACGCAGAAAGTGCCCCCGATCAATATCTTCAACGCGCCAGAAGTCGATCGCATCACCCTTCTGTAAACGGATAGCATCGCGCCGACCGCGCCGCAATCCGACTCCTCCAACTACTTTGTCGAGCCACCCTCGCGCCGCCCAAGCGACCGGAAAGGAATACCAGCCGTTGTTGCCGCCAATGCCTTCAACGACGGACCAGAGATCGCCAACCGGGGCTTCCGAGTGATGTTCCCGCAGGTCGGTGAACACCGTATGACCTGCCCAGCCCGGGTCGCTCGGCAGGGGATCACTTGGAGCACCCGCGATGGACGAGTTTCGCCAGCTCGTCTCGACTTGACCATCCCGCATCTTGCCGAGCGCGAGGCGCACCGAGGCCCGGTACCCGGTGAGCCCACCATCGGGTTTCGGAATGTAGGTATCAATATCGCTCTCGTGCACAACACAGTCGTATTGCAGCGAGGCGATAATCGGCACAGCAAGCGCTCGGGGAATCGGCGTCACAAGGTTCACCCACTGCGATGCCAGCCACGGCGTGAGCACCGGGAGCGAGGCAATCGGACGCTGGGCGAGTCCGGCTTCCACCGCGTAGCCATTCATCATCTGGCCGTAGCGCAACACGTCGGGGCCGCCGATATCAAAAGTACGATTGACGTCGGCGGGCAGGGTTGCGGCCCCGATCAGATAGTGCAGAACGTCGCGCACGGCAATCGGTTGAATGAAATTGCGCACCCACTTGGGCGCTGGCATGTACGGCAGAACTTCGGTGAGGTGTCGGATCATCTCAAACGACGCGGAGCCCGCGCCGATCACCGTGCCGGCCTGCAAGGCGGCAGTAGAAACCCCGGATGCCATCAGGATCTTGCCGACGGCCACGCGACTTCGTAAGTGCGGGCTGAGCGTGCCCTCCGTCGGGTGCAGCCCACCCAGATACACGATGCGCTTCACCCCAGCGACACACGCGGCCTCGGCAACATTCTGCGCAGACAACTCTTCGCTGGCCTCGAAATCCCGACCGCTGCCCATCGAGTGAACAAGGTAGTAAACCACCTCGACGCCGGGCATCGCCGAGCCCACCGATGCGGCATCCGTAAGATCGCCTCGCACGATCTCGACCGAAGGTGCCCACGGCACATCTCGTAGACCCTCGGGGTTGCGCACGAGCACGCGCACCATGTGCCCCTCGTCAAGCAGCCGGGGAACGAGCCGACCACCAATGTAGCCGGTGGCTCCTGTAACCAGTATTCGCATTCTTCCAACCTACGATCTTTGGCTGAAAACTCGACCGGGCTTGACACGGTCAGGTATTCACACGCTCAGATCAGCGATTTGGTGTGCCAGACCGTTTTCGTCTCGGTGAATGCGACGATGCGTTCGAGCGACGGCGACGGTACCCCGACGACCGGTGGCAAAACCCGGGTGAGGGTTTCCGCTGCTGAGATTTGCAGGTCTACCCATTCGAGTGATTCAGCGCCGGCCAAGTCAAGACCGTTGACATCGGCGTGGGTCGCGAGCCATGGAGCGATCTCCGCGGGCGATCCAGTGAGGATGTTGACAACACCGCCGGGAACGTCACTGGTCGCAAGAACCTCACCCAAGCTGATCGCACTCAGCGGTGCGCTCTCGCTCGCGATCACGACGACCGTGTTACCGCTCACCAATGCCGGTGCGACGACGCTCACCAATCCGATGAGCGAGCCAGCGCCCTGTGGAGCGACAATCGCTACGACTCCGGTCGGCTCTGGCGTCGAGAGGTTGAAATACGGGCCACTCACCGGGTTGCCGTTACCAGCCACTTGTACGTATTTGTCAGCCCAGCCTGCATACCAGACCCACACATCGATCGCCGCATCGACCTGCCTGGTGGCAGCTGCAGAGGTACCGCCCTCGCTCGCCACAATTTCGGCGACGAATTGTTCGCGGCGACCCTCGAGCAACTCGGCAATGCGGTACAGCACCTGACCGCGGTTGTAGCCGGTTGCGCCCGCCCAGCCTACGATGGCCGCGCGGGCGGCAACGACGGCATCCCGCGCGTCTTTACGGCTCGCTCGTGCCGCGTTCGCAATGAACACCCCCTTGGTCGAGACGACCTCGTACGTGCGACCGCTCTCGCTGCGCGGAAACTTTCCGCCGATGTAGAGCTTGTAGGTCTTGGAAACCGCGAGATGGGTCATTTTGCTGCACTCCATCCGGTGGATTCAAGGTACGCGGCAAGGCCATGGCGACCGCCCTCGCGACCGTAGCCGCTCTCCTTATAGCCGCCAAACGGGGACGCCGGGTCAAACCGGTTAAACGTATTGGCCCAGATGACGCCCGCCTTTAGTTGATCGGCGACGGCAAGAATTCTCGAGCCTTTATCGCTCCAGATGCCTGCGGAGAGGCCGTACGGCGTGTTGTTGGCCTTCGCTATCGCCTCGGCCGGGGTACGAAAAGTGAGCACACTGAGCACCGGGCCGAAGACCTCCTCGCGCGCGATGCGGTGCGAGGTCGAGACGTTATCGAAGATCGTGGGCGCGAACCAGAAGCCCTTGTCTGGGATCACGCACGGTGCAGTCCACCGCTCAGCACCCTCCGCCTCGCCGATATCAGATAGCTCGCGGATGCGGTCGAGCTGTTCGCGCGAATTGATCGCCCCGATATCGGTGTTCTTATCGAGCGGGTCGCCAAGCCGCAGAGTGGACAGTCGGCGTTTGAGTCGACCGACCACCTCATCGTGGACGTTCTCCTGCACCAGCAGGCGCGATCCTGCACAGCACACGTGGCCCTGGTTGAAGAAGATTCCGTTAACGATGCCCTCAATCGCTTCATCAATCGGTGCATCGTCGAAGACGATATTCGCGGCCTTGCCGCCGAGCTCGAGCGTAAGCTTCTTTCCGCTACCCGCGGTAGAGCGTGCAATTGCGCGGCCGACGGCCGTGGAACCCGTGAAGGCAACCTTGTTGACGTCGGGATGATTGACGAGTGCGTGCCCCGTCTCACCTGCCCCGGTGATGATATTAACCACGCCAGCCGGAAGCTCAGCCTGTTGCAGAATTTCCGCGAAAATCAGTGCCGTGAG
Organism: Salinibacterium sp.; assembly: GCA_025351795.1. Classification (GTDB taxonomy): domain Bacteria; phylum Actinomycetota; class Actinomycetes; order Actinomycetales; family Microbacteriaceae; genus Rhodoglobus. The sequence goes on along the minus strand of JANXVG010000048.1, from coordinate 8,045 downwards.
CGGAGTGGTTTCTGCGGGCTTGAGCACGACGGTATTGCCAGCAGCGAGTGCGGGCGCAATTTTCCACGCCAGCATGAGCAGCGGAAAGTTCCACGGGATCACCTGGGCGGCGACGCCGAGCGCGCGCGGATTCGGCCCGATACCGGCATAGTCGAGCTTGTCGGCCCATCCGGCGTAGTAAAAGAACCAGGCTGCGACCAGCGGAATGTCGACATCCCGGCTCTCTTTGATCGGCTTCCCGTTGTCTAGGCTCTCTGCGACGGCCAGTTCTCGCGCGCGCTCCTGCACCAGCCGCGCGATGCGAAACAGGTACTTGCCACGATCCGCGCCGCTGAGCTTCGACCAGGTGCGGTCGTAGGCCCCGCGTGCTGCGGCGACCGCCAGGTCCACGTCGGTGGCGTTAGCGTTCGCGATCTCGGCGATCGTCGTTTCTGTCGATGGCGAGACCGTAAGAAACGACGCTCCGTGCCCCGGCACAAACTCCCCGTTGATAAAAAGCCCGTAGCTCTTCTTGAGGTGAAGAATCGTGGTTGACTCCGGCGCGGGTGCGTAGTCGAGAAAGTTCGTGTTATCGAAAGCAGCCATGGTCAGTCCATCGTCACGTAGTCGGGGCCCGAATAGTGGCCTGTGGTCAGTTTCTGGCGCTGCAGGAGTACATCATTCAGCAGCGACGACGCGCCGAACCTGAACAACTGTGGCTGTAACCACTCCTGGCCGACGGTCTCGGCAACCGTCACAAGGTACTTGATCGCATCCTTCGATGTTCGGATACCACCAGCGGGCTTGACGCCGATTCTCTCGCCGGCCAGTCGATACCAGTCACGAACAACCTCGAGCATAAGCAGAGTGACGGGCAGCGTCGCCGCCGGTGCCACCTTGCCGGTGGACGTCTTGATGAAGTCGCCCCCCGCAAGAATCGCGAGCCACGATGCGCGGCGTACGTTGTCGTAGGTGGTGAGCTCGCCCGTCTCGAGGATTACCTTGAGGTGCGCGTACGTTCCGTCATCGCGGCGGCAGGCGTCCTTTACCGCAACAATCTGGTCGAACACCAGACCGTAGCGGCCAGACAGGAACGCGCCGCGGTCGATGACCATGTCGATTTCGTCTGCGCCGGCGGCCACGGCATCCGCGGTGTCTGCAAGCTTCACCGGAAGCGATGCCCGGCCGCTGGGGAAGGCGGTCGCCACAGCGGCGATCCTGATTCCGTCATCGTGCTGCCCAGAAGCGTGCCCCGTCGCGTGAGCTGCGCCGAGCGCATCCAGGGCGTATGGCACCATATCGCCATATACGCAGACGGCGGCGACGTGAGGTGTCGTCGGGTCGGACGCATCCGGAGTGACGGCCTTCGCGACGAGCGAACGCACCTTGCCCGGCGTGTCGGCGCCTTCGAGGGTCGTGAGGTCGATGAGCGCGATGATGCGATCGAGCGCCCACGCCTTCGACGTGGTCTTAATCGACCGGGAACCGAGATCAGCAGCGCGCTGCTCGAGCCCGACAGCATCGACCCCTGGCAGCCCCTCGAGGTGCAATCGGAGGCTCTTCTCAGTGAGGTCACCGCCGATCAGGCGCGTGGCCCGCTCGGCGGGCGCCAAGGCACCCCGTTGTTCGAGTGTCATGTGCTTTCCTCCAGGAGAGCTCGCGCCGTGCCTTCGTCTGTGACTATCACGGTACACAACCCGCTCGTTACGATGGCCCTAGCAACGGCATACTTGGCTTCACCGTCGACCACGAAGATCGCCGTCTTCGCTGCACGCAGTTGGTCGAGCCCCACGCCCACCGTGCGCTCGTCGAGGCCAGGGTCGACGGTATTGCCGTTGGCGTCGATGTATCGACCAACGACATCGCCCACCGCACCCTTTCGCACTAGTTCGCGCACGTCAGACGACGTGAGATATCCGCTGTCGACAAGCACGGAACTCTCGTCGGCGACTCCCGCACTGTAGAGGTAGGCGCTGGCCCCTGCCGCGAGTTCGAGCACGCTCGCCACCGTGCGATCGGCCTCGATCGCGCGCTTGGTCTCCAAGCGCTCGAGGATCGCCGGGCTCGGCAACAACGTCGCCTGTCCGTGGGCCTTCTGCGCGATTGTGACGGCTGTGTTGGCGGCAGTGCCTCTGCGCTTATTGAGGCTCACCCCACCATTGATCTGCACGACGGTGACCCCGGTCGCCCAACCAGTTTCCAGTCGCTCGGCCACATCGCTGAGAGTACGACCCCAACTGATACCAAGCGTTCGAGGAACCGGGCGTAGTCCCGTCAGGTAGTCGGCGGCCGCCTGTGCGACCCGTGAACGAAGGTCTTCCGACCCGGTCGGCACGGGCACAACGACAGCGTCGGAGAGCTGAAACCGCTCCTTCAACTCGCGCTCGACCGCGAGACGGCGAGCGCGAGGGTGGACGATTTCAATGCGTACGATCCCCTGCTCGCGCGCCTGAGCAAGCAGCCGACCGACCTTCCAACGCGTGATCGTCAGCAGACCGCCGATTTCGTCCTGGGTCTTGTTCTCGTCGTAATAGAGTTCGGCAACCCGCACAGCCAACAACTCACCCTCAGTGTTCACGTGAGCCTCCTCTCTCATCTAGGTTACGCGCACACACGCTCAGTTTCAACATTAGTTGCACCGGTTGCGCATATGAGCACCGTTTGCTTCCGACCGGGATGTCTTCGCCGCTAGCCTCGCGGGCCTCGCGCAAGAAGCTCCCGGTAGGCCAGGTAGAAGCCCTCACCGTCGATGTCGTCGATCATGGTGGCGTTGAGGCGTTCTGGAGCCGCTCGGCGATCGATCAGCGAATAACCACGGGTCATCTCGCTCGCGTGCTCCACAGCGACGAACGCCCGCCCACTGGCAGTGATGAGATCCGGGCGCACGAGCAGCATCGCCGTCATCGAGTCGGGGTGGGTACTCCCCAGTATCTTCATGCCCGCGTTGAACTCGAGATTTGGCGTGTCCAAAATGGTAAAAAAATCGGACAGGCTCGTTCCGAGCGCGGATAGCTCAGCGAGTTGTGCCCGTGTCCACAGCGCCCGCGCGAGGGTGAGCGTCCACGTTACAAGCGTTACGTCGAAACCGGCGCGGAACACAATGTCTGCAGCCTCGGGGTCGACGTAGAAGTTGTACTCGGCGGCCGCGGTAACGTTGCCGACTGAGTTATCGCATCCGCCCATGATCTGCAGGCTACGCACCTTCTGCGGAAACTCGCGGTCGAGCATGATCGCCGTCGCGATGTTGGTGAGCGGGCCTATCGCGACGATGTCGATCTCCCCGGGGTTCTCATTCACGATCCGTATCAGTGCATCCGCCGCGCGTTCAACGCTCGGAGCCTGACGCGGCACCGGGAAGTCGTGGTTGCCTTTGCCATCCCCGTGTGCGCTCGCCGCGTACCACGGTCGCGCCATCGGCACCCTGGCCCCAAGGTGCACATCGACCTCGCCGCTGCGGCCGGCAACTTCGATCGTGATCAGGGCGTTCTGTATCTGCTGTTCGAAGTCCACGTTGCCAGACACGATAGTTATCGCCTCGAGCTGCGCGTTGGGGTGGAGGAGGCCCACGAGCAGCGCGAAGCTGTCATCCGCTGCGGTATCGGTGTCGATGATCATTCGATGGATCATCGAATTTCCTTCCGATCGGGGTTGTTGGTCACGGCATCGCCCCTGGAAGGCCGACGGGGTCGACAGCCAATACTCGCCGTGGCTCGTGCACGCGCAGGGCGAAAAGCACTCCAATGAAAGCGAGCACACCGGCGGCCACGAACACAGCCGGGTAGCCCATCAGCGCGGCCACTGCTCCCGCTGCGAGCGGGCCAAGGATAAAGAACGGCGCAAGCAGAGTCGACGTCGTCCCAAGGTAGAGGCTGGTCTGAGCAGTCGGCGCCAGCTCGATCGACATGTTGGAGTCGACCAGCATTGTCACGGCATTCGCGCCACCTAATGCTACGAAGACGGCGAGGTAGGCGACGACGGAGTCCGCGAGAACGGCACCAATCATGCCGACGATGGTCAGGCAACCGCCAACGATCACGACCACCTTCCAGCCCAGGTAGTTTCCGACAAGCCCGAGAATGAAGCCGAGAACGGCCTGCGAGAGGATGAAGACCGCAGCGAGCAGCGCCGCATCCGACGGCTGCAGCACGGTACCGAGCCCATCAACGGCAACAAACCCCACGCCGAGGGTTGCAAACGCGAGGACAGCACGGGCAAGGAGGTATCTCCGGTATCCGGCATCCGCACGAAGGATTGTCGGGATCTCGGAGATCGTGGCAATCAGCTTGGGTCGTGGCTCAACGTGGGGGTACGGCTCCTCTTTGAGAGTGGCAACGAACAGGATCGCGAAGAATGACAACCCGAAACAGACCCAGAAACATAATTGGATGCCCAGAGGGAAGGCATTCGCCTTGAGGATCGATTGAGCGAACAGCGCCGAGCTAAAGCCCAGCAGTCCGCCAAGCAACTGCACGATGCCGTAAAACCAGCCGCGATTGCGCGTCAGCGCCTTGGCGACGAAGTCGCCGTACACAGGGCCGATGAGACCGGTCGTCACCGCGTAGCCACAGAACGCGATGAAAAAGATTGCCAGCACCACACCGGTGTCGACGGCACCGATCAGCTGGGCGGTCACCGCGATCGCAAGAATTCCCACTCGCTCGGCGATGACTATCGCGAGCAGAAGTGGCTTGCGCCTGGCCCGTCCGCGCACGAGGTGAGCACCCACGACCTGCGGCAGGTAGTGGCCGACGGCGTAGGTAGCCGCGACCAATCCAACGAGCACCGCGCTGTGGCTGAGTGCCTGCACGAACGCGGGGATGATGGTCGTCTCGGAGAGCAGGGAGATTGCGAACGAGAAGGTAGCCCCATCGAGGACGAGCAGGAAGAAGTTGCGGCGCTGGTACCCACTCATCATTCTCGCGTATTCGGGCGCGATCGTGGCGAGTCTCGCAACGTCCGCGCTCACGGCCATTGTCGTCCTGCGCGATCGTCGGCAATGAGAACGCGCAGTGCTTCGACGGAAGTCGCGAGAAACCGCTGCCGGTCTGCATCCTCATCATCACCCTCCGACCACATGTGCATAAGGCCGCCGGTGCGCACCCGGTGGATTGAGCCGAGGACGAAGATTGCTGCCGCCTCCATTTCGGAGCAGATGGCACCGCCCGCGACCCATGCGTTCCACCGGTCTTCTAAGCGCGCCGCCATGGGCATCCGCTGCGGCTCAACCTCCCCATAGAACGAGTCCTTCGACTGGGAAACCCCCAGCCGGTACGAGGCGCCGGTGTTGCGGGCTGCTTGAGCGAGTGCGTCGACGACCTGCGGATGCGCGACCGCCGGGAACTCAATGGGGAGGTAGTGGCTCGACGTTCCCTCGTCGCGGATAGCCGCTGTAACGACGGCGAGCTGGCCGGGCGGCGTGCCCGGCTGAATCGCGCCCGAAGTGCCGACGCGAATGAACGTGTCTGCTCCGAGCTTGACCAGTTCCTCGACAGCAATCGACGCGGATGGGCAACCGATGCCGGTCGACACGACGCTCACCTTTTCGCCGCCGAGCGTGCCGGTCCAGGTCGTGTACTCGCGATTAGATGCGACGTGCTGCGCATCATCGAACAGTGCGGCGATTGGCTCGCACCTACCCGGGTCCCCCGGCAGAAGAACGTACCTCCCGACATCGCCCGGTCTCAATTGGAGGTGATACTGCACCTCACGGTCATGGCTGCTCACGCCGCCGCCCGTTCGCGATCACGAGCAATGAGGTCGCGCATGCCGGCTATTGCGGCGGGCAACAGGTTGTCGAGCGAGCCGCGCGTCTCCTCTTCCTGAGTCATCGGCGCCATGTCATGATGACCGAGGATCATCATGATCCCGCCGGCCCGCACACGCAGGGTCGCGGCAACAATGTACAGCGCAGCGGCTTCCATCTCAGAGCAGATCGCGCCGCCAGCCATCCACGCCGCCCACCGTTCCTTGAGGCGGCTCGCCACCGGCATGCGGCCCGGCTCGTGCTGGCCATAGAACGAGTCTTTCGACTGTGAAATACCCACATGCACGGTGTTGCCGAGGCTCCGCGCCCCAATCGTCAACGAGCGTGTGACGTCGATGTCGGCGACGGCGGGGAACTCGACGGGCAGATAATGGAGCGTCGTGCCCTCATCGCGGATGGCGGCCTGGATTACTCCGAGGTCGCCCGGACGGACATCCGGCTGCATGGAGCCGGATGTCCCAACCCTGACGAAAGTGTCAGCACCCACCCGTGCGAGCTCCTCCATGGCGATAGCCGCGGATGGGCAGCCGATGCCGGTCGAGGTAACAGATACTTTTTCCCCATCGAGGTACCCGGTCCAAGTTTCGTACTCGCGGTTGCGTGCGACGAACACTGGGGCGTCGAACAGACGCGCTATCGGCTCACAGCGTCCGGGATCACCGGGGAGAAACACGTAACGACCGATGTCGCCACGCGCCACCTGGATGTGGTGTTGGCGCTCATCGTGGTCAAAGGCTGGCATTAAGGTGTCACTTTCTGCGTAGTGGATGAGGGAAAACGGTACAACTGTCATTTCTTGAATGAGAGAAGAAGTGCCGTGATTATGACGCCCGCGAACGCCGTCGCCGCGAGAGCGAAGACCACGATGACGAAGGTCGGATCGAAGGCGATTAACTTCGCGAGGCTCCAGCCCCCGTGCACGATGGAAACGGTAGAGATAACGACCACGGTAAGTGCGCCCAGTGCGCCGATCACCCAGTCGGTAACGCGGCCACTCACTCGCCGGTAGCTCGTCTTGATACCTTTCGAACCGAACCCGCGTGATTCGAGCGATATCGATAGTTGCTGCACGCGCTCAATAGCACCGACAAACACGGGCACGAAACTTGGCAGCACGGCGGAAAAACCGCTGCCTTTCATGCCGCGCGACTTCTGCGCACTCATAATGATGCCAACCTCGCGCTGAAAAACAGGGATGAGCTGGAGAGTCATGGCGAGCATAAAGTTGAGCGTGTACGGCACCTTGAGCTTCGCAAACGAAGTAAATAGATCACTCGGGTGCGTTGTCATCACCATGACGAGTGCGATGATCAGCGAAGCGACTATCCTCCCGAGCAGCACGAACCCGTAGTAAAGGCCGTTGCTATAGAGGGTGAGCGGTCCGAGTTCGGCGACGTGCGTCCATGGCCGCTCAACCGCTGGCGCGATGATCTGTAGCGCGAGCAGCGACGACCCGACGGGAACGAGGATGAGCGCTGCCTTGAGCAGTGGCCTGGTCACCCCTCCCAACGGAGCAAGTATGAACGCGAATGCTGCCATCGAGTACAGAATGATAATGTTCTGCGTCGAGAAGGCGAGCACGACGTAGCCGACTACCCAGACGAGCTTCGCGAGTGGGTGGATGCGGTGGATCACCGAGTTGCCGGGGATCATCGCTATGGGCAGGGCGGCTTGCATTGACATGGCGATACTTCCTAAGAATTCGCTCGAGATGATCCGAGGACGGTACTAATTCGGCCGAGCCGAGCGACGAGGTCACCGGCCAATTCCTCGGGAGTGAGTGCGACCGGTCCGCCGAGCGGTACGACCGTTTGGAGGGCAATTTCGGTGACCTGCGGCGCTTGGAGATTGGTTCTCGCCATAAGTGCTTTGTCTGCGAAGACCTCGCGCGGCGATGCATCGGCAATGATCTCTGTACTCTTCATGACAATTACTCTCTCGACAACATCCGCGAGCAGAGGCATGTCGTGGGAGACGCACACGACCGTAGTGCCCTGCTCGCGTAAGCGGCGCATAAGGCCGTTGATCACGTGGGTGGTGCTGTGATCTTGGCCGGTGGACGGCTCGTCGAACAAGATGATCGATGGCCGCATCGTCACAATCGAGGCGATGCCGACGAGCTTCCTGATCGGGAAGCTGACCCGGTATGGGTGCTCGTCAATCACCGCGCTGAGCCCGAAGAATTCGACTGCATGGGCGACGCGCTCGGCGATCTCCTCCTCGGCGACCCCGAGGTTACGTGGCCCAAACTCGAGCTCGGCCTGAATGGTGCGCGCAAACAACTGGTGGTTTGGGTTTTGAA
>JANXVG010000097.1 GCA_025351795.1 Salinibacterium sp. | reverse complement strand
CAACGCGAAATATCCGGACGCCGAAGCGCCGCTGAAAGAACCAAAAGCCATCGCCACCCGCCTCGCCGCCGAAGGAGCCTGCGTCGTGATCGCCGACCTCGACCTTACCAAGGCCGAGGAGGCCGCTACCGAACTCGGCAGCTCAGACGTTGCAATCGGAATCGTCGCCAACGTCACCGATGAGCATCAGGTGCAGGCCGCTATCGACGCCACCGTCCTCGCATTCGGCGGGCTCGACATCGTGGTCAACAACGCGGGACTTTCGCTGTCGAAGTCGCTGCTCGAGACCACGGTCGCTGACTGGGATCTGCAGCACAATGTGATGGCGAAGGGGTCATTCCTCGTCTCCCGCGCCGCGGCGCACGTTCTGATCAACCAGAAGCTTGGCGGTGACATCATCTACATCTCGTCGAAGAATTCGGTGTTCGCCGGCCCCAACAACATCGCGTACTCGGCGACCAAGGCAGATCAGGCGCACCAGGTTCGGTTGCTCGCTGCCGAACTCGGGGAGTACGGCGTGAAAGTCAACGGCATTAACCCAGATGGCGTCGTGCGCGGATCCGGAATTTTCGCGGGTGGCTGGGGCGCCAAGCGCGCTGCCGTGTACGGCGTGCCCGAGGAGAAGCTTGGCGAGTACTACGCCCAGCGCACCCTCCTTAAGCGCGAAGTGCTGCCGGAGAATGTGGCCAACGCGGTGTTCGTGCTGTGCACCTCGGATCTCAGCCACACGACCGGTCTGCATATCCCGGTGGATGCTGGCGTCGCTGCGGCGTTCCTGCGATGACGTCGCAGCTGATGTGCGCTCTGGCCCTTGTGCCAAATGAAGGAGAGTTGCTGTCGAAGGGCCATGGTGCCCAGGGAAGGTGGGACGAGCGCAGCAGATCTCCTTCATTCGGGCGAATTCGGCCGGACCTGGGCGCACCTGGCCGCACCTGGCCGAAAAGGCGAGGCCTGTGACCCGGCGGCGCTACCGTGACTAACGCGGTAGCGGCCATCGACCTCGGCGCGACCAGTGGGCGCGTCATGCTTGGCCACGTCGGGCACAACGAACTCAGCCTGCGGCCGGTCGCCCGCTTTGCAAACCAGCCGGTACGCACGATCGATGGGCTGCACTGGAACATTCTCGAGCTGTACCGCAATGTGCTCGCGGGGCTCGGAGCGGCCGTTCGCGAAGAGCCGTCGCTCACCAACGTCGCGGTCGACTCGTGGGCCGTCGACTACGCGCTCATGCGAGGCGGTCGCATGCTCGGCACCCCGTATCACTATCGCGACGAGCGCAACCAGGCCGCCGTCGATGCCGTGCACTCACGAGTCTCACCGGCCGAGCTGTATGCAGCAAACGGGCTCCAGTTTCTGTCGTTCAACACGCTCTACCAACTCACAGCGGATGCTTCAGCCAGCACTCTCGAACTCGCCGACGGCTTCCTACTTATCCCCGACCTCCTCAACTACTGGCTTACTGGTGCACAGTTCGCCGAGACGACCAACGCCTCTACGACGGGGCTGCTTGGGCTCACTTCTGGCACCTGGGATGACGCGCTTATCGAGCGCCTCGGCCTACCACGATCAGTATTTCCCGCCCTCATCGAGCCCGGGGCGGCGGTCGGATCGTTGCTGCCGGCGGTCGCGGCAGAGGTAGGAAAATCCCTCTCGGTGAGCGCCGTTGGATCGCACGATACGGCATCCGCCGTCGTCGCAGTGCCCGCGCTCGCCGACGATTTCGCCTACATCTCATGCGGAACCTGGGGACTCGTTGGCGTCGAACTGGATGCGCCGGTGCTCTCTGAGGCCGGCCGTCTTGCGAACTTCACGAACGAGGGGGGCGTCGACGGCCGAGTGCGCTATCTGCACAACGTCATGGGACTGTGGCTGCTGAGCGAGTCGCTGCGGGAGTGGCAGCAAGCCGATCCGAGCATCGAACTGGCCGGGCTTCTCGCCGCGGCATCCGCTCTTGACAGGCCCGTCGCTGTCTTCGACGCGAACGATTCCACCTTTCAGGCCCCCGGCGACATGCCTGGTCGCATTGCCGTCTGGTGCACAGACCACTCACGAGAAGTGCCGAGGACCCCGGCTGAATTCGTGCGCAGCATCGTCGAAAGCCTGGCGGATGCCTTCGCCGCCGCCGTGCGCACCGCGAGCGAGCTCTCCGGTAAGCACGTGTCGGTGATTCACATCGTGGGCGGTGGCAGCCAAAACGCGCTGCTCTGTCAACTCACGGCCGACCGCAGCGGACTTCCCGTGCTCGCCGGTCCCGTCGAGGCTACAGCGATCGGCAATGTACTCGTGCAGGCGCGCACTGCCGGGCTCGCACACGGTTCGCTGGAGTCGCTGCGGTCACTGGTGGCGACGGCGTTTTCGCCCACACGATACTCGCCACAGCACTAGTAGGTCGCGCGACCACCGCTGATGTCGTAGACCGCCCCGGTAGAGAAGCTGCACTCATCAGATGCGAGCCAGCTCACGAGCGCCGCGACCTCATCCGGCCGCCCTAGGCGCTTCATGGGGATGAGGCTCGTGAGGTGGGCAAGCACCTCGGGCGTGTTCGTGGCGTTCATGGGAGTGGCGATCACGGCGGGCGCTATCGCGTTCACGAGCACGCCCGACGTGGCGAGCTCCTTACCAAGGGATTTGGTCATGCCGATGACGGCAGCTTTAGACGCGGAGTACGCGCCCAGATTGGGGTTGCCATCTTTGCCTGCCATGCTAGCCATGCTGACGATGCGTCCCCAGCCGCGATCAATCATGCCGGGGATGACGGCGCGGCAGAAGTAGAAAACTCCATTGACATTAACGTCAAATGTCTGCTGGAACTCGGCATCCGTGACCTGCCAGAGCGGCTTATTTGGGCCAACGATGCCGGCGCTATTGATGAGAATATCGACGATGCCGATCTCGGCGACGATTCGCTCGACGGCAGCAGAGTCGCTCACGTCGAGCGAATAGTCAGCGGTCACCGACAGGTCGACGGTAATGACCTCGACGCCATCTGAGCGCAGGCGTGCGGTGCAGGCTGCACCGAGTCCGCTGACTCCGCCGGTCACAATTGCTCGTCTCATGTGTCACTACCTTTCGTTTGGGACGCCGCGTCGAGCAGTTCCAGAATGTGCTGGTATTGGTGGCCGGTCGACCGCGTCATGCCGATCTCACAGGTGCGGTTACACGACACGTATGCGTCGTATTGCTTCGAGTCGACGGCCGCAGCCTCGCGAGCTGTTGCGCTCGCGGTAAGTTCGGGATGCAGCATGCCGCGATCGCCCGCGAACGCGCAGCAACCCCAGTCGTCTGGCACGATCGCCGTGTCGGCCACCGCACGCGCAATGGCCATCAGGTTGTCGTTGGATCCAGCGCGAGTGCTTGAGCAGGTCGGATGCACCACGATCGAGCCCAGGCTCGGCGACACGTCGAGGCCCGGCAGTAGCTCGCGCGCAGCAAAGTCAACCGCGTCGATGATCACCAGTTCGGTATATCCCGCACGCTTGGCCGATGACTCAAGCGCGTGCACGAGTCCTTCCGAGCACGAAGAGTTATCGCAGATAACCGGCAACTCGCCATACCGTGATGCCTGCCATAACGCGGCGAGAGTGTTGTCAACCATCGCCGCGTAGCCCCGTGTGATCCCCTTCGATTTCCAGGGTGTACCGCAGCACAGCGAGCCAATGGTCACGGGCTTCACAATCCCGATGCCCGCTTTCACCATCAGTGACTCGAGTGAGGCTGCGACTCCGTGGCCGCCATCGGCCGGGCCAAACATGGTGCCGACGCACGCGGGAAAGTAGACAACCTCCTTGACACCCGCAGTTGAGCCGCCCGTGCGCTGCACACCCCCTTTCGGCAGGTCGGGCGACCAGAGCGGCAGCATGTCGTTGCCGACGACAGCACGCGCGATGGTATTAGGTATTCTCACGAGCGGCGAGGGTACTGCGGAGGCGACGCTCAGCGCAAGCGATGCGGCGCCAGTCACGGGCTTCCAGTGTTTAGCAGCCACATTCCACACCGCAGACTCCACCGCACCAACATTCTCGGCGCGGAGCCGTCGCACCAAGTCTCCGGTGTTGATGAGCACTGGGCATGCTGTCGCACACATTCCATCGACCGCGCAGGTGTCGATCACTTCATATAACTGCTCGGCTTCGAGCCGTCTGACCAATGCCCGGTCACCACGGGCGGTTGCATCTGCGATGGCCCGGCGTACGACGATTCGCTGGCGGGGGGTAGTGGTCAGGTCTTTGCTTGGGCACACCGGCTCGCAGTACCCGCATTCCACACAGCGATCCACCTCAGCCTCCACGGTCGGCGTCGACTTGAGGTGGCGCACATGCAGGTCGGGGTCGTGGGAGATCACAATGCCGGGGTTCAGGATGCCCGCAGGGTCGAAGACCCGCTTGATCTCTTCCATGATCGCGTATAGTTCGTCGCCATACTGCCGGCGTACATACGGGGCCATGATGCGGCCGGTGCCGTGCTCGGCTTTGAGCGTGCCACCGGCGGCGAGCACTAGCTCGACCATGTCTTCGGTGAAACGTCGATACCGTGCAAGCGTCGCCGAGTCGCCGAAACTCTCGTTAAGCAAAAAATGCACATTGCCATCTTTGGCGTGGCCGAAGATTACGGCGTCGCCGTAGCCGTGCCGAGCAAACAGTTGCTGCAGGCCTGCGCAGGTCTCCGCGAGTCGCGTCACCGGTACCGCGATGTCTTCGAGCAACGCGGTCGTGCCAAATGGGCGCGCTCCCGCGACAGCGGCGAAGAGTCCCTTGCGCAGGTGCCACAGCGCAGCGCGCGTTCGAACGTCCGACGTAAACACGGGGGCGACCGCGGTCGACAGCGTCGCGAAGAGACGTTCTGCACCATTTGTCAGCTCGACGAGTTTCTCGGCGTCAACGGCCTGATATTCGATGAGCAGCGCGGCATGGCCGGTGACCTGGATGGACGGCAGGACCCCTGCCGATTCGGGGTCGGCTTGGCAGACACGCAGGGATGCCGCATCCATCAGCTCGATCGTTGCCGCTCCCGTTGCGACCAGGTCGACCAGGGCTGCTGTGGCGCTTTCGAGCGACTCAAAGACCAGAAGCGCTGTTGCCACGCTGGGCAACACCGGGATCGTGCGGAAAGTCGCCTCTGCCACGAAGCCGAGCGTGCCTTCGCTGCCGATGATCAGGTGAGAGAGAATCTCCACCGGTGTCTCGAAGTCGACGAGGGAGTTGAGTCCATAGCCCATCGTGTTCTTGATGCCGTACTGGCGCGATATCTCGCGCACCAATCTGGGCGATTGCATGATGTCGGCGCGCAAACGCAGGAGAGTTTGCCACAATACTGGCTCTCGATCGCGCAGCAAAGCGTCGGCGTCCGGCTCCGCCGTGTCGATGACGGTACCGCCTGGCAGCACGATCACCCCGCTCTCAAGGGTGCGGTATGCGTTGTGTGCGATGCCGCACGCCATGCCGCTCGAATTATTGGCGATGACACCACCGATCGTGCAGGCGATCTCGCTCGCCGGGTCTGGGCCGAGTTTGCGGCCATGACGGAGCAGTCGCGCATTGACCTGGCGCACGGTTGCACCAGGCTGCACGCGCACGCGCACGCCGTCCTCCAGTACCGTGATCGACCTGAAATGGGACCGGGTGTCGACGAGAATACTGTCCGTGACACCCTGCCCGGACAAGCTAGTACCCCCGGACCTGAACGTCAAAGGTTCTCCAGCGGCGGTCGCATAGCTGAACAGCTGCCCGACTTCAGCGGCGGAACGGGGAGTGACAACGGCGCGCGGCGTTAGTAGGTAGTGCGACGCATCGACGGCGGCGACCACGCGATCAAAAGCCGATGTCGAGACCGCAGCGCCATCGACCAGCGCCGCGCGGATCCTCAACTCGAGCGCTTTCTCGTCAGTGCCCGCAGTCGCGGCCCGCGATCCACCGTCAGTGTGATTCACGGGTGACCCGGTCTCCACTCGTTCCGACCAGAAAGTCGAGGTCGGCGCCTACGTCTGCCTGCATGACGTGTTCTACGTACAATTTTGCCCAACCACGTGCGGGCGCCGCATACGCGGCAGCAGTCTGCGATGAGACCGAGCGGGCTGACAGTTCCTCGTCGGTGACGTCAAGGTGCAGACTGCGCGCTTCAACGTCGAGCTCGATGAAGTCGCCCGTGCGCACGAGACCGAGTGGCCCGCCGGCCGCGGCTTCCGGAGCAACATGGAGCACCACTGTGCCGTACGCGGTGCCGCTCATTCTCGCGTCGCTAATGCGAATCATGTCGCGCACGCCCTGCTCAAGCAGCTTGCGCGGCAGGGGCATGTTACCCACCTCGGGCATGCCCGGATACCCGCGCGGTCCGCACCCGCGCAGCACGAGCACCGAGTCGGCGGTGACGATCAGGTCTGGGTCGTCGATGCGAGAGCGCATGTCCTCGATGCTGTCAAACACGACGGCAGGGCCCCGGTGCCGGAGCAGTTCCGGGGTAGCGGCCGCGGGCTTGATGATCGCGCCGTTGGGGGCCAGGTTGCCGCGCAGCACAGCGATGCCAGCGTCGGCCATCAACGGAAGCGCCCGAGGCAAGATCACATCGGCGTCATACACCGGCACGTCCGTGAGGTACTCAACCAGAGGCCTTCCCGTCACCGTGATGGGCGCGGGGTGTAGCAGGTCAACCACCTGCGAGAGTGCGGCAAGCACGCCTCCGGCTCGGTACAGGTCATCCATAAGGAAGGTGCCTGACGGTTGTAGGTTCACCATCAACGGCACTCCGCGACCGGCCTCGTCGAAGTCGTCAAGGGTGAGGTCGATTTCGAGCCGTCCAGCGATTGCAAGCAGATGCACAACCGCGTTGGTCGAGCCGCCGACGACGGCGACGGCGACGATCGCATTGAGGAAGGCTTCGCGCGTCATGACGTCACTCGGCCGACGATCCTGCGCAACCATGTCGACGATCAGCCGTCCGGTCTCTTGTGACATCGAGAGAAGTCGCGAGTCCGGCGCTGGTGTTCCCGCGAAACCAGGGATGGTCATACCGAGCGCCTCGGCGACCACGGCCATGGTCGAGGCTGTACCCATGGTGTTGCAGTGTCCCTTGCTGCGGATCATCGACCCCTCGGAGCGCGTGAAGTCGGCTTGGGAGAGCTGCCCACCACGCACTTCCTCGCTCAGCCGCCACACGTCTGTGCCGCAACCAAGCGGCATCCCACGAAAGTTACCGGTAAGCATCGGGCCACCCGGAACCACGATCGCGGGTAAGTTGACGGATGCCGCGGCCATCAGCAATGCGGGAATCGTCTTGTCACAGCCGCCCAACAGCACGATGCCATCGATGGGGTTGGCGCGGAACATCTCTTCCATCGCCATTGCCGCCATGTTGCGCCACAGCATCGCCGTCGGCTTGACTTGGGTCTCGCCGAGGGAGACCACCGGCAGGTTGTATGGCACGCCGCCGGCCTCCCAAATGCCCTGCTTCACGCTCTCCGCAACCTCGTTGAGGTGCATGTTGCATGGCGTGAGGTCGCTCGCCGTGTTCGCGATCGCGATCTGGGGTTTGCGGCCCTCGAACGAATCATCCGGGAGTCCACGCCGCATCCACGCTCGGTGAATGTAGGCATTTCGATCAGTGCCCGAATACCACTCGGCGCTGCGCAAGTCATCCACGAAACCGATCTTCTTCCTCGATGATTGGCCAAGTTTTCCAACTAATAGAAAGATCTATTATCATTCTGAATTATGGCACGAGAGCGTCGATGGGAGTCGCCAGCACGATGAAGACCATTACCGCGCACGTGGCCACGTCTGAGCACTACCTCCTCGGCGAGGGAATTCTGTGGGATGCCCGCGCGGAAGAAGTCATTTGGGTCGACATACAGAATGGCTCGGTGGTACGGGGAACACTCATCGGCGAGAGTATCCACGAACTCGCGAATATGCACATCGATCGCACGGTGGGAGCAGTCGCGTTAGCTGACGACGGCGGGCTGCTCGTTGCTGGCAGCCGTGGACTCGCCACGATCGCACCCGACGGCACCGTCTCGCATGGGCCGGACTTGCTCGGTGACCGCACAAACGTGCGATTGAATGACGGCGCCGTGGACCCACAGGGACGCTTCATCGTCGGAAGTCTCGCGCTTGCGGAGCCGACCGGCACAGAGGAGTTGCTTCGCATTTCGAGCAACGGCTGCGTCGAGGTACTGCGAAGCGGCGTGAGCCTATCGAACGGCATCGCTTGGTCGCCGGATGGCGAAACGATCTATCACGTCGATACGTTCGCGCGCACGGTGTCGTCGCATGCTTATCACAATAATTACTGGGACCCTGAGGCTTGGACTCCGGTCATCACGGCGTTTGCGGGCTACCCCGACGGCCTCACCGTAGATTCTGGAGGCACATTGTGGGTCGCCGTCTGGGGCGACGGTGTTGTGCAGCAGTTCGCGGCATCCGGAGAGCTCTTGACCGTCGTCGAAGTGGAAACGCCACTCGTCTCGTGCGCGGGGTTCGTTGGCAATGGCCTTGACCGGCTCGCGATTACGACCTCGTCAGAAGGTGCGACGCAATGTGCAGGAGCCATTTTCGTGAGCGATGTGCACAGGACGGGAATCCCTGAATCGCGCTGGATCGGCAGCACCACTCATCCGTACTGGCTTGAGGAGGGGGGTTCGTAGTGCGCGCATTCGTCGTCACCGCGCCCGGCACGGCGGCTATACAGGAGGTGATGGCTCCAATCCCTGGCCCCGGCGACCTCCTCATCACCGTGCATCGAGTCGGCATTTGTGGAACGGATGTCGAGCTATATTCGGGCGAGATGGCCTACCTCGAGCAAGGGATAACCCACTTTCCACTGCGACTCGGCCACGAATGGACAGGAGTCGTTACCGCAGTGGGACAACCGTCAGACGAGCCCTGGATCGGTAAACGCGTCACGGGCGACACCATGCTCGGCTGCGGCACCTGTCGTTTTTGTCTCGGCGGAAACCATCACGTATGTGCCAGACGGTTCGAGGTCGGGATCACCGATGGTTGGCCCGGCGCGCTTGCGGAACAGATGCTCATTCCCGCGCGCTTCGCATACGAGATCCCCGACAGCGTGAGTATCGCAGCAGCAGCTCTCGTCGAGCCCGGCGGTAACGCACTTCGGGCGGTCAATGCGACAAATCTTGGCGCGGGCGACTCGCTGCTGATTCTCGGCTCTGGCACGATCGGCTTGCTCGCGGCGCAGTTCGCTCGGGAAAGGGGGCTCGACGTGCATGTGGCAGGCGCGCGTGCCACGTCGCGTGAACTCGCGCGCCAACTAGGGGTCGCCCATACCTGGACGATGGATGACATAGCCACGACCACGACCCCATTTCGCGCGGTTATCGACGCCACGAGCCTCACGAACGGTCCAGCACTGGCGACACGGCTCGTCGAACCAACCGGGCGCGTCGTCCTCATCGGACTTTCCGGCACCCCGAGCCTTGTCGACACCCGCGACATCGTGTTGAAGGATGTGACCGTTGTCGGCATTCTGTCTGCCTCCCCCGGACTTGCCGGTGCCATCGGGCACTTTGCATCGGGTGCCGTAGTACCGGATCACATCGTGAGCGAGGTGGTCGGGCTGTCCCAGGTGGCGGATCGACTTGAGGGGCGGCGCGACCCGAACGCCGGTCCCGGCCCTAAAGTGCAGGTCGACCCGAGGCTGCCATGATCGATGACGGGGCACGCGTCGTCGGATCTGACCGAGTACTTGCCGTGCTTCGCGAGCTCGCCGAACATCCGCTCGGAATTTCGCTCGACGAACTCGCAAAGACCGTGCACAGCTCGAAGCCCACCGTGCACCGCGCGCTCGCATCGCTCAGGAAGGCCGGACTCGCCTACCAGTCGAGTCGAGGCATCTACGAGCTCGGGGATGATTTCCTGCGGCTCGCGTTCGAGAATCACGAAGCACGGCCGGAGACGGCGCGGATCGAGCCGCTGTTGCTCGCACTCGCGGGCGAATACGGTGAGACGGCCCATTACGCCATCCTCGATCGCCCGGACGTGGTCTATCGCGCCAAGGTAGATCCGCCGAGTGGCGCGATACGGCTCACGTCGACCATCGGTGGCAGGAACCCGGCATTCGCTACTGCCGTCGGCAAACTGCTCATGAGCTTCGAGATCGCGACCACAGCCGAGCTTGCGGACTGGCTAGGAACGACCAGTCTCCATCCCCGCACCCCGAACACGATCACGGCGCTGCCGCTGCTCGTCGCTGAGCTCGCCGCCACCCGGCAACGTGGCTATGGTGTCGATGACCAAGAGAACGAGGTCGGAGTGAACTGTGTGGCACTCCCGGTGTTCCTCACGGCTGGGCGACTGGGTGCCGTGAGTATCAGCGGCCTGACTTACCGATGCAGTCTCACCGCACTCGTCGATCGGGTCGACGCGATCAAGGCAACCATCGAACAACACCTCGGCTCAGGTAGTGCGGCACCGCGTTGACTCACCGCACGAGCCATCCGCCGTCTACCGGTAGCACCACACCGTGAACGTAGTCGGAAGCGGCAGACGATAGAAACACAACCGCACCTCCGAGGTCAGCTGGTGTTCCCCACCGTCCCGCCGGTATGCGGTCAACGTAGGCCTTGCGCAGCGCGGGATCGCTGTGTGACCGAATCGTCAAGTCGGTCTCGATATACCCGGGTGCTATCGCGTTCACGTTCACCCCGCGGTCAGCCCACTCGTTGGCAAGCGCGTGCACGATGCCGGTGACCCCGGATTTCGATGCCGCGTAGCTCACGACGTTACGCCCACCCTGGTAGCTCATCATCGATGCCAGAAACACAATTTTGCCATGCCCGCGCTCGAGCATGCGCGAACCGACTTCCCGCGCGAGTGAAAACGACGCCGTCAGATTCACGGCGATGACGTCGTCCCACTGTGCGTCTGAGTGGTGCTCTGCGGGGTTGCGGTTGGCGACGCCAGCGTTGTTAATGAGAATGTCGAGCGGACGATCCAGTGCGTCCACCTGCTCTACCAGACCACGCACGCCGTCGGCCGTTGACAGATCAGCCCGCAGGTCGATGAACTCGCGGCCGCGTGAGCGGAGAGTCGCTGCTGTCGTGCTCGCACCAGATCGCGATGCACCGACAACATCTGCCCCCGCTGCCGCGAGCGCTTCAGCGATCCCAGCCCCGATTCCACGAGCTGCCCCCGTGACGAGCGCGAGGCGGCCAGTCAGGTCGAATGCGTTCGTCATTCGCTTAGGCTAGCTGAGGCTAGACGACGCCCAGATACTTGTTTTGCACGTCAGGGTTCGACGCAATCTCTTGGGCCGTCAGATCGGCGGCGACACGTCCATTGACCATCACGAGGATCCGGTCACACAGTTCCGTCGCAAAACGCAGGTTCTGCTCGATCAACAGAACCGATTGGCCCTCTTTCACGACGGACCGTAGCACCTCCGCCAAATGATCCACGATGGCCGGAGCAAGGCCTTCGGACGGCTCATCCATGACGAGCAAGCGCGGGTTAGAAAGGAGCGCCCTGCCGATTGCGAGCATCTGCTGCTCACCACCGGACAGCTCACCGCCGCCGTTCTTTTTCCTATCGGCGAGACGCGGGAACAGATCGTAAATCGCCGCAACATTCCACCGTGCGGTCTTCTTCGCACCCACCATCGTGAGATGTTCGTGCACGGTGAGCGAGGGAAAGACTCTTCGCCCTTGCGGCACGTAACCGATGCCAGCGCGGGTGATCTGGTGTGGCTGCCTGCCAACAATATCGTGGCCCTCGAACTCGATGCTGCCACTTCGCGCAGGCAGGAATCCGGCGATTGCTTTCACGAGCGTGGTCTTGCCCATCCCATTGCGGCCGATCATGCCGAGCGGTTCCCTGCCCATCGAGAATGAGACATCTTGAAGTGCGTGCACCCTGCCGTAGTACACGTTGAGGTTGGTCACCTGGAAGCGACCCGACTCATCACGCTGCGTGGTCAATGGATCCTCCCAGATAGATCTCACGAACTCGCTCGCTATTCCGGATCTGGTCTGGCGTTCCTTCCAGGATCTTCTCTCCATCGTGCATAACAATGACACGGCTGGCGACAGCAAGAGCGATGTCCATGTCGTGCTCGATCAGGAGCAGGGTAATTTCCTGCGGCAACTCGCGCAATAGGGTGATGAGTTTCCCGCGTTCGGCCGGCGAGAACCCGGCTGCCGGCTCGTCGAGCATGAGTAGTTTGGGCTGGAGGGCCAAGGCCATCGCGAGCTCAAGCTGACGCTGCTCGCCGTGAGACAGATCGGCAACTTGCTGCCGCCCGCGGCCCTCGAGGCCAACCCGATCGAGCAGTCGCTCGACGCTGGCCCAGCGCTGCGGGTTTCGGCGCGCGAGCCTCAACAGGCCTCCGGTGTACTCATTTCCGCCCAGCGCGATAAACACGTTGTCTGCCGCCGTCAGTTGTTCGAAGAGACGGGATGTTTGGAAGGTACGGGCAAGCCCGCGCTTAGCGCGCGTCGCGGTAGACAACTTCGTCACGGTCTCACCGAACAGCTCAATGGTTCCCGAGGTCACCGCGAAGACGCCTGCAACGGCGTTAAAGAGGGTGGACTTGCCCGCGCCATTGGTACCGATGACGCTGATCCGCTCACCAGCTGCGATCTCCAGGCTCACGTTTCGAATCGCGCGGACGCCGCCGAAGCTCTTCGACACATCCAGTACGCGCAGTGCGCTGTGGGTGCCAGCCATGATCGTTCCTCTCGTACGTGCGTAGTGACCGGGCCGGCGCGCTATCCGCGAGAACGCGCACCAGCCCGATCATTGAGTTACCCGACTACGGGCAACCCGTGAAGCGGTCGTATACCTTCGTGCCCTGCGTGACGCCAGTGGCCGAGCTGATGTTTTCTTGCTTTAGCTTGCCGTCAGTACCCTTGACTACCTGGATGAGGAAGTTGTCAACGATTGCCTGACGGTTCTTGTCCATCGAAATGTGACCAGTCGGGCTGTCCCACTGCAGGCTGCCAAGCGCATCGCGCAACGCGCCTTGCTTATTGCTCAGGTCACCCTTCGACTGCTGAAGCCCCAAGATGAGCGACTCGAACGAGTTGTAGTACAGAATCGAGAAAATACTCGGGCTGGGAAATGCCTTCGGCTGCTTAACGTATGCGTCTACGAATGGTTGCCACTTCGGGTTGGTGTACCCGGCACCAGGAACAGGTCCCCCGGTGATGGTTCCAATCGCTGCTGACGCGATATTCGCGTCACCGGCGAGCGCCGTCGTATCCACTGCGATTGAACCGCCGACGAGCGGGAGGTGGACTCCCGAGGTCACGGCCTGCGAGAGGAAGCTAGCCGCATCTGCACCACCGAGGCCCACGTATACCGCGTCGGTACCGGCAGGAATCTGCGAGATGACCGTCGCGTAGTCCGTCGTGCCGACCGGTACCCACGAGTTGCCGCTGACCTTGCCACCTGCGGCGCAGAACCCTGAGAAGAATCCGCCTGCGTTATCGTACGGAAACGAGTAGTCCTCGGCGATCGAGTAGATTTTCTTGTACTTCTTCACGTCGTAGGCGTATTTGCCGAGACCGCCCATCCACATGGCTGAGTCGCCGTGGAATCGAAAGAAGTTCGTCGCACCAGCGAGCGTCATACCCACCGGACTGGCTGACCCGTTGACGAACGTGACCTCAGGAACCGTGAGTGCGTACTGCACGACTGCCTCACCCTCGTCGCCGGAAACCGGACCGAAGACGATATTAACACCGTCGTTCTCGACGAGCTTCTTCACTTGAGTCTGAGCAGTTCCGCTCGTTCCGTCGGTGCCCGCGTAGACAATCTTGACCGTCTTGCCATTGATCACACCGCCGTCGACCGTGCCGCCAATCGCCTGCATGGCAACACCGATGGCAGCCTTTGCCTCGTCCATACCAAAGGCAAGGTTGCCCTGGCTGGTGGCGAGCACACCGATGGTAATAGTGCCACCGCTAGTGGTGCTGCTCCCGCCGTTGGCGCCGGCGCTACAACCGGTTGCGGCCAGAACCACGGTCACCCCAATAGCGAGCGCCGGCACCAGACCCTTCCTCTTTTTCAGCGTCATTGCTGCTTTCCTTTCGTGATTGCCTCATCCGTCGGCAGAGCCGCCGACGGTTCTTGCTGCGGGCTTTCCATGACAGCGGGCGTTGTGTCTTTTCGCCTGCGGTCGATCACCCGTCTCGCCTGCTTCCCGATGCCGCCTATACCGGCCGGAGCGAACAGCAGAACGATGATGAACACGATGCCCGTGAGCGTCATGTACCGATCGGTGAAGTCCTGTGCAAAGTTGTCGAGCATGGTGACGATGATGGCGCCGATGAACACGCCGCCAAGCGAACCGATTCCACCGATAACAGCCACAACCAGGATGTCGAGGGTCGAGCCAAGGCTCACCACATTTGGATCCACCTGGGCGCGGTCGAAGACCAGCACAACCCCACCGATCGACGCGATGAACGCCGCGAACGTAATCGCCGCGATCCGGTAGCGGTTGATCTTGTAACCAAGAGCGCTCATGCGCTCAGGGCTGTCCCTGATGCCTTGAAGTGCTAGGCCGAACGTTGTCGCCGCCACGAACCTGCAGAGCAGATAGCAGATCACCGCAAGGGCGAGGGCGAAATAGTAGAAACTCGTGATCGTGCCCAGGTCGATGAACCCAAGGTTCGGTTTGATGATCGGTGCGAGGCCACGGCGTGCATTCGTGACCTCAATCGCTTGCGAGGCATATGAGTAGAAAACCTGACCGAGAGCGAGGGTAATCATGAGGAAGTAGATCGCCTTGGTACGGGCGGCGATGAGTGCTACCAGAAAGCCAGCGAGCGTTCCGGCAAGAATGCCAACGGGAACCGCGACAAAGAAGCCTTGACCTCGAGTCACCATCATGTAGCCGACGCCGTAAGCGGAGATGCCAGCGATGGTCGCCTGCGCAAGCGAGAGTAGCCCGATGTATCTGTTGAGGAACACGAGGCTCATCGCAATGATTCCAAGCCAGAGGCTACGGACGCCGATGTTCGGGAGCCAAAATCGCGGACGATCCACGACGAAAGGGAAGACGATCGCAGCGCCGAGCGCGGCAATCCACAGTATCCAGATGTACCGGGACAAGCCCGACCTTCGGGTTCTGGTGAACTCGACCAGTTTGGTCACGATGCCCTCCCGAGGATGCCCTGCGGACGAACCGCAAGCACGATGACCATGAGCGCGAAAGTGAGTACCAACGAGTATGTCGGCGCGTACACGAGTGCGAACTGTGAGACCAGACCAACCAGCACTGCCCCGATCGCCGCCCCCGGCACACTTCCCATGCCGCCGACGATCACGACGACGAGCGAGAACAGAAGGTAACTGCCGTCTTGTCCTGGCAGCAGCGGGAAGAGGGTTCCACCGACAACGCCGGCAAACGCTGCGAGCGCCGAGCCGAGGAGAAAGATGAGGCCGAAAACCAGCCGCACGTTGACGCCCGTCGCCGATGTCATCTGGCTGTCATCGACGCCTGCTCGCACTATCGATCCGAATCGGGTCTTGTTGATGAAGAGAGTGAGCCCGACCCCCACCACGATCGCGACCGCCAAGATCAGGAGGCGAATGAGTGGGTACTGACCGATCACGGGCAGGTCGAGACCGATCTGAAAATCTTTCGGGATCGGAACCTGGGTGGCAGTGCCTCCGAAGACGGCAAGCATGAGATCGGTTCCAATAAGTGAGATACCGAGCGTCACGAGCGCGACGCGCATGTCGTCGTCTTGAAAGCGACGAATGAGAACCTGGTGGATAAAGAGCCCGAGAAGGCCAACCGCGATTGCCGCACCGAGCGCGCCGAGAATCCAATTGCCCGTCTGGCGGACGATCTCGTATCCGATGTATCCGCCAAGCAGGTAGCTCATGCCATGAGCCATCGAGATCACCCGCATGAGACCGAAGATCAGAGTGAGGCCGCTGGCGACAAGGAAATAGACGGCGGCAAGGGTCAACCCATTCAGCGCGATGAGCAAAAACTGATCCATATCACCCGACTCACGACTTTGTGAACTAACCATTCACGTCGGGACACCTAAATGTATCCCGCGCTGTATACAAGTAGTTGTACACTAGGGCCATGTTCATTCGGTGTCAATCGAATGGCCGCTGGTTCGCAATGTTGAGAAGGGAACGTGCCGCATCGTGCCGTTTGATCCCGAGCAAACCCTGGGCGTCGCAGCCATTGGGTACGCATTCATGGGCAAGGCTCATTCCCAGGCTTGGCGCAACGTCTCTGCCTACTTCGATGTTCCGCCTCTCGAACAGCGCGTCCTCGTTGGGCGGGATGCCACTCAGGTCGCAGCCGCTGCGAAGAAGTTCGGGTGGCGCGAGACATCAACAGACTGGCGCGCCGTGATCGAGCGCGATGACATCCACATTGTCGACGTCTGCACTCCGGGTCATCTGCACGCTGAAGTTGCCATCGCGGCTCTGGAGGCCGGCAAGCACGTCATCGTCGAGAAGCCCATCGCGAATTCGGTCGACGAGGCGAAGCGGATGGTGGCCGCCGGTGACGCAGCCACCAAGCGCGGCCAGCACGCCATAGTGAACTTCAACTATCGCCGGGTTCCTGCAATCGCGCTCGCAAAGAAACTCATCGACGACGGTCGACTCGGACCTCTCCACCACGTCAGAGCTGCGTACTTGCAGG
This sequence comes from Salinibacterium sp., assembly GCA_025351795.1. Classification (GTDB taxonomy): domain Bacteria; phylum Actinomycetota; class Actinomycetes; order Actinomycetales; family Microbacteriaceae; genus Rhodoglobus. Next base: position 11,128 of record JANXVG010000097.1, on the reverse strand, counting down.
ACTGGCTAAACGACCCAACTACACCAATGAGTTGGCGGCTCCGCAAAGAAGATGCTGGTAGCGGAGCACTCGGCGACCTTGGGTCCCACCTGGCCGACCTCGTTATGCATCTGACGGGAGAGTCAATCGACAGCATCTCGGGCGGCGTTACGACCTTTGTTGACAAACGACCCACGGGAAATAGTGGGGACGGCGGCATCAGGGGAACGGGCGGCGGGGCGCTCGAGACCGTGGCAGTGGATGACGCGGCGTGGGGTACCGGGCGGTTCTCCGGTGGCGGAATTCTGCAACTCGAGGTCACGCGCCTGGCGCTCGGCCGCAAGAATCAATTGACGCTCGAGATCTACGGGGAGCGCGGCAGTATCCGCTTTGATCTGGAGAACCTTAACGAGTTGTGGTTCTTCGACGGTTCCGGTATGCCGGGTGAGCAGGGCTTCAGGCGGATCTTGGTGACCGAAGCTGACCACCCGTACGTCGGACACTGGTGGCCAGACGGCCACATTCTCGGGTGGGAGCACACCTTTGTTCACCAGTTCGCGGAGTTCCTCACGAGTATCCGCGATGACACACCCAGCAGCCCGTCATTCACAGATGGCCTTCGCGTGCAGCGCGTGCTTGACGCGATCGAGGAAAGCTCGGCACATGGCGCGAGAAGTATCCCGATTCTGCGCTAGCGACGATTCACAACCATAAGGAGAAGCAATGACGCGTCCTGTAACCCTGTTCACCGGTCAATGGGCCGATCTTCCGCTTGAAGAAGTGGCACGGCTCGCGAGTGGCTGGGGTTACGACGGCCTCGAACTCGCCTGCTGGGGTGACCACCTTGACCCGTGGCGCGCGGCGGAAGACGATAAGTATGTACAGTCACGCCTCGACATCCTCGACAAATACAACCTCAAGCTCTTTGCAATCTCCAACCACCTGAAGGGCCAAGCGGTCTGCGATAACCCGATCGACTTCCGCCATCAGGCGATCGTTGGGGCTACGGTGTGGGGCGATGGCGAGGGCGAGGGCGTTCGCCAGCGTGCAGCGGAAGAGATGAAGAAGACCGCGATCGCCGCGCGCAAGCTCGGAGTCGATACCGTCGTCGGATTCACCGGCTCGAGCATCTGGCAGTACGTCGCGATGTTCCCCCCCGTCGGACAGGACGTCATCGACGCTGGTTACCAGGACTTCGCGGATCGCTGGAACCCCATCCTCGACGTCTTCGACAGCGAAGGCGTGCGGTTCGCGCACGAGGTGCACCCGAGCGAGATCGCCTACGACTACTGGACGACGGTGTTCACACTCGACGCAATCGACCATCGCACGGCGTTCGGACTCAACTGGGACCCGAGCCATATGGTGTGGCAAGGATTCAACCCGATCGACTTCATTATTGATTTTGCCGAACGCATTTACCACGTGGACTGCAAGGACACGCGCATGCGGATGGGCTCGAGCAAGGCCGGCATCCTGAGCTCGCATCTGCCGTGGAGTGATCCGCGGCGGGGATGGGACTTCGTGTCGACGGGACGCGGCGACGTGCGGTGGGAAGACGCAGTGCGCGCCCTCAACTTCATTGGCTATACGGGACCGATCTCGGTGGAGTGGGAAGACGCCGGAATGGATCGCCTCCACGGCGCACCCCAAGGTCTCGAATTCGTGAGATCGCTGCTGTGGGAAGTGCCCAAAGGTTCGTTCGACGACGCGTTCGCGGCGAAAGACTAGACCTCGGTGGGCGGCGAATAGTCGGCTATAGCGCGGTCGCCTACTCGTCGCCGAGGATCGCGGCTGCGCTCGCGAGCATCTCCAGTATGCGCTGGCGCATATGGCCGATGTGCTCCTTGACCGCCGGCTCGATCGCTTCGTAGTCCTGTGCGATCATTGCCTCGGCAAGCACGAGGTGCTCCCGCGAACACGCCTGGAGTCGCTGCTGCAGCGATGTCGCACGCAGCCAGAATCGTTGGATGCGGCGTCTGGTTTCTTTAACGGTCTCGGCAACCAGTTGATTTCCAGCGATCGAATTCACGAGGCGGTGAAAGGCCAGATCAGCTGCCGACCACGACACGCGGTCATCGGCTGCCGCAGCTCGAGTCATCTCGTCGATGCTTTGTCTCAGTAGAGCGATATCCGCCTCGGTCAACGTGCTAGCGGCCTTGCGGCAAACGTATGTATCGAGCACTTCCAGCAGGTCGCACGCATCATTCACCTCAGTGGTGGTGAGCTGGGAAACGGCGAATCGCGCGTTGTCGGTGCGCTTGACGAGGCCTTCCTTCTCCAACCGCTGGAGTGCCTCGCGCACGGGAGTCCGGCTGATACCGAGCTGTCCAGCGATGCGGCTCTCCGACAGTGGAGAACCCGACCGGATGCGAAAGCCGGTTATCTCCTCGAGCAGCCACTCGTAGGCTCCGTCGACCCTCGAGCCTGCCCCAGCTAACGTCATTCCGGCATCCGTTCCCGTATTCAAGCCACTATAAGCGAGTATGCCGACCTACATCGTGCGTTCGATGAACTCCCTGGTATGCACGCTAACCGGCACTTTCTCGAGTTCAAGAATTCCTCGTGCAACGTGTTCGCTCAGGCGACGAAATGACTCCTCCCCCTTCTCGGCGGTGGCACGCATCGGGTTGCCAATTATCCCATTGTCGACGAATTCGTGGTGGTCCATGGGGAAGCTGAAGTATTGGTACCCCTCAAACTCGGCGTCGGGCATCCCATCGTTCTTGCTGAACGCCTTGGGCAGGAATGACGGGATGTGCGCGCGGGTGTCGACAGCACGCTCCATGCGCACCAGATCGGGGTTCCACGCCATGTCCTGCGACGTCTCGAGCTCGCTCGAGTGCCAGCCCGGCGTTTCTTCAGGCGGGTTCTCCATGAGCCCAGCGAGGATACCCGTGTAGCGCTCCATGTACGGCTTCACGAACGAGATAAGTGCCCCAGTCTCGTAGCGGAGCTTACGCAGCACGGGGTCGACGACCTTGACGTTCGACCCATGGCCATTGATGAAGATGATGCGGTTGAAACCGTGGTGGATGAGACTGCGCGCCACGTCGTTCATGAGGTTGAGCAGGGTGCTCGCGCGCAGAGTTACTGTGCCACGGCCTTGACCCACGCCGTACATGTGCTGCGGCGAGTAGCCGGCCCAGAGCGGCGGAGTGTGCAGCACACCGATGGCCTCGGAGATGCGCTCGGAGATCTCGACCGCGGTGATCGTGTCTGTGTATAGCGGGAGGTGTGGACCGTGCTGTTCCGTGCTGGCCATCGGAATAAGAATGGTGTCCTTGGTCTTAAGGTATTCCTCGATGTCCACATAGGACAGGTAGGCGTGGTTCCACGAACGAAACTTGGCGCGAAACTCTTCGTCGCCTTCGGTCAGTCGGGCGATCACACGCTCGGGACGGGGATTCATATTGTCTCCTTGATTCTGAGGCTCAGGAAGAGGTCGGCGACGAAGCGGCCGAGCTCGGGATCATTGATGTGTCGGTCAACGGTCTGAACCGGGATATCGCTGCGCAGGTTCGCGCGCAGCTCGTGCAGGAAGATCGCATCGCCCTCCGGATCCCAGAACGCACCATTCGGAACGGCGGGAATCGACAGCCCGAGCAGCGGCATGACGATGCGCACCTCAGCGGTCGACTCATTCACTCGCTCCGCGAATATGCGGCCCATTGCCGCCTTCTCTTGATGAGTGGCAAGCACGAGGGTGTACTCGGGGTTGTGATCATAGAACGGGCGGTCTCTCATCGTGACGGGCACTGAGCCTGCGGCCCAGACCGAGAAGTCGAGGCATCCCGGCACCAGCACCTGAGGGATACCGAGCATGCCAATGCGACGGAGGCGATCTGGACCGCCGTTGTGAATACCGCCGACCAGCGGATCGTTGATCTCGTTGGTCGTGTAGTCGATCACGCCGACAAACTGGCCTTCTGCCGCAAGTTCCTCCATCGCGGGACCACCGACACCGTTGGAGTGGAACACAACCGTCTCATACCCGTGCTCCGCTAGCCGGTCTTTCAACGCGCCGACTGCGGCAGTGGTGTTGCCGAGCATGGTCGTCGCGACGTACCGCTTGCCGGTGGGCGGGGGCATGAGGGGATGCCCGTGCGCCAACATCCCGAACATCGCGGCTGCCACGTTGTCAAAGACGGTCATCGAGACCGGGTTCAGGCCAAGGATGTCGACAACCGAATGCACCACCATGACATCCTTGGTGCCGACATACGGCCCAAACTCGTGGTGTCCGGATGCAGTGGGTGCGACAACGATTTTCGGCGAGCCGACCGGCAGCTCCTGAATGGCTGCTGCTCCCATAACCGCGCCGACGCCGCCCACGCTGATGCCACCGACGAGAGCGCCCGCAGCGTATTGCTCGCGCACGAACTCGCTCACGAGCGTGCGCATGGTGTCGACGGCGCGGCCCCGGGTGCCAGACGCCTGCAACTGGGCCAGGGTAATGCCGCCTCGCCGGGCCAGCTCGGTGTGGCTGACATCAGGAACGATGCCGACCGGTTCTCCGAGAATTCCCACGTCGACGACGAGCGTGTCGACGCCAAGGCCGTTCAGGCGATCCCTGAGGTACGCCACCTCTGCCCCTTTGGTGTCAAGAGTGGCGACGATGACTACCTTGCCCACTGTTCTATGGAGTGATGAGGGGCAAGAGCGTCACCGAGTTGACCTGCACCAGCCAGTCGTAGAACTCTTCAGTGAGCACGCTTGAGCCGTGGTCGATGATGAATTTAAGCTGCTCCGGGGGAATGTCCAAGCCTTCCAGGTTGGTCTCTAGAGCATTCGGGTACTTGTTAGCCGGCGTGCGGTCAACCGGTGCGACGAACTCGGCAGTCAGTGCACCGTCGTAGCCGATCTCCTCGAGCGTTGAGACGACCTTCGCCCAGTCGTAGTCGCCATAGCCGGCAGGCATCCGGTTGTTATCTGCGACGTGGAAGTCGACCAGCCTGTCGCCAACCAAGCGAATCGACTCGAACAAGTCCTTCTCCTCGATGTTGATGTGGAAAGCATCCAGAACAACTCCAAGGTTGGGGCCGACCGCGTCGCAGAGCGCCAGCGCCTGCTCGGCACGCGTGATCAGGTACGACTCGAAACGGTTGAGGGGTTCAATGCCCACATGCACACCCTTGGCCTCAGCTACCTCGTAGATCTCAGACACACCATCGACGAGCCACTTCCACTCAACCTCCGCAGTAGAGTCCGGCGTGATTTTTCCGACCTCGCCCGGAACGAGGGTGAGGATCTGCCCATTGAGGTCTGCCACCAACTGGATGCAGTCCTTCACGTACTGAACGCTGGATGCCCGTACCGCCTCATCGCCAGATTGCATGTTGCGCCCGCCGACCATGAGCGTGACCGAACCCCAGCAGCTCAGTCCGTAGTGGTCCAATAGCCCCTTGACATGCTTGGGGTCGTACTTCTCGGGCTCTCCCGAGATCTCAATGCTCTTGTAGCCGTACTTTGCCAGTCGCGCGATCGTTGTCTCGATCGGCTCGGCGCGCATCCAGTTATGCATTGACAGGTGCATCACACACTCCTTTGAGATCGGGCACTAGGTGCCATTCTGCTTGCTATATTCGACATTCAGTTGTGAGTCTCGCCCACTACCACTTGCTATTGCGGGGCGGCCCAAACCCGAGCTTGCCGGGGTTCATGATGCCGTCGGGGTCCCAAGCGTCCTTGAGCTGGCGCATGAGTTCGAAACCTGCACCGTGCTGCGTGCGCATGAAGCGCCCGAGCTTGATGCCGACGCCGTGATGGTCGTTGAGCACTCCGCCGTTCTCGAGACCGGTCAGGATGCCCGCATCCCACAGCCTGTCGTGCAGCACCATCGCCTCTGCGGGGTCGGTCGGCGGCTCGTCAACGTAAAACCGGTCGTATAACATCGCGCCCCAGTCGTACCAGTGCGAGAGGTGGGCCGTGTAGCGCGCGCCATACTCCGCGAACTGCTCCTCAATGATCTTCTTTTTCGCGCGGTAGATACGCGGAAGGTCGACGAAACGAGCGACCTGATCGAACGTGCCGTACATCAGCGGGGGCTGCGGCAGCTTGCCCTTGGCGTACGGTTCGTACTTGCCATCCCACCAGGTCTGACCGACGTCCGGGCCGAGGGAGGCACCGCCGGCCTTCTCCGCAAGCGCCGTGATCGCCTTCATTTCGTAATTGACGAGCTCGGAACTACCATCACACATGATGATCATGAGGGTGCCAGTGAACGGCGTTCCCACCCAGTCCTGCAGCTTTTTACTGTCGGCCTCGTCATAGAGACGGATCACGGCGGGGCGCAGTCGGTTGGTCATTATCAGACGCCCGGCTTCAATTCCCGCAAAGATGTCGGGAAAGCTGAACGAGAGAAAACCGCGGGTTTCGGGTAGCGGGTCGATGCGAAGACTGGCTTGCGTGATGACACCGAGAGTGCCCTCTGAACCGACGAACGACTGGAGCAGGTCAGAACCGGCGGCGTGGCTCGGTACAGGAAGCGTCGTGACAGTTTTTCCGGGTGCCACCACTACTTCGAGCTGCAAAACCTGGTCTTCGGCCTTGCCGTACTTGGTGGAAACGACTCCGGAGCCACGCGCGGCGATAAATCCGCCAATCGTGGCGCCGAGGTGGTACGAGCCTGGGTAATGGGCCAAGGTTAGGCCCTTGTGGTTGAGCTTCTCTTCGAGCGCCGGGCCGTCAACACCAGCCTGAGTCGTCACGATGAGGCTCTCGTCGTCAATTTCTATGACGTGGTTGAGCCGCGAGAGGTCGAGCGAAATGCCCCCGTATGGGGCGAACGTTCCCCCCTGCGTGCCGGAACCGCCGCCGCGAGTGACGATCGGAATGCGATAGTCAGATGCGATTTGCACAACGCGTTCGACGTCGACCGTAGACCCTGGACGTGCGACGAAATCGGCCGATGGTTGTTCCAGGTTCTTGTAGAGCATGTACTTTGACATCCACGACCAGTCGGCCGCCTGCGCCTGAAGGTCGGCCGGATCAGTGCTGACATTCGCCGCACCGATGGCCGTGGACAGCTCCCGCGCGATTTGGCCGCGGAGATAGTGCGACCCACTCACCTCGCCAGCGGATGTTGTCGGGCTCACAAGACTCCTTTTGGGTAGAAGGCCGGCGACGTGTGTCAGTCAACTGGTCGTCGCTGACCATGTATCCGCATCTGTATACAAGTCAGAACACTAATTGGTTTTACGGCGAACTGTCAACTGCGCACGCCGTTCCGCCCACGCCGCCGAGTTGTATTGTCAGTCAATATGCTACGTTGTCTAACAATCTTGGCAATGGAAACGGAAGCACATGTTGTTCGAACCGGCGTCGGTGCTTCCCGAAACGATCTACGATGACCTTCGCGCGAGCATCATCGCGCAGATCGAGGTTCCCGGCTCCGCCATGACTGAGTCGGCGATAGCCCTCCGATTCGGAGTAGCCCGTCCCACCGCGAAGACCGCCATTGAAAGACTCGTCGCCGAAGGGCTCCTGCGACGCACAGCACACCACTCAGCGCGCGTGCCGGCGCTCAGCCGAGACGACATCGTCGACCTGTATGACACTCGGGCAATCATCGAGAGTGCGGCGATCGCCGCGCTCTGCGCCGGCGGCACGATTCCGGCGGAAGCTCTCGAGGCGCACCGTGCATTGCTGTCGAGTGCCAGCGCAGATGAGCCCTTTGCGACCCACGACATTGCGTTCCACCGGGCGCTCGTCGCCGGCCAGCCGAGCGCGCGACTCGCGCGCATGCACGCCCTACTGATGGGAGAAATCGAACTGTGCATCGGGCAAGTGCAGGCCAACCACCTACTCACGGCGGTAGATGTTGCACACCAGCACCAGGGCATCCTCGATGCGGTCACGGCCGGCGATTCGGCGCGTGCCACCCTGCTCACCCACGCTCACATCGTCGGCTCGCGCGACCTGCTCCTCGCCCACGTCGACTCCCGACCCCCTACCGACGGAAGGCCGAACCATGGCTAAGCGCAGAGTACCCCGCCCCCGCGACCTCATGCCTCTCATGAAGTTCAAGAAGCCCACGCTCAACGCGAAGAAGCGCAGGCTTGACAAGGCGCTCACTATCTACGACCTGCGGACAATCGCGAAGAAGCGCACACCGAAGGCAGCGTTCGACTACACCGAAGGTGCAGCCGAGGCAGAGATCTCCCTCTTTCGAGCACGCCAAGCGTTTGAGGACATTGAGTTCAACCCAGCGATCTTGCGCGATGTGTCGACCGTCGACCTCAGCTCCACCGTTCTCGGGGGGCCGGTGGCCATGCCCTTCGGGATCGCGCCGACCGGGTTCACCCGCATGATGCAGACCGAGGGGGAGATCGCCGGGGCGAGCGCTGCCGGTGCTGCTGGCATCCCGTTCTCGCTCTCCACGATGGGCACGACGGCCATTGAAGACGTGAAAGGCGCTAACCCCGCGGGGCGCAACTGGTTTCAGTTGTACATGTGGAAAGACCGCGACCGGTCGATGGCCCTCGTCGATCGGGCGGCCAAGGCGGGCTTCGACACGCTTCTCGTGACCGTCGATGTACCCGTCGCCGGCGCGCGTCTTCGCGATAAGCGCAACGGATTCTCGATCCCTCCGCAACTGACGCTCGGCACGGTTATCAACGCCTTGCCGCGCCCGGAATGGTGGATCAACTTTCTCACCACCGAGCCCCTTGCCTTCGCCTCTCTGGACCGCTGGTCAGGCACGGTTGGCGAGCTGCTTGATACGATGTTCGACCCGACGGTTACCTATGAAGACCTCGCATGGATCAAGGATCAGTGGCCAGGCAAACTCGTCGTCAAGGGCGTGCAAACCGTCGCAGACGCGAAGAAGCTCGCCTCGATGGGCGTCGACGGCATCACCCTCTCCAACCATGGTGGCCGCCAACTCGACCGTGCCCCCATCCCGTTCCATCTCTTGCCGGATGTCGTGCGCGAGGTCGGCAAAGACACGGAAGTGCACCTCGACACCGGCATCATGTCTGGCGCCGACATCGTCGCCTCGATTGCACTCGGCGCGAAGTTCACAATGATCGGCCGGGCATACCTGTACGGACTCATGGCCGGCGGTCGTGAGGGAGTCGACAAGACCATCTCTATACTCGGCGAGCAGGTAGCCCGCACCATGCGCCTCCTCGGCGTGACGTCACTCGCCGAACTCGAACCCGGCCACGTCACCCAGCTTCAACGACTTATCCCCCGCCGTTGACCAGATCTCCGCGGCGGCGCTGTGGTGGTCGCCGCCGCGGATCGGTCTTATGCGAGGGGTGGAGACATCCGATGTACTAGGCTCACTCGGCGCGCAGGCGAAGGTTCTGCATTCCGCCGTCAACCGCGAGGCTCGCGCCGGTGGTCGAGCCGGAGCGCGGACTCGCGAGATACAGGATGGCGGCCGCGACCTCATCCATCGTGACGAGTCGGCCATGTGGCTGGCGAGCGCTGAGCGCGGCGCGCTCGGCGAGCGGGTCATGCGCTGTCGAGAGCAGCCGACCGATCCACGGAGTGTCTGCAGTACCGGGGTTGACGCAGTTCACGCGGATGCCCTCGCGCACGTGGTCCGCTGCCATTGCGCGTGTCATGGCCGCAACCGCGCCCTTCGATGCACTGTAGAGCACACGCTGCGGGAGGCCGGCGGTCGCGGCGATCGAGCTGGTGTTCACGATAGCGGCGGCCGATGACTTGCGCAGATACGGCAGTGCCGCGCGAGCGACTCGCACCATGCCGGTGACATTGATGCTCAAAACGCGCGCCCATTCCTCGTCGTCGTTATCCTCGACGGTGCCCTGCGAGCCGATACCGGCATTGTTGATGACGATGTCAATCCCACCGAAACGCACCTCAACCGCGGCGATGGCCGCGCGCACGGACTCGTCGCTGCCGACATCCGTTGCGATCGCAAGAGCTTCGGGATCGGCGTCGTCGATATTAAGATCGAGCACGGCCACGCGCGCACCTGCATCCAGAAGCTGTCGGGTGACGGCCGCGCCGATCCCGGACGCACCACCCGTGACGACAGCCACGAGGCCCTCAAATTCCCTCAACATAGCCGTGCCTCCCCGCCTCTAAGCCTGGCCGAAGACCTGGCGTTGGTGGCCAAGTCCCTCGATCTCGATATCGACGACATCGCCGGCCTTCAAGTAAGGAAACCGGCCGGAGAGCGCCACCCCGGCGGGAGTTCCGGTGAGGATCACGTCGCCCGGCTCAAGTGCGAGAAACTGGCTGAGGTTCCAGATGATGTAGTCGACGTCGAAGATCAGGTCGGCCGTCGACGAGTCCTGGCGGGGTTCGCCGTTCACCCAGCTCCGCACGCGCAGGCTGCTTGAGTCGACCTCATCAGACGTGACCAGCCAGGGACCGAGCGGGCTGAAGCCCGGAGACGATTTGCCTTTGCTCCACTGCCCGCCCGAAATCTCGAGCTGAAACTCGCGCTCAGAGAGATCGTTCGCGGTGAGGTAGCCGGCGATGTGCGCGGCCGAGTCTGCCGGCGACTCCAGGTAGAGGGCACGAGTGCCGATGACGACCCCGAGTTCGACCTCCCAATCTGTTTTCGTGCTCGCTTTCGGGATGTTGACTCCGTCGTTCGGGCCGCCGATCGTGTTCGGGGTCTTGAGGAAGAGGATGGGGCGCTCTGGTGGTGCTGAACCGGACTCGGCAGCGTGAGCCGCGTAGTTCATCCCGATGCACAGGATCGCACTCGGCCGGGTCACGGGCGCTCCAATGCGGAGCTCGGCGGCATCCGGCAGCACCGGAAGAGTACCCACGGAGGCGCGAATTTTCGCGAGACCCTGGGGAGTGAGCGCCTGAGCGTCGATATCATCGACCACTCCGCGCAAGTCAAAATAACCGTCGTCCGTGACGAGAACCGGAACCTCGTGACCCATGTTACCCAGCCGTGCCAGTTTCATGCGCGTACGACTCCTTTGTTGTGACTCCTGCTTACGACCCGATCGCCGAGGTACCTCACTGAGAAGTGAGAGTTGGGGAGTGTCTCAGTAACGGTGTTTCCAGCGTTTTTCATTAGTATGATTCTGCGTTCGGCCAGCGGTCGTGGAAGGTGATGGCGAAGGCGTTGAGAGCTGGCTTCCAACGCATCGTCCAACGAGCTCGGCCCTCATCGGTGGGATCGAGACTTCGCGTGACCAGATACAAGCAT
>JANXVG010000079.1 GCA_025351795.1 Salinibacterium sp. | reverse complement strand
TTCTCATGGACTGGATGATGCCGATCAAGTCCGGGATCGAGGCGTGCGAAGAAATCCGTGCCGACCCGTCGATCCACCAGCCTTACATCGCACTGATGTCAGCCAAGACCGCACCCGATGACATGATTCGTGCGCAGCAGGCAGGGATCGACGAATACATCACAAAGCCTTTCTCGCCCATCCAGGTGATTGACCGCGTAACCGAGATTATCGAAACTCGACGCGAGCTTTTGATGCAGCTGCTGGGCTAATTCGAACCTGAACTGACGTCGACTAGGCCCTATGGCCGAGAACGTAGCGTTGAATGGCTATGACAGCGGCCCCGCGACACCACTCAGTGTTGTCCCCGGGCGTGGTCACAATATCGATGGCTCGTGCTCGCGGATCTCGATCGGCCGCCATGCCTGCTGCGATGGCATTGAATGCGACATCGACGAGCCGAACACCCTCGCCACCGAGAACGATTCGTTGGGCGGAGGTGAGATTTGCGATGGCCGCGATCATGCGTCCCAAGCCTCTTCCCGCGTCGTCAACGACACGCCGGGCAGCAGGTTCGCCAGCGATCGCGAGATCAAGGGCCTCCTCGTAGCTCACAGTTCGGTCGAGCGCGAGTGAGACTGCGCCGGAAATCGCCGTCTGAGTGAGAACGCTACGGGCGCAACCGCGGTGTCCAGCTGGGCACAACGGCCCGAAGGGATCGAGCGGCCAGTGCCCGACCAAACCGATGCCGAAATCGTCGTCGACAACGATGTTGTCGTGCACGACCAACCCGTAGCCGATTCCCGCGCCAAGCGTGAGCACGGCGAATCCGTCGAGGCCGCGCCCGGCTCCAAACCAGTGCTCCGATTCGGTGAAAGCGACGACATCGTTCTCGATAACCGTCGGCAGTCCGGTAGCGCTCTCCACCATTGTTCCCAGGGGAACCTCCGACCAGTCGAGGAAAGGCGCGCTGCGCACAGTGGAATGCTCCGTGACTAACCCGCCGAGCCCGACTCCAATTGCCGTGACAGTGGTGACGGTGCTCGCCAGATGGCCCGCCACTTCGGCGATAAGCGCGACTACCGCTTGTGGATCGCGCGTAGTCAGGCTGACCGATTTCGAGTCGAGGATATTCGCTCGCAGATCGGTCAGCACCCCGACGATGGCATCCGCCGTGAGCTTCATTCCGATGAAGTGCTGGGAATCAGGGACGATGTCGAGGGGCCGCGAAGGACGACCGGCTTTGCCGTCCGCAGTCTCCTCAACCTCGACTAGCAGTCCGCTCTCAATCAACGGCGTGCTCAAGCGCGTCAGGGATCCGGCTGAAAGGTCGAGCTTTCGCGCGATGTCGCTGCGGGATATCGGGCCATTGATCAGGACCTGAAGCGCGACCGACCGTGACGCACCAACGTCCGGCGCCCACGGAGGCGTTGCAATGCGCATCCTCCCCCCTCCATTCGCACGTGAAGCTCAAGCGTGGCATAGCTAATTACTTTCGTCAATCAAGATAAATACCAGTTAGACATGAAATCTTCGAGTGATTGACATCGAATTAGTTTTGACGTAAAACTATCCTATCGCGCTAACAGCGTGCGATACCAACATCCGTGTCCCTCGATCACGCAAGGAGAACCGCAATGATGCGTTCACACAAGCTCGGACTGGCGGTGGTAGCCGCCACCGCCATGTCGCTGCTGGCGACTGGCTGCACAGCGAGCACACCGAGCACGAGTGCCGCCCCGGTCACACTGACTTTCTGGGGGGCATACGGAAACGGGGGGAACTCAACCCAGCAGGACGCCCTGAACAAGACGTTGATCCCCGCCTTCGAAAAGGCCAACCCCGGCGTCACCGTCAAATACACGGACATCGCGTACAGCTCGCTGCTCCAAAAACTCACGACGAGCGCAGCGGGCGGGCAGTTGCCCGACCTCGTCCGATCCGACATTGGCTGGGTCCCGCAGTTCGCGCAACTCGGTGTGTTCGCTCCACTGTCCACCAGCATGGCCGGGTACACCGCGTTGGCCGCGAAGGACTATCCCGGCACCGTGGCAACCAATCTCTACAAGGGCAAGTACTACGGCCTTCCTCTCGACACGAACACCCGGGTGCTCATCACGAGCCAAGCCGCGCTGGACAAGGCCGGAGTCTCTGCCCCGCCCACGACCTTCGCTGAGCTCTCGAGCATGGCCGACAAGCTGAAGGGAACGGGAGTAGCCCTCTTCGCCGACGGCGGACTCGGAGCCTGGAACATCTCGCCGTGGCTCTGGTCCGGAGGTGGCAAGATCACCAACCAAGCTGAGACGAAGGCGAGCGGGTATCTCAATAGCGCGGCCAATGTTAAGACGGTCTCGATGCTGGTCAATTACTACAAGGAAGGGTTGATCCCTAACCTGATCACGGGCAATGCGGGTGCCGTCGGAACCCAGGACGGGTTGCCGAAAACCACGTATGCCACCATCTTCGACGGTCCATGGATGGCGGGAATTTGGAAGGGTTCGTATCCATCGTTCGCACCGATTTACTCTCCGATACCGGCGGGGGCGGGCGGATCAGTCAGCGTCGTCGGTGGTGAAGACATCGTCCTCACCGAGGGGTCAAAGCACAAAGACGCCGCCGAGAAATTCATCGAGTTCACCCAGACGTCCACGTTCCAGCTGGCAATGGCGAACACCGGGCAGATGACCGTTGTTCCGTCGCTTGCCGCGGACCAGACGAAAATCGCCGCGTACTACGCCGTCTACGCCGACCAGCTGAAGACCGCG
>JANXVG010000038.1 GCA_025351795.1 Salinibacterium sp. | reverse complement strand
AAAATTCTCAGGTTTCTTAAACTCTTTACTTAGAGCTTGTATTGCGTTGGCATCAAGATTACCCGTAAGTTCGGCGCTGAGTGTAGTGGTATAGCCTTCCAGAATTTGCTCGTCACTTGCGTTAGCAGGGATATCAAGTGTTTTTGCGTCAAATAATTCTGATTCTGCGCTGGCACTGGGGGTAGGTGTACTTTCTGAGGTAGGAGTACCAACTGGTGTAGGGCCAGCGTTTGCTGGACCACGCAAAGTATTGAAAACGACTGCCCCGCCGGCACCAAGCAGCGTAGCGCCACCTGCAATACCAGCAACTATTCCTAGGGTACGTTTTTGGCGCTTAGCTTTTGCCTTTGCAGCATCTGCTGCTTCGTTAGGATCAACGACGTCAGCAACAGGTGTGCCCGTTGGTTCTGTGTATTGACTTGATGTAGGTTCGGTTGGGAATGGATTGCTCATAGTGGTTTGATTAAACTTTCTACTAATGTTATTACGTATCTAGTCGATGGACGCAACAAAATACCAGGCATTATGTGGCCATGCCTCTGGAAAGTGTCATGACGGCTCTGACCCAGTTGTCGATACGACCCAAAATGGAGTATGGGGGTTGTTACTGGTTGTTATCAATATATTGACTGCTGGAGTTGGTATTGCTGCTGTTGGCGGCATTGTCTATGGATCGATTCTTTACACTAGTTCTTCGTAACACTGAACAGACCAAGAAAGCAATCGACTTTATCCGTAACGTGATTATCGGTCTTACTGCCTATGCATTAATGTTTGCGTTCCTCAACTTTATTGTCCCGGGATGATTATTTGCACACGAACAGGATACGAAGATATGTTCTAACGTTTTTAGTATGAGAATACTATCAGCAGGCGCACTCGTAACCGTCGTGGCTCCAGCGCTTACCTTTGCCGATACAACGACTCCAGCTACAACTACAGCTGCTATTTCAAAGAAATCAACACCGGCACATAGCACGGATCGTGATGCGTCGGAATTTCTGACTAGATAGCGACCGTGCCATCACACCCGTTACCGCGCCACCTGCCCCGTCATAGCCTTCCGAGCTGCCGTCGCGAATTTCACAATGGATTCGGCCGATCGGAATATTGAACTCCTTCCATACCGGAGCATAATTCGAAGTCCGCTCCTCATTGCCGTGCGGCTTGCAGAGGAACCATCCGGTTCGTCGGCCGCATCAAGAATGAGGAGGTGGCTCACATGAGTGAGACATCCGGGTTCCCGCAGTACGCGGGAGCGACAAGTCAGATGCGCACCCTGGCGGTTCGCATCACAGATGACCTGCGAGCGCAGTTGGACGTCATCGCCCAACTCAACGACCGCAGTGTCACCGAAGAAATCCGTCTCTCGCTGGAGGACTGGATCGAACGCAGCAAGTCCGATCCGCACGTGCTCAAGCGTGCCGAGACGGTTCGAGCGGACATCGAGCGCGAGGCCCAAACCAAGCGCAACGCCATCGAGGCGATCTTCGCAAAGGAGCCCACCAAGAAGGCCACTCCCCCAAGCCGCGACGTACGCTGGGCGCAGGGCGAAAGGAGTCGACGGTGTCTGAACAGCGGCGGGCCGTGGCCGACGTTGAATCGGAGCAACTCGCAGCCCTTCGCGCCGCGATCCAGATCGGCATCGACGACATCGAGGTCGGCAGGTACGAGGATGTCGACGACACCCACGCCTGGGTTCAGGAGATCGCCGATACTGTCACTTCGAAGTCTGGCGCGTAGTTGACGGCATCCGCACGCGCGGCCCGCTCTGTCGGCATGCGCCAGTATCATCGGTTCATGGTCGATCAGGTGTTTCTGACGCAGGCGAAGCGGTTGACCCCTGCCGATCGCTTGGAGCTGATCAGTGAACTCTGGCAGACACTCGATCACGACAGCCTTCCGGTTACGGAAGCCGAGCGCGACATGCTCGACGAGCGCCTTGTCGACCTTTCGGCGAACCCAGATTCTGGTCGTCCGTGGGGCGACGTCGAGGCGGAGTTGCGTAGCCGACTCCCGTGAGCGCTCGGCTCATCCTTCGCGCGTCCGCGGAAGGTGAGATTGAAAGCATTCTCGACTGGTACCTAGAGAACGCACCCGAGCATGCCCAGGGTTAATCGAGAACCTTGGCGAGGCAGTCACCCACGTGCGAGATTCGCCGCGGCTTTTCCGAACTGTCTGCGACAAAGTGCGGCAAGTGGCACTGAGAAGATTCCCGCACTTTCTGTAGTTCATCTACTTCGACGGAGCGGATGTCATGCAGGTTATCGCCGTAACTCACCGACGGCGAGATCCCGATGGGATTCGGCCATAGCGTCACTGGCATCGACGAGGACGTCAATTGCAGTAAGCCTTCTTTGGTGGACCCTAGGAGATTTGAACTCCTGACCTCCTCGATGCGAACGAGGCGCGCTACCAACTGCGCCAAGGGCCCGTGATGCTCCGTTAACCTATCATCCGCAAGCGGGGTGGCCGAAACCTATCCGCGAGCGGGGTGGTTGCAGTTCGCCAAACCGCGACGTGCACAACGCAACCGGAGGGTTCGGTGAGGGGGTCAGCCGGCGGCGCGGCGGCGCTTCAAGACAGCATCGAGGTCGGTCTGCTCGGTGACCCCCGGGTCGATGATGCCCATGCCCGCGAAACGGCTCGCCGTGGGCCGAGACAAGGGAAGCACCTCGGGCGAGGTCTGCGCAAACCGCAAGGCGCGTTCGGCGAAGGCTGCGGCGGCCTGCAACTCTGCGATCGCATCGGTGGCTACCACAGGCGGGGCGACCGCGCGCGACAGATAGAGCGGTTGGGGAAGAGGCACCGGGGTCCAGGGCGACGGTGAAGCAACCGGTGCCACGTGCTGCATAGAGAGCTGGGTGCGACGCTGTCGTACCGCGACAGTACGCCTCGCGTTGCTCACGTCGGCCAGTCGACGGAGCGCTGCGAGCGCCGAGATGCCAACGAACGCGCCCGCCCCGAGTACCAGCACCGAACCCGCGACTGCTCCGCTGGTGATGACCAGCGACACCTGCACCACGATGGCCACGAGCGAGGCGAGAAGCGCGAGCGAGGCGAGAAGCCGCGCACGCCGACGGCGATACGCGCGGCTAGTCACGGTCGAACTGCGAGCCGGCATCGAGACGCTAGCCTGCGCTACAACACCGGCCTGGGCCAAGTCCCGAGCCTGCGCCACGCGATCCGCCAGTCGGGCGGCGCGGTCGGCGCGCTGCTCGGCGCGCTGCTCGGCGCGGTCGACATCTGACATGGTTCTGCGCCTCAGCCAACTCGGAATCAGGTAGAGCATCCACAGCCCGGCAGCAACGGCCAGCAAGATGCCGCCGCCAATGCCCGTGGTTTCCATACCGCTACGGTACGAGGATCGCCACGCTAACGCCGGTTGATCCGGCTCGTGTCGGCAACTCAGGGCAGCAGCGGTCGGGCAGCTCTCGCGCGGTCGGTGGGGGGGATGGCGGCATCCGCTCGGTTGACCTTGCCATCGAGCCAGCGGCGAAGAACGCCGACCGGCATCTCGTCGACCGTGAGCGCGAAACAGAAGTGGTCGCGCCAGTCACCGTTGATGTGGATATAGCGGCGGCGCAGGCCTTCGTAGCGAAAGCCGAGCTTCTCAACAACCCGAAGTGACGGCTCGTTCTCAGGACGAATGCAGATCTCCATGCGGTGCAACCCGACGCCGAAGAAGCAGTGATCAGTCGCGAGCGCGACAGCAGTGGGGGTTGCACCCATGCCAGCGAACCGCTCAGACACCCAATAGCCAATCGTGGCTGACGAGAGCGAGCCGTAACTGATCGATGACACGTTTAGTTGCCCGGCGAACTGGCCGTCGTACTCGATCGCGAAAGGCAACCCGAGCCCGGCACGCGCGTTGGCCTGCAGGCTGCGGATGCTCGCGCGAACATCGAATGACAGCAGCCCATGTGGGTTGGTCGCCTCCCACTTGCGTAGCCAGCCGCGATTCTCGATGAGCTCTCGTTCGAGCGCGCGGGAATCCCGCAGCCGGATGGGGCGGATCGAAATTTTCCCCTCACGGAGGGTAGGAACGGGAGTGGCCATCGCTCAGTCCAGGGTGGCCACGAACGTCTTGAGCCAGGGCCGAAGTTCTGGACCCAAATCTTCCCGCTCGACTGCGAGCTGAACGATGGCCTTGATGTAGTCGACGCGGTCGCCCGTGTCATACCGGCGCCCGCGGAACACGACACCAAAGACTCCACCCGCGATGTTGTTCGTCGCTAACTCCTGTAGTGCGTCGGTGAGCTGAATCTCGCCGCCCTTGCCAGGCGGGGTGTTATCGAGCACGTCGAAGATCTGGGGCTGCAGCACGTAGCGACCGATGATCGCGTAATTCGAGAGCTGGTCGCCGAAAGTGGGTTTCTCGACAAGACCGGTGATGCGCACGACGTCTGGATCATCCGTCGGCTCCACCGTCGCGATGCCGTACAGGTGGGCCGCGCTCGGATCGACCTCCATGAGTGCCACGATGGAGGCATTGCGTAGGCCCTGCTCGGCGATCATGCGCGAGAGCAGTACATCTCGCGAGTCGATGATGTCGTCACCGAGCAGCACCGCAAATGGCTGGTCACCCACGTGCATGCGCGCGCGCTGCACGGCATGGCCAAGGCCGAGTGGCGCCCCTTGGCGCACGTAGTGCACCTCAGCAAGGTCGGTCGAAAAGTTGACCTTCTCAAGCTTCTCGGTGTCGCCCTTTTCTTCGAGAGTCGTCTCGAGTTCGCCGACCCGGTCAAAATGGTTCTCGAGGGCGCTCTTGTTACGGCCGGTAATCATGAGCACGTCGGTGAGGCCCGCCGCCACGGCCTCCTCGACGACGTACTGGATGGCCGGCTTGTCGACAACCGGAAGCATCTCTTTCGGCATTGCCTTAGTCGCCGGCAGGAATCGTGTTCCCAAGCCGGCAGCGGGAATAACGGCCTTTGTGATCGTGAAAGATCCAGAGCTGGTGGGCATACGCATAAGGCTATCTGCCAGCGCCTCCTAGACTGGAAGCATGTTCGAGGACGCGAGTCACGAGAAGCGCGCCCTGCGCGCCGAGTTGCGCGAGCGCCGCAGAATCATGACCTCCACCGAGCGGCAACTCGCGGAGGCCGCGATCACCGCAAACCTCATCAAACTCACGACCGATCTCGGCGTGACTTTTATCGCCGCATACCTCTCGACTGACCATGAACCGCCCACCAGGCAGTTTCTCACGTGGGCGTGCGAGCGCGACATTCGAGTGTTGTTGCCGGTCTCCCGCGCCGATGGACTCCTCGATTGGGCGCCATATGACGGCAAAGACGAAGACGAAGACATGGCCGGCATGCCCACCCCCACGAGCGAGTTGCTCGGCCCGATCGCGATCAACGAGGTCGGCCTCATCATCGTGCCGGCGGCATCCGTCGATCGCACGGGAATGCGGATGGGTTGGGGCAGTGGGTACTTCGATAAAACGCTCGGGTCGATGGAGAACTGCCCGCCGGTCTATGCTGTGATCTTCGACGATGAGCTCGTCGACACAGTACCGAGTGAGCGGCACGACCAACGCGTCAATGGAGTCGTCACCCCGTCGGGCATTGTCGCCTTCTAACTCTTCTGTCGTTACCTAAAGGATCCAGCCGTGCCCACCTATTCATATCGCTGCACTGAGTGCGAAAACGCCTTCGACATCGTGCAGGCCTTCACCGATGACACCCTTACCGTCTGCACGGTGTGCGGCGGTAAACTGCGCAAGGTCTTCTCCCCCGTTGGCGTCTCGTTCACGGGGTCCGGCTTCTACCGCAATGACTCGCGAGCCAAGCCCGCTGAGTCAGCTGCCCCGTCCTCGTCGTCTGAGTCTTCGTCATCTGAGTCTTCGTCGTCGTCCTCATCCGACTCGTCGCCGTCATCGTCATCCCCACCTTCGCCCCCGCCGGCAAAGAAAGAATCGAAGAAAGACCCGAAGCCCGCTTCGCCATCGACAAAGGCGGCATCTACCTCCAGTTCATAGCACCCCGCTGTTCGCGCCGCACCCAAGCCCGTTCGCCGCACGGCAGCTGCATCGAGTCCCCAGGAGGAAGAGGTCGCGGATGCTCCGCCAACCGAGCGTGAACTACTCGCGGAGATTCGCGACCTGCTCGCCAATCGCGACGCCGCGCCGCCCGGGAGGTAGTTCTCGCTTACGGCAGCGAGCCCCAGTGCGGCGGCTTGTCGGCCTTCAGGCGATCGTCGTTCTCCGTTCCCGTCGAGCGCGACGGCTCGGCGACCGGATTCGGGTCTGACCCCACAGGTGCTGCCGTGGTCACCCGTCGGGAACGGCGCGTGCGCGGCGCTGCGACGTCCGCTGGGTCACGATCTGGGTCAGGCATCCTGCACTGCACCGATGATCGGGATCGGCTGCGTGCTGAGCGCATGGCCAGCGCCGAGCATTGCGGTGATGCGAGTGGCCACGGCATCCGGGTCGCTGAAGAGCTCGAAGGCATGCACGCGCACGTAGTGCCAGCCCAGGCGGCGCAGCAGTTCGGGGCGCAGACGCAGTGATTCGCGCAGGCTCGCGCTGTGCAAGACCATGTCGGTCTCGATGACGGCGCACATTCCGCCGTGGGATGCCACGAGCCCGAGCTTTCCACGATGCCCAAGCGCGACGCGCACGCCGCGCTTCTCAAGTCTGCGCGCCAGGTCAACGAGCATCGGGTCGCTGTCGTCGGGAATCGGCTCGACTGCAGCGCGGGCCCCGATCTCGCCCAGAATTTCGGCGAGCGCAATGGCCCCATGCTGCATCCTGCCGTCGTCGATGTCTGCGGGGCGGAAGCAGGTGACGAGCACCATCGACCGGCGCGCGCGCGTCATCGCGACCGCAAGAAGTCGCTCGCCGCCTGACTCACCGAGGGCGCCGAAGTTGGAGAGAACGCGACCGTGCGGCGTACGGCCGAAGCCGATCGAGAAGATCACCCGGTCGCGACTCTGCGCTACCGCTTGATCGATCGTGATGACGGCGAACGGCTCTGCTCGATCCCCGATGATGTACTCGGTGAGCTCGGGATGCGCCGTGAGCGCCGTGAGCACGGCTTGCTCTACGCGCACCGCATGCTTCGCACTCGCCGTGATCACCATGAGTGACTCGTGCGGACGGCGTGCCGCGTGCTCGAGAACGAGTTCAACGACACGATCGACCTCGGTATCAGGGCTCTCGACTGCCCCGGTGTCTGCGTCGGGCATGCCCGTGCCGTTTTCGACATAATCGAGCGCGAGGCTACCGTGACCGAGGAAGCTGCCGGCCCACGGTAACGACTCAATTCTTCCACCGTAGAAACGGCGGTTGACGAGCTCGGCCAGATCTTCGCCGCCGGGCCGGTAGCTTCGCGTGAGCGTGAGCGTCGGAAGCAGGTCTGACAGTCGGGCAAGTGCGGATGCCGCGTGTAGGTCTTCGTTATCGCCCGGCAGAACCTCCGGCTCGACCGCTATCTGGAAGCGAGCCGGGGTCTGGGTGACCGGGTCGCCGAATGCCACGACTTGCTTGGCCCGACGGATGGCACCGGCATTTTCTGCGATCGTCGTCGCGCCGGCATCGACCAGAATCACGGCATCGAACGGAACCGTTGCGGGAATCTCATCGATGTTGTACGGGGACACCAGCCAGACCGGCGCGATCGAGCGCGCCAGGTGCGGAGCAGTGGTTTGCAGGTCGAATGCAGTCATCGAATCGCTCGCCAGAAGCTTCTTCAGCGCCTTCGCCTCATCTGGCCAGTCGACGAGGCCGATCTTCCAATTCTCGGCGAGCTGCCATCCGAGCAACTGTGCACTGCCGGAGGCGTGCGCTTCATCGACGAGGCTAAAATCTGCCTCGAGGCGGTCGAGCACCGTCGTGTTGGCGTTAAGCAGGGCGCGGTCCGCTTCCAACAAAGACTCGAGTGCCGACTGCCACCAGGCGAGTTCCAACTCGGCGGCGACCTGATCCTCTGGTACGTGGCGCACCGCGAGGTCAGTAGTAAGCGGGTCGAGCTGAAGATCGCGCAACTCGGTCATGAGGGTCGAACGTTCCTGCAGGTTGTGGAGCACATCCGATTCGGCGGAGAGGCCCGCGACGCGTTCGCGCAACGCGGCGATCGGCTGGTTCTCGAGTTGCGTCTCGCGCGTCACCAGTCCTAGCGGCTGGTTGAGCGACGTGAGGTCTTGGGCAACGCGCTGGAACGCAACCTGCACATCGCCGATGCCCACCGGCACCTCGGGGGTCGCACCGTGAGCTACGAACCGCTGCCACATCACACGTTGCTGCTGGATGCGCACGAGCGCGCCGTGCATGTCGCTTATGTGCACGCCGGGCCGCACGTATTCCTTCGCCAGCTTCTTGAGCCGTCGACGGTTTCCCCGCGACATTTCGGGGAAATCTCGCTTAGCACCGGTGGCCCCGATGAGTTCACTGAGCGAGCGATCGAAAACCATCGGTAGGAATCGGTCGAGCGTATCGCGCAGGTCGGTGAGCAGCCTAAGGTAAATTCCGAGTTCCGAGAGGGTCTGGAACGGGCGCATGTGCGTTCCCGAGATGAGGTGGGTCGCGAGGTCAACGAGACGCGGAAGCGCGTCGTCGTTGAGACCCTTCGCAAGTTCGTGGGCGTGCGCGGCATCCGCACTCGTGGCAAAGTGCGCCCCGTACCAGGGTGAGTCTCCGGGCCCGTACTTGAATTCCCCGAGGTTCGCCGCAGCGATCATGATCTCCGCCGCGCGTCGGCGATCCGCGGCAAGGTTCTCGACCGCCTGACGGCTGAGGCGGGCAGTAGTGCGCGGAGCCGTCGGCAACAGGGCGAGGCGACTCAGTTCGGTGACGCACTCCAGAACCGAGATACCAAGCACAGAATCTGGGCGCGCGAGTCCGCGACGGTAGTCAAGCAGCACCTTGCGCAAACGCACGAGCGCTTCGTCGACTTCGCCGACCTGCGGTGATCTCGACTTCTCACTGCGAGAAATCGAGCGCACGACGTCTCGGCGAAGCGTGCGCGGCGCGACGGCGAGGCCGGACAGCCCGATATCCCCGAGGCGCTGCGCGATGCCGCGCAACGATGCCCGACGCGCGCTCACGACCAGGATGCGCTTGTTCTGGGCCACCAGCGCGCCGATCGCGTTCACTATCGTCTGGGTACCGCCGGTGCCAGGGAGTGTCTTGACGACGAGTGACGTTCCCGCCGCAATCTGGGCGATCACCGCATCCTGCTCGGCATCCGCATCGAGGAGAAGCACGTCGGTCTGCGGCGGGCGTTCATCTGAGGGCACGGTGGCTAGCGGTAGATAGCTCTCTTCGATCGACCACTTCGCTGCAGTATTGCCGGCGAGGGCATCGAGGATGGGGTGAGCGAGTTCTGCCGCGTCTGCCTCAAGCGCCGTAGCGACATCCGCGAACGACGAGACTACGAGGCGCGGCTGCACGGTGAACCAGTCGAGGTGCGACGTGAGCCCACGCAAACGGTCAATCACCGGATTCGGTTTGAACGTGCCGTCATCATCGGTGAGCGCGACGAAAGCGTTGGCGTCGAGCACGAGTCGATACTGCTCACGCAGCGCCTCGGCGAGCGCGGGATTGAGGAACGCAGCCCCGCGCAACTTCACCTCAAAGTCGCGACCGTGACGGCGGATGGCGAGCGGGCGTAGAAGAACGGGCGCGCGGTAATCCACCCCGTCGTGCTGCCACTCGGCAATGCCGATACCGAGATGGATCGAGTCGATTCCGCGCGCCGTCGCAAGTTCGAGACCTTTGGCCGCGATCGCGTTGGCAGCAACACGCGCACTCCGCAGCGCTACGTCGTCGCGGATCAGATTAGAGAGCAGCGTGGTTTTGCCGGTAATGAACTGTGCTAGCCCACCGGGGTGCGTGGTCGATAATTCGATGCGTGTGCGCGCACTGTCTACGAAGTGCAGAAGTGAGGATACCCCGCCGATCGCGCCGAGTTCTGCCCGCCACTCTGCCCACACCGGATCTGCCACGTTTCCGACCTGGTAGGCGGGATCCCCGAGGCTGAGGGCCTGCGGTGCGGGCAGTTGGGCGTGCGTGTGGGCATGGGTATCCGCTGGGTTCTCGACGAAATCTTCGTCATGTCTGTCGGCACGCCACACGAGGCAACCTTAAGCGTGCGAGAGCCGAAACCCGGGGAGCCGAGCGCGAGTTTCGCAAGACAAGTGACAGCGTAGACTGGTGATCATGGATCGAACGATGCTGTTCGGCCAGCTGATTGCCGCTGATCCGGGGCTGATCCGGGGCACGAGCGTGGCCATCATCACTCTCGTCGTACTCGTAATAGTGCTCGGTACCGTGGGCTTCGCCATTCTGTTCCGACGGCATGGGGAAGCCGCAATCCGCGACGTGGCGCCCGACGGTCTCGCGGGTCTTACGGTGCAGGCAGGAACCCTCCTCGTACACATCGACGACCGGCTTAGGGCGGGCGATGACGAGCTCGGCTTCGCGATCGCACAGTTCGGAGCGGATGCGGCGAAGCCATTCGCGGCCGTCCTCGCCAACGCTCGCGCGACGATCGCCGAGGCCTTCCACCTCAAGCAGAAGCTCGATGACGCATTCTCAGACTCCGACCAGGATGCCCGTCAGTGGACGCAGCAGATCATTGCTCTGTGCGGGCAGGCGGAGTCCGCGCTCGATGCGCAGGAGGCAGCCTTCGCCGCCCGCCGCCGATCGGAGGCCAACGCAGGAGCCACGCTGGCCGACCTGCGAAGCCGAATCGCTGCGGAATCCGCCCGGGTCGATTCTGCGCGGGCAACCGTCGCTGATCTGGCAAAAAAGTATGCGAAGAGCACGTTCGCGGACGTAGCGGGAAACCCTGATGACGCGGCCAGACAACTCGCCGCTGCCACTACAGCGGCAGACGCCGCTGCACCCGGTATCTCGGCGTCCGGAGTGAGCGACGTCGATGCCACCCTGCAGGAGTGCGGCCAAGCCGAGCACCGGGCAGCACAGTTGCTCGACGCCGTAGACACCACCGCGAGCGCTCTCGCCGACGCCGACGACGCCCTTGCGACACTCGTCACCAAGACGGATGCCGACCTCACCGAGGCACACGACGAGCGCGATCAGGCCCCAGACGCCGATACCGGCAAAACGATCATCGATGCGATCGCCCTCGTGGTGAAAGAGCTCACGGCCGCACGCACGAGTACCGCCCCAGCGAACCCGGTCGCTGCACTCGGTGCCATCGGCGACGCGGTTTCACAACTCGATACCGCACTCGCGAGTGCGCGCAACCAGGCGCAACGCCTCGATCATGCACGCGCGGCGCTCACGGGTACGCTGATCGCGGCGACGAGCCAGATCGCGGCAGTGCACGCGTTCATCGGCAACAACGGTGGCGGTGTCGAGGCGCGTACCCGCCTGGCAGAAGCCGAGCGGCAACTCATGCTCGCCCGCGCCGCAGTAGACCCGGTCGAAGCACTCGACACCGCACGAAGCTCGGTAACCTATTCCCGCGACGCTGACGCCCTCGCACGCTACAACTCGATGGGAGCACGGCAATGACGATCGCCGATGAACGGGCAACGGCGAAGAAACCGGGAGCATTCCGCAGCTGGTTCTTCGACGGCCTCGTCGACAAATCAGGTGCTCACCAGGGGCCGCACGCAAAGACCGTCGAGAAGACGCACTCCTGGTGGCGCGTCATGTGCCTCACTGGCGTCGACTACTTCTCGACCCTCGGCTACCAGCCGGCGATCGCGGCCATCGCTGCCGGGTTGCTCTCTCCGCTTGCGACTATCGTGCTCGTAGTGCTCACCCTGGCGGGAGCACTTCCGGTGTACCGCAGGGTGGCTCAAGAGAGTCCCAACGGCTCAGGGTCGATCGCGATGCTCGAGCGACTGCTGCCCTGGTGGGCCGGCAAGATCTTCGTTCTCGTGCTTCTGGGTTTCGCCGCGACCGACTTCATGATCACCATCACCCTCTCCGCAGCGGATGCAGCAGCACACGCCATCGAGAACCCGTTCGCCCCCAGTTGGTTCGCGGGCAACGAGGTACTCATCACTCTCGTACTTGTCGCGCTGCTCGCTGCCGTCTTCCTCCGCGGGTTCCGCGAGGCGATCGGCATCGCGGTGGTGCTTGTTGCCGTCTATCTCGCACTCAATGTTGTGGTGATCGTGGTCTCTATCGGCCAGGTCTTGGCGAGCCCGGTCGTGGTGTCCGACTGGTGGACGACCCTCAACACCCAGCATGGAAACAATCCGCTCATCATGGTGGGCATCGCGTTGCTGGTGTTCCCGAAGCTCGCGCTCGGTCTGTCCGGCTTCGAGACCGGTGTCGCGGTGATGCCGCAAATCACCGGCAAGTCGACGGATACCGTGACGAATCACGCTGGCCGAATTCAGGGCGCCCGGAGACTGCTCACGACGGCCGCCCTCATCATGAGTGCATTCCTCGTCACCTCGAGCTTGGTCACCACGTTCCTCATTCCGCAGAAAGAGTTCCAAGCCGGGGGTCAGGCCAACGGGCGGGCGCTCGCATTCCTGGCGCACCAATACCTCGGTCCGATCTTCGGAACCGCGTACGACATCAGCACCATCTGCATCCTGTGGTTTGCGGGCGCATCGGCGATGGCCGGGCTGCTCAACCTGGTTCCGCGCTACCTTCCGCGCTACGGTATGGCACCCAACTGGGTTCGCGCCGTGCGGCCACTCGTTCTCGTATTCACCACCATCGCGATTCTGATTACCATCGTGTTCCGGGCCAACGTCGACGCGCAGGGCGGGGCATATGCCACGGGCGTACTCGTGCTCATTACCTCGGCCTCCGTTGCGGTCACGTTGTCGTGCCGCCGCAAGCGGCAACCGCGTCGAGCTATCGCATTTGCGATCGTCTCCCTTGTGTTCGTCTACACGACGATCGTCAACGTGATTGAACGACCGGACGGCATTCGTATTGCCGCCCTCTTCATCCTGGGCATCATCATCGTGTCGCTCGTGTCGCGCGTGCAACGCTCGTTCGAGCTGCGAGCCACGTCGGTGGCGCTCGATGCAACTGCCGTTAAATTTGTGAAGGATGATGCCGAGATCGGCGCGGTGCGCATCATCGCCAATGAACCGGATGGCGGCAGCGCAGCAGAGTATCGATCGAAGAACACCGACGAGCGCCGATACAGCCACATTCCGCAGCGTTCCCACACGATCTTTCTCGAGGTGCATCATGCCGACTCGTCGGACTTCGAAGAAGATCTTTTCGTGGAAGGTGTCGAGGTTCACGGTTTCCGGGTGCTCAAGGTGAATAGCGGAAACGTGCCGAACACCCTTGCCGCTGTTCTTCTCGAGATTCGGGATATCACAGGGACCGTGCCCACGATTTACTTCGAGTGGACGGAAGGCAACCCCATCTCCAACATGTTCCGTTTTCTCGTGACAGGGGCTGGCGAAGTCGCACCCGTGACGCGCGAGGTTTTGCGCGAGTCAGAGAAAGACGTCAAGCGCAGGCCGTCAGTGCACGTAAGTTGAGGCCCTACAGCTGGTGTGCATCCAGCGCGAACAGGTCGCGGGATCCTGCGGTTGCCGCCCCGAGCAGGCCAGCAGCCTGCGGGAGAAGCTGCTCGGCATAGAATCGCGCGAGTACAAGCTGGCTTTCCGCCAGTTCGACATCGCCGGTTGCCAGTCCGGCAAGTGCCGAACGCGCCAACAACCAGCCCCCGGCGCACAGCCCCCACATGCGCAGGTAAGGCGTGGAACCGGAAAGCACGGCGTTCGGGTCAGAGAGCCCGGTGCGCAGCATCCATCCGGTGGCCCTCTCGAGCACATCGAACTGTCGGCTGAGCTCCTCTCGGATCGCGTCGAACTCGGCGCCAGCACTCGCCAACTCCGCCTCGATCTCGCGCATGGTCGAGATGAACTCCATGACCGAAGCGCCGTCGCGCACTCCAAGCTTGCGACCGACCAGGTCAGCGGCCTGAATGCCGTTTGTGCCCTCGTAAATCGGGGTGATCCGCACGTCTCGATAGTGTTGCGCAGCACCGGTTTCCTCGATGAATCCCATGCCGCCGTAAACCTGCAGGGCAAGGGAACTGATCTCCACACCCAAATCGGTGCCGAAGGACTTGCAGATCGGGGTAAGCAATCCCACGATTTCGCCCGCCCTGATGCGCAACGACTCATCCGGATCGTGGGTGCTGCGGTCGATCTGCACAGCGTTGAAGAGCATGAGACGGCGCAGCGCGGCAAGGTACGCCTTCTGCGTCATCAGTAACCGGCGCACGTCGGGAAACTCGATGATCGCCGAGTCGGTTCCGGTCGCTCCGATCGCGAGGCCCTGCCGCCGCTCCTGGGCGTACGCGAGCGACCCCTGATAGGCGCGCTCGCCGATCGACAGACCCTGAGCGCCGACGGAGAGCCGCGCGCTGTTCATCATGACGAACATGATCCGCATGCCCTGGTTCTCCTCGCCGATGAGGTAGCCCGTCGCATCCTCGTAGGCGAGCACACAGGTCGGCGAACCGTGGATGCCGAGTTTGTGCTCGATCGACAGGCAGTTGACGCCGTTGCGCTTGCCGAGCGAGCCATCCTCGTTCACGAGGAACTTGGGAACGATGAAGCACGAGATGCCCTTGGTGCCGGCGGGGGCACCGGGTGTGCGCGCGAGTACCAGGTGCACTATCTCCTCAGCCAGATCGTGGTCGCCGTAGGTGATAAAGATCTTCTGGCCGGTGATCGCATAACTGCCGTCGGCCTGGGGCACGGCGCGCGTGGTGAGCGCCCCGACATCCGATCCGGCTTGCGGTTCGGTGAGGTTCATCGTTCCGGTCCACTCGCCGCTGATCATCTTGGGCAGGTAGCGCCGCTTCTGTTCATCGTCGCCGTAGTGCAGGAGCGCGTCGATCGCGCCCTGGGTGAGCAGCGGGCAGAGCGCGAAAGCCATATTCGATGAGCCAAGCATTTCCTGGATCGCCAAGCCCACCGACCAGGGAAACCCCCCGCCGTCGAACTCTTCTGGAAACGGAACCGAATTCCAGCCGGCCTCGACGTACTGACGGTAGGCCTCTGAGAATGGCGCCGGCGTCACGACCGAACCATCGGTCTCGCGATGTGCGCCCTCGACGTCGCCGGGCTGGTTAGTGGGGGCCACGACGTTGACCATGAAATCGCTGCATTGCTGCAGGAGCTCGCCGACGGTGTCCATATCCGCATGCTCGTAGCCCGGCATGCGCGCTACGTCTGGATAGCCCACAACGTGCTCGAGGACGAAGGCAAGATCAGAAACAGGAGGTCGGTAGTTGCTCACGTTCGTCAGCGTACCTCCGGCGCCAACACCCGACGAAGACGGTTGTAGAAAGCGTCACATCCGCACGGGTTCCTAGCGGCCGACCTTGCCGGATAGCCCAGCGATGGAACGCAACACGACCGGCCCGGCTGCGAGCCAGCCGGCAATCATGACAATGACGGATGCCGCGAAAATCCAGAATCCGGCCCAGCCGTTGTCGTTACTCACCGCATACATGTGGTTCAGGTTGTTGAGCGCGCCGGTTGCGAGCACGAGGGTGACGTGCACAATGATGAACGCAACAAAGAACACCATCACCGGAAAATGGATCTTACGAGCAACCGGCAGTGGAAACACTTTCGCCAGGGGGATGAAGCGCGCGGCGAGCCCCGGCGACATCCGGATACCGGTGATCAGCGCGAGCGGGGCCGCAACGAACACGACGACGAAGTAGCTCAGCACCTGGAGAGCGTTGTAGTTGACCCAGCCATTTTCGACCGGCCACGTGAGCGAGGCGTACTGGATGACGGCGGAGATCGCGTTGGGAAATATGTCCCAGCGGGTGGGCACGATGCGCAGCCACTGTCCGGTCGCGAAGATCAGCACGTAGAAGGCCACACCATTCAGCACCCACAGGGTATCGAACGAGATGTGTGTCCACAGGTTGAGGCTGATGCGCACGGGAGAACCAGGGGTACGGATGAGCCCCTTGTTGTTGCGGGTCCAGTACGCGTCAGGCCTCTTGGTGGTTCTCACCAGCCAGCCCGAACGGACGATAAACATGATGAAGAAGACGTTAAGTCCGTGTTGCCAGGCCAGCCAAGCCGGAAAGCCGACCGGTGTAGACGTCGGTAGTGGGGATGCGCCGGGAAAGTCCTTCATAAAGGACTGCATCGCGGGAAGCGCCCGAACACCCCGTGCGGCGAGCACGATGAGCGCAAGTACCACGATCGTGACGGGCACGATCCAGACAAGCGCAAACCACCGGCTCTGTCTGAATGCGGCGAGCCTCGACGTTGGTTGTGCCATCAACTGGTTCGCTTGCCGATGGCCTCGATGAGCTGGGGAACGACGGTAAACACGTCGCCGACTATACCGAAGTCTGCGATGTCGAAGATCGGCGCATCGGCATCCTTATTGATCGCCACGATCGTCTTTGCCGTCTGCATGCCTGCGCGGTGCTGGATCGCGCCCGAGATTCCGAGCGCAATGTATAGCTGGGGCGCTACAGTGACACCGGTCTGGCCGACCTGCAAAGCATGGTCGACATACCCGGCATCAACGGCAGCGCGGGACGCTCCGACCGCAGCACCGAGCGCATCAGCCAAGTGCTCGACGAGTACAAATTTCTCGGCGGACCCCAGCCCACGGCCACCCGAAACGACTGTGGTTGCCGCCCGTAGTTCGGGCCGATCGGTAGCAGTCACCGCCTCGTGGACGGCGTCGATGACGCCGGAACTCGCCGCATCGACCGAAATGGACTCGGTGGTGACGGTCGGGATCGCGGCATCCGCCTTCCCCTCGATCGCGCCTTGGCGCACCGTAACGATGGCGACTTCCCCGTCGAACGCCGACTCGACCGTATATGACCCGCCGAAAACGGAATGCGTCGCGACGATCCTGCCGTTTTCTTCGCGAACGCCGATCGCATCGATCGCCAAGCCAGCCGTGAGTCGCACGGCCAGTCGGGCGGCTACATCTCGGCCATCCGCCGAGTTCGCGAGAAGGATGGTCGACGCTGTGAGCGCATGCGCTGCCGCGACCAGGGCTTCCACCTGAGGCGACGACAGCAGCACGTCAACCTGATCGGTCTCGGCGACATAGACCAGTTGTGCCCCAAGAGCGCCAAGCGGCTCGACCAGAGCAGCACCCGCACCCGGCGCCGCTGCGACCACGGCAACGGGCGTGCCGAGCGACGATGCCGCCGCAAGCAACATCCCAGCACTGTTACGGATCTGGCCGGTGTTCGAGACCTCAGCCAGCACCAACACATTCGACATCTTCGACAACTCCCTAAATCAAGTGCTCTGCGGCAAGGAATTCAGCGAGCTGATTGCCCGCGTTTCCTTCATCGACAACCTTTGTGCCCGCGGAGCGCGCAGGTCGCTGCGTCGCGGTAAGGACGACTGAGCGCCCCATACCCGACAGAATGTCCGGATCCAGGTCTGCGATCGTCAACACATCGAGAGGTTTCTTCTTGGCACGCATGATGCCTTTGAAGCTCGGAAAGCGCGGTTCGGCAGACCGCTCGGTTACCGAAATCACCGCGGGAAGTGCTGCGTGCACGCTCACCGTGCCGTTCTCGGTGTCGCGCTCACCGGAGATTCGCTCTGGTGAGATCTCGACCGAGGTGAGAAAGGTGAGGTGCGGAACCCCCAGGTGCTCGGCGACCATGGCGGGAATAACTCCGCCACGACCATCCGTCGATTCGTTGCCCGCGATCACGAGATCGTATCCGGCCTTCGAGATCGCGGCTGCGATCGCGGCTGATGTCCAGCCGAGGTCGGAGCCGGCCAAGGCGTCATCCACTACATGGACCGCAGAATCCGCCCCCATCGCGAGGCACTTGCGTAGTACATCGGTTGCCGATGCCGGGCCCATGGTGAGGGCGACTATCTCGGCGTCATTCGAGTCCTGGTAGCTGAGGGCGACTTCGAGAGCGCGTTCATTGATCTCGTCGATAACGGACTCACTGGCCTGCCGGTCGAGCACTCCCGAGGATGTGAGTGTGCGATCGCCCCACGTGTCTGGCACCTGTTTCACGAGAACGACGATCTTCACGCTCTTACTCCTTCGTGTGGTCTGCTCGAAACCGAGATGGGCCTAGAGCCGCGATGCGCCTCTGATGATCGTGGGAAAACTGGTTGCGTTTCGTGCAACTCATCTGGTTGTAGTCGCGTCTGCGCTCGACGATGCCGCACGAAAAGGCTCACCCGCCCGTCCTGTGTTCAGTATACGAAAATACCCGTCGGCACCGCTCTCGCTTCAGCTCGTGCATCACGCCTGCGCCGATCGAACCAGCTCAGTGCGGTCACCATCTGGTCGGCTCGGTTTCATGTCGGACCCATCCGGCACCGGCGCGTGGCCAAGCAGATGCAACGCGGATTTCTTCTCGAATCACACCCGCGCGTCATAGCGACCGCCCTAAATCGGTCATTGTCGTGCGCCGTGCGCTGAGGGATTTCCACGACGTCGCGCTGCGGCGTCCAGAAGCGCGATTACTTCTTCTTCGCTCGTCGGCGAGAAGTCGCGGTAGTGGTTGCCCACCGCGAGAAACTGCGGCGGAGTGCACACGCACACCACTTCGTCTGCGTCGCTGATGCGTTGGACGGTGTCGTGCGCGCCCACCGGCGCGGCGAGGATCACCCGCGCAGCGCCGAGCTGCCGTGCGACCCGACACGCCGCCCGCGCTGTTGAGCCGGTGGCGATGCCGTCGTCGACGACGATCGCGGTACGACCGGTGAGATCGATGCGGTTCCGACCTCGTCGTATTCGTGCGCTTCGCACATCGAGTATCGCGCGTTCACGCTCCTCCACCTGGCACAGTTCGACCTGCGTGACCCCAGACCTGCTGAGGATATCGGTGTCGAGTACGCGAAGGCCACCCTCGCCGATGGCGCCCATCGCCACCTCCGGCTGGCCCGGCAGGCCCAGCTTGCGTACGACAATCACGTCGAGTGGAGCGTCGAGAGCCTTCGCCACCTCGGCCGCGACGGGCACGCCGCCGCGTGGCAACCCGAGCACGACGATGTCGGGGCCCTTCAGGGGTCGAAGTCGTGCGGCGAGCTGCTGACCGCCATCAATGCGGTTACGGAACACGTTCATGTGGGCCATCGCCAGCTGCACGCACGTTACGCGTTGACCGGGAATCGGAGGATTGCGGCGACCGGACCGTTTCCGGGCACGTCGGTGCCACGCACGGCGAAAATCTTCGCGTCTGAGAGCAGCGCTCGTCGCACTATCTCGTCGATCACGTCGTAGTGAGACGCATCGTCGGGCTCGTTGCCGGTGATGGCTCCGGTCACTTCGTCGACGCGGCCCGGGATGCGCTGGTCGATGTCGACGAACAGCGTGTCGATCACCTTCGATGTGGCAGCGAGAGAGACACCGCTGAGGGTGTCGTCGCACAGGCCCCGCGCTGTACTCTCGTGAAACCGCGCGGTCTCGACGGCCAACTCGGCCGCGTGTGCGGTGTCGAGAATCGGAGTGGCCCTCGCGGCCAGCTCACTGGGCGACCTCTCCTCGGGGTTGCCCGCGATCACCGATTCTGCGAGTCGCGAGTAAGACGAGACGGAGCGATAGATACTCGCGAGCGGTTCGGCCGCAGCGAGGATCATCGGCCGATCAGAGTTGGCCACAACCGCACGCAGCGCACGGTCTACCGCCCGCGCAAACTCGAGCATGCGCCCCTTTGGATCTTCGGATGTGCGCAGGTGGGCAAGTGTCTCGCGGTCGTTCGTTAGGTCGAGAGCGACCGTGCTCTTGAGGTCGTGAGGCAGGTCGGGCACTGCAACCTCGCTGGCCGGCAGTGCGGGCGACACGTCGATGAGCCGAACGGCATTCTGTGACAGCGCGAGCACAAAAGCCGAGTGGGAAAACGTGACGGCACGCAACAGGGGCGTGATGGCAAACCGGTCGGAGACCGCGGTGAGTGCACGAAGCCTGTTCGCCAGACGAAAACTCGAGAGGGTCGTGCCGTTCGCGAAGATGGCGAGGCTCTTGGTTTCCCGGCGCGAGAGATAACGCTCCCCCAGGAGCCCCTCGACGGCGACCTCGATCGACTCGATGACGCTGGCAGCCGTGCCCGCAGCCTCGAGCAGTTCAACCGCCGAGCGCAATCGGGTCTGAACCTCGATTCGTGCAGTGTCTGAGGCTCTCGGCCCCTGGGCGGTCTGCACATAGATCGACACGCAGCCCGGTTCACGAATGTTGGCCAGTCGTAAGGTGTCCTCACGGGTCGGAAGGTCGAAGTGTGACATGTGGATGCTCCCGTCGACCGGTTGCGGTTAAGTGGGATGCGCACCATCCGATGAACCGGTTAGTTACCGATTCTAAGAACGGCCGGTCGCGTTGATAGGGCCGAAGGTCACATGGTGTATGAGCGGTCACCGCGCTGCGATACGTCGTTGCTGCAGACCACGCGATCAACTATCTTCGTCTCTTTCGCCGCATCTATGCGGCCACTGCCCAGCAGCCCCACACCCCGAGTGGCACGGTTCGAGAGAACCAGGCGGGCTCTCGGTACGGACGGCGGGTTACCAGCCGACCGCACCGAAAACGAGCGCGATCCCGACTCCGACGATCGCGATAGTGAGCGCAATGCCGACGAGCGGTAGCCAGAATGCTCGCCTACGTATCACGAGCAACACGATGGAACCAGCGATCACGAAAACCAACGGCACCCATGGGCCGATGACCGCGAGCGACATGCCGATGCCGATCTGGTCAGTGTTGCAGACCTTCGCAGACCCGCAACTGTCGCTCGCAAACGCGAGCATAACGCCCACGAAACTGCCGATCGCGTTGAGGCCCAGGTTGACCACCATGAACACGATCGTCAGAACGATATCCCAGGTCTTGCGTTCGCGAGGCGGGGCTGGGGACGTGGGCTGCGGCTGTACTGCGGATTCGGTCATATGTGCTACTCCATACCGACGCTGAATGCGTCCCCCCACATACTG
Organism: Salinibacterium sp.; assembly: GCA_025351795.1. Lineage (GTDB taxonomy): Bacteria > Actinomycetota > Actinomycetes > Actinomycetales > Microbacteriaceae > Rhodoglobus. Next base: position 1,359 of record JANXVG010000038.1, on the reverse strand, counting down.
GCGCAATTTTCGGACCTGACGGTAACCGTGCTTCGTCCGGAAGGCGACCACCTTCCGGCCGCTTCGGCCACGTGTCGAGTTGGGCGAGGCGCGCTATGAACACGGTGGACATCCGCTTCGCGCTCACTGGTGGTCACCAGCGGGCCAGACCTCGCGGCACGACCACGAGGTCGCCGAAGCAGCGGTCGCGACATTCGACGTCATCCGCGGTCGGGGCAATGCCCGTGAGGCGGATGCTTGGTGTCTCCGTTCGAGGTTCCGCAAGAAATGGAGTGTGGAAAGTCATGGACCCGACGTCGCTGGCGATGAATCGGGGCGGTCCGCTGAACGTCTAGGCGGAGGGGAACGATGATGCGAGCGTGCGATGAATGTGTTCTGCGGTCGCAGCATCGACACTTCCCGGCTGCACAATGTAGCTGGCGGCCTTCTTCGGCCACAGCACCCGCAGGCCGGCAATCGTGAAGTCACCCCCGATCAGCGGCCAGTCAGCCTCCACAAAGCACAGCATGCCCTTGACGGGAATCCCACCGAGGTCGGCAAATTCGAGCGCAGACCTGACCAGGTCGACCTGCTTGTGCACGCCGTCGACCTCCGTGGTGCAGTCACGCGATCCGACCACTAACGTCTCAATCCGCGCACGGATCAGGCCTCCCTCAACCCGCAGGCTGGGGCGACCCTGATACTTCTTCGCATCGATGACGAACACTCCAGAGGGGCCGACCACAATGTGATCGATGTTGGTCCTCGTGCGCGGGATGCGACGGTCATGCAGCACATGCACGCCTGGCCTCGCGAGGCCGTCGAGCCGATGCGCCGGCAATTCCCGCGAAGACCTCTGAACTCTCTGGTCTCGACTCCGCCTGCGTGCTCGTCGCTCCACCGACCGGCTCGAGCGCACTCGGACTGATGCCTTGCGCAGTGCCGGCTGGCTGTTCCGGCAGGCACGTCAGGCACGTAACCCTCTTCGTCGCGCGGTCGTACACCGCCAGCGTGCCAACCGGGAGTTCACCCTCGCACGCTGGGCATCGCCCTGCGTATCGAAGCCGCATGGTCGTCGCCGACTGAGCCGCTTCACCGCTCATGGTGAACATTCATCGCTTACCACCAATCAGACACTAGCCCTTTACTAACCGAGTCGTTCGTCGTAACTAGTCAGGTTCTTTGGGGTGGCGGGGTGTTTCCCTGACCGGTCGTGTTGTGACCGGTGCAATAGCGGCCGTGGTCAGGCTCGCTCGTGGGGGGATCCAGCTGTTACCGGTGAACGCGTCGAGGAGGACTTCGAACTCGTTCACTGCCGGCTTCCTCGTTGTGGGGCACCTCGCGGGCAGGCAGCACACGGGGTCGCGTCCCTGAGGGTGT
>JANXVG010000037.1 GCA_025351795.1 Salinibacterium sp. | reverse complement strand
GGTCCCGAGCTCTCGAGCCAAGCACACCGATCAGGACAGCCGCGATGAGTGATCCCACCGCCGACCCTGCGACGACGTTGACGCCGAGCAAGAGTGCACCGGATGCGCCAGCGAACGACAATTCGCTAATCCCGTGCACCGCGAAAGCGAGATCACGCTGCATCACGAAGGTGCCGATAAGCCCCCCCACGATGCCGAGAACCGCTCCGGCGACGATCGAGTTCTTGACGAGATTGAGCAACTCGCCATAGTTGTCGAAACTGAAGATCGTGTTCCACCAGTCCGGGCTCATGCGTCGGTCCGTGACGACATGTGATGGAGATCGTGGTCGTGTATACCGTGCTCGTCTGGACCGCCGACCACCACAATCCGCCCCCGGTTGCGGATCACATCGACGGGCGTGCCGTACATCTCGGACAGCACATCTGAGCGCAAAACCTCATCCGGGGTTCCGATGCGGAACCTGCCACCTGCGAGGTACAGCACCCGGTCAACCATGCCGAGGATCGGGTTCACGTCATGCGTCACGAAGACGACAGCGCTGCCCAGTCGCTTTCTCTGGGCGTCGATGAGGTCGCTCACCTCACGCTGATGCGCCAGATCGAGAGACAGCAGTGGTTCGTCACACAGGAGCAGAGCGGGGTCACCCGCAATCGCTTGGGCAACGCGCACGCGTTGTTGCTCACCACCGGAGAGCAGGTTCACGGGCACGTTCGCGTAGTCGCGCGCGCCGACGGCCTGCAGCAACTCGTCGACTTTCGCTCGCTCGGCCTTGCTCGAGAGCGGAAGTCCCCAGCGTTCCCCACTGATGCCAAAGGCCACGAGGTCTCGTGCGCGCAGCGGCGTTCCCCCGTCGAGAAGCTTCTGCTGCGGGATATAGCCGATCCGCTTATCGCCGCGGCGAACACGCTCGCCCAGCAACCGCACGGTGCCCGAGGTGAGCAATTGTTGCCCCAGAACCACCTTGAGCAGGCTCGTCTTACCGGTGCCGTTCGGGCCGAGTACCGCGAGAAACTCGCCGGGTGCAACGTCAAGGTTGAGGTCATGCCAGAGCTGTCGATGACCGAAATCGAGGCACGCATGGCGCAGGGCGAGCACGGTGCTGCTGTCCACGTCTCTTACTTCTCTGCGGTCTTTTTACGCCAGCGCCGCTGCTATGGCGTCAATGTTTGCAGACATCCACCCGAGGTAGTCCTTGCCTGCTGGCAGCGTTTCGGTCACGGCAACGACGGGCACCCCGGCCTGCGTCGCGGCAGCCAGAACGTGCTTCGTTTCTGGGCCGCTGCTCTGCGCGTTGTAGACGAGCAGCTTCGCCGTGTGGTCGGTGAAGAGAGCGAGCGTCTGCGCGAGCACCAGAGGTGAAACACCTGTTCCCGCTTCGACGGCTGCACTGAAGGCGGCCGGGGTCACGTTCGTGAGGCCCACGGCCGTCAGCAGGTAGAGCGGCACGGGTTCGGTGATGGCCACACCGGTTCCCCTCGAGCTTGCTTTGATTGCGACCTCGCGCGACTCGAGGTCGGCGAGAGACTTTTCGAACGAGTCGGCGTTCGAACGAAATTCTGTCGCGGATGCAGGTGCCTGCTGCGAGAGGGCCGCAACCAACTGCTCCACAACTTTCCTAACCGTCGGGAAGTCGTACCAGAGGTGCTCGTTGAAGCCCACCCCGGCGTCGTACCCGGAGATCGTGGTCGCGTTGAGCACGACCGCACCCGGATTATTCGCACCACGCAGAAGAGTGCCGACCCAGTCGTCATAGCCACCGCCATTTTCGATGATGACGGTCGCTTTCGAGAGTGCGAGTTGCACGTGTGCGTTCGCTTCGAACGAGTGTGGGTCTTGCGACGGATCGCTGATGATCGAGGTGACGTCGACCTTGCCACCGCCGATCGTTCTCGCGATGTCGCCATAAACGTTGGTGGAGGCGACCACCCGCACGCGGCCGTCGTTGACCGTCGGGGTGGCACAGGCGGCCAACGACAGGGCTACAACGGCGAGGCTGACAACAAGCAAGCGGCGCGATCGCATGAACAATGCTCTCTAATCGATAACAGTAATGAGATTCGTTATCGACAACACTATGGCCCGACCCCCTGCAAAACAAATCGCGCGGTATCAATCGAGGAGTAGGGCCGGTTCCTCAACGATGCTCGCGACATCCGCGAGGAACCGGCTCGCCACGTCCCCGTCCACGATGCGATGGTCAAAGCTCGCGCCGAGCGTCGTCACAAATCGTGCGCGCACTTCGCCATCCACGACCCACGGCTTCTGCTTGATAGTGCCGAGCGCCACGATGGCGACCTCGCCCTGGTTGAGAATAGGGGTTCCCGTGTCCATCCCAAAAACGCCAATGTTGGTCACTGTGATCGTGCCGCCAGCCATGTCGGCTGGGGTGGTCTTGCCATCGCGCGCCGTGATCGTCAGCTGCTCAATCGCGCCAGCGAGTTCGAGGAGCGAGAGATTCTGCGCTTCCTTGATATTCGGGACGAGCAACCCGCGTGGAGTAGCCGCAGCAATCCCAAAATTCACATAGTGCTTGACGATAATTTCGGTGCCCGTCCACTGTGCGTTGACGGTCGGGTTACGCCGCACGGCCCAGATCATCGCCTTTGCGATGATCAACAGCGGTGACACTTTCACGCCAGCGAAGTCTGCCGAATTCTTCAACCGCTTGACGAACTCCATCGTGCGTGTCGCATCAACGTCGACGAAGAGACTCACGTGCGGTGCGCTGAACGCACTAGACACCATCGCCTGTGCAATCGCCTTGCGCACTCCCTTGACGGGGATGACCTCTTCGCGATTCTCGCCCCACGCGGGGGTTTGAATGTTGCGGAACACGCTCGCTTGGCTCGCCTGACGGATCACATCATCCCTCGTGATCTCGCCAGCGAGGCCCGACGCGCTCACAACAGCGAGCTCAACACCAAGATCTTTAGCGAGCTTGCGGATCGGCGGCTTTGCAATGACCGCGTATGAGGAGCCCGCCGGGACCAATGATGGCCGACCGGAAGCACTCGCCGGCGCGCTCGCCGGACTCGCAGCGGCAGCGCGCGTGCGGCGGGATGCTGCATGCCCCTTGATTCCATAGCCCACCAGAACAGCTCCCGGCTTTTCTTCGTCCGGCGCGATGCTCCCCGCGGTGTCAGCAATTGCTGCCGCTGCCTCTGCCGTAGCCCGCTGCGGTACGGTCGCACTCGAGCTGACGGAAATGATCGGCGTGCCGACGTCGACGGTCTCTCCCTCATTGACGAAAAGGGCAGACACCGTTCCCGAAAATGGCGACGGCAACTCGACGAGCGACTTGGCCGTCTCGATTTCCACCAGTACCTGGTTGACCACGACGGTGTCGCCGACCGCGACTTTCCATGAAACGATCTCGGCTTCGGTGAGACCTTCGCCGACATCCGGAAGCAGGAATTCTGATTCAGCCATGGCAATCTCCTAGTAGGCCAGTGCCCGGTCGACGGCCTCGAGTACGCGGTCGACGTCCGGCAGGTAAATCGTCTCGAGCTTTGCGGGAGGGAAGGGTGCGTCGAAACCGGCCACCCGTAGCACCGGGGCTTCGAGCGAATAGAACGCGCGCTCGGTGACCGTGGCGGCAATTTCTGACCCAACGGATACGAAACCGGGCGCTTCCTGCGCAACGATGAGTCTCCCGGTTTTCTGCACAGAAACGATGATCGGGTCGTAGTCGATCGGTGAGAGGGATCGCAGATCAATGACCTCGATGCTGGTGCCTTCTTCGGCGGCAAGCTCCGCTGCTTGAAGTAAAACGGCCATCATCGCCCCATGGCCGACGAGCGTGACCTCGGTTCCCTCCCGAATAACCCGGGTCGCATGCAAGGGGAAGGTGCTCGCCGTGCGATCCACATCACCCTTCGGCCAATAGCGACTCTTTGGCTCGAAGAACATGACCGGGTCATTGCTCTGGATCGCCTCCTGAATCATCCAGTAGGCATCGTTTGGCGTGCTCGGACTCACGAGGCGCAGACCGGGTGTGTGCGCAAAGTACGCCTCGGGGCTCTCCTGGTGATGCTCCACGGCGCCAATGTGACCGCCGTAGGGAACCCGAATCACGACCGGCATCGTGACGTGGCCCTCGTGGCGATTGGTCATCTTCGCGAGCTGCGACGTGATCTGATCGAAGCCCGGGAAAATAAATCCGTCGAACTGAATCTCGCAGACCGGCCGATAGCCGCGCATCGCAAGACCAATCGCGGTACCGATGATTCCCGACTCAGCGAGTGGGGTGTCGAGAACCCGCTTCTCGCCGAACTCAGCCTGCAGCCCCTCGGTTACCCGAAACACACCGCCAAGTGGACCAATGTCCTCCCCCATGAGGAGAACCTTCGGATCGTTGTTCATTGCCTCGCGCAACCCTGCGTTGATGGCCTTGGCCATCGGCATGCTGTCAATTGTCATGCGCCGAATCCCGCCTCATAGTCGGCGAGCCACTGCTTTTGCACCGTGATCAAAGGGTGCGGCTCCGAGTACACGTGGTCGAACATCTTGTCGGTGCTCGGCGTCTCGATTTCGTGGGTGCGCTGGCGGATGTCGAGCGCAAGGTCTTCTGCTTGGGTCGCGACATCCGCAAAGAAGGCATCCCCCTCACCACGGCCGCGCAAGTAGGTCTCGAACCGCGCGATTGGATCGCGTGTGGCCCAGAACTCGACTTCGGCGTCTGCACGGTATTTGCTCGGGTCGTCAGACGACGTGTGCGCACCCATGCGATAGGTGAGTGCTTCGATAAAGCGGGGGCCGTTGCCCGCCCGGGCTTCGTCAAGGTTTTTGCGGGTGACGGCATAGCTCGCCAGCACGTCGTTACCATCGATCTGAATACCCGGGATGCCGAATCCGGTCGAGCGCAGGTAGAGCGGGGTGCGCGACTGGGTCGACACCGGCACAGAGATGGCCCAATGGTTGTTCTGCAAGAAGAACACCTGCGGAGTCTGGTAGCTCGCGGCGAACACGAAAGCCTCACTCACGTCACCCTGGCTCGTTGCGCCATCCCCGTAGTAGACGATGACGGCCTCGTCGTTGTCGGGGTCGCCCGTCGCCGTAGCACCGTCGAGCTGGATGCCCATCGCGTACCCGGTAGCGTGCAGGGCCTGCGAGCCAATCACAAGAGTGTACAGGTGGAAGTTTTTGGACGTGACCGGGTTCCACCCCCCGTGCGTTACTCCGCGCAGCATCCGCACAATATCGAGCACGTCCACGCCGCGGATCATCGCAATCGCGTGCTCGCGGTATGCGGGAAAGATATGGTCCTGCTTGCGCGCCGCGAAACCCGAGCCGACCTGCGCCGCCTCCTGGCCCATGCTCGGCACCCAAAGCCCCATCTGGCCTTGCCGCTGCAGATTCGCGGCCTCGACGTCAAAGCGCCTAGTGACCACCATCGTGCGGTGAAATTCGCGCAACTGCTCGTCGCTGAGAGCGTCGATGATCGGCTGGTACTCGTCGGCGGCGTCGCTAGAGACGATCGTGCCTTCGGGGGAGAGCAACTGGATCGTCGCGTCGCTGTACGGCATCTGACTAATCTAACGTGGCCCGGCGGACTAAGTTCGTACCTTCGCTACAACCTCGGCCGAAGCACTAAGGAGGTTCTCCACTGAACCGGCTTCACCAATACTCACACGCACGCCGGTGCCGAGCGAGCGCACGACAATCCCGTGCTGAGCAAAGACCGCTGCCGCCCAGTCTGTGTCTGCTCCGGTCGGCAACCAGACGAAGTTTCCTTGGGCGCGCGGCACATTCCAGCCCTGAGCCACGAGGGCGTGCCATACCGAATCGCGCTGGGCGTTGATAACGTCGACCCGCAGAAGAATCTCGGCCTCGTGCTCGAGCGATGCGATTGCGGCGCGCTGCGCTGGCTCGATCACTGAAAGAGGAATAGCGGATGACCGCGCCGCGTCCATAATGTAGGTCGCGCCGATGGCGTACCCCACCCGCAACCCCGCCAGTCCGTAAGCCTTGGAGAACGTGCGCAGCACCACGAGGTTGGGATAGGACAACAGAAAGCGCTCCCCGACGACGGCCGAAGCATCGGTCACAAATTCGGCATATGCCTCGTCGAGAATAACCAGCACGGTCGGTGGCACGGCTGCCAGAAACTGTGCGAACTCGTCGGCTGTCACGATTGTGCTGGTCGGGTTATTCGGACTGCACACAATGACCACCCGTGTGCGATCAGTGATGGCTGTGACCATGGCAGGAAGGTCATGCCGGTGGTCGGGGGTGTTCGGCACCTGAACACTCGTTGCACCTGCCACCGTCACAAGCCCCGGGTATGCCTCGAAGCTTCGCCACGAATACACGACTTCTTCGCCAGGGCCAGCTGCCGCGGTAATGAGTTGGGCAAGAATCGCGACGGATCCTGCACCGACGTGCACTTGCTCGGCAGCTACGTTCCACCGCGCGGCTATTCGGGCGCGCAACTCAGTGGCTGTCCCATCCGGGTAGCGGTTGACGCTGCTCGCTTCGATCGCGGCCAGGACCGCAGGGATCGGGTCAAATGGATTCTCATTGGATGACAGCTTGAACGCATCGACTGGCGCCTTCTCGCCCTGACGGTATGGGGCCGTCGCCTCGATTTCCGGCCGCAGGCGCACGCGTGGGGTGATCACGTTCCCAGCATAATTGCGCCACGGGAAGTGGTCGGTGCATAGTTAGCCCATGAGATTCTTGGTCAAAATCATTATCAACGCACTCGCCCTCTGGCTGACGACCCTGCTCGTAAGTGGAGTGCAGGTCGTAGCATTCGCGCCCGCAGGCACACTCGAGACGATCTTGACGTTCCTTCTCGTCGCGCTGATCTTCGGTGTTGTGAATGGCCTGGTGGGAACCTTCATCCGCATCGTGGCATTCCCGCTCTACATTCTGACCTTGGGCTTAATCGCCCTCATCGTTAATGGGCTGCTGTTGCTGTTTGTCGCATGGGTGTCTGGGCTCCTCACTTTCGGTCTGGTCGTCACCTCGTTCTGGTGGGGTGTGCTCGGCGCGCTCGTCTTGGGCCTGATCAGCTGGCTCATCGGCGTCGTTCTTCGCCCGATCATCGGCAGCGGAACTCGATCGCGTTAACGTGCGGTCGTGATGCGCTCGGCGCGGTAGAGGAATCCCTGGACACCCGTGGACCCGTCGCCGAAAAATTCGAGCCGGGCGGCAGCATCGGCGAGCAGTCGGCCGTGCTGCCGGTCGAGCAGGTGCGCTGTAGTCGTGTAACCATCCCGTTGGTGCGCCGGGAACACCTCATGGTCGGGAACGACCTCACCGGCGAATAGATCCCTGCGGGCGACTATCACCGAGGGGTTGACCTGATCGCCGCCGGTGGCAGGCACGATGTCTTCGGTATGCTCAACGGCTATGGCCGGGAAGGTGTCCGGCAGTTCGATGTTGCCGGCCGGCGCCCCAAAGGTCACAAGTCCGTTGGTGTTGTAGTCACCGGATGCGGCGAGCATCGTCGCCACCAGACCGCCTTGTGAGAACCCGTTGAACACAATGGGACTGTCACCAGTAACCCCGGCATTAGAGAGGGCGTCCGCGACCGCTCGGTACGAACCAGCGGGCAGCCCGGCTACGCCAGCGACGTTGCTGGTCATATCCCACGGTTCATCCGTGGCGATCGGTGAAAAGTCGACCGTGCCAGCGATGTAGACCTCGAAGCGATCGGGTTCTCCAGCCATGGCATATCTCTCGATCCGCACTTGCGACCCACCGTTGTGCGCTGGGTCGGGAATGCGCTCCATGCGGTCCCCGAAGCCCTGAGGTGCCTGCGTCAGCGGCATTGACCCCATGCTGGTCGCTTTCACGGGTGTCTCGCTGAGCAGGGCTGCCCTTCCGCCGGCCGCGATCAGAACCGCGGCGGTCGTGTTGACCCCGGTGAGCCCGAGCCCCTGGTCTCCGAGTAGCCCGGCGATCGCCGGTGGCACTTTAAACACCCCGTTCGCGAAGTCGTCGGAACTGTTGACCGCGAGGCGCACATACGCCACCGTAAGCGGATTGCTGAAGATCACATTGTTCTTCTTCACCCATTCGGGGAGTGCCGAGATCAGTGCCCGAGGGCCGCCGGTCGCGATGACGGCACCGACCACTCCGCCACTCGCGGCCGATAGCGCTGGGAGCACCCACGACAGAGATGACGGAAAGGCGAGGCCGGCGAAGTAGCCCACCATCGAGGCGGCGCCATCCGTGAGTTGCTGGATGACATTCTCGACTCGACCATAGGTTTCGGCCGAGGTAACGAGAGCACCGCCGATGGCGTGGGCATCGAGGCCGACGAGCAATAGTTGGGCGCGGGCGCTGTCAATCGCACGCTCGGCGATCGCCGCGTCGCTCATACCACTCGCGCGCGTGAGAGCGCACCCATCAACCGCCGAGTCAATCGTAAGCAACCGGTCGGCGATCTCATACGCCTCCGACGACAGCGATTGCAACAGCTCGGCGTGCCACAGGAGTTCGTCGCTTGCGACGATAGTGGAACCGCCGCCGGAAACAACGATGTCATCAGACACTGGTCTCTAGCCTCGCGATCGCGGTGTTCGTGTTGTCGCGAGCCTGTTCGACCGTGGCAATCGCCGCAGTGAACTGCTCGTGAAGCGTACGCAGGCGACGTTCGTACCCGGCCTGAGCGAACCCCTTCCACTCGTGGGTCGGTGTCATCGGCATCACGGTGTTGCGCACGTGATCCAGTCGCGCGAGCACGTGAACCAACTGCACCCTCTGACGTTCGAGAGCCAATGTCGCCCATGTCACATCCGGTTCCAGCATGGCTTCCCTTTCGTCGATAGCCATGCTGACGGAGCAGATGCGGCGATAGAAGTCCGAGGCCACGTTGGCGGATCGCGTCGATTTTGCCGTCGTGTGGAGGGCGGGAACTGCGCGACAATGAAGTATGAGCTTCGAGCGCACATTTGATGAGAACGCGCTCTTTCGAATCTGCTTTGTGTGCACGGGCAATATCTGCCGCTCACCCATGGCCGAGGCAATCTTTCATGACCTGACGCGCAAAGCGGGCTGCGAAGCGGAGGTGGCGGTCATCTCTGCTGGCACTGGGGACTGGCATGTCGGTGAGCGTTCGGATGACCGCACGTTGGCTTCGCTAACCGCCCACGGCTACAACGGATCCGGTCATCGCGCGAGGCAGTTTGACCCCGACTGGTTTTCCACGCTCGATCTCGTGGTCGTGTTCGATCGTAGCCAGGAGCGCATCCTGAAAGCATGGGCCACAACTGACGCTGACCGCTCAAAAGTGCAGTTGCTGCTGAGCTTTCACAACGATCAGGCTGAGACCAAAGACGTTCCAGACCCGTACTATTCGGATGCCGCCTTCTTTGACCACGTGCTCGTCATGATCGAGACGGCGAGCGTTGCACTATTCCGCCAGATCAAGCCGGGAATTACCCAGGGAGTGTCATGAGCCTGCCCCCCCAGCCATTGAGCCCGCTCGATGGCCGGTACGCGTCAGCGGTCGCCGGTCTTGCCGATCACCTGTCTGAGGCCGGGCTTAATCGTGCGCGCGTGACGGTCGAGATTGAGTGGCTCCTCTACCTCACCGACCATGAGATGTTTGGTTCCCATCGCCTCGACCACAGCCAGAGCACCGCTCTGCGCGCCATCGTCACTGGTTTCGGACAGACCGAAATCGACGAACTTGCGATATTCGAGCGCACGACGCGCCACGATGTGAAGGCCGTCGAATATCTCGTACGCGAGCGGCTCGCTGCGCTTGGCCTCGATTCGATCGCGGAACTCACCCACTTCGCATGCACCAGCGAAGACATTAACAACCTCTCGTACGCTCTTACGGTTCGCGCGGCGATCACCGAAGTCTGGCTGCCGAAACTGCACGACGTAATTGCCATATTGCGTCAACGCGCGATCGCACACCGCGGTGATGCGATGCTCTCGCACACGCACGGCCAGCCAGCCACACCCACCACCGTCGGCAAAGAATTCGCGGTATTCGTTCACCGGCTTGAACGCATCAGAACGCGCATCGAGTCCGTTGAGTATTTGGGAAAGTTCAACGGCGCGACCGGAACCTACGCCGCACATGTGGTGGCAGACGGCGGGCGCGACTGGCCAGCTATCTCGCGAAAGTTCGTGGAATCGCTCGGGCTGAGCTGGAATCCGCTGACCACGCAGATCGAATCCCATGACTGGCAAGCTGAGCTCTATCAGGCGGTGAGCCACGCCAATCGCGTGCTCCACAACCTGTGTACGGATGCCTGGACGTACATTTCGATGGGGTATTTCAGTCAGATCCCACAGGCAGGTGCCACCGGCTCATCGACGATGCCACACAAGATTAACCCGATCCGCTTCGAGAACGCTGAGGCTAACCTCGAGTTGTCGAGCGCGCTCCTCGACTCGCTCTCGCAGACCCTCGTTACGTCGCGCCTGCAACGCGACCTCACCGACTCGACAACCCAGCGGAACATCGGTGTAGCACTCGGTCACTCGTTACTCGCGCTCGACAATCTCGAACGTGGGCTCGGCGAAATCGACGTGGATTCGGCGAAAATCGCGGCCGACCTCGACGCAAACTGGGAAGTGCTCGGCGAAGCCATCCAGACCGTCATACGTGCCGAGATCACCGCGGGCCGAAGCGCGATCGCCGACCCGTATGCGATGCTCAAGGAGCTCACTCGCGGCAAGCGAATTGGCAGGGACGATCTCATCTCATTCATCGACGGCCTAGACATTGGAGACGAGGCCAAGGCACACCTGCGTACACTGACGCCGGCCACCTACGTCGGCGTCGCGAGCAAACTAGTGGACTTCGCGCGCTAACGCGGCCACGAGGGTGAACGCTAGTGACCCGAGCGATCCTGCTCGTCGAGGTCTAGCTTCTCGTCTTTGTTTGGCCGGGTCGCGAGCGAGAGCATGGCGAGCACGACGAGCGTAACAATGAAGATCACCCCCATGAAGATCACGGATGTGACAACCGCGCGGGTCGACATAAACACGACCAGCCCCACAAAAATACTGATCATAAGCGCTATCCCGAGTAGTTCAACCGGTTTCGTACGATCTCTCGGTGCGGGGGCGACCATGGTTAATTACTCCGTTCAATAATGACGTCGGCGCGATGCGGCTGGCCAGCCCATTTGAGCGATAGGCCACCAATCACAAGATAGATACCCAGGACGGCGCCGTACGCGCCGAACAATCCGACGACGACCACGGATGCCGTCAGCACGCGAGCTACCCCATCGGGGCCTGTGAACTGCTGTTGGAGTCCCGGCGGGACGAGAAGGATAGACATCCCAAAGAGCAGAGTGAGTACGCCGCCGAAAATCCAGTCGCGGGCGAGCGAACTTGTGCGGCGCGCATGTAGCCCACTAGCGAGCTCAAGTACACCCGTCACGATCGCGAACGACGTAAGCACGAGCAACAACACCGTGAGTCCATGCGTGCTCAGCACGAGCGCGAGGCCGCCGATGAGAACGCTGAAGGCACCCTGTACGACGACCACAATGCGCTCCACGCCCGCGGCAAGTAGCCGCACGCTGCCAGCGATCGTGATCGCGCCAGACAAGGTGGCGAACAACCCAAATGCGACAAGACCCCCGACCGGCGAATGGTCCGCCGTGAAGGTAACAACCGCGGCGAGGGCGATAGCAGGAACCGCGCGCAGGATGAGCACCGGCCAATAAGCGGAAGCCATAGTGGGGTTGTCCACGGTTCCGGACACGACTATGACCTCATTCTTCAGCGAGGATCACAGTTTACGTCTTCGAAGCTGGTTAGCTGCCCGGCGGTAGATCCACGAACCGGGAGAAGTGACCGTGGAATCCAACCGTGATCGTGCGCGTGGGCCCGTTGCGGTGTTTCGCAATAATCAGGTCGGCTTCACCAGCACGTGGGTTCTCGGCTTCGTAGGCGCTTTCGCGGTGCAACAGGATGACCATGTCAGCATCTTGCTCGAGCGAGCCAGACTCGCGGAGGTCAGAGAGCGCAGGTTTCTTGTCGGCGCGCTGCTCAGGACCACGGTTGAGCTGCGAAATCGCGATGACTGGAACCTCGAGCTCTTTGGCGAGAAGTTTGAGAGCGCGGGAGAACTCGCTCACCTCCTGCTGTCGAGACTCAACTTTCTTACCGCTCGTCATGAGCTGCAAATAGTCGATGATCACCATTTTCAGGCCGACCTTCTGCTTCAGCCTGCGACATTTTGCGCGAATCTCGACGAGTGTCATGTTCGGACTGTCGTCGATGTAGAGCGGAGCATCGTTGATGCGTCCCCGCGTCTGGGCGATGGTCGTCCAGTCGTTAGCGTGCACGGTACCCTTGCGCATGCTCTGGAGTCCGACAGATGACTCGGCAGATAGCAAGCGCATCGCGATCTCGCTGCGACCCATTTCGAGCGAGAAGATGATGGTCGGGAGGTCGTTGTGGATGGCGGCTGCGCGCGCGATGTCGAGACCGAGAGTCGACTTACCGAGCGCTGGTCGCGCGGCCAGGATGATGAGTTGGCCGGGATGCAGCCCGTTGGTAAGTTCATCGAGTTCGGCAAACCCGGTCGGCACGCCTACCATCTTGCCGTCCCGGCCGCGCGCGGCCTCGATCTCGTCGATAGCAGTGGTGACGGCGTCGGTGAGTGGAACGAAGTCTTCCGCCTCGACGCCGCCCGTCACCGCGTAGATCTCAGCCTGCGCATTGTTGACCAGATCGACGACCTCGCCCTCGCTTGCATACCCCATCTGAACGATGCGGGTGCCGGCCTCAACCAAGCGACGCAAGACTGCTTTCTCGGCGACAATCGAGGAATAGAACCCAGCATTCGCCGCGGTCGGCACGAGGCCCGTGAGGGTGTGAAGATACTCGGCACCGCCCGCGCGGCTGAGCTCACCTGACTTCGTCAACTCGTCGGTGACCGCGATGACATCGGTGGGCTCACCGTGAGAGTAGAGCGCAAGGATCGCGTCGAAAATTATCTCGTGCTTCGGAATGTAAAAATCGATGCCGCGCACAACCTCGATGACGTCGGCGACTGCATCTTTGCTCAGGAGCATTCCACCAATGGCACTTTGCTCGGCAAGGAGATCGTGGGGAGGAACGCGATCGACGCGCTGATCCGAACCGCGCGATTCGCCGCCGTGTCGCTGGTCAGTGGTGAGCCCTAGGTGTGCAACGGACATGCGGATCCTCCCAACGACTGACGCTATTGCCTCCGGTTTAGCCGCAACCACAGACACTCCATTATCGGATGCCAGTTGTCCCCGTCTCCGCTGCCTCACAGTACGAGCGATGGGCACGCCTGACAACTCGACCTGTGGATGGTGCTGTGCACAACGTGGGTGAAACGCCGGTGTCGGTGTGAGCAAGCTGTGGAGAAAATTGTGAGTAACTTGCTATTTTGAGTTCAGGATCAGCTTCTGACCAGCATTTTTATGGAAAATGCTATGTGTGTAGAAATATGTTTATAGTGCTGCTTGAGGGTTGGCTATTGACACGCGGGCCTGTGCACAATTTTCCGCTAAATCCACCCACAAAGGGGGGTAGCCGCAAGCGGCCACCCCCCTGTCATGAGCGCCTACTTAGCAGCGACCACCTGGAGGGTGATGGTCGCGACGATGTCGTCACGCAGGCGAACCGTCGCCTCGTGTTCGCCCGTCAGCTTGATGGGGCTGGTGATCTCTATCTTGCGCTTGTCGACGGAACCGAGACCTGCTGCAGCGACCGCATCCGCCACATCCGCGGTCTTGACCGAACCGAACAGGCGACCGCCCTCGCCCGCCTTCACGGTGAGCTTCACAACGGCAGCCTGAAGCTTCGCCTTGAGGTCTTGCGCCTCTTCGAGGGTTGCATGCTCGCGTGAGACGCGCGCGGCCTTGATCGACTCGATCTGCTTCTCGCCACCGCGGGTCCACGCTACAGCGAAGCCCTGAGGGATGAGATAGTTGCGAGCAAACCCGTTCTTGACGTCAACGACGTCTCCCGGAGCCCCGAGGCCGGTGACCTCGTGGGTGAGAATGAGCTTTGACATATCGGTGGCTCCTTAACGGCCTGAGCCGGCGTAGGGCAGCAACGCCATCTCACGGGCGTTCTTGACGGCCGTTGCGATGAGGCGCTGTTCCTGGACTGAGACACCGGTGATGCGGCGAGCGCGGATCTTTCCACGCTCTGAGATGAACTTGCGGAGGGTTGCGACGTCTTTGTAGTCAATGACGCCGACACGGATCGCCTTGGCTGGGGCGGCGTTCTTGCCGTCCTTGCCCTTGCGAATCGGCTTGCGGCGGTCGCCGCTGCTCTTGCCTGCCATGTTTTTTTGTTCCTTACTAAGTAGTGGGACGCCTAGAAAGGCGTCTCGTCTGTGTAGCTGCCCGGCGTGTTCCACACGTCGCCAGCGGAGGGTTCCGGGGCCGATGCCGCCCACGGCTCTTCGACGGTTTGACCACCGCCGCGCGGCGCTCCACCCTCGCGAGCGGATGCTGCCGCACGCGTGACCTGAGCAGTGGCGTAGCGAAGCGATGGACCAATTTCGTCCACCTCAAGCTCAATGCTCGTACGCTTCTCGCCTTCCTTCGTCTCGTACGACCGCTGCTTGAGTCGACCGGTTGCGATGACTCTGGATCCCTTGGTCAGGGATCCCGCGACATGTTCGGCGAATTCACGCCAAACACTCGCTCGGATAAACAGCGCTTCGCCGTCTTTCCAGTCATTGCTCGCACGGTCGAAGCTGCGGGGCGTCGAGGCGATCGTGAAGTTCGCAACCGCGAGCCCGCTCTGCGTGTAGCGCAGTTCGGGGTCAGCCGTGAGGTTTCCCACTACGGTGATGACGGTCTCGCCAGCCATGACTACTCTGAGGCCTTCTCGTCGGCGTCCACCGAAACAGCCGTCGAGGCAACGACCGGAGCATCGGCTTCGACGACAGCCGTTGGGACTGCCTTCGGAGTGGGGGTGGGCGTTTCGACCTTGACCGCCGAAGCGGCAGGATCTGCGGGAGTTGCTACCTCAGTCTTGACTGCAGCCGAAGCCTTCGGAGGAGCTGCTGCCTTGCGGGCGGCCTTCTCGTCCGCTGCCTTCTTCGCAGCTGCCACTTGAGCGATACCCTCTTCCGCGCGGAGAACCTTGGTTCGCATAACGGCTTCGCTGAGCTTCAACTGGCGGTCAAGCTCGACGGTCGCCGACGAGTTCGCCGTCAGCTGCACGACCGCGTAGATGCCTTCGGTCTTCTTATTGATCTCATACGCCAAACGGCGGCGACCCCAAATATCGATGTGGTCGATGGTTCCACCGTCGGCACGAATGACATTGAGGAACTTGTCTAGGCTGGGTGCCACGGTGCGCTCATCGATCTCTGGATCGAGGATCACCATAAGTTCGTACTGGTGCGTCATAAACCCACCTCCTTCGGACTAGAACGGTTGCAGACGATCTGCAACAGGAGGGTGTTGACGGTTGTTCGGACATTGCTGCCAGACAACCTGCCTATTCTAGACCGACACCACCGCACGATTCAAGGAAAGCTGTACTCATGACTGTCCGCGTTGCCATCGCCGGTGTCGGAAATTGCGCGAGTTCTCTCGTGCAAGGAGTGACCTTCTACGCCAATGCCGCGGAGGGAGAGCTCATCCCCGGTCTCATGCACAATCGTCTCGGTGGTCATGCCGTTGGCGATATCGAGTTCGTGGCGGCGTTCGACGTGGACGCAGCCAAAGTCGGTCTCGATCTCTCTGAGGCCATTTGGGCGAGCGAAAACAACTCGTATCGTTTCGCGTCGGTTGCCGACCTCGGTGTCGTCGTGCAGCGCGGGCCGACCTTGGACGGTCTCGGAGAGTATTATCGCGAAATCGTCGTGGAATCGGGGGCGACCGCCGTCAATGTTTCGCAAGCTCTGCGTGACAGTGGTGCCGACGTGCTCGTCTGTTACCTTCCCGTGGGATCGGAAGAGGCTGCTCGCTTCTACGCCCAGGCGGCCATCGATGCCGGGGTCGCGTTCGTCAATGCGCTGCCAGTTTTTATCGCGAGTGATCCCGGGTGGGCGGCTCGCTTCACGGCTGCGGGGGTTCCCATTGTCGGGGACGACATCAAGAGCCAACTGGGCGCGACCATCACCCATCGCGTTCTCGCACGGCTGTTCGAGGAGCGCGGACTCGTGCTCGACCGCACGTATCAGCTCAACGTCGGCGGAAATATGGACTTCAAAAACATGCTGGAACGCCGCAGGCTCGAGTCGAAGAAGATTTCCAAGACGCAATCGGTGACGAGCAACCTCGACACTCGGATCGACCCGCGCAACGTACACATCGGCCCAAGCGACTACGTTCCATGGCTCGACGACCGCAAGCTCGCGTTCGTGCGACTTGAGGGGCATGGCTTTGGCAATGCGCCGACCTCACTCGAGTACAAGCTTGAGGTGTGGGACTCACCCAACTCCGCTGGCGTGGTGATTGATGCAGTGCGAGTCGCCAAGGTTGCGCGTGACGCGGGGCTCGGCGGACCGGTGGTTGCGGCATCCGCTTACTTTATGAAGTCGCCACCCGAACAGCACTCCGACCCCGTAGCGCGCGAGTTGCTCGAGGAGTGGCTCCGTAGTCACGCGAGCTGACCTGCTGGCGCGCCTACGGTGAAGTTCACACCTGCTCATTGGCGGCGGCGGAAGAACTGCTCTCCGGCCGCGATGACCCACTAGCTATTTTGCTGCGTACCAACTGCGCAGCCGAGCTTCGGCCACGTCCTCGCCAAGCGGACCCTCATCCAGCCTCAATTCGAGCAGGAAGCGGTACGCGTCGCCGACCTCGGGCCCTGGCTTCACCCCCAGGATGCGCATGATCGCTTCACCATCGAGGTCGGGACGCACCGCGGCGATGCCCTCGGCCTCACTGATTGCGGTGATGCGCTCCTCGAGGTTGTCGTACGCAAATGACAGCCGGTCAGCCTTACGGGTGTTGCGGGTTGTCACGTCGGCTCGCGTGAGAATGTGCAGTCGCTCGAGGTGCGGGCCAGCGTCGCGCACGTACCTACGCACGGCGGAGTCGGTCCACGCCCCATCGGTGTAGCCAAAGAAACGCAGGTGCAGTTCGATCAGGCGGCTCACCGCCGAGATCGTGTCTTTGTCGAATCGAAGAGCTCCGAGCCGTTTTGCCGCGAGCTTCGCACCGACAACATCGTGATGATGAAAGGTGACGACGCCGCCAGACTCGATCTTGCGCGTCGCAGGCTTGCCGATATCGTGCAGTAGTGCCGCAAGTCGCACCACTAGGTCTGGTGCCTTGCCCGGATGCCTCGAATTCTCAAGCTCAATCGCTTGCGTCAGAACCGTGAGGCTGTGCTCGTACACGTCTTTGTGGTGTGCGTGCTCATCCACTTCGAGGCGCAGACCAGGTACTTCAGGCAGAACGATGCCTGCGACGCCAGTGTCAACAAGCAAGCGGATGCCGCGTACTGGGTCGTCTGTTTTCAGAAGTTTTGACAACTCGTCGCGCACTCGCTCGGCACTCACGATGGGCAGACGGCCGGCAAGTTCTCGCATCGCGGTCGTCGTCGCTGCGTCGACCACGAACCCCAACTGGGACGTAAATCTGGCCGCGCGCAGCATGCGCAACGGGTCGTCGCCGAACGACACTTCCGGTGCACCCGGTGTGGTTAGCGTGCGCGCGAACAGGTCGTCGAGGCCTCCCGAGGGATCGACGAGCACAAGTTCGGGAAGCCGCAGCGCCATCGCGTTGACGGTAAAGTCGCGTCGCACGAGATCACCCTCCAGCGACTCGCCGAATTCAACAACAGGCTTGCGCGTCTCCCCGTCGTAGGCGTCAACTCGATAGGTGGTAATTTCCACTGTCTCGTTGCCAAACTTCGCGCCAATTGTGCCGAAAGCACGCCCAATGTCCCAGTGGGCGTCTGCAATGGGTGCGACGAGCGCGATCGTCTGATCCGGGCTCGCGCTCGTCGTAAAATCGAGGTCATTGAGCGGCCGACCGAGAAAAGCATCCCGAACCGGACCGCCCACAAGCGCCAACTCGTGCCCAGCGTCGGCGAATGCGCGCGCGAGCCGCGCGATGCGGGGTGAACCAGCGAGTTCAGACAGCCGCTGGATTGCCGAAGCGACGGTCTCCATGATTCTCCTAGCTTCCCACATTGGCTTGCCCTAGGGTTCGGCGTCCGCCCACGAGCATCGGAATAGACTCAGTGGATGCTGGCCGAGCGAGTTTCCCGGGTCAGCCCATGTCGATGAGGCCGGTGCGCGCTGCACTTGCGATTCTTCTGGGGCTGGCTGGTAGCGCGATCGCTGGCATGCCAGCAGTCGCCGACACCCAGACCGATCCTCCGATCCGCGTGACGGTGATCGCTCCACTGGTCGTGCCAGCGGGAACGACCGGACTCATCTCGGCAGACGAACTCACGCAGTTCACCTCTCCGGGTGGCGTGCTCTCGCGCGAACTCGATGCTCTGATCAATCGGCCCATTGCCATCGGCATCGACCCGATGATCCTCGCATCGATCCGAGTGCTCGGTAATGCAGCACCGCCGACCGCGACGGCGTGGCTCGATCGGTTGGCAAACGCAACGAACGAGACGTTTCCGCTGGCCTACGGCGACTCAGATATCACGCTCCAGTTCGAGGCTGGCGCGCAGACTGTACTCGGCCCGCAATCGTTCGATTTCGCATTGGTCGCAAAGAACTTTCTTCCAGTGGTCACCCCCAATCCCACCGATCAACCCACGCCGATACCGACCTCCACAGCACGACCAGAGGGCGGTCTTCGGCCCTATCCAACGACAGACAGCCTCGTGGCCTGGCCCTACACCACCACCTCCATTGCCTGGCCGGTCGAAGGTACCGTCGCCGTCGCATCCCTCGGAAAACTCGACGCGAGCGGGTTCCACACCACCATCGTGAGTTCACGCAACGTCGCCGTGGCCAATCGCGCCGGGAACGCAGCGGCAATGAGCGGCGCTCACTCGGTACTGGTCTCTGACGAGACGGTCTCCTCGCTCATGCGAGAAGCGACAGTCGCGCCGACACTGGAGATCTGGTCTGATGCCGTCTCGCGGCTCACAGCCGCTATCGGTGGGGCCAGAGCGGCGGCGAACGGACAGCGACGTAGCATCGTCGTAACAGTCGGCCGCGACGTACCGCGAATTGGCTCTCGACTGGCACAGACAGTCGATGCAATTGCCAGCATCCCCACGGTCGCGATCGATCCGTTACGGACGGCCATCGCAGCGCCGCCCTCTGCCGTGACCATCGACGACGCGAACCACGCGCCAGGACCTGTTGCTCAGATCGCGAACGTCACCGCCGCCGAACGCGCAGAAGAGCAATTTGCCACAGTTCTCGATAGTCCCGAACAACTCACAGCCGAGCGCCGACTCCACGTACTCGCGTTGTTCTCGGCGCAGTGGATCGCAGATCCAATTGATTGGCAAACAGGGCTCGATCGCTTCGTGCAGGAGTCGGTTGCCGTGAGAAATTCCGTGCAGGTTGCCGAGAGCAGCACCATCAACCTGTTGACGAACCTCAAGCCATTGCCCGTCAACGTCAACAACGAGTCGCCGTACCCGATCACGGTGTATATCGCTGTGCGACCAGAAACCGCGCAACTCAAGGTAGAAAGCAGTCGGGTAAAGCTCAGCATTCCGGCCAATTCGCAAGGTAAGGGCGAGATTCCCGTGCAGGCGATTACCAACGGAACCGTGCTGCTCGACGTATCGCTCTCGAGCGGAACGGGAGTGGCGGTCGGACACAATACGACGATTGAGCTCAACGTGCAGGCAAGTTGGGAAACGCCCATCACCGTGGGCCTGGCCGCACTGGTGGTGCTCTTCTTCGCTTTCGGTATCGTGCGAACGGTGCTTCGTCGTCGCAAGGCAGCGAGTGAGTAAGCTCCCCCGCGAGCCTGGCGCTGGTCTGGGAGCGGATGCGGCACCGGGGCTCGCGCGGTCCAGCGCGCTGCTCGCGAGCGGCACGCTGGTATCGCGCATCCTGGGTTTCGCGAGTGCGCTGGTTCTCGCTTACGTGGTTGGGACGCAGAACGCTGGCGCCAACACCTTCGCCCTCGCTAACCAATTGCCCAACAATATTTACGCGATCATTGCGGGCGGTCTGTTGAGCGCTGTGCTCGTGCCGCAGATTGTGCGAGCGGGTCTGCATGCCGATGGCGGACAACTCTTCATCAACCGGCTTGTTACCCTCGGCGTTGTTGCATTCCTTGGGGTGGCTATCGTTGCCACACTCGCGGCTCCGCTGCTGGTCGGACTATATGCCCAAATTGGAATGGGGCTCAGTTCACGCGAGTTCGCTCTTGCCACGACCTTTGCATACTGGTGTCTACCGCAGATACTTTTTTACGCTGTGTACAGCCTTCTGGGCGAGGTGCTGAACGCACGCAAAATATTCGGTCCATTCACCTGGGCTCCTGTTATCAACAACGTGGTCGCTATCGGGGGACTCCTCGTCTTCGCGCTCGTGTTCGGGGTAGCACCCGGCCACAATGACGCAGCGAGCTGGACCCCGGAAATGATCGCCCTGATCGCAGGAACTGCGACCCTCGGGGTTGCGAGCCAGGCCATCATCCTGCTGGTTTTTTGGAAGCGCACCGGGCTCACCTATCGCCCAGACTTCCGCTGGCGCGGTGTGGGCCTCGGCAGAACCGGCAAGGCAGCTGCGTGGGTGTTCGGCATGATCCTGATCAACCAACTCGCCGGCGTCGTCGAGACCAACGTTGCGCTGACGGCCGGCCAGGAGAATCCCTCGGTCGCCGTGCTGCGCTTTGCCTGGCTCATTTTCATGCTCCCGCATTCGATCGTTACGGTGTCGATCGGCACCGCCTACTTCACCAAGATGAGCGGCCACGCTCGCGATGGAGAAATCGCGTCCGTCCGTGACGACGTCGCGCGGTCGCTCAGGTCGATTCTGCTCGTGATCGTATTCGCAGCAGGCGGCCTCGGGGTTCTTGCATACCCGTTCAGTGCGCTGTTCGCGGGCACGAATGGCTCGCCGCAGCAGTCATTCGCCGACGTACTGGGCATGGGCAATGTGGTGATCGCTTACCTCGTTGGACTGATTCCTTTTACCGTGCTCTTCATCATGCAACGCACGTTCTACGCGATCGAAGACACCCGTACGCCGTTCCTGGTGCAGGCGATCCAAGCTGTCGTTTTTGTGGCCGGCGCACTACTCGTGGTGGCCCACCTTCCCGGCGAATGGATTGCGGTGGGGATTGCGCTCATCACGACACTTGCCGGCAGTGTTCAGGCTCTCGTCTCGTTCGTTCTGCTGCGTAAGCAGATAGGCGGGGTGGGTGCCCGTGGCGTGCTCCCCGCTTTCGGGCAGTATCTGCTCGCCGTGCTTCCCGCCGCCGCCGTGGGCTTCGCACTCTTGGTTGTTTTCGGTGGCCTGCACGCGGGTGGCTTCGCAGTCGCGAGTAAGGGAGGGGCCGCGGCATCAATGCTCATAATCGGTGCAGCGATGGCCGTCGTGTACGCCGCGATTCTGGTCCTCGTGCGTAACCGTGAATTCCTCGTCTTTTTTTCCTGGTTTAGTCGCCGTCTGCGCCCTCACCGGTGACGGCCCCCGTGCGGGAATGCGGCGACCGTAGGATGGGTTATAGCGGGCGAAAGAGTGCGAGGGAGGCACGACAGTGCGGCAGGTAATCATCATTGGCTCGGGCCCAGCAGGCTACACAGCAGCGATTTATGCCGCGCGCGCGAACCTCGCCCCACTGCTCATCGCAAGCTCCGTTGAGGTGGGCGGCGAGCTCATGAAGACCACCGAGGTTGACAACTACCCCGGCTTCGCTCAGGGCATTCAAGGCCCAGAGCTCATGATGCAAATGCAGGCCCAAGCCGAGCGGTTTGGTACTGAGATCATCCTCGATGACGTGACAGCAATGGATCTTACGGGTGCCGTGAAGACTGTCACCGTGGGTAACGGAGACGCACACGATGCACTCAGCGTCATCTTCGCGACGGGTTCCGCGTACCGCAAGCTTGGCCTCAAAGATGAAGAGCGGCTGAGCGGCCACGGTGTCTCATGGTGCGCGACCTGCGACGGCTTCTTCTTCCGCCAGAAGACGATCGCTGTCGTTGGTGGAGGCGACTCCGCAATGGAGGAGGCGACCTTCCTCACGAAGTTCGCCGACAAGGTCTATGTAATCCACCGCAAAGACTCGCTGCGAGCATCCAAGGCGATGCAGGATCGAGCTTTCAGCGATCCCAAAATTGAATTCGTCTGGAACACGGAGATTGCGCACATTTACGGCGACGACCTCGTCACGGGAGTCGGCCTCATCGACGTTACGGATGGCGCCGAGACAACGCTCGAGCTCAGTGGCTTGTTCGTGGCGATCGGCGCAGACCCGCGAACGCACCTCGTGCATGGGCAGCTCGACCTCAACGTCGATGGCACGATTGCCGTTCAGGGCCGCACATCGAGAACGAACCTCACCGGCGTATTCGCCGCGGGCGATGTCATCGACCCAACCTATCGACAAGCGGTGACGGCCGCGGCCTCCGGCACGGTCGCTGCACTTGACGCTGAGCACTTTCTCGCATCGCTCCCCAAGAACATCGTTGCTGCGGCCCGGCAAGCCGAGTCTGCAACGGTTTCCGCGTAACGCAACCATGAGAAAGAAGGAACCACATGTCAGTATCCAGAGACGTCACCGACGCCACGTTCGCGGAAGAAGTGCTCAACTCTAAAGACACCATAATGGTCGACTTTTGGGCACCGTGGTGCGGCCCGTGCAAGGCCGTTTCTCCGATCCTCGATCAAATCGCCACCGAACACGCCGACAAGATCAAGATCGTCAAACTCAATGTGGATGACAACCCTCAGATGGCGATGAAGTACCAGATCACCTCTATACCAGCCATGAAGGTTTTTCGGGGTGGAGAGGTCGTGAAGACTGTCATCGGCGCGAAGCCGAAGCCAGCCCTCGAGTCCGACCTCGCAGAGTTTCTCGCGTAGCCAATCGCGGAGCAGCGGCCCTGTCCCCTTGTGGGACGGGGCCCTGTGCGTTTTCCCGCATATCCTTGAAGCCTGACCAGACGGGATAGCGCATGACCACTCAGGGCAATAACCTCGACCGGTGGTACAACCATTACGCCGACCGCACGGCAGGCCTCAGTGCCTCCGAAGTGCGAGCCCTCTTCGCTGTTGCCTCTCGCCCGGAGGTTGTCTCGCTCGCCGGTGGAATGCCATTCGTCTCTGCCCTGCCTCGTGAGCTGGTCTCCGGGGCGATGGACCGCGTCATGCGTGACGATGGTCCCAGGGCCTTGCAGTACGGTTCGGGGCAGGGCGTGCCTGCACTGCGCGAACACATTCTTGAGGTCATGGCTCTTGAGGGCATTCGTGGCAGCGTCGATGATGTCGTGGTCACCACGGGGTCGCAGCACGCGCTCGAACTCATCACCAAATTGTTTATAAACCCTGGGGACGTCGTGCTCGCGGAAGGCCCGAGCTACGTCACTGCGCTGACCGTTTTTAAGTCGTTCCAAGCACAGGTCGAACATGTTGCCATGGATGAGCACGGGCTGGTTCCACAAGCACTGCGCGAGCACATCGTTCGACTGAAGGCCGACGGAAAGACAATCAAGTTTCTTTATACCGTTCCCACCTTCAGCAATCCCGCGGGTGTTACTCTCACGTGGGAACGCCGGCTTGAGATTCTTGAGATCGCGCGGTCAAACGACATCCTCGTACTCGAAGACAATCCGTATGGGCTCCTGTACTTCGACGGTCCAGCTCCGCACGCAATGAGGTCCGTCGAAGAAGACGGAGTTGTCTACCTAGGCACCTTCTCGAAGACCCTCGCGCCCGGCTTCCGTCTGGGCTGGGCTCTCGCACCGCATGCCATCCGTGAGAAACTCATTCTCGCGAATGAGGCTGCCGTGCTATCGCCAAGCTCGTTCACACAACTCATCGTCTCGGAATACTTGTCGTCGTCAGATTGGCAAGGGCAGATAGGCGTATTCCGCGGCATCTACCGTGAACGCCGCAATGCCATGCTGGCCGCACTCACCGACTACCTGCCCGACCTCCGTTGGACAATACCGAATGGTGGATTCTACGTGTGGGTTACACTTCCGCCCCACGTTGATGCCAAATCAATGTTGCCACGAGCCGTGAAGGAACTCGTAGCCTACACGCCTGGAACGGCCTTCTATGCAGACGGAAACGGTCGCAACAACATGCGGTTGTCATTCTGTTATCCAACGCCGGAATTTATCCGCGAGGGCATTCGGCGCCTTTCGACGGTGATCAACGGCGAGCTAGAACTGCTCAACACCTTCTCGCAGACCGGCCCGCTCGACACCACTCACATCCACCAGGGCACCTCGAGCCCGGCCGCCACTCTCGGCTAGGACGTTATGCCATCACAACACCGCGTTCTGGTTCTCGCCGGCGGTATTTCCCACGAACGAGATGTTTCGCTTCGATCCGGACGTCGAGTCGCGGATAGCCTTGCCGAACATGGCATCTCGGTGGAGCTACGAGACCCCGATGCCTCGCTGCTGGGGTACCTGCGGGCGTCCCGACCCGATGTGGTGTGGCCTGCGTTGCACGGCGCAAGTGGCGAAGACGGGGCATTGCGGGGTCTGCTCGACATCATGGGCATACCGTTCGTAGGCGCAAAAGCGGATGCCGCACGTCTCGCTTGGGATAAGCCAACGGCCAAGACCATCGCCGCCCGCGCCGGGGTGGCCACGCCGCGGTCAATCACGCTGCCTCGTGACGCATTCCGGGAACTCGGTGCAGGCAGCATCCTCGAACAGATTTACGACGAACTACCCGGCTCGGTGGTCGTCAAACCCGCACACGGCGGATCCGCGCAGGGGGTGACCATCGTCGACGACCGCGCAGATCTGCCGCGCGCGATGGTAGACGCCTACACCTATTGCGATGTCGCACTCATTGAGCAGAAAATAGCCGGCACCGAGATCACGATCGGCATCATCGACAGCGGCGACGGCCCCGTCGCTCTGCCAGCGGTCGAGATCGAACCGCTGTCCGGCGTGTATAGCTTTGAGGCACGCTATAACGCTGGCGAGACCCGGTTCTATGTTCCAGCCCGCATTTCGGAAGACATTGCTTCACGCGCTGCTGAGGCCGCGTTGACGGTACATAGCGCGCTCGGTCTGCGTCATCTGTCTCGCGTAGATATCATCGTCGATGGCGCTGGCACACCCTGGTTTCTTGAGGCCAACGTGTTGCCAGGGCTCACCGAGACATCATTGTTGCCACAAGCACTCGAGGCCGCTGGTCATGATCTGGGCTGGGTATACTCAGCCCTCGCTAGCGCAGCGATTACTGAAGCCCGCGCCTAGTATCCCGTTGACCCTAACGTTTAACGTCGCCGTCGCAACCTATTGCGGGTGACCGCTGGTTCCAAAGGAATCGACGCCGAGTTCACCAAGAATACGGTTGAGATCAGCCACACTCGCAAAATCAATTGCCACGGTGCCCTTATTCGAACCGAGACTGATCTTGACTCGAGTGTTCAAACGATCACCGAGCGCCTCGGCCACCTCAGTGAGGTGATGCTGGTTTCGTCCCGCCGTAGGTTTCGTCCGTTGCGGCTTTATCGACACCTGCCCGGCCGCAACCTCGGCGGCACGAACCGATAGGTCCTCGTTAACGATCTTGTCGGCAAGGCGCTCCATCGCAGCGACATCGCCGACCGCCAGCACAGCGCGTGCGTGCCCGGCGCTCAGCACTCCAGAGGCCACCCGCCGCTGCACAGACGGCGGAAGTTTAAGAAGTCGCAAGGTATTCGTGATATGCGGGCGGGAACGCCCGATTCTCATGGCGAGCTGATCCTGGGTGATCCCGAAGTCAGCCAGTAGCTGCTGATAAGCGGATGCTTCTTCCACGGCATTCAAGTTCGCCCGGTGCAGGTTCTCGAGAAGAGCATCCCGCAGCATGTCCTCGTCAGCGGTGTTCTTGATGACAGCGGGAATCGTCGCGAGGCCAAGCTGCTTCGTGGCGCGTAGTCGACGTTCGCCCATGATGAGTTCATACTGCGGAGTACCCGCTGGCGCACCGGCGAGTGGACGGACCACGATGGGTTGCAGTACACCGATCTCCCGAATAGAAATCACTAGCTCATCGAGCTCATGACCACTAAATTCCTGTCGTGGTTGCTGAGGGTTGGGAACGATGTCATCGGGGGAAAGGTTGGCGAGGCGTGCTCCTGGAACAGCGAGCAGCCCCTGCCTGTCACCAGAGCTCGTCGGAAAGAACACATCTACCGGCCGCTGCGAAGAATCATCAGGGCCCGGAATGAGGGCTCCAATCCCCCTGCCGAGTCCCGTGCGCTTGGGCGTCGCCATTATGCCGGGGTCCCACGGTGAGCGATCTCAGCAGCCGCTTCGAGATACGAGAGC
Organism: Salinibacterium sp.; assembly: GCA_025351795.1. Classification (GTDB taxonomy): domain Bacteria; phylum Actinomycetota; class Actinomycetes; order Actinomycetales; family Microbacteriaceae; genus Rhodoglobus. The sequence continues at coordinate 68,164 of JANXVG010000037.1, read as the reverse complement.
GAACCGGGCGAGCTGGCGTCATAGCTGATCACGCTCTGACCATAGCTGGGTGCCTCCGAGATGCGTACGGAGCGGGGAATAAGTGTGGACAAAACCTGCTCCGGAAAGTGATCGCGGACATCCTGTGCGACTTGGTTTGCGAGGTTCGTTCTGGAGTCGTACATCGTCAGGAGGATCGTCGACACCGAAAGTTTGGGGTTGAGGTGCCGCTCAATGAGTTGGATGTTCGTCAGTAGCTGACTGAGTCCCTCAAGCGCGTAGTACTCACATTGAATCGGGATGAGAACCTCGCGCGCAGCAACAAAGGCATTGATCGTCAAAAGGCCGAGCGACGGCGGGCAATCAATGAATACGTAGTGGAACTGTTCCGGCGACTCGTCAAGAAACTTCTCGAGCGCCGTACGTAGCCGCTGTTCCCGCGCCACGAGTGATACGAGTTCGATCTCGGCTCCGGCAAGATGAATAGTCGCCGGAACGCAATAAAGAGCATCGAACTCCGGGCTCTTCTGGATGACATCAGCCATGGGCTGATCATTGATAATCACGTCATAGACGCTCGCGGTCTCTGAGCGGTGTTCGACTCCCAGAGCGGTCGATGCGTTGCCCTGAGGGTCAAGATCAATCACGAGCACTCTCGCACCAGCCCGGGCGAGCGCAGCGGCGAGATTTACTGTAGTCGTGGTCTTACCCACTCCCCCTTTTTGGTTAGCGACCGTGAAGACGCGTGTCGTGAGTGGTAGCGGTAGCACGTCGGCGTCGAGCGCCTGCCGTCGCCGGGTTATCTCGGCGAGCTCACGGGCCAAGGGAGTCGACTCGTCAAAGCTGGCGGCACTGTTGTCAGCGAGCGTCTGTGTGACATCGCCTTCGGGATGTTTCACGTGAAACCTTCTGGGATAGGGGTGAGGTTGTGATGCATTCCCGCGAAATGCTCGCTCGGGATGACCTGTGGCGCGCTGGCGATTGGTCAGTCCACTGTAGCCCGAAACACCCGGGTGACCTCCGGAACTATCCCCGCACCGAGCGTCATGACTTCTGCGTCGACGAGGTGGGCCTTCTTGATGGCCTTCGCGGCGGCATTCATCTCCTCAGTAACCCGCATGCCCTTCATGAAAATCATCTGCCCACCATGGCGAAGAAGAGGGAGAGTCAAGGGAATCAACTTTGACAGCGCGGTGACGGCTCGGGCCGTCACCTGGTCGAGAGGCTTTTCGAGCCGCGCTTCCTGCGCTCGCGCGTGAATGACCACTACGTTGTCGAGTCCTAGATCAGCCGCCTCCCGAATGAGCCAGTCAATCCTGCGCTCCATCGGTTCTATGAGTATGAACTGAACATCAGGACGGGCAATCGCCAGCACCAGCCCCGGGAGCCCTGCACCACTTCCGACGTCGCCAACCGTGCCATTCACGAGTGGTGCGACAAGACCGCAGTTGATGATGTGGCGCGACCACAGACGCGACATCTCGAGTGGCCCGATGAGCCCAAGTTGCTCACCGCGACTCGCGAGGTCGGCCGTGTATCGTCTCGCTAGGTTGATCCGTGAACCAAAAATCGAGCCGGCAATAGCCGGCTCGATCTGCAGAGGGATGTCGTTCAATGTTTCACGTGAAACTATGCGCGGGTGATGACGGTGTGACGATCTCTGCCCTCACCGCTCGACTCAGACAGGTAGCCCCGCTCTCCGACGATGTCATGCACAAGCTTGCGCTCGTACGAGGACATCGCGGGAAGAGCAGCCGATTCCGCCCCACCGATAATTCGCTCAATCGCTTTATCCACGAGCATGGTCAGTTCGGCAGCTCGCGCCTCGCGTGAACCGCCAACATCGAGAATGAGTCGCGAGAACGACCCGGTCTTGGTCTGAACGGCGATGCGGGTAAGTTCCTGAAGTGCAGTCACGGTGTCAGGACGCGACAACAAACGCAGACTGGATTCCTCGCTCGACGTGACCGAGAGGTACGCGCGACCACCGCGCGCGTCAATCTCGATGTCGCCGTCGAGATCCGTAATGTCCAATAATTCTTCGATGTAGTCCGCCGCAATGTCGCCCTCGTCTTCGAGTTGGCTGGCGGTGGGCACCTCGACTTCATTGGCGTCAGTGTCGGCGTTCAGTATGTTGTCGATATCGGTCACGTCGCTCACTTCTTGTTTCCGGTCTGTTTTTTGGAACGATTCTTTCCTACAGGCTGTTGACGCTGCGGCTTCTTGGGCTCGTCGATGATGAGCACGCCGCTTCCACTCGCAGGCGTTTCGTCGTCCGTAACTCCGCTGCGCTGTCGCTTCTTGGCGAGCCGCGCCTCACGTGCGAGCGCTGCTTCACTCCCGGGCGTCGGCATGTTCCGGATCACAATAAACTGCTGGCCCATCGTCCAAAAGTTGGAGACAAGCCAGTAGAACATGACGCCGAGCGGAAAAGTAAACCCGGAAAACGCGAAGACCAGCGGCAGTAGATATAACAGGATTCGCTGCTGACGGTAGGTCGGGCTGGCCTTCATCTCTGCCGACTGGTTCTTCGACATAATCTGCAGTTGGGTAATGAACTGGGAGCCCGTCATCAGAATGACCATGACGACCGCAATGATAATGACAGCGATGTTGCCGTCTGCTGTGCTAATGGCAAGTTTGAGTGGAGCAACCCCAAACAGTGTCGACTCACCAAAGCTCTTGGAAAGCGCACCGTTCAGAAAACCCACCCCGGCTTGGTGGGTCACGTCATACTTCTGCGCCTCACTCAGCACAGAAAATAGGCTGAAGAAAATAGGCATCTGTAGAAGCAGTGGCAGGCACGAGCTGAGGGGGTTCGTTCCCGTGCGCTTGTATAGTTCCATGGTCTCGCGCGACATAGCCTCGCGCGAGAACTGGTCCTTCTTTCCCTTGTACTTGTCCTGAATCTTCTTAAGTTGTGGCGCAATTTCGAGCATGCGTCGCTGACTCTTGATCTGGCGCACAAAAATCGGAATGAGGGCTGCGCGAATCACGAGCACTAGTCCAACAATGGAGAGCACCCAGGTGAATCCGGCATCAGGGCGAAGGCCAAGCGTGGTCCAGACGTAGTGGAAGGCTACGAGGATCGCCTCAACGAGCCACTTAATCGGCCACAGTATTGTGCCGAGGAAACCGAGGATATCCATGCTTCTCTTTAGCCCTTCCCATGGCTACGTGATACAACAAAACCGAATGGCGTGAGTTGGTAACGCTGGTGGGTACGCACGGGGACGTCATCTACTCCACCGCGGGCCCACGGGTGACATCGTGCGATTCGTGCAATTCCGAGCCCTATCCCCACAACAACACCGCGCTGCTGAATCGCCTGAAGTGCATAGTGCGAGCAGGACGGATAGTACCGGCAGACATCACCATAAAAGGGGGAGATTGCCGAGCGATACCCGCGAAGCACAACCACGCACGCATTGCGGGGCAGTAGCAACAGGACCGACAAGACTTCTTTCATGTCCGGGTCACACTCCTGTCGATTGCAATGGCAATCTCTCTTTGCACGGTAGCCCAGGAGATCTCGGCGCTTCCGGCTAACGCTCGCACGACAATGTCGCGGGCAAAACTCTCGCTGCGCAACAACTCGCGACCGGTTTCACGAAGTCGGCGGCGAACCATATTACGCTTCACCGCCCCGCCTACGTTCTTACCAACGATAAACCCGAAGCGGGAAGGAAGTCCCGTCTCTCGACCGCGCACATAGACAACGATGTGCTGCGCGCTGGTTCGCTTACCGAGACGCGTGATAGTTCGAAAGTCCGCAGGTCGCACGACACGGTTGGCCCTAGCGAGCACTGCGTGGTTAAGCAGATAGTTCAGTGCGGCCCTTGCGGCGGCGCGCAGCGAGAATAGAGCGGCCGGCACGCGTACGCATCCGAAGGCGGAATCCGTGCACCTTGGCCCGCCGACGGTTGTTCGGCTGAAAAGTTCGCTTGCTCATAGTGGTAGCTCCAAAGCCCAGCTGGACGGCCGGAAAGAAGTGGGTCAGCCATGCGGCTGAAGTCGACTAATTAAAAATACGACCTTTAAGACGTGTGGTCAAACCCCAACCTGTGGATAACGGCATTATCCACATGATTGCAACTGGGGTTGGTAACGACATGCTGTGGAGAACTAAGGTAAGGAACGTGGTTCCGAGGGGGCGGTTGCGGCATGTGCGCCTCTGCCACACGGCCCGTCGTGGTGGAAAAATCTGTGAACAATTCGGAAATTAGGATGTGGGGCGCATGGCAGACCTACCGGACGCAACACGGGAGATCTGGCAGTCCATCCGGAACCGCCTCACAGCGGATGATCGAATAACACCGCAGCTTCACGGTTTCATCAGCCTGGTTGAACCCAAAGGCATTATGACGGGCACCATCTATCTTGAGGTTCCCAACGAACTCACGCGCGGGATGCTTGAACAGCGGATCCGCATCCCGTTACTCAATGCAATCGGTGAACTCGGTGACGACCAAGACGTCGTGAACTTCGCAATTGTGGTAAATCCAGAAATACAGCAGGATCCACTCGAACACACCAGCGATCTTCCTGACCAGCCCTACATTGAACCAACAGCAGCCGTGGCAACACCAGAAAAATCAGGCGGCACTAGGCGCAGTGACTCGCGATTGAACCCCAAATACAGTTTTGACAACTTCGTCATCGGAAGTTCGAACCGCTTTGCACACGCGGCGGCGGTTGCTGTGGCTGAAGCACCCGCCAAGGCATACAACCCACTCTTCATCTACGGAGAGTCTGGGCTTGGTAAGACTCACCTTCTCCACGCCATCGGACATTATGCAGAAAGTCTCTACCCTGGCATTCGTGTGCGGTATGTGAGTTCCGAAGAATTCACGAATGACTTCATCAACTCAATCGCAAACAACCGTGCCTCGGTATTTCAGTCTCGGTATCGCGAAATTGACATCCTCCTGATCGATGACATCCAGTTTTTGCAGCGCGCCGTCGAAACCCAAGAAGCGTTCTTTCACACGTTCAACACCCTGCATGACCACAACAAGCAAGTCGTAATCACCAGCGACCTTCCCCCTAAACTGCTCACCGGCTTCGAGGACCGAATGAGATCGCGGTTCGAATGGGGTCTCATCACCGACGTGCAGGCGCCTGATCTTGAAACTCGTATCGCCATCCTCCGTAAGAAAGCGCAAAGCGAGAGACTACAAGTCGACAATGACATCCTGGAATACATGGCCACCAAGGTGTCCTCGAATATCCGTGAACTCGAGGGGACGCTTATCCGCGTCACTGCCTTCGCGAGCCTGAACCGTACACCGGTCGATTTAGCACTGGTTCAGACCGTGCTCAAAGACCTCATCACTCTCGACGACGACAATGTGATTGCTCCCGTGGACATCATTAATCACACGGCAGACTACTTCAAACTGACGGTAGAAGACCTCTACGGGTCCTCACGTTCCCAAGCAGTGGCCACCGCGCGGCAGATTGCCATGTATCTGTGCCGCGAGATGACGAATCTGTCATTGCCGAAGATCGGACAACTGTTCGGTAACCGGGATCACACGACGGTGATGTACGCGAACAAGAAAATCAGTGAGTTGATGAAGGAACGTCGTTCCATCTACAACCAGGTAACCGAACTCACCAGCCGCATTAAACAGAATCAGCGCTACAACAAGAGTTAAGTTTTCCACCCTGTGGATAAGTTGTGGATAACTGGCCGTGACGCGCCGGTTTTGTTGTTGATGAAAGAAGAGATCCTGTGGAAATGTCTCGCTCCACAGCTGCGCGAGCGGGAACCAAGTCCACTGAAGCGCACAACTGCTGTACATCTCCCACGACTGTAGTTCGGCACGAAAACGGAGCAGCGGCCGGGTTACTCACAGTTCACACAGCGGTTAAGAGTGTTATCTCTAAATCAATTAATGGTGAGCCAAATAACCTTTGCGACGCTGGACAGGCCGCCTATGCAAGTATTAAGCCCCGACACACCGTTCGAGAAGGTAAGGGGTGACTCAATGAGGTTTAAGGTCAATCGCGATGTCTTCAGTGAGGCTGTCTCGTTCGCAGTAAAATTGTTGCCGCAACGTACTACGCTTCCCATTCTCAGTGGTGTCTTGATCGAAGCGACCGATGCTGGGCTCACTCTGTCGTCGTTTGACTACGAGGTTTCCGCGCGGACTGATATCACTGCAGACGTCCACGAACCTGGAACTGTATTAGTCTCGGGGCGCCTGCTCGCGGATATCGCGAGCCGCCTCCCGAACGCGCCCGTCACATTTACGACCGATGAGGGTCGGATCACGGTTTCCTGCGGTTCTGCGAACTTCACTCTCTTGAGTATGCCCGTCGAGGAGTATCCAACACTTCCTCAAGTTTCCGCGCAATCAGGCACATTGTCTGCTGAGGCATTTGCAAACGCCATTGCCCAGGTTGCGGTAGCAGCGTCGCGTGACGATGTAACCCCGGTGATTACCGGCGTGCAACTTGAAGTTTCCGAGAACAGCATCTCTCTTGTTGCAACCGACCGATACCGCGTGGCGGTACGAGAAATTGAGTGGGACTCGGGCACATTGCCATCACCTGAAATAGTCACGGCACTGGTTCCTGCGAAAACACTTTCGGAAATTGGAAAGACATTCGCTCACAGCGGCACAGTGAGTGTCTCGATAACCAGTAGTGACGAACGCGAACTCATCGCATTCACCGCTGATCACAAGACGGTGACATCCCTTCTGATCAAGGGCAATTTTCCTCCGGTTAGAAGGCTTTTTCCTGACGTCGTCGACAACTATGCGGTGGTTAACGCAGCAGAACTCATCGAGGCAGTAAGAAGAGTTTCCTTGGTGCTTGAACGTGAGGCCGCTCTACGGTTTACTTTCTCAATCGACGGCTTGACTCTCGAAGCAATCGGGTCGGAGCAAGCGCAGGCATCGGAGACCATCGATGCGTTCCTTACGGGCGTGGATACGGTTGTATCACTCAAGCCAGCGTTCTTCCTCGATGGGCTCAATGCTGTGCACTCCGAGTTTGTGAGGATCTCTTTTACAAAAACCGACAACCCCAACAAACCGGGCCCGGTCTTGATTACTAGTCAATCCTCGAAAGACCAGCCGGGCGCCGATAACTACAAGTATCTGCTGCAGCCGAACCTTCTTCTTCGCTAGTCGCCACCCCTCCCAACATGGAGCATCTATGCACATCGGCCTGATTGGACTCGGGAAGATGGGAAATAGCATGCGTACCCGGCTGCGCAAAAATGGCGTTGAGGTGACTGGCTATGACCCGAATCCTGATGTGACGGATATTCCAACGCTCGCAGCTCTCACGACTGCGCTCGTCGCACCCAGGGTCGTCTGGGTCATGGTTCCCTCGGGCAAGATTACCGATGATGTCATTCGCCAACTAGCTGGCGTTCTCGAACCCGGCGACCTAGTCATCGATGGTGGTAATTCCCGCTTCACCGATGACTTCGCTCACTCCGCCCTTCTCGCTGAGAAAGGCGTTCACTTCATCGACTGCGGCGTCTCCGGTGGTATCTGGGGTGGCGAAAACGGTTACGGCCTGATGGCCGGCGGTGAGACAGAGCTCATTGCACTCGCTATGCCGATTTTTGATGCCCTGCGGCCCGAGGGTCCACGCGCCGAGGGGTTCGTGCACGCGGGGGAGGTCGGCGCGGGTCATTATGCCAAAATGGTGCATAACGGAATCGAATACGCCATTATGCAGGCTTGGGCGGAGGGCTATGAGTTGCTTGACACGCGCAAAGACATCATCAAGGACGTGGTCGGCACGTTCAGGGCATGGGAGCGTGGAACAGTCGTGCGATCCTGGCTACTTGAGCTTCTCGTGAAGGCACTGGAGGAAGATCCAGAGTTTAAAAAAATCGAAGGTTATGTGGATGACTCTGGTGAAGGACGGTGGATGGTGCATGAAGCCCTCGACAACGCTGTTCCTGTTCCAACGATCAGTGCCGCGATCTTCGCACGGTTCGTTTCCCGTCAAAAGGACTCGCCGTCAATGAAAGCCGTAGCAGCCTTACGCAACCAGTTTGGTGGTCACGCCGTTCGGAGGGCCTGAACTGGCGGAGAACAGCTGTGATTGTTAGCCACCTGTCGCTCATGGACTTTCGTAACTACGAAAGCGTAGACGTCGCGCTTGTCGCTGGCGCGAATCTCTTCATCGGCAGCAACGGTCAAGGCAAAACCAACCTGGTAGAAGCGCTCGGTTACCTCAGCACGCTCGCTTCACATCGGGCATCGAGCGACCACGCGATGATTCGGCAAGGGCAGGAGGCGGCGATCGTGCGTGCCCGCGTCGACGTCGGCGATCGCCAGGTGCTTGCCGAAGCGCAGATAAACCGCTCAACACCGAACCGCGCGCAGATAAACCGTTCCGCGATCAAGACCCGTGACTTGCCTCGATACTTCTCGAGCGTCCTCTTTGCTCCAGAAGATCTTGCTCTCGTGCGCGGGGAACCGGCCGGCCGGCGGCGGTTCCTCGATGAGCTTTTGGTCTTGCGCAGCCCACGCATGAGTGGTGTCATGGCCGATTACGACCGCGTGCTGAGACAACGCAACACTCTTCTCAAATCGGCCCGGGCATCCGGCGCGCGCGAAAGTCAACTTGGCACCCTCGAAATCTGGGATGAGCGGCTGATCGCTTTCGGATCAGAAATTATCGAGGCGCGCAGCAACCTCATCGCCGACCTTAGTCCCGACGTTGCATCCGCGTACGCAACGATCGCAGGTGCCGAGCATGTTGCGGATCTCGTGAGTCACCTCAGCATCTTGTCGACGAGTGTCGACGATGAGCCCGTGGATACCGTGGCTACTCGCAGAGAGCGGCTCATCGCATCCGAGATTGCGATTGATTTCAGTGGCGCACTCGCGCGGCTTCGCCGCGCCGAACTGGATCGCGGAATCACTCTGGCTGGCCCGCATCGGGACGATCTCGTGCTAGGGCTGAACGGTTTGCCCGCGCGCGGCTACGCGAGTCATGGAGAATCATGGTCGTTCGCGCTCGCCCTGAAACTCGCGGCGGCTACGGTCTTAAGAAGAGAATCACAGTCTGGCGACCCGGTACTGATTCTGGATGACGTATTCGCTGAACTTGACGAGTCCAGACGCGCGCGTCTGGCTGATGCCGTCGACGGTTTTGAGCAGGTCCTGATCACCGCAGCAGTGCTCGACGACGTGCCCGCGCGTCTTTCGATGAACGTCGTGCACATCCGTGCCGGGAAAATCGTGGATTCCCCATGACTAACCCGACAGATTCCGAGGCACGCTCGGTCTACCTGCGGTTTCGGCGGGTATTTGGCGAACCGGGAGCACGCTCGAGCGACGCGCGTAAGCGATCTCAGAAGACCGACGGGGCAAGTGTGCCGTTTGGTAGTAACCGCGACCCGCTGGACCTCAGTGACGTCATCGAGGGATTGACTTCACAATTGGGTTGGAATTCGCCGCTTGCGCGGTCTGAACTGTTGGCCTCATGGGTGCGGATCGTGGGTGCGGACACGGCCGAACACTCCGTTCCGGTCGGCATCGAAGACGGCGTATTGACTGTGCAATGCGATTCGACCGCGTGGGCGACCCAGCTTCGACTGATGCGCAGCCAAGTCATCACGCACATTGCGCGTTCGTTCCCCGCAGCCGGCATTCAATCGGTACGCTTTCAGGCACCGAACGCTCCCTCTTGGAAAAGAGGCGCCAGATCAATTCCAGGGCGTGGCCCACGCGATACGTACGGCTGACGAGGCAAATCAGGTCACCCTGAGGTAGAAAACTCCCCAGATCGCTTTTTCTGCCCTGTCTACCCATCACGTTTGGTAGAATGATTATGCTGTCGAGCGCCACTCCTCCGTGGAGACTTCCCCGCCGAATGGCATGTGTCACCCATAGGCAGGAGCCCAATTTAACATGTCAGTTATGCCCGAGAATGACCCACCAGCAAAGAGTTCAGATGCGGCTCGCAACCCGGGCAATGACATGTACGGTGCAGAGCAGATTCAGATTCTCGAAGGACTTGAAGCCGTACGCAAGCGACCGGGCATGTATATCGGCTCCACGGGCCCCCGGGGTCTTCACCATCTCGTTTATGAAGTTGTCGACAACTCCGTAGACGAGGCACTTGCCGGCTACTGCGACGACATCCAAGTGTTTATTCGCAAGGATGGCTCCGTTCGCGTCATCGACAATGGTCGCGGCATCCCGGTGGACATCAATCAGCAGGAACAGAAATCGACGGTCGAGGTCGTGCTCACTATTTTGCACGCGGGCGGCAAGTTTGGCGGTGGCGGCTATTCGGTATCGGGCGGCCTGCACGGCGTCGGGATTTCTGTAGTCAATGCTCTCTCGAAAGAACTGGACGTCGAGGTACGCAGGCAGGGTCATGTCTGGCGAATGAGCTTTGAGAATGGTATCCCCACTGCGCCTCTGGTCGAAGGCGAGAGCTCAACGGAGACGGGCACAACAGTAACTTTCTGGCCGAGCCTCGAGACGTTCGAAACTGTTGAGTTTGACTACGAGACGCTACGAGCGCGATTTCAGCAGATGGCTTTTCTCAACAAGGGCCTGCGCATAACGGTTACCGACGAGCGAAGTGACGAAGACGTCATCGACAGTTACCGGTACGAGCGCGGCCTCGTCGACTATGTCGAGTATCTCAACAAGGCGAAAAAGAACGATCTCATTCACCTGGAGGTCATCGCCTTCGAGTCTGAAGACTCGGATCGAAAGATCTCTCTCGAAGTGGCAATGCAATGGACGAATGGCTACACCGAGAGCGTGCACACCTACGCGAACACGATCAATACCCACGAGGGTGGCACCCACGAAGAGGGATTCCGCGCTGCACTCACGACCCTCGTCAACAAGTACGCGCGCGAGAAGAACATCATCAAGGAGAAAGACGAGAACCTCTCGGGCGATGATGTGCGCGAGGGTCTCACGGCGGTCATCTCAGTAAAGCTCGCTGAGCCGCAATTCGAGGGTCAGACCAAAACAAAACTAGGCAACACGGAGGCAAAGGCCTTCGTGCAACGCGTGGCCGGTCAACAGCTGGGGGACTGGTTCGATCGCAATCCTACTCAGGCACGGGATGTTATTCGTAAGGCGATCCAGGCATCCCAGGCACGTATCGCAGCGCGTAAGGCGCGCGAGCAAACGCGTCGTAAGGGATTGCTGGAGTCTGGTGGCATGCCAGGAAAGCTCCGGGACTGCTCGAGCAAAGATCCGTCGCTTAGTGAAATTTTCATTGTTGAGGGCGATTCGGCCGGCGGCTCGGCCGTACAAGGCCGCAATCCGGAGTTCCAGGCGATTTTGCCGCTACGCGGGAAGATCCTCAACGTGGAGAAGGCACGGCTCGACCGCGCGCTTGCCAATAACGAAGTACAGGCAATGATTACCGCGTTCGGCGCGGGCGTGGGGGAGGACTTCGATCCAGGAAAAGCCAGGTACCACAAGATCGTGCTCATGGCCGATGCAGATGTTGACGGGCAGCACATCACGACGCTGATCCTGACCCTGCTATTCCGCTACATGCGACCGTTGATTGATCACGGGTTTGTGTACCTCGCGCAACCACCGCTGTACCGCCTGAAGTGGTCGAACGCCGAGCATCAGTTTGTATACAGCGACCGGGAGCGGGATGCGCTCACCGCCGACGGGCTTGCCGCCGGTAAGCGGATGCCCAAAGACAACGGCGTTCAACGGTACAAGGGTCTTGGCGAGATGGACTATACCGAGCTGTGGGAAACCACGATGGACCCGGCCACGCGTACGTTGCTTCAGGTGACGCTCGATGACGCTGCTGCAGCCGACGAAATATTCTCGACCCTGATGGGCGAAGACGTAGAGTCTCGTCGCACCTTTATCCAGCGCAATGCGAAAGACGTGCGGTTCCTCGACATCTGAGTCGAGCTAAGCGCAGGGAGACGAATTCATGGCTGACATAACAGAACCAACCGACGCGGCCGCCAGCGAGCCGACTTTCGAGAAGGCCGTCATCGACACCCGTCACGATAAGGTCGACCAAGTCGATCTGCAACTCGAAATGCAGCGGTCGTACCTCGACTACGCCATGAGTGTAATCGTGGGTAGGGCCCTTCCCGAGGTACGCGACGGGCTCAAGCCCGTGCATCGCCGCGTGATCTACGCGATGTACGACGGCGGGTACCGCCCCGACAAGGGCTTTAATAAGTGCACTCGCGTGGTCGGCGAAGTCATGGGTCAATTTCACCCGCACGGTGATGCGTCTATTTACGACGCACTCGTACGACTCGTGCAGCCGTGGAGCCTTCGCTATCCGCTCGCTCTCGGTCAGGGAAACTTTGGTTCCGCTGGAAACGACGGCGCTGCCGCCCCGCGGTATACCGAGACCAAGATGGCGCCGCTCGCCATGGAAATGGTTCGCGACATTGACGAAGAGACGGTCAACTTTAGCGACAACTACGATGGCAAAACACAGGAACCAGACGTGTTGCCCGCTCGCTTCCCGAACCTCCTGGTCAATGGTTCCGTGGGCATCGCAGTGGGCATGGCCACGAATATACCGCCACATAACCTGCGCGAGGTGGCCGCTGGTGCGCTGTGGGCTCTGGAGAATCCGGATGCTCCGCGCGACGAGTTGCTCGAAGCCCTCATCCAGCGCATTAAGGGACCGGACTTCCCAACCGGAGCCCAGATCCTCGGGATCAAGGGAATTCAGGACGCCTACCGCACCGGGCGCGGTTCCATCACGATGCGCGCCGTCGTTACCGTGGAAGAGCTGCAGGGTCGCACCTGCCTCGTGGTCACGGAGCTCCCGTATCAAGTCAATCCGGACAACCTCGCGCTGAAGATTGCCGAGCTTGTGAAGGAAGGGAAAGTCGGAGGCATTGCGGACATCCGCGATGAGACTTCGGGGCGCACCGGGCAGCGTCTGGTAGTTGTACTCAAACGAGACGCGATCGCGAAGGTTGTGCTCAATAACCTCTATAAGCACACTCCACTTCAGGATAATTTTGGCGCGAACATGCTCGCGATCGTTGACGGCATCCCGCGCACTCTTCCCCTCGACGGTTTCATCACCCATTGGATCGATCACCAGATTGAGGTCATCGTTCGACGAACGACCTTCCGGCTGCGCAAGGCCGAGGAGCGGGCACACATTCTGCGCGGATACCTTAAGGCGCTCGATGCGCTCGACGATGTCATTGCCCTGATTCGCCGCTCACAGACTGTCGATGACGCGCGCGAAGGTCTCATGGAACTACTCTCCATCGATGATCTTCAGGCGAGGGCCATCCTGGACATGCAGCTGCGTCGGCTCGCTGCGCTCGAGCGCCAGAAGATTATTGATGAGCACGACGAACTCGAGCGGTTGATCGCCGGCTATCAACGGATCCTGGCCACACCCGGCGAGCAGCGACAGATCGTTAGAGATGAACTCACCGAGCTCGTCGATCGATTTGGCGACGTCCGCCGCACCGAGATCATGTTTGGTTTCGACGGTGACATGAGTGTCGAGGACCTCATCCCGGAAGAAGAAATGGTTCTGACGGTCACCCGTGGCGGCTACATCAAGCGCACCCGCAGCGACAACTACCGCAGCCAACACCGCGGCGGCAAGGGGGTCAAAGGCGCTCAATTGCGCGCGGACGACGTTGTCGAACAATTCTTCGTGACTACAACGCATCACTGGCTCCTGTTCTTCACGAACTCAGGACGGGTGCTGCGTGCGAAGACCTACGAAGTGCAAGAGTCTGGTCGCGATGCGAAGGGTCAGCATCTCGCGAACCTTCTCGCGCTGCAGCCAAGCGAGGAAGTCGCTCAGATCCTTGACATTCGCGACTACGCGGCTGCTAAGTACCTCGTGCTCGCCACTCGTGACGGTCTAATCAAGAAGACGGCACTCACCGAATACGACACCAACCGCACGGGTGGCATCATCGCAATCAACCTTCGCGAAGGCGACGAACTGGTGTCGGCGATGCTCGTTGACAAAGACGAAGACCTACTTCTGGTTTCGCGTAAGGGTATGTCAATTCGATTCACAGCGTCGGATGCCGCGTTGCGCCCGATGGGCAGGTCAACATCGGGTGTAATCGGCATGCACTTCCGTGGTGATGATCAACTTCTGGACGCAAGTGTGGTGACCGATGAGGGCTACGTGTTCGTCGTCACCGAGGGTGGCTATGCGAAGCGCACTGCGGCCGACCAGTATCGCGTTCAAAATAGAGGCGGGCTCGGCATCAAGGTTGCGAAGCTTGCTGAGGCCCGCGGAGACTTGGCCGGATCGCTCATCGTTGGCGATGAAGACGAGGTTCTTGTGGTTCTTGCCAGCGGTAAAGTGGTACGGTCATCTGTCGCCGAGGTTCCGGCCAAGGGTCGTGACACCATGGGTGTTGTATTCGCCAGGTTTGCGGACGACGACAGGATCATCGCAATCGCTAAGAACAGTGAGCGCAATCTAGAGAGTCAGGAAGTCGACGATCTGCCCGATTCGGGCGACGCGGTGGAAACTGGGAAGGACGAGTCAGTAGATGAGTAGTGTCGCCGAGAAGCTCCAGCGCAAATCCCAACGACCGGTAGCAACCAAGCAGGTTCGACTCAAGCTTGTGTATGTGGACTTTTGGTCTGCGGTCAAGCTGTCGTTCCTCGTGGCGTTGTCTCTGGGCATCGTTCTCGTAGTTGCGACGATACTGGTCTGGATTGTGCTCAACACCACGGGAATCTTTGGCAAGCTGGATGGCACACTGAAAGATATCCTCGGCGATCAGAAGTTCAGCATTTCTACGAGCTTCTCGCTCGGAACGGTCGCACTTTTCTCGCTTGTGGTCGCGATTCTTAACGTGGTCGTCGGCACAGCGCTTGGTGCAATCGCGAGCATGCTATACAACTTCAGCGTGCGTCTGACCGGTGGGTTGCTGGTCGGCTTTACGAACAACTAGCGTGAAGCCCGCGGCAGGTCGGCCGATTACAGGAAATGGAGCGGGTGCGATACTCTCGTATCTGCCCTGCGGGGGTATAGCTCAGGCGGTTAGAGCGCTTCGCTGATAACGAAGAGGTCCCAGGTTCAAGTCCTGGTACCCCCACCGGAATATCCACAAGAGATTCCCTAGTTCCACACACACGCACGTCGACGTACGCACGGGGCCTTAGCTCAATTGGTAGAGCGCCTGCTTTGCAAGCAGGAGGTCAGGAGTTCGATTCTCCTAGGCTCCACAGCATTAGCATGATTTCAGCAAGAAGGCCGCCTCGCTGAGGCGGCCTTCTTGCGTAATCGAAGGCTATTCTTCGACGGTTTCGGCCTCATCGTCGATCCACAGGTCGTCGTCAGCGCGCAGCGTCTGCCACGCCGCGTAAGCCACAGCGGCAGCGGCGACAACGCCAAGTCCGATGAGAAGGTAGCGGCCAAGGCCTGTAGATCTTTTGGTCTCGACCAAGCCGAGCTTCGATCCGGCTGTCGTGCTCGCTTTGGATACGCGAGCAAAGGCCTCGCGTACCTGCGGACTTTTCGCAACTTCTAGAGCCGCCAGTGCCGAACTGAGCGCCGATGACACCGCGGGGAGCACGTCGTCGACAAGCCTTTCGCGCGTACCGTGCGCAGCCGAACGCGCTCCGGCGATTCCGGATGAGACCGCGGGCCGCACGCGGTCTTCGAATACGTCTCTCACTCGCGGGGAAAACTCCTCGCGGGCGTAGTTCGCGGCCTGCCGACGAGCGTTATGGATAACGCGGTTGGCGTGTTCAAGCACATCCCTCTGGTCGTCCCACAGGCTTTCAGCCTGACTCTTCAATTTGTCGAACTCTCGCTGGCGCTTGCGTGATAGTCCCATCGAAAACCCTCCGTCTGTAGGTGCAGCGAATAAGTCAATCCTGCCACGCTGCTCCTCCGAGACAAACGGGTTGTGCTGTGAGCCACCTGAACGCCAGAGGGCCAGTTGCCGAATGCCCTATGCAAGAATTGGAACCATGCATACCGCTGTCGCCACCATCGCTACGTCCCTCGGCCCGATCAAGGTCAACCTTTTCGGCAATCACGCCCCGAAGACTGTCGCCAACTTTACGGGCCTCGCAACCGGAACTAAGCAATGGACTCACCCCGCCACCGGCAAGGTCTCTACCGATAACCTGTACGACGGCGTAATCTTCCACCGCATAATTAAGGACTTCATGCTGCAGGGTGGCGACCCGCTCGGTCAGGGTATTGGCGGTCCGGGCTTCGAGTTCGATGATGAGATCCACGGCGAACTCACCTTTAACGAGCCATATATTTTTGCCATGGCCAATGCGGGAACCCGCGGTGGCAAGGGAACTAACGGTTCCCAGTTTTTTATCACGACCGTTCCCACTCCGTGGCTGCAGGGCAAGCACACAATCTTCGGTGTCGTCGCCGATGAAGACTCTCGTAAGGTCGTCGACGCGATCGAGGCAGTGCCGACGGATGCCCACGACAAACCGCTCGCAGACGTCGTCATCGAGAGCGTCACGATCGACGAGATCTAGACACCCGTGACCGACGCTCCACACGACCCGGATAACTACTGTTATCGGCACCCGGATCGCCAGAGTTTCGTGCTGTGCCAACGATGTGGTCGCACCGTTTGCCCTCAGTGCCAAACTCAGGCGGCGGTGGGGGTGCACTGCCCAGAGTGCGTGCGTGAGGCGAGGCAGAATACCCCGAAGCGCGCGCCGGGCATCGTGACCGCGTTCCGCTCGTCGAGCAACCAGCCCGTCGCAACGTATACCCTCATTGCGGTGAATGTGCTCGTTTTCATCCTTCAGTTGGCTACCAATGATGCGGTCACCAAGGCCTTGTACTACGCCCCAGTGCTCACCGAAGCTAGACCCTGGACGATGCTCACGGCCGCGTTCGTTCACTTGGGCATCATCCACCTCCTCGTCAATATGTATTCGCTGTTTATCTTTGGGCCGATCATTGAGCGGCTGGTGGGGCGAGCTCGCTACCTGGTGCTTTACTTGATCGCGGCCCTCGGCGGATCAGTCGCGGTTCTTCTTCTGGCACCGACCGGCGCTGTCCTCGGGGCATCAGGCGCGATCTTTGGGTTGCTCGGAGCGTTCTTCGTTATCCAGCGCAGGCTTGGCGGAAACAACGTGCAGATCCTCATCGTTATTGTGCTCAACCTCGCGATTGGCTTCTTCATCTCGGGCATCTCGTGGCAGGCCCACATCGGCGGGCTCGTTGCCGGGGCAGCAGTCGCCTTCGTCTATCTGGAGACACGCCAAGCGAACCAGAGAAACGCGCAGGCATTGATGGTCGCGGCGATAGCGGTTGCCCTCGTGGCAATCACGGTGGTGAGGGTACTCGCTTTCTAGCGAGAGACGTTATCCACAGCCGTATCCACAATGGGGATAAGAATTACATCACTGTAGTTCAAGGCGATTCTTAACGCCAGCGCGTGGTCATCAGGAATCCGATGAACATGATTCCGAAACCGATCAAGATATTCCACGTGCCGAGTTGTTGGATGGGCAATGAGTTTTGGCTGACGTAGAAGACAATGATCCACGCGAGCCCGACCAGCATGAAGCCGAACATGACGGGTTTGAACCAGACGGCGTTGGGTGCCTGGTCACCCGTGCGGGACTCCACTGTTTGCTCGGACTTATTGCGTGCTAGTGAACGGGCCATGGCAGAAATTCTAGCGGAATCATGTGATCACGACCGTGTACGGCACTCTCGGAGGATCACTGAGTGGCCTACGCCTAGAATCGCGGTATGACCGAGGTACCGCGACGCACCGCACGAAAGCTCGCTAAGTCGCGACGTCGATTCAATGTCGTCGGAGTGCTCGGCGAGATTCTCATCACCGCTGGAGCTTTCGTTCTGCTCTTCCTCGGCTGGCAGTTGTGGCTCAATGACATCATCGTTGGCCACGAACAACACGATCAGGCGATCAGCCTAAGCCAGAAGTGGAATACCGGAATATCAACGCCAACGCCAACGCCAACTTCACCAGCGACGTTCGCACCTACGCTAGCGCCGGTGGAATCCGGCCCGCCCATTGTGGGCGTGGCGCCCGCCAACGCTGAGCGGTTCGCTATTCTCTATGTTCCACGATTCGGCGCCGACTACGCGCGCCCGATCGCTGAGGGCATAGGGGTGACTGACGTGCTCAACAAATACGGGCTTGGCCACTACCCCGGTACGCAAATGCCGGGCGAGGTGGGTAACTTTGCGATTGCGGCTCATCGTAAGGCCTATGGCGGCAACCTCGAGCACATCCACGAACTGCAGGTTGGCGACCCCATTTTCGTCGAGACTGCAGACGGTTGGTACAAGTACATTTTCCGCGATATCGAATATGTGCAGCCGACGAGCGTTGGCGTTATCGCTCCGGTGCCCCAACTTTCAGGCGTGCCACCGGTCGACCGAATGATTACTCTCACCAGCTGTAACCCGTTCTTCTCCACCGCTGAACGTATTATCGCGTACGGTATTTTCGACACGTGGTACCCGCGCGCAAGTGGTGCGCCGACAGACATTGCCGCGCTCGTCAAGCCGGGAGGACAATGATGTACGGGGTTCTGTGGCAGGTGCTTCCCGGACCGGTGTGGGTGCGAGTCCTGATGCTGCTCGCGTTGGTCGCCGCGATCCTCGCGGTCTGCGTCTTCTGGGTGTTTCCGTTTGTCGATCAGTTCGTCGCTCCCACGGATTCGACGGTGACTCAGTGACCCACGTTCTCGTGATCGACAACTACGACAGCTTCGTCTACACGCTCAACGGGTACCTCCTGCAGCTCGGTGCGACGACTACTGTCGTGCGCAACGATGATTTCACGGCAGTGGATGCCGCCGCCTACATTGCCGACTTCGATGCTGTTCTGCTCTCCCCTGGCCCGGGAACGCCCGCAGCAGCCGGGGTCAGCATCCCTGTTGTGGTGGCCGCGCTTGCGAGCGGACAACCGTTGCTCGGAGTGTGCCTCGGGCACCAGGCGATCGCGGAGGCGCTTGGCGCGACCGTCACCCACGCTGATGAGTTGATGCACGGTAAGACCAGCCTGATCAAGCACGATGAGAGCTCGTTCTACGAAGGCGTGCCCCAACCGTTCTCCGCGACGCGCTACCACTCGCTTGCCGTCGTCGACTCGACGGTGCCCGGGGAGCTCGTCGTGACGTCACGCACGCATGGAGGCGTCATCATGGGAATCCGCCATGCATCCCTGCCCATATTCGGGGTGCAATTTCACCCGGAGTCTGTGCTCACCGAGGGTGGCTATCGCATGATCGGCAACTGGCTAGCCGTCGCCGGCTTGCCCGAAGCCGCCGAGACGGCGAAGGGGCTCACGCCCCTCGTTCGGTTGTAGCGTGGACGATCGGTCTCGAACCCGTGTCCCGGCGTATCTCACACTGTGAGCGCTAGCTGCCTGCGCAGTAGTAGATGGTGATGTTGGACTTCTGGGGGGTGTCGCCGATCACGGACTGCTTGCTGACTTTCGCGCCTGAACAGCCCTTGTCTGCAACGACTTTGACGTTCAACTGAAGTTCCCCACTCAATTTTGAACTCGCATCGGTGATGGCCTGACCGGTCACATCAGGAACGTTCACGAGACCATTCGAGACGACAAGATTGACCGTATCGCCCTCGCGTACGGTCACTCCGGCGGTTGTTGTGGTCGCCCCGCCCTGCGGGTCAGAGGAAACCACCACGCCAGCGGTGATCGATGGCGAATATGTCGTCGTGGTCTGACCGTACACAAGCTTGTTAGCCACGAGCGCAGCTTTCGCATCTGCTTCGAGCATGTTGGATACGTCTGGTACCTTCACCGGGTTCTTACCCAGGGACACATAGACCTTGATCGCCTGCCCGGGAGCCACGGTTGTGCCGGCCGGCGGATCGGTGCGAAGGATGATTCCCTCGGCAACCGCCGCGTTCGGCTCAGTGAACTTTTGGGGCACAAGCTTCTTAGTCGTCAGCAGAGCGGCGCCGTTGTCGTAGGTCTGTCCGCTGAGATTCGGAACGTCCACGGAGAGAGCGGCACCGATGTTCTGAGGGGTGAGGTTGAGGGTCCAAAACACGACGGCCGCGATGATGACAACCATGCTTGCGATGCCAGCCCAGATCCACGCGACGGGCGGGCGGTTCTGCGTACGTACCGCACGGTCGTCGTCAACGGTGAGCTGGCGAAGCGCCGCCTCCGATCCGGCCGTGGCCGTCGGATTCACGCCGAAGAGTGTTGCATTGAAGTCGTTTGCGGCGGGCATCCGCGCAGTGGGGATATTTCCCGCGGCCGCGGCTTCGACATTCTGACGGAACTCGATCGCGCTCTGGTACCGCTCAAAGCGGTCCTTTGACAGCGCGCGCAGGGTTACCGCATCCATCGCGGGTGACACCCTGGGGTTGATCGAGCTGGGTGGAACGGCTTCGGCATTGACGTGCTGGTAGGCCACCGCGACCGGATTATCACCAGTAAACGGGGCGCGGCCGGTCAGGAGTTCGAAGAGCACGATGCCGGTGGAATATAGGTCAGTGCGCGCATCGACGGTTTCACCACGAGCCTGCTCCGGTGAGAAGTACTGCGCAGTGCCGACAATCGCGCTGGTCTCTGCGATCGTTGCGGAAGAGTCCGAGATCGCGCGCGCAATGCCGAAGTCCATGACCTTTACTTGCCCGTTGGGCGTGATCATGATGTTGCCCGGCTTAATGTCGCGATGCACGACGCCAGCCCGGTGCGAATACTCGAGGGCGGTCAGGACTTGTTCGATGATGCGTGCGGCCTCAGATGGCGCGAGGGCGCCCTCGTTGATGATGTCTTTGAGAAGACGACCATCGACGTACTCCATGATGATGAACGGCACCTGCATTTCGCCGCCGCCTGGCTCGCGAACTGTCTCTTCACCAGCGTCGAAAATGCGCACGATCGTGGGATGGGCCATCTTGGCCGCATCCTGCGCCTCGCGGCGGAAGCGGGTGCGAAAGGCGGGATCGCTCGCGAGGGAGGACTTGAGGAGCTTGATCGCTACCTGACGCCCCAGGCGCAAGTCAGTGCCTACGTGAACATCCGCCATGCCGCCTCGACCGATGAGGTCACCGACCTGGTACCTGCCCGCCAGTAGGCGTACGCCTCGAGCCACGCCTTCAGTCACGAAAGTTCTCCCGGTTGGAACCCGACAATTGCTTTGCAAGTGTATCTGGTGGCGCCTGCGCGGAGCCTGTCACGCGCGTCTGGGCACGAATCGAGCCAGTTCTGATCAGTTTCCGTGGATGTTGGTTCCATCGGAAACGATGGATTCGATGTCAGTGCATATTGCGGTGTAGGTGACGACATTGTCATTTGGCGTCGTCGCAAGCTTGATGTTCACGGTCGTCACCGTTGGTCCGACCGAAGGGCTTCCGCCCGCGATCGTGCCATTGGTGACGGCAAAGCTGTAACCGCTGAACGCGTGGTCGGCCGGGCACCCGGTGTACGTGTTCCAACTCACCGGCACGGTGGCGCCGGCGAGATAGGGCCCAGGTGGGTACGTGACGGCTGCGGGTTTTGGCGGAACTGGAGTCACCGGCTTAGGCGTGTAGAAGCTGACCGCAATGAGCGCACCCTTCTGAACGTTGCCCGTCGGGTTGACGCGGTAGGCGGTACCGGCTGCGTCTGCATTGGTTGCGACGATTCCGTCGCGAGCGTCGAGACGCAGACCAAGAACAGTGAGCTTATCTCTCACCTGATCCTTGGTTAGGGTGAGGTAATCGGCTTCGACCACCGCGACCATGGTCGACGTGGGCACGGGCGTCGGCGTCAACGAAGCGGGCGGTGGCGTGGTCGGTGCGGATCCGGTTGACGTTGAACCGCCGCGATCCGGATTTGCTAGAAGAAGAATGAGCGTGGCGATGAGCACGACGGCAAGAACCGAGATGAGGGCGACGAGCGGCCATGTCCACGGGTTGCGCTTCTTTGATTCAATCGGCAGCGCCCTAGTGCTGACCGGTCCATTTGTCGGAAGAAGAAGGGTGGGCTCGGCCTGTCCGTAGTTGGGCCCGGCCGTTGCGGCGAGAGACCCATGGCCGAGAATGCCGGGCACTGCTGCTGCTGCTGCTGCGACATCCCCCCTACGGAGCGACTGTGCAGCGCGCGCGAGGTGTGCGGCGGATGCAGGCCGTTCCATAGGGTTCTTGGCGAGGCATGAGTACACCAGATTGCGTACCGGTTCGGAGACCGTAACGGGTAGCTCGGGGGGTTTTTCGTTGATCTGTGCCATAGCGATTGCCACTTGCGACTCGCCCGTGAATGGGCGGCGACCGGCAAGGGCCTCGTATGCGACTACTCCGAGCGAATAGATATCGGTCGATGGGGAAGCAGGCTTTCCGCTGGCCTGCTCGGGCGAGAGGTACTGCACGGTGCCCATCACCTGGCCCGTTGCGGTAAGGGGAACCTGGTCGGCAATACGCGCGATGCCGAAGTCAGTGATTTTGACTCGGCCGTCTGGCGTGATCAGCAGGTTACCTGGCTTGATGTCGCGGTGCACGAGACCGGCGGCGTGCGCCGCCTGCAGTGCGGATGCCGTCTGCGCGACAATGTCGAGCACTCGGTCGGTAGAAAGCACCCGCTCGCGTTCGAGGATCGCGCTGAGCGCTTCGCCCGGCACGAGTTCCATCACCAGATAGGCAGAGCCATCTTCCTCGCCGTAGTCGAATACGTTCGCGATGCCCTCATGGTTAACGAGCGCTGCATGGCGTGCCTCGGCGCGGAATCGCTCGAGAAAGCCGGGATCGCCGAGGTACTCGTCTTTAAGAATCTTGATTGCAACGGTGCGGCCGATGACAAGATCGGTGGCCTGCCACACCTCGCCCATGCCGCCGATGGCCACGCGGCTCGATAACTGGTATCTGCCGCCGAAGGTGAGCCCGCTTGTCGGTCTCATCTGAATAGCACCGCCTCTAGTACTTTTTTCGCAATTGGCGCGGCAACTTGGTTTCCAAAAGCGGATTGGCCAAAGCCCCCACCATTTTCAACCACTACCGCCACGGCAACCTGTGGGTCGTGTGCTGGTGCAAATCCGGTAAACCAGAGTGAGTATGGTTCACTTTGGCCGTTCTCTGCTGTCCCGGTCTTACCCGCCACATCGACTCCGTCTATTCTGGCATTACTGGCTGCACCGTTGGCGACCCCGTTGATCATCATTTGAGTCAGGGTCAAGGCGGTCTGCTTACTGATTGCCTGGCTGAAAACGCTCGACTGAAATGCCTGTCGCACCGTGAGATCCGGGGCGATGATGCTGTTGACCAGCGTCGGGTTCATCACCGTGCCGCCGTTGGCGATGCCCATCGCCACCATCGCCATCTGAAGGGGGGAGGCACGCACGCTCGCCTGCCCAAACGACGAGAGCATAAGTTCGGGCGCTGTCATGCCCCGCGGGTACACGCTGGCGGTGGACGCCATCGGCACGTTCACACTCTTGTTGAATCCGAAGCGTTCCGCGTATTCGGCAATAGTGCGTTCCCCGACAGCTGGGCCCACCTGCGCGAAAGTGATATTGCAGGAGAGTCTCAGCCCTGTTGCGATGGACGCGGTCGCTCCGCCGCCACAATTTCCCCCTTCCGAGTTTCGGATGAATGAGTCACTTTGGGCCAGGGGCAACTGGGGTGGATTGGGAAATTCGCTGTCCGGCGTGAATTGGCCACTGTCGAGCGCAGCAGCGGTGACCACAAGCTTGAACACCGAGCCAGGCGGGTTGAGGTCACCGCTCATCGTGCGATTGATGAGGGGGTTGGCCGTATCTGACATGAGCGACTTGTAGGTGCTGATCACGGCATCCGTATCGTGCACGGCAAGTACGTTGGGGTCGAACGTAGATTTAGAGACCATCGCGAGAATGGCACCGGTCTTCGGATTGATCGCGATAACGGCGCCGCTGTTCGCTCCGAGCGCGTCGAAGGCGGCTTGCTGCACGACCGGGTCAATCGTGAGCTCGACAGCTGCACCCTTGGGGTTCTGACCGGTGATGACGGCGTTGAGTTGATCAAGAAATTGCTGACTGGAAGTTCCGCTCAGGTAGTCATTGAGAGCACCTTCGATTCCGGTGTTGCCTTGGTCGAGGGTGAAATAGCCGGTCACCGGCGCGTAGAGCGGACCATTCGAGTAGGTGCGCTGAAATTTGTACTTGTCTGCCACGGCAATCGACTGCGCAATTTGCTGGCCAGCAACCAGGATGGGCCCACGCTCAGCTGAGTAGCTCGCGTACAGGGTGCGCACGTTGTGGCCATCTGCACGAAGCGAATCAGCCGCGAACACTTGAATCACCGTGCCCGAGGCAAAGAGTGCGACAAACATGAGCAGCACCACGATGCTCACGCGCTTGAGCTCCTTGTTCACTGGCCCACCACCAACTGGTCGCGCGGCTCGGTCTCGACAACGAGTCTCGGTTGGTTGCGCACCGAATCGGAGAGGCGAAGGAGCAGGGCCGCGATGATCCAGTTGGCCACCAGCGACGATCCGCCGGCAGCGAGGAACGGAGTGGTCAGCCCGGTGAGGGGGATGATGCGCGTAACTCCACCGATCACGATGAACACCTGTAGCGCGATGACAAACGAGAGCCCGACGGCTAGCAGCCGACCGAAGTCGTCTTGGCCAGCGAATGCGATGCGGAACCCGCGCGACACGAAAAGTAGGTAGAGCGCCAGAATCGCGAACAGCCCGCCGAGCCCGAGTTCTTCGCCGAGCGCAGACACGATGTAGTCGCTTGCGGCCAGCGGTGTGATGTCTGGTCGACCGAGCCCAAGCCCCGTGCCGATGAGCCCGCCGTTGGCAAAGCCAAACAGGCCCTGAACGAGCTGGTAGCTGCCGCCGTTAGCGTCGTAGATCGCGGGATTGAAGGCGTCGAGCCACGCGTGCACGCGCCCGCCCACGTAGGTGAGCGCTTGGCTAGCGATGAAGGCGCCGACCAAGAACATGCCGAGGCCCAGCACAATCCAACCCGACCGACCGGTGGCCACATAGATCATCACGAGGAAGAGCCCGAAGTAGAGGAGCGCCGTTCCGAGGTCTCGCTGGAATACCAGCACTGCCATGGATGCGGCAAATACCACGAGGATCGGTCCGAGATCGCGGGCGCGCGGGAATGTCATCCCTAGCACTTTGCGGCCGACCATAGAGAGTGAATCGCGCGCGCTCACAAGGTACCCTGCGAAGAAAATCGCCAGAGCGACCTTGCCCAGCTCGCCTGGTTGGAACGAGAATGGGCCAATTTCAACCCACAGCCTGGCACCGTTCTTCGCGGATCCAATGATCGGCAGGATCGGCAAAAGCAGCAGTGCAATGCCGCTGATCATCGATATATAGCGGTAGCGCTGAAGAACGCGGTGATTGCGAATCAGCAGAAGAACGCCGATCGTGATCGCGATAGCCACGCAGGTCCAGACGATTTGCCGTATTCCCCCGCTAGTCCACCCGGCACTCTTGTCTGCGAGATCGAGGCGGTAGATCATGGCAACGCCGATTCCGTTCAATACCGTGACGATCGGCAGGATGAACGGGTCGGCATCCGGCGCGACAATGCGCAAGGTCACATGCATGGCGAGCACGAGCATCGTCATGCCCGCTGCAATCACCTGAATTCCGGCGTGAACGGCACCGAGCGCTCCGAGCTGCACGAGGGCAAGTGCGGCGACATTAATCCCACAAGCCAGAAGCAACAGGCCCAGTTCGATGTTGCGAAGCCGTGCGGGAACGCGCAGTTTTAGGCGGATTGACCTCGTGAATGTGGCGCGCGCGCCGGCGTCGATCGGTGGCCCCGCGCTCGGAGCGATCCGGGAGCTAACGCTGGCTGTCATTCGACAATTGGCTTACTATTCGCTGCGCATCGACAAGGTCGTTCGCGTTTATGGTCGCTTCGATGCGCTGTTGACTGTATGCGGGCAACGAGCTCATGCGGATCGTTGTCGTCTGAAACACGCTTGAGAGCACGAGTGGCCCGACGTTCTGTTGCACGCCCTGGTAGATGGCGACGTTACCGTTGCTCTCACCGACGAAGTAGTGCGACTGCGTCCATTGGTAGCCGAACACGATTGCTGCTGCCACTAAAACGATCACAGCGCCGAGTACAACCAGAAGGGTGCGTCGACGCCGACGTTCTCGCCGGGTGTCTTCGAGAATCATCTCGTCGAGGTAGTCCTCCGACTCGGGTTCGAAGTGGCTCGGGTCGGGTTGGATCGCTTTGAGTGGATGCAACAATAGCGTGGGCAGGCGTAGTGAGCGCCGAACGCTGTCAGATGCGAACTGCAGCGGCTCCGACGCGGATCCCACGATCACCGGCGGCACATGTGCGGAGTCGGCGGTATCGTCCACGTCCATGAGCACGACGGTCACGTTATCGGGCGCGCCCTGATCGAGGCTCTCTTTTATCAGGCGATCTGCGGCATCCGCTGCGACCGGAACCGTCGTGAGAACCGCTTGGATCTTCTCGTCGGAAACATAGCTGCTGAGCCCGTCAGAGCAGATCATCCAGCGGTCACCTGGCCGGGTTTCGATTGTGGCCGTGTCGATCTCAGGGGACGCGTCGACGTCACCGAGCACACGCATCAGCACAGAGCGCCGCGGGTGTACAGCCGCCTCTTCAATGGTGATGCGACCGCTGTCGACGAGGCGTTGTACGAAAGTGTGGTCATTCGAAATCTGTTCGAGAACGCCATCGCGAAAGAGGTAAATTCGCGAGTCACCAATGTGCGCGATCGCGACGTGGCCACCGACTCGCAGGATGCTGCTCACCGTAGTGCCCATGCCGGTAAGTTCCGAGTGCTCGAATACCGTTTCTGCGAGAATCACATTCGCGGCGATGAGGGCGGCTTTGAGCGCGAATTCGGCGTCGTTCGGCGAGGTGTACTGCCGGTCGACCTCGATCATGCGCGTGACGGTGATGGCCGATGCGACGTCGCCACCCGCGTGACCGCCCATGCCGTCGGCTACGACGAACAAGTGTGTGCCGGCGTATCCACTGTCTTGATTGTTCGCGCGAATCTTTCCGACGTGTGACACGGCGGCACTCTTCATCGTCGTGACCATTCACCTACCGCCTGAGTTCGAAGCTGGTCGTGCCGATCTTGACCGGTGTATTCAGGGGAACCTGGGTCGGAACGATGATTCGAACACCGTCGAGGTACGTACCGTTAGTCGAGTCTAGGTCTTGGATTACCCAGCCATCGTTCCAGTTCAGTAGCCGGGCGTGGTGCGTTGATGTGTAGTCATCCCGGATGACGAGACCCGATTCGCTCGAACGTCCGATGGTCAACTGCTCGGCGGGCAGGTCGATTTCGAGTCCCTCTTTTGCTCCGCCGGTGATGACAAGTCGACGCGCGGCCGTCGAGCTTTGCGCGGAGGTTGGCACAGCGGTTCGCGCGCCCAGAACCGGTTGCGCGACAGGTGCTGCGGCGCTGGCCGCGACCGTTGGCATCCTGCGCACCCGGTGACCGAACAGGTCGGACCGCAGTGTGTACACGATCGCAAACACAAACGCCCACAGCACCGCGAGGAACGCGAGGCGCAGAATCAGGAGCGTGAGGCCGCCCACTAGAAATCGCCTCGGTCGCGCGCGCGCGTCTCAGCAGAGTGCGGTTCTGAACTGCGGGAGTCTGAACTGTGTACGTCTGAACTGCGCAGAGAGGCGTTGCGCAGATCAGAGAACTGATCAATGTCGGCTGACTGGGCCAGCACGCGGAACACGATGCGCGTGCGGCCGATATCGATTACCGAGTCTGGTGCGAGCGGGGCCGTGCTCACGGGCGCACCGTTGAGCAGTGAGCCGTTGGTGGACCCCAAGTCTTTCACCTGAGCACGCTGGCCGTCCCAGAGGATTTCGACGTGTTTACGAGAGGTGCCGGTGTCAGCCACCGTGATGTCCGCTTCGCTGCCGCGCCCAATGATCGTGCGTGACTTGGTGAGGGGATACCGCTTACCAGCGATGTCGAGCACGGGGTTCCACGAGACCGCACCCTTCACGTTCACGGAGCTGATTTCGATCATGCCCTGGCGGATCAGAGGATCATCTGCGAGCGTGATCGAAATGCCGCCAGCGAACGAATAGTGCTGCACCGCAGCGTGACGTTGCACGAGCTGAGTGAATTCGTCGATAAGGGTCGGCCCCAGCGCCGCCATACGCTCGTAGTCGCCGTGGCTCAGACGCACCGTGAAGCTATTCGGAACCAGGATTCGATCCCGAGCCACGACAGCAGCTGTGGTGTCTAATTCGCGTCGCAGCGCGCTCGTAATCTCAATGGGTTGCAGACCGCTCTTAAAGGTCTTGGCGAAGGCACCGTTGACTGCCCGCTCAAGACCTCTCTCGAAGTTGTCCAGAAGACCCAAGACGCTCCCTGTTCATGCCCGATCCAGTACCACGATGTTAGCCGGTGCCTCCCGTAGCAGGCTGGGCGCCGCGATAAAGGCGGTGAGCGGATGACGCGGCAGGCGACACCGGCGGTGCAGATGCCGGATGGAACCGGTATGAGTGCGGACGGCCGGGTGGCGACGACCGTGAGCATCCGGGCCGGGGCGAAGGGGTACCGGCTGTGCTCGTGATTGGCACCCGCGGATGATCATTGGTGTGACACTCATGAGTTCCAACCGTAGCGCCCTGTGATAATCTCACTCAGTCGGCGACTCGTCGCTGGCGGTGGGCGCGAGTGGCGAAATTGGCAGACGCGCACGGTTCAGGTCCGTGTGCCCGTAAGGGCATGGGGGTTCAAGTCCCCCCTCGCGCACCGGGAATGGTTCGGCCGATTGGTCGGGCGTGGTTCGAAAAATGGGTCGTGGCAATCGTTTATTGGTTGTTCGGCCCTTTTTTCATGCGTGGACGGGGTCTAGCTGTGCTGACAGCCAGTCGCTGTTGCGGTCGTTAACGCGCAGGCGCGCGTCCGACTTTCGCGGTGGGCGGTTCACCACGGTGGAGTCGAGCTGATCGATCGTGTGCCATGACGGGGATGTCTGGCGGCAGGTGAGCACGACGACTACGTATCGCGTGCGGTGCGGTTGCGCGCGATGCCGCCCGTCACCGCGAAAGTGCTACCGCCGTATTGCTGTGTACTGTGCGCTCCCGAATCCGAGGATGAGGCAGCCGATCGGTTGAAGGAGGAACAGTAGGAAGAATCCGTAGATGCCGTCTTTACCGATGGCACGTGCCACGCCACCTGCCACAACGATCGCTACAACAATGTTGACGATCAGGATCAAGTAGAGCATCAGGGGCATGCCTGACCCATCCGCAAGTCTGATTTGTAGGTAGACGTTGTAAATGGGGATGAAACCGCCCAGTCGGCTTTGCCTACCTTCGTCAGCAACGACCACATCCCCACGGCCATAAGAACGTGGGCGACGACCGCGGCACCACCGCTTTGAGCCTAGTCAAGCGCTGGTTGAGCCACATCGAGATAGAGCGGTATTCAGTGAATCGGTCTGTTGCGGCGAGCGGTTGTGACCGTGTAATTCTTGGCCGAGAACGCCACCGAGTGCTGGACCTGCCACCGGCTATGAGATCGGAGCACCGCTGCAGCTACGTCGTCGTGGGTACGGTCGATGCCACCCACTAGTCGCGATTGTCTGGGAACGCAACCACCCGGTGACTTCGGCACCTCGTGCTACTTTCGGCTCATGAGCCGAATTGCGGCGGTTGCACCGGAACTCCCCGCTTTTGCGTATACGCAAGCGGAGATAACCAGCGAGTTGGCGCCGCTCATTTCCTCGGGGCCGGCACGGCGTTCCGTGCTCGAGCGGATGCACGCGGCGAGTGGCATCGGAACGCGGCACACGGCGCTCCCGCTTGAGCGGTATCGCGATCTTGGCACGTTCCGTGAGTCGAACGACATCTTCATTGAGGTTGCGACGGACCTTGCCGAGCGTTCTCTGCGTCGAGCGTTGGACGAGGCCGGACTCACTCCCCGCGATATCGATTTCATCATCTTCACCTCGGTGACCGGCATTGCGGCACCGTCGGTTGACGCATTGCTCGTGGCTCGCCTCGAATTGCGAGCCGACGTCAAACGATTGCCGTCGTTTGGCCTCGGCTGTGTCGGGGGTGCCGCGGGACTCGCCCGGGCACACGACTACCTGGTTGGGCATCCCACAGGTGTTGCCGTAGTCATCAGCGTTGAGTTGTGCTCGCTCACGCTACAGCGCAACGACGAGACGATGGCCAACTTCGTGGCGACAGGCTTGTTCGGGGATGGCGCAGCGGCCGTCATACTCGTCGGCGACGATCGGGCACAGGCAGGGCCGAGCATTGTCGACACGCGAAGCGCGCTGTACCCGCTGACCGAGGGCGTGATTGGGTGGAACATTGGCGGCACGGGTTTTGAGATCGTGCTCACGCCGGGAGTTGCCGACGTGATTGCCGAGCACTTCCCGGCAAATATCGCGGGCTTCCTCGGCGACAACGGTCTGACGATTGCTGACATCAATGAGTGGGTTGCGCATCCGGGCGGCCCGCGCGTGCTGGAGGCATTTGCCGATGCCGTGGGCTTATCGCGCGAGCGCTTCGAGCGCAGCTGGGATTCGCTCGGCCGGGTAGGCAATCTCTCGTCGGCCGCGGTTCTGCATGTGCTCGCCGACACGATGGCGGTCGGCGTTGACCCTGGCTCGAACGGACTGCTATTCGCGCTCGGTCCCGGAGTGAGTGCGGAGTTTGTTTTGTTGAAGTGGGCACTATGAGCGTCGCGCTCTACGTCGTGCTCATACTCATCACGGGAGGTGAGCGCATCTTCGAGCTCGTCATTTCTCGCCGTCACGCCGCAATTGCCGTCGCGCAGGGGGGCATCGAATACGGTCGGCGGCACTTTCCCTGGATGGTCACTCTGCACACCGGATTTCTGGTTGCGTGCATCGCGGAAGTGGTAATTCTGGGGCGTCCGTTCATCCCCGCGCTCGGCTGGCCGATGCTCGTTATCGCGCTGCTCTGCCAAGCGAGTCGATATTGGATCATCTGGGCCCTCGGTGACCAGTGGAACACGCGCGTGATCGTGGTGCCAGGTGCGGCACGCGTTGTGCGCCGCGGACCGTATCGGTGGAGTTGGCTGCCGCATCCGAATTATGTCGTGGTCGCCGCGGAGGGCATTGCGTTGCCACTCGTGCACACCGCGTGGGTTACCGCTGTGGTCTTCACGGTGCTCAATGCCATTCTGATTCTGCGGTTTCGCATTCCGACCGAGAACCGGGCACTGGGATCGTTGCGCTCATGAAAGTGACACTGCCATGACAGCGGATGTCGATCTCGTCATCATCGGCGCGGGCCCGGTTGGCCTTGCCGCGAGCATCGAGGCACGACTGGCCGGCCTCACTGTTGCCGTCATCGAACCGCGGCATGACGCCATCGATAAGGCGTGTGGGGAGGGGCTCATGCCTGGCGCGCTCGCACAACTGGCCCGCTTGGGTGTCGATCCGGAGGGAATGCCATTGCGTGGAGTGAGCTACCGCAGCGGATCTCGGCACGCCGACCACCGCTTTCGCGTTGGCGAGGGTCGCGGCGTTCGGAGAACGACCTTGCACGACGCGCTAGCCACCCGGGCAGCGCAACTCGGCGTGCGCAGAATCGACGATCGGGTTGACACGCTGGTGCACGACGCGGGTGGTGTGACCGTGAGCGGCATCCGTGCACGCTATGCATTCGGATGCGATGGTCTGCACTCGGCGGTGCGCAGGAACGTCGGGCTTGACCGGGAGGTAGCACGCGGGGGTCGTCGATTCGGTCTGCGGCAGCACTTTACCGTTGAACCGTGGAGTGACCTCATCGAGGTGTATTGGAGCGACCGCGTCGAGGCCTACGTAACTCCGGTGAGCGAGAATCTCGTCGGTATTGCGATGCTCGGTACCCGGCAACTGAACTTCGAGGCCGCGCTCGCCGCCATCCCCGAACTGGCCGGACGCCTCTGCGGTGTGGCGGTTGCCAGCACCCTGCGTGGCGCCGGGCCGTTCCGACAGCGAGCGGCGAGTGCGGTGATTGGTCGGGTTCTTCTCGTCGGGGACGCCTCCGGCTACATCGATGCGATCACCGGTGAAGGGCTGCGGGTGGGGTTCGAGCAGGCGCGCGCCGCCGTCGAGTGCGTGGTCGCGGGTCGTCCGCAGGACTATGCGCAAGCGTGGAACCGTGCAACTCGCGACTTTCGACTGCTCACGACAGCCTTGGTCGGGGTGGCGACTGGTCCGCTGCGCGCGGGCATCGTGCCCGCCGCACGGGCGTTTCCCGTGCTGTACGGTTCGATCGTGGAACGCCTCGCCCGCTAACGCCCGCTCGGGCCGGGCAACTTAGCCGAGCAGTAGTCGTTGCAGTTCGGGTGCGGTCTTCGCTACCGCGATCGTGCCGACCTCTTCCGCCGGCGAACCATAGCCCCACTTGACGAAAATCGTCGGAATGCCGTGGTGTGCGGCGCCCGCGACGTCGTGCTCGCGGTCGCCGACCATGACCGGGTTGTTGAGCTCGGCACCTAACGCGCGCAGCCGTTCGAGAGCCTCCTCGACGACGTCCTTCTTCGCGCTGCGCACCTCGTCATCAGACGCCCCCGTGATCACGTCGAAGTAGGGTAGAAGGCCTAGCCGGTCGAGGATGAGTTTCGCCGGCTGCTCGGGTTTGGAGGTCGCAAGCGACAGCGCCACGTCACTCTCGTGGATCGCCCGCAACACATTCTCCACTCCCGGGTACACGGTCGCATTGAATACCCCGGTCGAGAGGTACTCGGCGCGGTAGATCCCGAGTGCGCGCTCCGACTCGTCGAACGAGAACCCAGCCAGATCGCGGAACGAATCGAGAATTGGCGGCCCAACGTACGCAACTAGTTCGGCTGGCGTGGGAATCGCGAGCCCGAGTCGCTCGAAGGTATGCGCGAGCGTTGCGGTGATGCCGGGCGCCGAGTCGACGATCGTTCCGTCGAGGTCGAACAGGATGGCGGAGAACGGCTGTTTCATGTATAAGAAACCCTAACTTGCTTGGCTAGAACAGTCGCGAATGCGAGTCATCGAGGCCGCGCATCGCGTCGTAGTCGAGCAGCAGGCAGCGAATGCCGCGATCGCGGGCGAGCATCCGGGCTTGAGGCTTGATCTCTTGTGCCGCGAATATTCCAGCAACGGGCGCGAGCCGCGGATCCCGGTTCATGAGCTCTAGATACCGAGTGAGTTGCTCGAGGCCATCGATGTCCCCCCGCCGCTTGATCTCGATCGCAACCGAGCCGCCGCCAGCATCCGTCGCCAGAATATCGACGGGGCCGATCGCCGTCATGTACTCGCGCCGAACCAGCCGGTAACCTTCGCCGAGCAGATCGATGTTGTCGGCGAGCAGTTTCTGCAGGTGCGCCTCAACGCCGTCCTTGCGCAGGCCGGGGTCCACGCCGAGCTCATGCCTCGAGTCGTGCAGCACCTGATGAATCGAGATCACCAGCAGGTCGGCCGTCTTCGCCTGCGCGACCTTCCAGATCTCGGTGACGCCAGCATCCCGTTGATCAGAATCGGGCTCGATGATTGCGAGACTGCAGGGCGGGCTCATCCAGTTCAAAGGTTTATAGCTGAGTGAATCGCTATGGACGAGCACCGAGCCGTCTGCTTTTACTACCAAAAGCCTTGTGGCTAAAGGCAAGTGGGCGCTTAGCCGTCCGGCGTAGTCCACCGAGCAGCGGGCGATGACGAGACGCATTACTCCACGCTACCGGGTCGCGTTCTCTACGATGTGGCGCGGAGCCTTCTCTGGTATGTGGTCGCGCATACCATTGCAACATGGTCGATAGTGCGCTGCTGGAGCAGGTAATGAAGCTCGATGCGGGCTCACGCCTTGAACTCCGCGACGCGATCGAGGCGTCCGTCGTCAGCGAGTACCTCACGCCGGAACTTTCCTCGCTCCTAACCGAACGGTTTGCCGAGGACGATGCGGCGAACCACGATGATTACATCTCGCTCGAAGAACTTGAGCGAAAGACGCTGGCCCGTCGGGCAAAGCGCACTGCGTGACGTTCAGCGCTCGGGTCAGTTCAAACGCCGAACGCGACTTTCTTCGGGAACAGACCTATTACGACGAAGTCGCGCCGCATCAGACCGGCCGTTTCGTGGCAGAGGTCTTTACGGCAGCCCGTCTATTGGTCGACCACATTGAGATTGGTGGCGTCATCAGCGCTGACGTGCGACGCTGGCAGCTCGGCGTATTCCCCTGCCAACTTTGGTACCGCGTAAACCAGCAGACGCGCGTTGTGCGGATAATCGCCGTCGTCGGCGATGCCCAGGATCGTCAGCGGTTCGCCGATCGGTTGGTGTAGTCTCGGGTCGGCCATCGCAGGGCTGAGCTGGGAAACAGTGCCTCACGAGCCCCACGCCATGCCGTTCAAGGTTTCTTGAAACCGGGCCGGGCGCGACGTCGGTTGAGGGTTTCCGGCTCCTGGAAGAGCGTGACCTCAGGGTCGGCTGGCGCGTGGAGGCGAGAGTTCAGGGAATGCCATGGTGTCTCGCGCGACGTGCGCCAGGCGTCGAGCGCGGCTCGGATCGCCTCGGAGCGATTCAGTCCCTCCCGCTCGGCGCGCGCCATGACCGCGGCGAGCTCGTCAGGTGTCAAGCGGACGGGAATGACCTGCGCGGCCGTGGCTCCACGCGGGGCGCGACCCCAGCGGGCGCGGAGCTGGTCGATGTCGTATCCGGCTTCTACCGCCCACTCATCGACCCGCGACTCATCGACTTCGTGGCCTTGGATGATGCGCTTCACGAATTCATCGTCATACGAAATGCGCTGCGCGTCGAGCGGAACCAGAGGTTGTCCCTACACGAGGGCGTTGATCGCATCAGCCAGTTCGGCCACGGGACGGCGACCGTCGAGTTCCGCCGTTGCTCCCGACCTCAGCAACGGCTCGACCTCCGCGACGTAACGGCGAATCTCGTCCTGTTGCTCGGGTGAGCCGCCGTAGCGGTTGTTCGTTCTGGTCGCAACGCGCTCGACCAACACCTCGACGGGAGCGCTCAGAAGGACCACATGCTCGAAGCGGTCGTAGAAATCGACCTGGTTCTCGACCGTTCCTGACACGACCACGTCGATGCGGAAGCTCAGCAACTCAGTCATCCTCCGCTCGTCCCAGAGGCCGTCGGGTCGCGTCCAGCCGTCGTAATCGGTATCGACTGCAAGGTAGCCGCGCCGACCGAGCTCCGCGAGGAGCGAGGACTTTCCGGCACCGGACATGCCGGTGATGAGGATGCGCGGCACGAGTCAAGCCTGCGGCGCAGCCCACTCGACAAAGAGACCCCGAGGCCAAGGTGTGCTCACTCTCAGGACCGGTTTGACACACACCTACGCGCGGCTCATCCAGTTGAGCGGCTTGTAGCTCAGGAAGTCGGAATGCACGAGCACGCTGCCGTCTGCTTTGAGCAGCAACAGTCGCGTCGCACGTGGCAGGTGCGCGTTGAGTCGCCTGGTACAGGCGACGGAGCACTTCGCACTCACACGACGCACGGAATTGAGTCTAAGCCGGTCGCAGCTGGGGCTCCCGAGCGGCGCCGGCCACGATCGCGCCGAGTGCGGCAAGCACGAGAACGACGAGCAACGCGTGGAGGATGCCGACGCGCTGCCCGAGGAAGCCGATCACTGGCGGCCCCACCAGGAATGCGAAGTAGCCGATGGTGGCGACAGCGCTCACTCGGGCGGCGGCCGTCTTGGGATCATCGGCGGCCGCAGACATCCCCACCGGAAATCCGAGCGCAGAGCCCAGCCCCCAGAACACCACTCCGGCCGCCGCGACGACCGGATTCGGTACGAAGATAACAAGCAGCAAGCCTGCAGCTGCGAGCAGGAACGACCCACGCAACACCCTCACGCGCCCGAATTTATCAAGGAGGAAGACACCGCCGAGCCGCCCGGCCGTCATGGCTGTGACGAAGATTCCAAACACGAGCGCGCCGGTTGCCTTTGTCACACCATGACCGTCGACCATCGCGATCGTGAGCCAATCGTTGGCCGACCCTTCGGCGAACGCCGCGGCCAGAGCGACAATTCCGATGAGCAGAACTCGCGGATCGCGCCAGATGCGAAGGCGGCCTCGCCACGACCGTGAGTGGTCACTCGCTGCGAGTGTCTCGCCGCTGTCATCGATGACGTGCTCGGATTTCAGGAATCGTGTGGCGACAATCGCCCCCACGACAATCAGCACGGCGATCGCGAAGACGTGCATCGCGAGAGGAACGTGAGCGACCTCCGCGAGTGCCCCCAGGGCAGCGCCGAGCATCGTGCCACCGCTAAAAAAGGCATGAAAGATCGGCATGATGTTGCGGCCGAAGGCGCGCTCGTTCGCGGCTCCCGAAACATTCATCGCGACATCTGTCATGCCCATCGCTGCCCCGAAGAATACGAGCCCGGCAAACACGATCGCAAAGCTCGGCCCGAACGTCACTCCGAGGCCGACAGTCATGATAGTCGCGGCCATGACGATCAAGCCTGCGAAAATTGTCGCGCGCACACCGTAGCGGGCAATTATGTGACTGGATGCGACGAGGCCAACGATCGATCCAACGGCAATCGCAAAGATCAGGATGCCGGCTTGGCCGAGGTCGATGCCGAGCGACTCCTTGATGGTGGGCAATCGCGAGGCCCAACTGGCCATCGCAATTCCGGGCAGGGCGAAGATAGCGAACACGGCGTTACGCCAAGCGAGGGTCTGGCTTGTAGTGAGAGCGCCGGGCGACGTGGTCTTAGGTGACATCGGGCATCCTGGCGGGTTGTGGATCAGCAAGAGTCGAATCGATTCGACCACGTCTATTCGCCTAAACTAACAGTCCATGGAGAAGCTGGCAAGTGACGCGCGCCCGACGCGGCCGAACCTTGCGGCCGTTGCGGCACTCGCCGGAGTGTCTGTGTCGACGGCATCTCTCGCTTTTAGCGGCGCCGGTCCGGTGTCGGCGGCTACCCGCGCCAAAGTTCTCGCGGCCGCCGCCACGCTCGACTACGACGGGCCCGACCCACGCGCCCGATCATTGCGACGGGGGCGGTCGGGCATCATTGGCGTCGTTATGGAAGACCGGTTGCGTGATGCGTTTCGCGACCCGATGAATATCGCACTGCTTGATGGCATCGCCGACGAGGCCGGTGGGGGCGGCGTTGGCTTGCTGTTGCTCACCGACAATGGGGCAGGAGACTCCGGCATTGCTGTTGCTCCCCTGGATGCGGTCGTACTCGTGGGGTGCAGCCGTCGCCTCGACGAGTCGGTCGCTATCCTGCGGCGTCGCGCAATCCCGATGGTCGCCATCGAGGCAGAACACCGGGCCGGCGTGCTTGCGATCGATCTCGACAATCGCGCGGGGTCGCGGGTCGCGGCGCAGCATCTACGTGATCTTGGCCACACACACGTTGCGATCGTCTCCCTGCCTATCGACGACAGCCGGCGCAGTCGGCCGCTTCGAGCCGAGCCTGCGACGGCAGGAACCGGGTTCACCGCCCTCGAACGGCTGCGCGGAGCGCGCGATGTGTTTCCCGCAATCGGCGGTTGGGTGTCTAACGGCAGCAGCATCGAGGAGGGGGTGGCCGCGGGGATTGAGCTTCTCGATCACGAGAATCGACCGACAGCCATCATCGCCCAAAGCGATCTGCTGGCTGTGGGCGTCATCCGGGCGGCAGAGCAGTTGGGGCTTCGCATTCCGCACGACCTGAGTGTCATTGGCTTCGACGGCGCACGCATCGATGGGGTCGCCCCATACGACCTAACCACGCTCGTTCAACCGGCTGTCGAGAAGGGACGCGCTGCGGGGCGCGCAATTCTCGAGTTTCTCGCGGGAGGCACACCGCAGGCGGTGGCATTCACGAGTGAGTTCCATGCCGGCAACACGACCGCACCCCCGATGGCAGCGTCGACGCGCGCGAACTGACGTTGCCGCGAACGAACAGCGCGTTCGGTGCACTCAGAGCGGCCAGCCTGCGGGCGTGCACGGAAGCCTAGGCTTATCTGCATGCGCCCAGAAAATCCACTCACCTCCGGAATCGACGTCGAAGACCTCGATGCGACTATCCGTCCCCAAGACGACCTCTACCGCCATGTCAATGGAAAGTGGATCGAGCGCACCGAGATTCCGAGCGATAAGGCGCGTTACGGATCCTTTCTCGTGCTCGCCGAAGAGGCCGAAAAAGCTGTTCGAGAGATCATCGTCGAGTCGCAGGCTGCGGCATCCGGCACTGAGGCACGAAAGGTCGGCGATCTGTACGCGAGCTTCCTCGACGAAGCGCGCGCCGAGGCTCTTGGTGCGGGGCCCATCACCGAATTTCTCACCGAAGCTGCGAAGGTAGACTCTATTTCGTCACTGCTAGAGACCCTCGCGCGTCTCGAGCGCGGTGGCTCCAGCGGGTTCTTCCAACTGTTCGTCGACAACGACCCCGGTGATCCCGAGCGCTACCTCGTCTTCATCGAGCAGGGTGGCCTCGGCCTTCCCGACGAGTCCTACTATCGCGAAGACAAGTTCGCGGAACTCCGAGAGAAGTACCAGATCTTTCTAGAGCGGATGCTGGGGCTCGCCGGTCTTGATGACCCCACCGCGCGAGCGAAGCGCGTCTTCGATCTCGAGGCCGAGCTCGCCACCCACCACTGGGACAACGTGAAGTCGCGCGACAGCGAGGCGACCTACAATCCGATGCTGTGGAACGCGGCTAATGCCCTCGTCGGCGATGTCGATCTCAACGTCTGGCTGAACGCCCTCGCGGTTCCCGACAAATCGTTTGACGAGGTCGTCGTGCGCCAGCCCAGTTTCCTGACCGGGCTCGAGTCGGTATTGCGGGCCGGCAACCTCGATGCCTGGCGGGATTGGCTGGCGTGGCAGGTCATCCGCTCGAACGCCGCCTACCTGTCTCACGACTTCGTTGACGCCAATTTCGACTTCTATGGCAAGACCCTCACGGGCACCCCCGAGCTGCGCGCTCGCTGGAAGCGTGCGGTCTCGCTGGTCGAGGGAGCGCTTGGCGAAGCGATCGGCAAGATCTATGTGGAGCGGCACTTCAAGCCCGAAGCGAAGGTTGCGATGGACCAACTTGTCGCGCACCTCGTCGAGGCATACCGGCAGAGCATCACGAGCCTTGGATGGATGACCGAACCGACGCGTGCGCGCGCACTCGAGAAGCTCGACAAATTCACCCCCAAGATCGGCTTCCCCGTGAAGTGGCGGGATTACACCGCGCTCGACGTCGCGGTCGATGACCTGATCGGCAACGTGCGCGCTACCAACGAATTCGAGTTTCACCGAGAACTCGGCAAGATCGGCATGCCACTCGACCGCGACGAGTGGTTCATGACGCCGCAGACCATCAACGCGTATTACAACCCTGGCTTCAATGAGATTGTTTTCCCGGCCGCAATCCTGCAGTTTCCGTTCTTTG
The DNA here is from genome assembly GCA_025351795.1 of Salinibacterium sp. Classification (GTDB taxonomy): domain Bacteria; phylum Actinomycetota; class Actinomycetes; order Actinomycetales; family Microbacteriaceae; genus Rhodoglobus. The sequence continues at coordinate 28,928 of JANXVG010000037.1, read as the reverse complement.
ACGAGAGCCGGGATGCCGCGGCCAACTACGGCGCGATCGGCGCGGTGATTGGTCACGAGATTGGTCACGGCTTCGATGACCAGGGCTCGAAGTACGACGGCGATGGCAGGCTCACCGACTGGTGGACAGCGGATGACCGGGCGGCGTTCGAACAGCGCACCAAGTCGCTCATCGCCCAGTACGACGCCCTCGCGCCGCGGCAGGTGCCCGACCATCGGGTCAATGGAGCGCTGACGATCGGCGAGAACATCGGTGATCTCGGCGGACTCTCTATCGCGTGGAAGGCCTACCTAATCTCGCTGGGCGGCCACGAGCCACCGGTGATCGACGGCATGTCGGGTGCCGAGCGATTCTTTCTGTCGTGGGCGCAGGCGTGGCAGCAAAAGGGCCGCGACGAGGAGGTCATCCGCCTGATCTCGATCGACCCGCACTCGCCGAACGAGTTTCGATGCAACCAGATCGTTCGCAATATCGATGAGTTCTATGAGACATTTGGGGTCACCGACATCGATGACCTGTGGCTTGACCCGAAAGACCGCGTCACTATTTGGTAGAAACAGCGAGAACCCGCGAGCGCTGGGACCGCGTCCGGAGCCCCCGATTGGCACGGCACTCAGCAACTGGAGAGGCGGAAACCTTCTCGAGTTCCTTTACAGCGCTTGGAAAGCTCGCATATGAGGGCGCCCAAGTGTCGGCGAACGTGATCGACCTTAATTCGGGCAGAGTGCTCATGGCGATCGACGATCGTATCGTTCTGCCCACGGCGAGCATCGGCAAGATCTTGTTGCTGATCGAGGTATCTGCGCGACTGACCAGCCGCGACTTCTCGGGATTTGGAATCCTCGACAAGACACCGCGCGACTACGTCGGCGACTCGGGACTCTGGCAGCACCTTCAGGCACCCTCTCTTCCGGTCGCCGACCTCGCGACGCTCGTTGCCGCATCGAGTGACAACCTGGCGACGAACGTGCTCTTGCGTCAGGTCGGGCTGTCTGCAGTACGATCTCGCACCGAGTCGCTCGGCCTGATGCGCACGGCGCTGCTCGACCTCGTGCGCGACAGTCGGGGTCCAGACGATGCACCCCAGTTATCCGTCGGGTCGACAGCCGAGTTGAGTTGGCTGTTCGGTGCGCTCGCGCGCGACGAAATCGTCGACCCGCTCACGAGCCAACGGGTCATGGGTTGGCTCTCGCTCAACAGTGACCTATCCATGGTCGCGAGTGCTTTTGGGCTTGATCCGCTCTCGCACCGAGGCACTGACCACAACACGCTGCTTGTCAACAAGACGGGAACGGATGCGGGCGTCAGGGCCGAGGCCGGCGCGTTGCGCGGAACCACTCGCGCCGTCTCCTACGCGGTGTCCGTGCACTTCAACGATGACGGATTGCGAGCGCGGTTGCGCGTGCTTGAGGCGATGCGCACCGTGGGCCTTGACCTGCTCGAGTACGTGCACTGACGCATTCCGGGCTAGTGCTTCGCGCGGGGTATGCAATCCGCTGCGCAACCCGTATATCGGTGCTCGAGCCGCCGTGTACACCCCCAGATTGGGGGGTATGTCCTCCTTTCGGAGGACGTGCTATGTTGTCTATCGCACTGCGTTGGTCTGAATCCCGAAAATTCGGCCGGCACTCCCGAATCCAGTGTATTCAGGCTTACCCACTCGAAACGCGATCCCCGACTCGCGCGTGTGCTCGTGGGTGAGTCCGAACTCCCCTTACCCAGGAGCTGTACCGTGTTCAAAAAGATTGTTGCCCTCGCCACGACCCTCCTCCTCGCCGCGGGACTCGCGATCACAGCTGTTGTGCTCCCCGCAACGGCAACGAACGGATATCCGACCGGATCGTCGGCCAACCAGGAGCAGAATTGGCAGCTGCTTTCGGGTGAGACGTGCACGAAGATCGAGCCGGTCAACACGGTTCCTTACATTCTCGCTGCGCCCCCGACCGGCCGAACGTATTCGAAGGTCGTCGTCAAGACGGGCTCTGTCGAGAGCGTGGGTGACCCGAACGCTGTCTACACGACGGGGCTGACTGTGGGAGCGGGATTCTCCTTCCCCAACAAAGACAGCATTAGCCACGTCATTCTCTGTACCATTCCGACACCCGTAGCAGACTCAGTTGACTGCTCCGCCGCCATTGTGAACATCGGTTCGGCGCTCAACGGCAGCAACTACATCAACATGACGCTCATTCAGGGTGGTACGACCTTCCAGATGAACGCTGAGATCAACCCGGTGCAGGCACAAGATGCCGCCGTCGATGGTCCCACTCACCTCTACGTGTTGATCCACGCGCCGGGAGGAGACCTCAAGTACCCGCTAACAGTCCTCGAACGAGACTCGGGCGTTTTCTCCTACCACTACTCCACATACCTGTCCGGCCAGTGGACGGTGGATTGGGTTCAGTACGACGGACACAATGAACATTTCACTGGTGAACTGACCTGCGGTACTGACCCTGTGGTTCAGGATGCGTCGGCGTCCGTCACGATTACCCCAGCATCCTGCGTCTCAGCAGAAACGCTCGTGCTTAATACCCCGACCAACGCGACCTGGGGTGCGCCCACCATCTCGACCGGACCGGGCGACTACTCGGTCACGGCGACGGCAGCACTCAAGCACGCTTTCTCCGGCGGAGGCACGACGCAGGTGTTCCACGGAACGCTCGGCGGCATCCTGCCATCGACGGGCAGTTGCGCGCCCCCGTGTATCACGAAGGCGAATGTCAGCTACACCTACATCCCGAACAGCAATAGCGGCGTCATCACCGTCACCGACGTTGGCGGTTCTTCCCACGCTCTTTGTCAGGGTTTCTGGGTAACCGCGACGAGCTGGAAGTACACCACTAACCAGATGTGGCCACAGATCCGCGATGTCGTCGACAAGCGCGACAAGATCGTCGTTCCCGGTACCTACCCGTACGCGGCGGCGGTGAGCTGTGGTCAGGGTGACATCTACGCCAACTTCGGCTACCAGCCAGATCCGAGTCTGCACCTTGTCGGCCCGAACCAGCCCGGCCCGGGTGAGACCTTCACCGAAACATTCCTGCACAACATGGGATTCCAGACCTCGACCCCTGGCCATACCTGGACCAACGACACCCCGGGCTGCAACGAGGTCCCTGTCGTGACGCCGACGGCCAAGGTCAGCTCCGAGTGTGGTGCATACGGCTCGATCGTTGTGCCAGCCGACACCGACGCCATCGACTACACCCTCACCGGTGATGGTAAGACTGGCCACAATGTCGTTACAGCAGTCGCTAAGGGCTCGAACGTGCTCACCGGGTACCCGGCCGGTGGCTGGACGTTTGAATTAGGTAACTACGCAGCATGCCAGACGCAATGTCCGGCGACGACGCCCACCGTTACCTCAACGAATCTTGACCAGAGTCTGTGGGACTTTGCAACCGAGTCTCGTTCGGGTGGTCACCGCGAGTACGTCACCGGCGGGCTGCACATCTGGACCGACAACAGCACATCCGTCGACAAATCGGCCGGGTACTACCCGACCAACTTCCTGCTCGCAGATGCTGGTAACCCTAGCCTCACCTACGTCGACACCAACACTCCGCAGCAGGCCGCTCCCGGAATCCAGATGACGCTCTACGTCGGTGGCGTCTGGAAGGGCAACCTGGTTAAAGAACCCCTGTTCGATAAGTGGTGGATCAATAAGTCGATTGCTGGTCTTCCGGCTGGCCCGAACCCGAGCTATCAGCTCGCCTATGGCACGATCAACGAGATCCTGTTCGCGTACGCCCAGAATGGCGTGACGTCAGACAAGCTCACCGTGCAGGCCGTGGGATTCTCACTCGGTGCAGGTGCGAAAGGTGATGGAACCATCACCAGGCTGACCGTGGGATGCTCAAACTACGTGTTCAACAAGCAGGTCGTTGATCCTCACGTGACTATCGAGCTTGGCGCCTGCTACCCGAGTGGATTCAGTGAGGCGCATCCGGAAGGCACATTCTCCTCGAAGAACGTGTACTTCTGGTTCGATAACACCGGCTCGACCGTGCCGGTTACCTTCACCGTTCCGAGCGCAAACCCGGCCATCACCCAAGTTGTTCAGCCGGGCGAAAAAGTGAAGGTCGGGACGACCCCGATGGTTAACGCGGGGGGAAGCTATGACGTCATCATCAACGGCGACACGGCCAACCCGATCCATACGGTAATCGAGCCGTTTGCCAACTGTTTCACCGGCGGAACGCCGGGCGACCCGAAGCTCACGCCCGAGCAGTGCGTCTCAGGTGTGGTGACCAATGGGTCGATCTGGGTAGATTTTCAGCCCGGTCTGGTGTACACCATCACGCGCGATTCTGATTCGAAGGTGTTCGTACCAGATGCGAATGGATTCGCCAGCGTGCCAGCTGGCGACTACACGGTAAAGGTCGTGGCCGCTCCGGGGTTTGTTGTCGCTGGGCTAGCTTCGTGGCCACAGAAGGTCACCGTCGCCGCACCCGCACACTGTGAAAAGCTTTCGGTTCCGGTGGTTCCTACGGCGGCGATCACCTGCAAGGCTGACGGTTCGTACACTCTTCCAACAGTGACCGGTGTCAGTTGGCTCGTCAATGGAGCGCTGACCGCGCCCGGCACGCACCCAGTTGCGACAGCCACGACCGTGCACTTCGAAGCGGTTGCCGCCGACACCTACGGATTCCCAGATGGCGCAACAACATCGTGGGATCACCAGTTCGTAGCGCCGACCGGCTGTGAACTGACAACGCATCCTCTCGTAACACCAGCAAACGTCACCTGGGTGAACCCCACTTGTTCGACAGACGGGTCGTACACGATCCCTGCGACCACGGGCGTGCTGTGGTTTATCGGTGCTACCCCAGTGAACCCAGGTAAGTACGTCGTGACGGCCGCAACCACCCGCACAATCACGGCTAAGCCAGACGCACCGGCCTACGGCTTCGACACGGGCGTCACAACGTCGTGGAATGTGGTGATAGCCGCACCCCCGTCGGCTAACGACCCAGCCTGTAACCTTCAGACTCACCCCCTCGTAACGCCGGCGGCGGTCACGGCAAAGCAGCCGACCTGCGCGGTCGACGGCTCGTACACGATCCCAACAACCACGGGCGTTGAGTATTCGATTGGCGGGCGAGTCGTTTCAGCAGGCACCTACCCGGTGACGGGCGTGAAGTCGGTGACCGTCACTGCTGCAGCGATCGCACCGAACTACGGACTCGAGGAAGGCGCACAAACATCGTGGCCGCTGATCTTCCTCGCTGCACCGACCGACTGCCTTGCTACCTTGGCCTTCACGGGCGTGACCGGCACGCTTGGCCTTGGCCTCGCGCTCGGTTTCGTGATGCTCGGCGTCGCCGGTATCGTCGTGCGTCGTCGCTACAACACGGAGAAATAGAACACCTGCACACAGCACATAGCCCCGGTGTTCCAACCCTCGGAACGCCGGGGCTATGTTGTGTGCTCGAGGCGACTGGTCCCCACTCTCGGTAACACGATGACGGCGCCGAACCGCGCGTTTCGGCAGCTCGGTGCCAGGCACCCGGTGCCACCAGCCTGGTGCCACCAGCCTGGTGTCGCTCGTTCTGTTCACAACTCATGCCAGCTGTGTGGTGTCGCTGGTTGTGTTCATAACTCATGCCACCTGTCGCGGGCTGCGCCCGACGCCCGAGCAAAATCAGGCAAGTTGCGTTGCGCGGCACACTTCAGCATGAGTTACGCACATCGGGCCAGTGATCGGCACTCGAATTCTGCGGTCGACGACGCCCGGATGCATGCTGCCGCCACCCATGCCCGTGCTGGGTCGCCGTCGCCACAGAACGCACCCCGAAATCGGCGAGCTCACTCGTTCACAACGTGTGCAAACGACTATCGGACGAACTGGTGGTGGAAACCGCGCTCGAGCGGCGCGGCCCTACGCCGTATTTTCGTTGGCTTCGACCGCCAGCGTTGTTCGGATACCGAACAGCGAATCGAGTGCAGTGACGACGTCGGCGCCATGCCCGTTCCGCGAAAGGTCTCGCGCCCGCGACGACGGAATGTGTAACAGCACTCCAGCGAAGTGGCGCAGCGCGGCCTCGGTTGCCCCGTCATCTCCCCTGCGCGCAGCGCGCGCGATCTCGGCCTCGAGAAGCGCGTCGACGTGCTCCCGGAGAGCGACAACGGATGGCGCGATCGCCTGATCGGCCACAAAACGCGAGACGGCGTCTCCCACCATTGCACGAGCGTCATTGGCTACGCTCAGTTCTTCCATGGGCGCGTGCAATCGGATTGTTTCGAGATCAAGCAGTTCGATACCGGGAAGGTGTGCGATCGCAGGGTCGACGTTGCGCGGCAGCCCGAGGTCGACGACCAGTCGGCGTCGGGTGTCCGTAATTTCTCGGGATGTAACAGCGAGGCGCGTCGTGCACGCAAAGACGAGCCCGGCTGCTGCAATTCCTGCGATCAGACCTGGTGCGTCTCGCACGCCATTGCGAGCCGCGAAAGCTGGTGCTCTGCCGATGGATGAGTACACCGCAATGTCGCGGGCACCGCGATCCTTCAGGGCCGAGACGGTTGTGCGCGCGTACGTGCCAGTACCAATCACGAGCACCGATGTGCTCGCCCAGTCGGTGACCCGACTCGCGACCAGTTCGAGCGCGAGCCGCACGAGCGATCGCCCGGAACCGATGATCGAGGTCTGGGTCTTCACCCCCCGACTCGTTCGTGCAGCCCCTTGGAAGAGACGCTCGAGTTCACGCGACACCGTATGGTCCGCGCGCGCGCGCTCGAGAGAGCGCTGCACTTGCCCAGAAATCTCTTCCTCGCCCACGACCACGGATTCGAGTCCGCTGGAGACGGCGAAGAGATGGCGGGCTACATCCTCGCCGGACATCACGGTCACGGTCGCACGGAGAGCGCGAGGATCAATGCCGCTCGCTGCAGACATGGCCTGGATGGTGGAGTCGACGCCGGCATCCGCTTCGCCGCTGAGCTCAAGGTAGGCCTCGAAGCGATTGCAGGTAGCGAGTACAACGGCACCGCATACCGAGTCGTTCGCCGCCACGAGCACCCGGGCGGCATCCTGCGCACCGAAGGAGAGCTTCTCGAGAATCTCGAAGCTCGCATTCTGATGGTTGGCAGTCAAGCACAGCAGCACGAGGTTAACCTTAACGTCGTGAGCCTGCCAATTAACCATCCCCTCGTTGACGGCCGTACGGCGTCATCCCCACTCGTGCGCGCGTACCGAGGTGAACGAGGAGACACGCCACCGGTATGGTTCATGCGCCAGGCCGGCCGGTCGCTGCCCGAATACCGTGAGTTGCGAGTCGGCAACCAGATGCTCGACGCATGTCTGACCCCCGAACTCGCGAGCGAGATCACCCTGCAGCCGGTACGTCGACACGGCGTGGACGCCGCGATTTTCTTCAGTGACATCGTGATTCCGGTGAAGCTCGCGGGCGTCGACGTGCAGATAGTGCAGGGCACGGGCCCGGTGATCGCGAACCCGATTCGCACGGCCGCGGATGTCGCCGCTCTCCGGCCCCTCGATCCGGAAGCTTTGGCCCCCATCACCGAGGCGGTGCAGCGCGCGGTGGCGCAACTCGGGTCGATTCCGCTCATCGGTTTCGCGGGTGCCCCGTTTACGCTTGCGTCTTACTTGGTGGAGGGGGGGCCTTCGAAAGATCAATTGCGCGCGCGCACGATGATGTTCTCCGACCCGCACGCCTGGGCTGCGCTGCTCAATTGGTGTGCAGACGTGACGGGTGAATTCTTGCGTGCACAAGTGATGGCGGGCGCGAGCGCCGCACAGCTGTTCGACTCATGGGTGGGTTCGCTCAGCGAAGCCAACTATGTACGACGGGTCGCGCCACATTCGAAGCGCGCGCTGTCTGCACTGCGCGGCCTCGACGTGCCCAAGGTTCATTTCGGGGTCGGCTCGGGCGAATTGCTTCGGGCCATGCACGACGTCGGCGCTGATGTGATGGGAGTCGATTGGCGCATCCCTCTCGACGAGGCAAACCGACGACTCGGCGGGGCGGTTCCCCTGCAGGGCAATCTCGACCCTGCGCTGCTCGCGGCCCCGTGGAAGATAGTCGAGTCACACGTGCGCGATGTGATCGATCGCGGGCGTGCCGCGCCCTCGCACGTCGTAAACCTCGGGCACGGCGTGCCGCCAGACACCGACCCAGACGTACTCACGAGAATTGTTGAGCTCGTGCACGAACATGCCTGACGTCGTCGTTGTTGGCGGCGGCATAGCTGGACTCGTCGCCGCGCGCGATCTTGCCGAAGGGGGCCTTTCGGTCATGCTTCTCGAGTCCTCCAATCGCCTCGGTGGCTCGCTGGCGCGTCACACGGTGGGTGGCATCGTCCTCGACGCCGGGGCCGAGAGCTTCGCCACGCGCGGTGGACACGTCGAGAAACTCGCTGCTGACATCGGGCTCGGTGACCAGATCGTGCGTCCTAACCCGTCAGGCGCGTGGCTCTATGAAGCAGACCGCGCGACCGTACCGATCCCGAAGCACACGCTGCTGGGAATCCCGGGTTCTCCTCTCGCTCGTGATGTTGTGGATGTTGTCGGCGGCCGCGCAGCGTTCCGCGCCTTCCTCGAGATTGCCTTTCCCGGTGCCTACGGAGCAAACTCGCACACGATCGGCGAACTCGTGCGCAAGCGCATGGGGTCGGCCGTCGTCGACAGGCTTGTCGCGCCGATCACGCGCGGCGTGTACTCGGTAAACGCCGATGATCTTGATCTGGATCGCGCGGCTCCAGAATTGCGCAGCGCACTGCGCCGCACGGGCTCCCTCGCACGAGCGGTACTCGACCTGGCTCCCAGCGACCGGGCGGGCTCGAACGTCGCGGGCATCCGTGGCGGCGTCATGCGCCTCGTCGATGAGCTGACGGCAGACCTCGAGCGGTTTGCCGTGGATGTTCAGCTCAATACGAGAGTGACTTCGGTTCGGGAAGACTCCGCGCGCGTGGGCCGAGCCGCAGTGAAGGGACGGGTTGTCGTGGCGACGTCCGCTCTGTTCGACTCGGAACCACCTACGCAACGTGTGGTGCTGGTCACTCTCGTAGTCGGTGAACCTCGACTGGATGCGGCACCGCGGGGCACCGGGGTGCTCGTCGCGGATGGGGTAGCAGGCATCCGCGCGCGGGCACTTACTCATGCCACGGCCAAGTGGGAGTGGCTTGCCGAGCGTGCGGTCGGCAGACACGTGCTGCGACTTTCGTACACCGCTGTTGAGGGGAATGTGGCTACTGTCGCGCTTACCGACGCCAGCCAGCTGCTTGGGATCGAACTCGACCCGGCGAGCGTCGTCGACGTTGCACGGGTCGACTGGGATCGTCGCCAGATCGGGATTCGTGCCGCGGGCGGCCCGGTCGTCGTAGGCGAGGCCGCCGCGGGCACGGGGCTGGCCGCAGTGGTCGCCCAAGCGAGGGCGCAGGCTGGGAGTTTGCTCAAAGAACTTGCACCGTGACCGGGTCTACGCTGGAAAAGAACGCACCCAGAACGAAACGGAGAACACCATGAAAGGCAAGATCCTTTTGGTGGTCGGTCTAGGCATCGGCTACGTACTTGGAACTCGCGCGGGGCGCGAGCGCTACGAGGAAATCAAGAAAGCTGCCAGCGCCCTGTGGAATGACCCGCGCCTGCAAAGGCAGGTTGATCACGCCGAGGCATTCGTGAAAGACAAAGCACCGGATGTCGTTGAGTTCATCTCGGACGGCGCCAAAAAGGTCGTTGCCCAAGTCTCGGGAAGCGCCGGGCGGGCGACCGCTACGAAGCCCGCGGCACGCAAGCCCGCAGCGAATACTTCGAAAACACCTACCGCTAAGTAGATGCCGGTGTCTCAAGTAGCTGCGCCGAAGAGGTCTCTGTTCTCACTCATCGCGAACCTGCCGACTCTGCTTATTGATCAGGTCAAAAATGAACTCGAGCTTCTCAAGCAGGAGATCACGGCCAAGCTCAAGCACGCAGGAATAGGCGTCGGGCTGCTTGCTGGCGCTGCGACGGTGTTGTTCTTCGCGCTCGGAGTGTTCATTGCCGCCGCCGTTCTCGGGCTTGCCACCGTGCTCCCACCGTGGGCCGCCGCACTAATTGTCGGTGGCGTGCTGCTGATCGTCACCGCCGTACTCGTGGTCGTCGGGATGGCCCACCTCAAGAGCGGTGTGCCTGCACCTACTCAAACAATCTCCAGTGTGCGTAAAGACGTCGACACCGTCAGAGGCGTCGGAAAGAAGGACGAGAGATGACCGACCCAAGTTCCATCGAAAGCCGGATCGCCGCGACGCGCGCCGAACTCGAGAGCACCCTCGACGCGATTGAAGACAAACTCAACGTGCCGAAGCGGTTTGGTGAGCTCATGACGCGTGCAAAAACCTCGTACCAGGCCAACCCGGTGCCATGGATTGTTGCGGCCACGACACTCGCCGTCGCCGTCGCGGGTCTCGTGGCTTGGGCATTTCTGAGCGACGACGACTAGGCCCGATTCGCTCCGCCCTCTCAGCCGGGAGAGGATAGAACCATGAGTACGAACACCCTGCCCGTTGAACTCGGCTACACCCTCTGGGCCGTGCTGCGCCGCGACCCTTCCCGTGCGGCCATCCGCAGCGACCTGCTGCCAGCCGTGCAGGCCGTCGAAGCCGCCGGTGTCACCGTGCGCGGGTTCTACGACGTTTCCGGGCTCCGAGCGGATGCCGATCTCATGATCTGGCTGTACGGCTCTGACCCGCAGTCGCTTCAGTGGGCCTTGCGTGAATTGCGTCGCACCGAACTCTTGTCGAGCTTGCTGCCGACGTGGAACGCGATGGGCGTACACCGCGACGCTGAGTTCACGAGCAGCCATCTGCCGTCATTCATGAAGGGGCTCGCGCCTGAAGCGTGGGTGACCGTATATCCGTTCGTGCGCAGCTACGACTGGTACTTGCTGCCAGACGACGAACGCAAAGCTATGCTCGGCGAGCATGGGCGTAAGGGCTCCGAGCATCCGAAAGTGCTCGCCAACACGGTCGCGAGCTTTGCTCTCGGCGACTATGAGTGGATACTGGCTCTCGAGGCCGCTGAGCTCGTTGAGCTCGTCGATCTGATGCGCCAGCTGCGCCAGACGGAGGCCCGCCGCCACGTGCGCGAAGAAGTTCCGTTCTTCACCGGCCGTCGGATTTCTCTCGAGGAGATCGCCGAGGTAATTGCGTGAGCACTGTTCTGGGCGCAACCTCTGCCGCGGCTTCCGGGGCAGAACACGTGGAGACGCCCGTCGCATACGATGCGATCTTATTAGCGAGCTTTGGCGGGCCAGAAGGGCAGGATGACGTCATCCCGTTTTTGCGTAACGTCACGCGGGGGCGCGGAATTCCGGAAGATCGGCTCGAAGAGGTTGCCCACCACTACCGGGCCTTCGGGGGCATCAGCCCGATCAATGACCAGAACCGTGCGCTTAAGGCTGCGCTCGAGGCCGAGCTAGCGAGCCGCGGCATCGAACTGCCAGTGCTCTGGGGCAACCGCAACTGGGATCCGTACCTGCGTGAAGCACTAGTCGAGGCCAACGAGCGAGGCTTCACGAAGCTGCTCGCGATCGGCACGAGCGCGTACAGTTCGTACTCGAGTTGTCGCCAGTATCGTGAGGATTACGCGATCGCACTTGAGGAGACCGGATTGGGCGGTGTCATCCAGATTGACAAGGTGCGCCAATTTTTTGACCATCCGGGATTTGTGCAGCCTTTCATTGACGGCGTGCGTCAGGGGCTGGAAGATTGCGCGGCTCGCGGCGCGACACCCGCGAACACGCGCGTGCTTTTCTCCACCCATTCCATCCCATCCGCTGATGCTGCGAAAAGCGGACCAGGTGAGCGGGGATTCGGACCGGAGGGGGCATATGCGGCGCAACATAGAGCTGTTGCTGCCGTCGTGATGCGCGAGCATCCAGACATCGAGTGGGAGCTCGTGTACCAATCGCGCTCTGGCCCACCGGCGCAGCCGTGGCTCGAGCCCGACATCAACGATTCGATTCGCCGACTGGCCGCCGACGGCGTCACAGCGGTGGTCATTGTTCCGTTGGGTTTCATCAGCGACCACATGGAAGTTAAATGGGATCTTGACACCGAAGCGATGCAGACCGCGCACGAGAATGGGGTCTTCGCCGCGCGCGTGCCGACTCCAGGCATCCACCCCGCTTTTGTCGCGGGACTCGTGGATCTCGTGCTTGAGCGGCGAGACGGCGTGGCCACCAGCAAGCGCCCCGCACTCACCGATCTCGGGCCGTGGTACGACGTCTGTCGGCCGGGTTGTTGTGAAAACGTGAGGTTGGGATTCAAGCCTGCGCTCGCGGGTCTGGCACCCTAGGTAATACATGACGAGTATCCGGATCGGCACGCGAGGAAGCGCCCTCGCCCTCGCCCAAACGGCGACCATAGCGGCGAAGCTGTCTGGCGACGGCGGAACCACCGTCGAGATCGTGACGGTGACCACCACGGGCGACGTGTCACCCGGGTCGCTCTCTGAGATCGGCGGCACCGGCGTCTTCGCGACTGCCTTGCGCGACGCCCTGCTCAACGGCGGATGTGACCTCATCGTGCACTCGCTCAAAGACTTACCGACCGCACCGCACCCCGGTCTGGTCATCGCGGCGATTCCCCAGCGCGCGGATGCGCGTGACGCACTCTGCGCGCGTGACGGTCTCACGCTCTACTCGCTTCCGGAGGCGGCCAGAGTCGGTACCGGGTCCCCGCGTCGCACCGCCCAATTGCGGGCTCGCCGACCCGATCTCGAGGTGGTCGACATCCGCGGCAATGTCGACACTCGTCTTGGCATGGTCACGAGCGGCGCCCTTGACGCCGTGGTTCTTGCCGCTGCTGGCCTCGATCGTCTCGGCCGACTCGATGCGGCGACCGAGCTTCTCGGCATCGATGGCTGGCCGACCGCACCGGGCCAGGGTGCCCTCGCGATCGAAGTGCGCACGGGTGACGAAAGACTCGTCAAGAAGCTCGACCACACACACACACGCATGATCGTCGAAGCTGAGCGCACGCTGCTCGCATTGCTTGAGGCTGGGTGCGCTGCGCCGGTCGCGGCGAACGCTTTTATGGATGATGGCCTGATCTTCCTCTCCGCGCGCATCTACAGCCTCGACGGAAGTCAGCGGATCACCGCTTCGCACGCCCTCTACATTTCCGACTCAAAGTTCCCGGCGCTCGATGTCGCGCAGCGAGTGGCGACCGAGTTGCTTGACGCGGGCGCTGCCGACCTCGCACCGCTCGGGGCGACCAGATGACCCCGTCGAAACCGCTGGCCGGCTGGCGCGTGCTCGTACCACGAGGGGGCAAGTGGGGGGACGGGGTGGCGGCGCAGTTGCGTGTGCACGGTGCCATTCCGGTGATCGCACCGCTCATCAATTTCGCGAGCACAGACGACGCGCAGGGGCTCGCCAACGCGCTCTACGAGTTGCAGGACGGTCAGTTCGACTGGATCGTCATTACGAGCGCGACGACGGTGGATGTGCTCGTGAGCCAAGGCATCAACATCCCGAAAAAGACCAAGATCGCCGCGGTTGGAGAGACGACAGGAGCCGCTCTCGCCCTCGCCGGTCACAAAGTCGACTTCGTTCCGGTGAGCGACAACAGCGCGCGTGGGCTCGTGAAAGAGTGGCCGCGGGCCGAAATTCACGGCCGTGTTCTCATTCCCCAGTCCGATATCGCGGAGCCCATTCTGGTATCCGGGCTCGCCGGGCTCGGGCTTGAGGTGCAGTTCATCTCCGCGTATCGCACCGTGGGCGTTCCTGTCGCGGATCCGGTACGAGCGGATGTCGCATCCGGTCGCATCGGGGCGGTGCTCGTGACCTCGGGCAGTGTCGCGCGTCAGGTGGCCGCGCAACTGGCACCCCTGCCGCAAGCGACCCTGGTGGCCTGTATTGGTCCCCGCACCGCGTTCGACGCCCGCGCGGCCGGTCTGCGCGTGGATGTGATTGCCGAGCTTCGCTCTGCGGAGTCGCTCGTGGCAGCGCTGGTTGAGCACGCTGGTCACTCGGCGCGGCAGGAATCCCGATGACCGATGCGGTGCATCCGCGAATTCGTCCGCGGCGTCTGCGCGCTACTCCAGCCATGCGCAGGTTGGTCACCGAGACGCGCGTCTCGCCGGCCGAGCTGATCCTGCCGCTGTTCGTGCGCGAGGCGATCATCGAGCCGATTGCCATATCGTCGATGCCCGGCGTCATGCAACACTCGCTCGATTCGTTGCGTCGCGTGGTGGCTGAGGCCGCGTCGCTCGGCATCGGTGGGGTGATGTTGTTCGGGGTACCCGAGAGGAAAGATGCGATCGGATCGGGTGCGACCGATCCGAACGGCATTCTTAATGTCGCCACTCGTGTCGCCGTCTCAGAGGCGGGTGATGCCATCGTGGTGCAGACCGACCTGTGCCTCGATGAGTTCACCGATCATGGGCATTGCGGAGTACTCGACGCCGCTGGTCGGGTCGATAACGACGCCTCGTTGCTGCGCTACCGCGACATGGCGCTCGCCCAGGCGGATGCTGGCTCAGAACTGCTCGGCCTCAGCGGCATGATGGACGGCCAGGTCGCCGCGGTGCGCGACGCTCTTGATGGGGCTGGCCGCGCCGACACCGCTATCCTCGCCTACTCAGCGAAGTATGCATCTGCCTTTTACGGTCCGTTTAGGGAAGCGGTGCAGTCGTCGCTAGAGGGTGACCGGCGTACCTATCAACTTGACCCCGCGAACCGACGAGCGGGTCTACGCGAGATGCTGCTTGACATCGAGGAAGGCGCAGACGTAGTGATGGTCAAGCCCGCGATGAGCTACCTCGATGTGCTGGCCGATGCGGCTGCGGTGAGCACAGTGCCGGTGTGGGCTTACCAGGTGTCGGGTGAGTACGCGATGATCGAGGCGGCCGCGGCAAACGGGTGGATTGATCGCGAGCGGGCAATTCTGGAAGCGATGACGAGTATCCGACGGGCGGGAGCCGATGCCGTGCTCAGCTATTTCGCGCTCGAACTCGCTGGGTTGTTGACGTGATATCGAACGGCGAGGCTTTTGCTCGCGCGAAACGTTCGATACCGGGTGGCGTGAACTCGCCGGTGCGCGCCTTCGGTGCGGTTGGCGGCACTCCACGCGCATTCGTTTCTGCGCGCGGACCATATATTACGGATGTTGAGGGGCGCGAGTACGTCGACCTTGTGTGTTCGTGGGGTCCGGCGATTCTCGGGCACGCGCATCCGGCGGTCATCGACGCGGTGCAGTCCGCCGCGGCGAACGGACTCTCGTTTGGGGCATCTACTCCCAGCGAGACGATTCTGGCCGAGGCAATTCTCGGCCGTGTTTCAGCGATCGACAAAGTGCGCCTCGTCTCGACCGGCACCGAGGCGACCATGACGGCCATCCGGCTCGCGCGCGGTTTCACCGGTCGCGACCTGCTGGTGAAGTTCGCCGGTCACTACCACGGTCACTCCGACGCACTGCTTGCCGAAGCCGGATCGGGCGTTGCCACGCTGTCGCTGCCCGGTTCGGCCGGTGTTCCATCAGCCGTCGCGGCGCTCACCCTGGTGTTGCCGTACAACGACCTCGAGGTCGTGCGCGCGGCATTCGCCGAACACGGATCCCGAATCGCCGCAATTATTGTCGAGGCCGCTGCGGCTAACATGGGCGTCGTCGCACCGGATGCGGGATTCAATGCGGCGCTCGCCGCAATCGCTCACGAGGCTGGCGCGCTCGTAATACTCGATGAGGTGCTCACCGGCTTCCGGGTTGGCGCGAGCGGCTGGTGGGGGTTCGAGTCGACCGAGTGGACGCCCGATATCGTTACGTTCGGCAAGGTGGTCGGAGGCGGGATGCCGCTCGCCGCGCTGGGGGCGCGTGCAGAGATCATGAACCACCTCGCTCCGCTCGGAGCGGTGTACCAAGCTGGCACCCTCAGCGGAAACCCGGTTGCCGTCGCGGCCGGTATCGCCACCCTGAAGCTTGCCGATGAGGCCGTCTATGCCACGCTCGATGCGGTCGCCGCCACGATCTCGGCAGAGACCTCCAAGGCGCTCGCTGCCGAAGGCGTGGCGCACTCTGTGCAGCGCGCAGGAAACCTGTTCTCCTTCGCCTTCCGTGAGGGTTCGCCTCGTAACTACGCTGACGTCAGGGCGCAGGATGCGTTCCGCTACCCGCCGTTCTTCCACGCGATGCTCAATGCGGGCGTCTCGCTGCCACCCTCGGTCTTCGAGGCGTGGTTTGTCTCGGCGGCGCACGACGACGCGGCGGTGAACCGTGTTCTCGACGCGCTCCCCGCCGCTGCGAGGGCTGCCGCGGCTGTGTCCTAGCAGG
Organism: Salinibacterium sp.; assembly: GCA_025351795.1. Classification (GTDB taxonomy): domain Bacteria; phylum Actinomycetota; class Actinomycetes; order Actinomycetales; family Microbacteriaceae; genus Rhodoglobus. The sequence goes on along the minus strand of JANXVG010000037.1, from coordinate 12,659 downwards.
AGGTCAGGCTCTCTACCGCAGCGCCGAGCACGCCATCGCCCCCGAGCAGCACGACCTGTTTAGTGCCACGTTGCACAAGGTCCTCGAGCACGTACCCCGGCACGCAGGTGCTCGGTACGACGTAGAGCGGAGCGTGGTCGCGACCGGCGAGTGCCGCCCCAGCCAGAGCGTCCGCGAAGCCGCTGCCCGTGGCGAGGTAGACAATGGGCGCGGTCGTGAACAAACCGCGATTGATGGCACCCGATGTGGCGTATCGGTCAGTCCCGCCCAAGCGCTGCACCGCCGCTATCGTCGCGCGCAAAGCATCCTCCATGCCCAAGGAGATGGATGCCGGGCCACCGGCCAGGGTCAGGGCACTCGGGTCTAGCGCCTTGAGAAGAATGGCGGTCGGAGCATCGACGGCCGTGAGCGCGCCGTTTACGAGAACCACGGGCTGGCTATGCGCACCCGCCGCCGCGGATGCGCTCAGCGCATCTGGAAACGTGGCGCCGGTCGCGACGAATGCCGCAGCGACTGGTGTTGTGAACGCGTGCGCGTTGATCTCACGCGAAGTCTCGTATCGATCGATGCCGGCATCTCGGCGTACGGACGTCGCGAGCCCGCTGAGTTCGGCTACCACCGCAGCCGAAATGGATTGTTCACCGCCCACCACGACGATCGTGGTGGGCGCGAGCCTGACGATTTCGTCGCGCACGATCGTCGGCAGCGAGTCCGGCGGAGTGAGCAACAGGGGGCCACCGGCAACCGCTGCGGCTGGTGCCGCGCTGAGAGCATCCGGGTAGTTGGCACCGGTCGCAAGATACACAACCTCAGCGCCGTGCACCCACGCGTGGGAGATCGCGACCGCGGTCGCATAGCGTTCATCACCCGAGATCCTGCTCACCTGAATCACTGATGTCGTTGGTAACCCCGCCAAGTGGCTGTAGTACGCGGTTCCCGCGGGGGCTTTCGGCGCGAACCCGGTGTCACCGATCAACGCGTAGCGACTGTTGTCGAGCGACTCGGTCGAGGAGACCCGCCACCACGCCCACGGCGCATAGCCGATGCCCAGGCCGTCTGCCCATGCCATGAAGTTGGTGAGGTACGAGTTGCCTCCGTCTGTTTCGCCGAATTCGCCGGTCACCACGGGAACAATCGCGGCGACTGGTGCGACCTCGGCGTTCCAGCAGGTCACGCTGTCACAGCGTTGCCCAGGGTAGTTGTGCCACGATGCCACGAGTTGGGCGTCGGCCGGCCGATTCGCTAGCCAACCGGTGAGGTCGTTGCTGTAGTCGAGTCCGCCGAGCATGATCGGCTGGGCGGCACCCGCCCCGCGCACAGCTGCCACTAGTTGAGACATTCCGGCGACCGTGAAGGTCGACCCGCTGAGTGACGCGGTGTAGTCGTCTTCGACGGGGGCCTGACATCCGCCATTCTTCCAACAATCCCAGGTGAGGTGGAACGTCCAGGCGTTCGTCGTCGAGTTCCAGCGCGAGTAGGGCTCATTGAACACGTCGAACATCACGGATGGCGATGTTGAGTACGCGGCGGCCACCGACTGCCAGAAGGCCACCGACTGGGAATCCGCCATCGCCCGCTGGCCGTGCGCCGGGTACCCGGCGGGGGCTGTTGAATGCAGGTCGAGGATCACGACGAGGCCAGCGGCGTTGAGCGTATCGACCCAGGAGCGCAGCGCAGCGCGGTATCCCTGTTTCGTTCCCGAAGTCGGGGAACCCGCAAGCCCCAGCCAGCAGTCCTGGTTGAGGGGAATTCGCACCGCGGTGACTTTCCACGATGCTATGGCCTCGGCCTCGGCCATTGAGGTGTTCGAGGAATAGCCCCACCCCTGCCAGCAGGCATACTCAAAGCTCGGCCAGTTGACTCCGTGCGGAACAAACACGGAGTTTGTACGGGAATCTACCAGGTGGTTCCCCTGCACGACAGGCGTCGGCGCAGCGGATGCCGCACCAGCGACCGGCGCAAACGCCACGCTCGAGGCAATCAGCGCACTCACCACGGCGGTCGTTGCGATCGCTCGCCAGCGTCGTTTCCCCATAATGTCGTGCCTTCGCGGTCACGCGCTGCTCGGGCAAAGCGCTCGTGGAGGGCTCACTATCCTGTGCCACAGAGCCTAGCGCCCGATGAAATGGCTCAGTGAAATCGTTTATGGTACCGCGAGGGCGAGAACGAGAAATATCACGCCAAGCAGCGGAGCCATCCCCTGGAGCGCCGCAGCGCGGGCGAGCTTCGGGCTTGAGGTGATGAGCACCACCGCGGCGAGGAGCATACTCAGGATGGCAAAGGAAGCGATTCCTACACCCGCCTCCAAAAAGGTTCTTGTGCCGATCAGTACCAGACCGACGCCGGCGCCCATCGCGAGGAAGAGGTTGTAGAAGCCTTGATTGTAGGCCATCGGTCGAATGACTTCTGCCTCAGCCTGGCTTGCTACGCCAAAGCGCTTCCACGTCTCCGGTTTGCTCCACAGCACACTTTCTAAGAAGAAGATCAGGACGTGGATTGCCGCGGCGGTGAATATCAACACCGATGCGATGGCCAGGAAAGTGGTGTTCATGTGCGACAGTGTCCCACGGAACCGCGCGGACCCAGCCGACGGTGCCGACCAGCGGAGTCAGCCGAAGAGGATAGCGGCCTCATCGTAGCGGGACTGGGGTACCGTGTTGAGCTTGCCGAGGGCATCCTCGAACGCAACATGGGTGATGGATGTGCCGCTGAGCGACACCATGCGGCCCCAGCGAGCGTGGATCACCGAGTCGACGGCCGCCATGCCGTAGCGCGTCGCGAGTACACGGTCGTATGCGGTCGGCGTCCCGCCGCGCTGGATGTGACCGAGCGTGGTCGCGCGCGTCTCGACTCCGGTGCGGGCTTCGATCTCCGGGGCGAGGAGGTCGCCGATACCGCCGAGTCGCGGTCGACCGAAGGCGTCGAGGCCACGCTCGGAGTGCGCGTCGTCCATCGAGTCGAGCTTGAATCCTTCGGCCACGACGATGAGCGGCGCACGCCCGCGATCTTTCGCTGACCGCACCCAGGCGCAGAGCTGTTCGATACTGGTCTTCTGCTCGGGGATGAGTATCGCGTGTGCACCGGCGGCCATTCCGGAGTGCAGTGCGATCCAGCCGACGTGGCGGCCCATCACCTCGGCGACCATGCAGCGCCCATGGGAATCGCCCGTCGTGCGAAGTCGATCCATCGCCTCGGTGGCGATCTGCACGGCGGTGTCGAAGCCGAACGTATAGTCGGTGGCCGAAAGGTCGTTGTCTACTGTCTTCGGCACACCGACGATCTTTATGCCAGCATCCGTTAGTCGCTTTGCCGCAGCGAGCGTACCTTCGCCGCCGATCGCGATGAGCGAGTCGATGCCGAGCTTGTGCATATTCTCACGCACGCGGTCTGCGCCGCCATTGCCCTCAAACGGGTTGGTGCGACTGGTGCCCAGAATCGTACCGCCCTGCTTGGCGATGCCCTGAATGTCTTTGCGCTCAAGGGGAATGATGTCGCCGTCGATGACGCCGCGCCAGCCGTCCTTGAACCCAACGAACTTTTTGTTGTAGATCTGGATGCCCTTGAGCACGACGCCGCGGATAACTGCATTGAGTCCGGGGCAGTCGCCACCGCTCGTGAGGATGCCGATGCTCATGACTCCATTGTGGTGCATGTAGCGACTCCCCCGGAGTGGGGTGGCCTACCTTTGCTGCCAGCCCGCAGTAACCGATAGAGTCAGGTCGATCCCGCACCATGTGGGCAGCCGCTTGACAGGAGAACCCATGACTGACCCCACCCCAGCAACCACCCCAGCGCCTTCCGCCGTCGCCGTGCCGGTTCCCGGCAAGACGCTCGGTATCGTCGCCCTCATCGTCGCTTTCTTCTTCTCGCTCCTCGGGCTCATCCTCGGAATTGTCGCGAAGTCGCAGTCGAAGAAGGCCGGCGTCAAGAACACCCCGGCCACCGTCGCGATCGTGCTCGGCATCATCTTCCTGGTGATTTCGATCATCATCATCGCCGTGTCGGTCGCTGGTGCTGGTGCCCTGGTCTCCCAGTGTGCCACCCTCGGCGCGGGCGCGCACGACGTGAACGGCGTCACCGTAACCTGCGGCTAATTCGCAGCACAACACACCGCGTGACGCCCCGGGAGATTCGGGGCGTCACGTCGTTAACCGGTCGGGTGTTGACGACAATGTGCGGCTACCGACGCGCACGCCGCACAGACAACGAGTTGCTCGCGACAGGCGAGATCATCGCAGTTCTGCATTCTGCTCGTTAGTTGCGCACATCGGAAGCAGCGCCCGATCACTTCAGCTCGGTCACTGAATTGCACGGCCATCCGGTTGTCAAATACGTAGAGTGAGCCCTTCCACAGGCCGCCGTCGCGAAATGTTTCGCCGTATTTCGCGATGCCACCGTCGAGTTGGTACACCTCGCGGAATCCTCGGTTGATCATCAAGCTGGAGAGTACTTCGCAGCGGATCCCACCGGTGCAGTAGGTGACCACCGGCTGGTCCTTAAGGTGGTCGTACTTGCCGCTGTCGAGCTCGGCCACGAAGTCACGGGTGTGGCTGACCGAGGGCACCACCGCATCCGCAAACCGTCCGATCTCAGCCTCGAAAGCGTTTCGCCCGTCAAAGAACGTGACGGGTTTCTCGGCAATGAGAGCGTGCAGGTCGGCGGGTTGCAGCTTAGTTCCGCCACCGATCACGCCGTTCTCGTCAACGCGCAGCTCGCCGGGGGCCCCGAAACTGACGATTTCGTCGCGCACGCGAACGCTCAGACGGGGAAAGTCGCGGTACTCCGCGTCACCGTCAGTCGGCCGACCGCCGTCGCTCCAGGTGAACTCGATGGCCGCGAATGGCGCGTACTGGCGGGTCTTCTTCGCATATTTCTTGACGGCACGAATGTCGCCACCGACGGTGCCGTTGATCCCGTCTTTCGAGATGATGATGCGGCCGCCGAGCCCCAGCCCTTCGCAGAGGTCGCGCTGCCAGAGCCGGATCGACTCCGGGTCGACGAGTGGCGTGAAAATGTAAAACAGTAGAATTTTCGGAATGGCCACCTGACGAGTCTAGGTCGGCGCTTCGACGTATCCTGTGGAGCAATGGATGCGGTACCGGTCGCCGAGACGCCGGTGCGTACACGGTACGCACCGAGGCATCCGCTCAACGTCGCGCTCATCCTGCGCCCTCTGCTGCGCGGCACCCACGACCCGACGATGATGGTGACGTCGAGTGCAATCTGGCGAACATTGCGCACGCCCGATGGCCCCGCGACTGTGCATCTGTCGGCTCGCGGCTCTGAGGTTGAGGCTTCGGCGTGGGGCGCGGGGGCGGAGTGGGCGATCGCGGGCGTGCCCGAACTGCTCGGTGCAGGTGACGACTGGAGTGAGCTCGATGTCTCGGGTAACGCGTTTCTGGCCGAATCACGGCGGCGAAATGTGGGGCTGCGACTGCTGCGAACACGCCAAGTGTTCGAGATGTTGCTCGTGGCAGTGCTTGAGCAGAAGGTAACGGGTAAGGAGGCGCATCGCGCGTGGCGCTACTTGTTGCAGAAGTACGGTGACGTGCCGCCGGGGCCGGCACCGGCGGGCATGAGGGTGTTTCCGTCGGTCGAGGTGTGGCGGCGGGTGCCGTCGTGGGAGTGGCACCGGGCGGGCGTCGGCCCACAGCGGTCAGAAACCGTCATGCGTGCGGCCTCCGTTGCTCCGTCGCTCGAGCGCACTCTCGAGCATGGCAGGAGCGGCACCGCGGTGGCGACGAAGTTGCAGTCAATTCTCGGCGTCGGTGCCTGGACGGCCGCCGAGACCACTCAGCGCGCACACGGCGACCCGGACTCACCGAGCGTCGGTGACTATCACCTTCCTGCGCTCGTCGGCTGGGCCCTCATCGGCAAACCGGTGGACGACGACGGCATGCTCGAACTGCTGGCACCGTGGGCCGGTCACCGCCAGCGCGTCATGCGGCTCATTGAGGCGAGCGGCTTCGCGAAGCCTCGGTTCGGGCCACGCGCATCCGTGCAGGATCACCGGGGGCACTAGCCGCCGTGTCGCGCGCGACCGGCTGCTGCGGCATGAAGGCCGTCTGTTCGCCGCGGCCGGCCGGCACCGCGCCCGAGGTCGCCGAGATGTAGAGGGTTTCTCTCACCTGCACAGCTCGCGTGTAGCCGAGTTTGTGCTCACAGTCAGAGCCAGCGGTGTGCCGAGTGCGGGTGTGTAGTCTAACCGGGTGAACATGATCTTTCGCACCCTCCTGCACATGCTGCGCAGCAGGCTCCGACCGCCCCTGCACGCTCATGACGTGGGTACCGTTCGATTTCGGGTAGTCCCGACCGATCTCGACATTCTGGGGCACATGAATAACGGGATCTACTTCTCAATCATGGATCTCGCCCGCATGGACTTGCTCATCCGTTCCGGTGCCTGGAAGAAGATGCGCGCGCGCGGTTTTTACCCGGTGATGGCAAGTGAGACCATCACTTTTCGTAAATCATTGCAGCCGTGGCAGCGGTTCAACGTTGAGTCGCGCATCGCCGGATACGACGCGAAGGCCGTTTACGTGGAGCAGCGTTTTGTGGTCGATGACGAGATTTTTGCGAGTGCAATGACGCGCGCTCGTTTCCTCCAAAAGCGCGGCGGCGTTGTCAGCATTGCTGAGCTGTCTGAGGTGGTGGGAGTGGACGTCGCGACATTCGCGCCACCGGCGTGGGTTGCCGACTGGAGCGCTGACGTGGCGCTGCCGAATACGCAGTCACCCGCACCCAACATCTGGAGCTAGCTTCTGCGATCCCCCGGGTGGGCCCCGAGCACATAAGCCTGGATGGCGATCACGGCGGCCCCGCGGCACCACTCGGTGTTGTCGCCGCTCGTGGTGACTAGCACGATCTCGCCCGCCCGGGGATCGCGGTCTGCGGCGAGCCCGTCGCGCACAGCTGACTCGGCTACCTGAACCAGCCGCACTCCCTCCCCGCCAATGATGACGAGCTCGGGCACCGTGAGGTTTCCGACCGCGGCGATGAGTTTGCCGAGACCTCGGCCCGCGTCATCGGCGACCCGACGTGCGGCCGGCTCCCCCGCGACGGCGAGGTCGAGGGCCTCGTCGTAGTCGACGTCCCGGCCGATGGCGGTAGAGACGCCATGCATGATCGCGGACTGCGTGAGCACGCTCTGTGCGCATCCGCGGTGACCGGATGCGCACACCGGTCCAAACGGATCAAGCGGCCAGTGCCCAACGAGCCCGATCCCCGAGTCGTCGTTCACGACCACGTTGCCTCCCACCACGAGCCCGTAACCGATGCCAGCGCCGAGCGTGATCACGGCGAAGCGGTCGGCGCCCCGCCCTGCCCCGAACCAGTGCTCGTATTCGGTGAATGCCGTGAGGTCATTCTCGATGACGGTGGGCAGGCCGATCTTCGCTTCGAGCATCGCGCCGAGTTGCACGTCGGTCCAGGCGAGAAACGGCGCACTGCGTACGACGCCGTGGTTGGCGACGAGACCGCCGATTCCGACCCCGAGTGCCGTCACCGAACTGACCTTGCCGCAGAGTTCGACGGCGACCTGCGCGATCGAACCGACTACGGCATCGGGATCCCGTGACGACAACGGTGCCGAAGCCGAGGCGAGCACGTTGGCCCTGAGGTCGGTTGCGACCCCGAGCACCTCGTCGCCGGTGAGCTTCATCCCGATGAAATGGCGGGACTCCGACACGATGTCGAGCAGTACGGAGGGGCGGCCGGCGCGGCCGTCGACACGCTCGCCGACCTCGACGAGTAGCCCGGACTCGATGAGCGGAGTGCTGAGTCGGGTGAGCGATCCCGCGCTGAGGTCGAGGCGCCTGGCGATGTCGCTGCGTGAGATCGGCCCGTTGATGAGCACTTCGAGCGCCACCGCCCTGGACGGGCCGGAACCGGGAGTCCAGGGTGCCGTGGTGATGCGCATCGGTTTCCTCCCTCATCGGCTAGATCGAGCGTAGTGGACCCCAGTTTATTCCGTGGAAGAAACAATTGTGCATATGGGGGCATCAAATCTTCTACATTGACAGGTAATTAGTTTTGCAGTAAAAATAACTCATGCACCTCAAGTGCACGCAGTCACGCGTGCCGAACAATGCAGTTCGAGTGAAAGGCAACAACGTGAAGTCATTGAAATACGTCATCACCGCAGCAGCCGCGGTCGCGACCCTCACCCTCTTCGGCTGCGCTGCGGGGGTCGCCAAGTCCACTGGTGGTATCGGCGAACCTAGCGCGACCGATATCTCTGGGACCGTCACCTTCTGGCACGCCTACAGTGCGGACTCCCCTGAGGTAAAGACGCTCGAGGAGGTCATCATCCCCGGCTTCGAGAAGAAATACCCGAAGGTCACCATCAAAGACGTAGCCGTGCCCTATGACAACCTCCACCAGAAGCTTGTCACGGCGGTTGCCGGCGATCAGTTGCCCGACCTCGTTCGCGCCGACATCGGCTGGGTGCCTGAGCTCGCAAATCTCGGTGTTCTGGTTCCGTTGAGCGACGACATGTCAGACTTCAAGGCGCTCGCCGCCACCACCTACGATGGGAGCCTCGCTACCAATAAGTGGAAGGACAAGTACTACGGCCTTCCACTGGACACCAACACTCGAGTGCTGCTGTACAACCAAGACGTGCTGACCAAGGCCGGTGTGGCCGTTCCCGCGACCGTCAACGAGTTGATCAAGGCTGCACCGGCGCTCAAGGCTGCTGGCGCGTTCGCTTTCGCCGACAACGGTGCGGGTGGCTGGAACATGTTGCCGTGGATCTGGAGTGCCGGCGGTGACATCACCAACCCGGAAGTGACTAAAGCGAGCGGCTTCCTTAACAGTGATGCCTCGATCGCTGGCGTGCAAAACCTGGTCACTCTCGAGCAGTCGGGCTATCTCCCCGACATCATTCTCGGCGGATCTGGCGGACTCGCTACGAGCGATGGCCTCGCGAGCGGAAAGTACGCGACGATCCTCGACGGGCCGTGGATGTACCCGATCTTCGCGAGCCAGTACCCCGCGTTCACGCTCACGGCGGCGCCAGTGCCGTCCGGCCCCGGCGGCAGCATCTCGGTTGTCGGTGGAGAGGATGTCGTGCTCACCACGTCGTCGACCAACAAGGCAGCAGCCGCAGAGTTCATGCGCTACCTACTCTCCAAGGAGTCGCAGCTGGCGATGGCGAAAGTCGGGCAGATGCCGGTGTTGAAAGACGTTGGCAGCAGCCTGACGCAGATCAACGCGTACTTTGCGCCGTTCTCGGAGCAGCTCAAGACGGCGAAGCCCCGCCCGGTGACCCCGGCGTGGAGCCAGATCGACACCATCCTGCAGACCGAAATTCGTGCCGCGATCACCCGCGACAAGACAGTCAAGCAAGCGCTCAACGACGCAGCCACCCAGGCCGACGCGCTGCTCGCTCAGTACAAGTAGTTCAGTATGACAACTCCGACTGCAGCGCCCCTTACCGGAGCTCGACGGTCGGCAACGTCCCGGCGGCCGCGATTCGTCGCCGCCGGGACTGGCCGGCGGGAGATCCTTGCCGCCTACGTCTTCGTCGTCCCTGGCTTCGCGCTCTACGCACTCGTCATGCTCTATCCGGCGGTGCAGACCCTGCTCCTGAGCCTGCGCGACTGGAAGATCACACCTGGCGCTGACAGCCCGTGGGTCGGGTTAGACAACTACATCAGGGCTTTCGCGGACCCCGTGTTTCTCAATTCTCTGGTTAACGCGGTCGTGTACACGATCGTCACCGTGCCGCTCCAGATTGTGATCGGGCTCTTTCTCGCGGCACTGCTCGACGGAAAGCTTCCGGGTCGAGTTGCGTTCCGAGTGCTGTTCTATCTGCCGGTGGTCACCAGCTGGGTCGTGGTGTCTCTGCTCTTCCAGTACATCTTCTCGTCGAACGACGGGCTCGCCAACTTCATCGCCGTAGACACCCTGCACCTGGCTGACGCAAACATCAACTGGTTCCAGGGCAGGTGGACGGGCATGCTCGCGATCTGCGCCCTCGGCGTATGGAAGGGCATCGGCTGGTCGATGATCATTTTCCTGGCTGCCCTTACCGCGGTACCGCGAGAGCTCCACGAGGCGGCCGCGATCGACGGCGCTGGCACTCTGGCACGGTTCCGCTATGTTTCGCTGCCCGCGATCCGAGCAGCACTGTCTGTCGTCGCCATCCTGTTGGTGATCGGCGGCTTCAACGTTTTCATCTCGGTGCTGCTCATGAGCGGCGGCGGACCGGGCAACCAGACCCAAGTGCCGCTTACGTATATGTACGACCAGGCATTCAAGTTCTTGAACTTCGGCTACGGCAGCGCCATCTCCTTCTCACTCACCGCCCTCGTGCTGGTGGTCGCTGCGATCCAGTACTGGTGGACCAGAAGAACGATGAGGAGCTAACACCGTGGTCACATCCCCACTCAAGCGAAGGCTCGGCTACGCGATCCGCTACGCGCTACTCGGCGTCACGGCCGTACTGCTCGTCTATCCGTTCATCTACATGCTCTCCACTTCGTTCAAGCCACGCTCCATCGTGCTCAGCGACCCGTTGCAGGTCATGCCGTCGGATCCGACCCTCGAGAACTACGCGGAGGTGCTGGGGTTGCACAGCTTCCTGCGCTACTTCATCAACTCTGCCGCCGTCGCAATCGTCAGCACCGTGCTCATCGTCGCGCTCGCGTCGATGATGGCTTACGCGTTCAGTCGGCTGCAGTTTCCCGGCAAGCGGATACTGTTCACGGCGATCGTCGTCGGACTAACCATCCCGACGATGATGCTGATCATCCCCCAGTTTCTGCTCGCGAGAGACCTGCATTTGCTGAACTCGCTGCAGGGGCTTGTGCCGTTCTACGTGGGCACAGCACTCGGGTTCAACACCTTCCTGCTTTCCGGGTTTTTTGAGTCGATACCGCGAGAGCTCGATGAGGCGATGCTCATCGACGGCGCAGGTCCATGGCGCCGCTACTGGAACCTGGCCATCCCGCTGTCGAAGCCGGCCCTCGCGACCTGCGTCATCTTCGCCTTTTTGGGCACGTGGGACGAGTTCGCTTGGGCGCTGACCGTGCTGAACGACACCGATGTGCGCACCCTGCCGATCGCCATCGCCTTGTTCCAGGGGCAGCACAGCACCAGCTGGGGCCTGGTCTTTGCGGCGTCACTGCTCGCGATCATCCCCGTCCTCATCGTGTACATCGTGTTTCAGCGCTTCTTCGTCGCTGGCCTGACTTCCGGAGCAATCAAGAGCTAATGAGCACAACCACAACTACAGCACGCAACGCCGTCGTGCAGGGAGTCCGCGTTATCGCGGACGGCCAGGCCGCATCCGGAGCCTATGTCGCGAGCCCAAACTTCGCGGAGTACGCCTACGGCTGGCTGCGTGACGGTGCCTATTGTGCACTCGCGATGGATGCCGCGGGCGAGCGCGAGTCGGCTGCGGAGTTTTACGCCTGGGCATCGCGCGTGATCGAGTCCCAACAGGCACGGATCGCGGCGATCACCGGGCAACTCGCCGATGGGCGGCTGCCGGAGCGCCTCGAGATGCTTCCCGCCCGCTACACCCTGACCGGCGAGCCGGAGGTGATCGAAGGGGAGGCATGGCCGAACTTCCAGCTCGACGGCTACGGCACCTGGTTGTTCGCGGTCGACTCCCACCTGAACGGCGAGCTCAGCCCCGCCTTCGCGGCGAGCGTCGCTCTCGCCGCGAGGTACATCGACGCCTGCTGGCAGCTTCCATGCTTCGACTACTGGGAGGAATCGGGCGACCGGCAGCACACTTCCACGATCGCCGCGATCGCCGCGGGGCTGCGGTCGGCCAGTCGACTGCTGGGCGATCCCTCGTTCGAGACCACCGCGAGGACTATCGTGCAGTTCATGCTCGATAACTGCGTCGCAGACGGCAGCTTCACCAAGGGGCCCGCCGACCCCCGGGTGGATGCGAGTCTGGTGTCGATTGCGACGCCGTTCCGGCTGCTCGATGCCCGGCATCCGGTGATGGTCGCGACGGTGGCCCGAGTGCGCGCCGAGCTCTCAACCTCGACCGGTGGTATTCGGCGCTACCTGGGCGACACCTACTACGGCGGCAACCCGTGGCTGCTGCTCACCGCGTGGCTCGGCTGGCACGACCGGCTTCACGGTGACGACGACGGCTACCGGCGGGCGCGCTCGTGGGTGCTTGAGCACTCCGCCGCTACCGGTGACCTGCCCGAGCAACTCCTTGACGAGCCACAGGATGCCGCGTTCGTGCAGCCGTGGCTGGACCGCTGGGGCCCCGTCGCGAGCCCGCTGCTCTGGTCGCACGCGAAGTTCATACTCATGGAGTGCGGCACGGCAGACGTGGCATGGAGCTGATCCCCGACCGGGCGACCTACGCGCCGGGCGATGAGATTGTCATTGAGCTCTCGAGCCCGCTTTCGGCGGCAGCCGACCTGACGGTGTTTCGACTGCAGGCCGTTGTTCACACCGTGAGCGTGTCGCCCGGGGCAAAGGAGGTGCGGCTCGGAATGCGCGAGCCTGGTGGCTATGGGGTGCGGCTCGGGCATGCGGCGTCCGCTTTCGATGTTCTCGGCTCGCCGTTCGAGCGGCCGCGGTACGGCTTCGTCGTGCGTCTTACCGACGACGTGAACGTGGCAGCGGTCACGCGCAACTTCCGCCGCAACCACCTAAACCTGGCTCAGCTCTACGACTGGGGT
>JANXVG010000036.1 GCA_025351795.1 Salinibacterium sp. | reverse complement strand
CACGGCGAGCGCAACGGCGCCGCGTGAATGGATAGGGTTATTCACGCATCAAGTGTTTCACGCCCCCTTAGCTCAGTTGGCCAGAGCACCGCTCTTGTAAAGCGGGGGTCGACGGTTCGAATCCGTCAGGGGGCTCCAGCGTCAGTCATGCTCGGAACCGATATTTGTGACGTCGGCGCAACGACGTCATGGCGCAGATACGTCACGCGTGGCCGTGGTGCGTGAAGCGGATGCAGCTCGAGGTGATGCACGACGGCCGAGTCGGTCTGCGTGGAGCGTTCGTGCCCGAGTTTTCCATTATTGTATACATAGCTTAATAAAGTTGCCTACTTTGCTTGTACAATAGGTGTAATTTAATCTATATGTATACATAGACGAAGGAGCCGCGGTGCGAGCAAGCGAACATGCCTATGAAGTTTTGCGGTCTGACATCGTTGACTGGGCGCTTGCCCCAGGAACCGTGCTGGCCGAAGTTGAGCAGTCCAGCCGACTTGGTATTTCGCGCACCCCGGTACGCGAAGCACTTGCCCGACTCGTCGCCGATGGATTGGTCGAGCCTCAGGGTGGTCGTGGGCTTGTTGTCAGTGCCGTGTCGGGTTCCATCGTCGTCGAACTTTTCGAACTTCGCGAAGCACTCGAGCGACAGGCCGCGGCGCTCGCCGCTGCACGCCGTGAGGTGAGTCAATTTCTGCAACTACAGGATGAGTTTCGTGAGGTCTCTCGGTTGGTCGTCGATGAGGATCCGACCCGGCACGCCTACTACGATCTGGTCGCGCGTTTCGACGCGGCAATCGACGCGTCGGTTGGAAATCCGTACCTTGTATCAGCGCTGGCCGGCGTGCGAACCCATCTCGCTCGCATCCGCCGCCTCTCTCACGACAAGCCGCAGCGGTTGCTCGACGCAGCCCGCGAGCACCTCCTGATCGTTGACGCCATCGTCGAGGGTGACGCCCAACTCGCGAGCGACGCCACCCACGTTCATCTTCACCGTAGCCTCCAGTCGATCCTCGGCTTTCTTGAGGCTGCAGACAACAAACGACCGATATCCGCAGAAAACAGAGGCTGAATCCAATGAAAAAGCATGAAGTTCGCGTTCACAGCAGCGGAGAAAACCTGCAGCGCACTGACCAACTCGCCTGGAAGATAGCCGAGGTCGCCGCCGACCCGGTTGCGGTGACAGACGACGTAGTCGAGATGGTGATCAACCGGGTGATCGACAATGCCGCCGTTGCAGCCGCGTCAGTGCAACGCGGGCCGGCGATTGCCGCTCGCGCTCAGGCCCAAGCCCATCCGTCATCTCCCGGGGCGACCGTATTCGGCGTGTCGGATAGGGTCAGCCCCGAGTGGGCGGCGTGGGCTAACGGCGTGGCCGTGCGCGAGCTCGACTTCCACGACACCTTTCTAGCCGCAGAGTATTCGCACCCGGGCGACAACATCCCGCCGATCCTTGCCGTTGCACAGCACGTGCACAGCACAGGAGCGGATGTGGTTCGCGGCATCGCAACCGGGTACGAGATTCAGATCGACCTCGTGAAAGCGATCAGCCTGCACGAGCACAAGATCGACCACGTCGCCCACCTCGGGCCGAGTGCGGCAGCCGGCATCGGAACGCTGCTCGGGTTGACTACTGAAACCATCTTCCAGGCCGTCGGCCAAGCCCTACACACGACGACCGCGACACGACAGTCCCGCAAGGGCGAGATCTCGACCTGGAAGGCATACGCCCCCGCATTTGCGGGCAAGATGGCCGTCGAATCCGTGGATCGTGCGATGCGCGGCCAGACCAGCCCGACACCGATCTACGAGGGCGAAGACGGAGTCATCGCGTGGTTGCTCGGTGGCAAAGACGCGCGTTACGAGGTGTCTCTGCCCGAGCGAGGCGAAGCGAAGCGAGCGATTCTCGACAGCTACACCAAAGAGCATTCCGCCGAATATCAGGCGCAGGCGTGGATCGACCTGGCACGAAAGCTCGGGTTAGAGCACCCAGAACTCAGGACTGCGGATGGCGCGGCGAACGTCACCAGAATCGTCATCCATACCTCGCACCACACCCACTTCGTCATCGGCTCCGGCGCAAACGATCCGCAAAAGTACGACCCGACGGCAAGCCGCGAGACGCTCGACCACTCGATCCCCTACATTTTCGCCGTCGCCCTACAGGATGGCGAGTGGCACCACGAGCGCAGCTATGCTCCCACACGAGCGGCGCGCCCCGACACGGTCGCGTTGTGGCAGAAAGTCACCACGACCGAAGACCCTGAGTGGACCAGACGATACCACTCGAGCGATCCGGCCGAGAAAGCATTTGGCGGACGTGTTGAGATCACGCTCGCGGAAGGCTCGACAATCATCGACAGCATCGCGGTGGCTGACGCGCATCCCCTCGGGGCTCGCCCGTTCGCTCGCGAGCAGTACATCGCAAAGTTCCGGGAGCTCGCGGATGGTGTGCTGGAGTCGGCAGAGATCAACCGGTTTCTGAGCCTCGCCCAGCAACTGCCGAAGCTGGGAGCTGACGACGTGTCGCAGCTCAATTTCATTGCCAAGCCAGGTCTACTGACTCGCGGACCGAAGGGACTCTTCTGATGCTGTACTCAACCACGACACCCGCCGACAAACGTGCGGGCTTTCGGGCTGCCCTGCGGTCAGGTGAACTGCTGCGCTTTCCCGGTGCGTTCAACCCACTGTCTGCGAAGCTCATCGAGGACCGCGGCTTCGACGGCGTCTACATCTCGGGTGCCGTCATCGCCGCAGACCTCGGTCTGCCAGACATCGGCTTGACCACACTGACCGAGGTGGCCACGCGTGCGGGCCAAATCTCGCGAATGACGAATCTGCCGACCTTGGTCGATGCAGACACCGGCTTCGGTGAGCCGATGAACGTCGCGCGCACGGTGCAGACGCTCGAGGATGCCGGAGTCGCTGGCCTGCACATCGAAGACCAGGTCAACCCGAAGCGGTGCGGCCACCTCGATGGCAAGGCCGTCGTGGACGCCGACACCGCGACCAAGCGCATCCGTGCGGCGGCGGACGCTCGTCGCGACTCGAACCTGCTGATCATGGCGCGCACCGACATCCGTGCCGTCGACGGCGTCGACGCGGCGATCACCCGGGCTAAGCAACTGGTGGATGCCGGCGCTGACGCCATCTTCCCCGAGGCCATGGCGACGCTCGAAGAGTTCGCCGCCGTGCGCAAAGCGGTCGACGTGCCGATTCTCGCCAACATGACCGAATTCGGCAAGAGCGAACTCTTCACCACCGCACAGCTCGCCGATGTCGGTGTCAGCATGGTCATCTTTCCCGTCAGTCTGCTGCGTATTGCCATGGGCGCCGCCGAGCGCGGGCTCGAGACCCTCATTCGCGAGGGGTCGCTTCGCTCCGAGCTCGACGGAATGCAAACAAGAACCCGACTCTACGAGCTGCTCGACTACGAGTCGTACAACTCGTTCGATACATCCGTCTTCAACTTCGAGGTTCCCACCGGCCTCTAAACCGCCGACCCGGCATTGGCCGCACACTCTCGCACCACCGCAAAGGAGCACGTCATTTCAGGCATCCATAAGGGTCTCGCTGGGGTCGTCGTCGACTACACCGCCGTGTCCAAGGTCAACCCCGAGACGAACTCCCTGCTCTACCGTGGCTACCCGGTGCACGAGCTCGCCGAACGCTGCACGTTCGAGGAGGTCGCCTACCTGCTGTGGCATGGTGAGTTGCCGGATGACGACCAGCTCGTCGCGTTTCAGTCGCTTGAACGGTCACAGCGATCGCTCGACGCGAACGTAAAGCGGGCAATCGACGACCTGCCGCTCAGCGCCCATCCGATGGATATCCTGCGCACGGCGATCAGCATCATCGGTGCAAACGATCCGCGAGCCGCTGATTCCACCCCGGAGGCGAGTCTGAAAAAGTCAATCACGCTGCTTGCGAAGATCCCCGCGATCGTTTCCTATGACCAGAGACGTCGACGCGGTGAGCAGCCAATCGAGCCGCGCGATGACCTCGGCTATTCTGCCAACTTTTTGCACATGACGTTCGGCGAGGTCCCGGGCGCCGCCGTCGTGAAAGCATTCGACGTCTCGATGATCTTGTATGCGGAACACTCCTTCAACGCGTCGACGTTCACGGCACGCGTGGTGACGAGCACACTGTCTGACCTCTATTCAGCCGTCGTTGCCGCCATTGGCGCGCTGAAGGGGCCGCTGCACGGTGGTGCTAACGAAGCCGTCATGCGCGTCTTCGACGAAATCGGTACGGCGGAGGTCGCAGACGCATGGCTCGAGCAAGCCCTAGCCGATAAGCGCAAGATCATGGGCTTCGGCCATCGCGTGTACAAGAACGGCGACTCGCGCGTCCCTACCATGAAGGCGGCACTCGACAGCCTCGCCGCCGAGCTCGACGCGACTGATCTGCTCGCCCTCTACGACGCGCTCAATGACGCGATGCAGAAGCGCAAGGCGATCCAACCAAACCTTGACTACCCGTCTGGGCCCGCCTACCACCTCATTGGTTTCGATACGGAGACGTTCACACCCATCTTCGTGGCAAGTCGAATCACGGGCTGGACGGCACACATCATGGAACAGCTCGCCGCGAATGCCCTCATCCGACCGCTGAGCGAATACAACGGGGTGCACCAACGAGTCGTGCCGCGGGCCAGATCGGCAGCCATGAGCACGTTCGTCGGTTCGTAGAACGGTAACCGCGGCCGAGTGCACTGGCACGAACTCGGCAGCACGATCGTTCTTCATCATAAAAATGACGAGAGGCCGAGCCTGGCGGCCCGACCCCTCGTCACCACACTCAGCGTGCAGGTGTTGGCGTTGGGGTTGGGGTTGAGTTGTCGTTGAACGTTGTGCCAGCCGCATGGATGATGAACGCGGCGAACTCGTCTTTGTTGAACGGCGTCGAGTAGTTGAACTGCTGGCCGTTGACGATGACGGTCGGGGTGCCTTTGACGGCTGCCAGGTTCGAATTGGGAATCGGCCCGTTGAGCGCGCGCGCAGTTCCATCGGTAACCCAGGTTTTGAATCGCACCTCGTTGATGCAGCTCTGGATGTCATTCGCACTCGTCACGCCCACGGATTGCGCACGCGTGAACAGTTGTTCATTTGTAAGGCCACTGGTGCCCTCCTTCGGCTGATCAACGAAGAGAGCCGCGCTGAAGTCGAAGAAGTGGTTGGGGTCGTAGTTCGCGACGCACGCCACGGCATTGGCCGCCCTGGTTGAATACTGCGTTCCCTGCGACGAGTTGTTGAGAATCGAAATCGGGTGGATCTCGAGCGTTGCAGCACCGCTCTTGACCAAGGTGGCGATCTGCGCGCTATTCTCCGCCTCGAAGGCACCGCAAATGGGGCACAGGTAGTCGACGTAGATCTGGATGTTGATCACCGGCGACGCCGAGTCCGTTGTGTTCGCAATGGGCTTCTTGCCCGCCTGAAGCGCCGGGGTCTTGACCGCTTCGAAGTTCTTGCCAATCTTAATACCGTCACTCAACATGTTGAGCGGGCCAGGACCCTGGGGACGGATGCCGTTGACGATCAGGAGAGTTACGACCGCAATGATCGCGAGGGATCCGAGAATGATGGACCCTTGCAGCACGAACTTGTGTTGACGTTCCTTTTTTTTGTGACGCTCGCGGAGCTGTTTTGCCTTCACGCGCGCAGCTTCACGCCGCTCATTCTTGCTGAGACGACCATCGCTTGAACTTCCGTACGTCATCGAACCTCTTAGTCGGGAAATGGGTTAGCGAAATAGGTCGCAGTCGAGATTCTAGGAGCGATGTCTGGGAATCTCCCAACCGGGCGCTCGATGCCTGCACGCGTCGTACCGATTTCGTGGGGTCGAAAGACCCCGATTCGGGTGTCATACTGAGATGTGGTGGTCTGCGACCACCGCATCCATTCACTAAGGATCGTCCGGCACGTACCTGCCGGTGAAGGAGTAGTACGACTATGGCATCAGTAACTTTTGACAAGGCAACTCGTCTCTACCCGGGCTCTACGAAGCCTGCGGTTGACGCTCTCGATCTCCACGTTGCAGATGGAGAATTCCTTGTTCTCGTTGGGCCTTCTGGTTGTGGCAAATCCACCTCCCTCCGCATGCTCGCCGGCCTCGAAGAGGTCAACGAGGGCAACATCTTCATCGGCGACCGCAACGTCACTGACGTTCCGCCGAAAGATCGTGACATTGCGATGGTCTTCCAGAACTACGCGCTGTACCCGCACATGACCGTTGCCGAAAACATGGGCTTTGCGCTCAAGATTGCCGGCGTTAATAAAGAGGAGCGTGCGACTCGTGTTCTCGAGGCAGCCAAGCTTCTCGACCTCGAGCCGTACCTCGGCCGCAAGCCGAAGGCGCTCTCCGGCGGTCAGCGTCAGCGCGTTGCCATGGGTCGCGCCATCGTTCGCCAGCCCCAGGTCTTCTTGATGGACGAGCCGCTGTCGAACCTTGACGCCAAACTACGCGTTCAGACTCGTACCCAGATCGCTTCGCTGCAACGCCGTCTCGGCGTTACGACCGTCTACGTCACGCACGACCAGACCGAAGCACTCACTATGGGCGACCGCATCGCGGTGCTCAAAGATGGCGTGCTGCAACAGGTCGGTACGCCGCGCGACCTCTACGAGGGCCCACAAAACGTCTTCGTTGCCGGGTTCATTGGCAGCCCAGCGATGAACCTGTTTAATGCAGACATCGTGGATGGTGGCCTCAAGTTCGGCAGTGCTGTGGCCAAGGTCGATCGGGAAACCTTGGGCGGCACCCGAGCCAAGTCCGTCACTATCGGCATCCGCCCCGAAGACGTGCGCGTCTCGAAGACGGGCGAAGGCCTGCCGGTCGAGGTTGACGTGGTCGAAGAACTCGGCGCTGACGGCTACCTCTACGGTCACACCGAGGTTGAGGGCAGCCGCGTCGACATCGTCGCTCGGGTCGATGGCCGCAACCACCCGAATGCTGGCGAGAAGGTCTTCATCTTGCCGGAGCCGAACCACATCCACGCGTTCGACACCGAGTCGGGCCTTCGCCTGACCAAGAAGGCCGTCGCAACCAAGTAAGTCACTAGATGATCGAGCCCGTCGAGACTCGGCGGGCTCGATCATCGTCTGCTAAGGAATTTGGCATGAGCGGTTCGCTCAACATTACGGCCGCGATGGATCCGGGCCTGCTCGACTTGCCGTGGGGGCTCCCGCTCGAAACCTGGCCGGAAGACGCGATCGCAGCGCTGCCCAAGGGCATCTCGCGTCACGTTGTGCGCTTTGTGAATCTCAGCGGCTACGTTGTGGCCATCAAGGAGACGAGCGCCGAACTCGCCAAGCGCGAATACGAGATGTTGCGCACCCTGCAGCGCATGGATATTCCGTGCGTCGATCCGGTTGCCGTGATCACCAATCGCACGTCTGCATCCGGTGAAGCGCTCGAGTCTGTGCTCGTCACCCGCCACCTCAAGTTCTCACTGCCCTATCGTGCACTGTACTCGCAGAGCCTGCGGCCGGAAACGGCCACTCGTCTCGTCGATGCGCTCGCGGTGCTGCTCGTGCGCCTGCACATCATCGGCTTCTTCTGGGGTGACGTCTCACTCTCGAACACGCTGTTTCGTCGGGACGCCGGTTCCTTCGCGGCCTACCTCGTCGATGCTGAAACGGGCCAGTTGTATGACGGGCTCTCTAACGGACAGCGCGAGAACGACCTCGAGATCGCACGCGTGAACATCGCCGGCGAGCTTCTTGACCTGCAGGCCGGGGGTCGACTCGATGAAGACATTGATGCCGTGGCGATCAGCGATCGCATCGTCGAGCAGTACCGCACTCTCTGGAAAGAGCTGACGGCATCCGAGGAATTCGACCAGTCGGAGCGTTGGCGCATCAACCAGCGCGTCGAGCGCCTCAACAACCTGGGCTTCGACATTGAAGAGCTCGCCATCAAGACGGATGAGACGGGCACCCAAGTGCGCATCCAGCCAAAGGTCGTCGACGCCGGCCATCACTCCCGTCGCCTCCTGCGGCTCACCGGCATCGATGCACAGGAGAACCAAGCGCGGCGCCTCCTCAACGACCTCGATTCCTATGCCGCGGCGACGGGCAAGTCCACGGCCGACGAGGAAGCTGTCGCCCACGAGTGGGCCGCGCGCGTATTCGAGCCGGTTATCCGAGCAATTCCGAAAGATCTCAAGGGCAAGCTCGAGCCCGCGGAAATTTTTCACCAGCTACTCGACCACCGTTGGTACCTGTCGCAGAACGAGCGCCGCGATGTGCCTCTCGCTGAGGCGGTCTCGAGCTACGTCGACACCGTGTTGCGCCACCGTCGGGATGAGGCGGTCATCATCGACCCGCCGTCGGAGACCATCACGTTGCCGATCTCCACCCACGACGAGGATGATTGGCGCTCGAAGGTCTAGGCTCGCGGCGGCCCGCTGCTGCTCTTCGCGGCAGCCCGTAGCTTAGAGATCTCGTACAGCGCCACACTCGCCGCGATGCCAGCGTTGAGCGACTCCGTCGTCGAGCTGATCGGGATCGAGACCACAGCGTCGCACGTCTCGGTCACGAGTCGCGACAACCCCTTGCCTTCGCTGCCGATCACGAGAAGTACTGGCTCTTTCGCGAGGTGAAGGTTGGGCAGCGCCACGCTGCCCCCGCCATCAAGCCCCAACACAAATACCCCGCGCTCCTGGAAGGCCTTGATCGTCTGGGTGAGGTTCGGAGCCATCGCCACGGGCGTGCGCGCTGCAGCCCCTGCCGAGGTCTTCCAGGCCGAGGCGGTGAGCCCGACCGAGCGCCGCTGCGGAACGACCACGCCCTGACCGCCGAAGGCCGCCACCGAGCGGATGATTGCGCCCAGGTTGCGGGGGTCGGTGATTCCGTCGAGCGCGACGAGCAGTGGAATCTGGCCGCGCGAGATGATCTTGTCGAGCAGTTCCATCGGATGGGCGTACTCGTAGGGCGGCACCTTGAGTGCGACCCCCTGATGCACTGAGTCGAAGCCCGCGAGTCGGTCGAGCTCGGGACGCATCACTTCGAGCACTGGAACACCTCGGCCAGTAGCGAGCTGCAGGATCTCCTTCACTCGATCATCGAATTCGATGCGCGCGGCAATGTACAGCGTCGTGACCGGGATACGAGCGCGAAGAGCTTCGACCACGGAATTGCGACCGGTCACCATCTCGCTCTCGTCGCTCGACTTGGCCTTTCGCGGCTGACGCTGCTGTGGCGGAGCATCCCCTGTGCGCTTCTGACGACCGCCAGCAGCTTCGTAACGATCCGCGGCGGCCTTGCGCTTGCCAGCAGGGTGATACGGACGGTCGACGGCTTTCGGCGTGGGCTTCTTGCCCTCGAGCGCCTGCCTGCCCTGCCCACCGGAACCCACCTGCGGCCCCTTGCGAGCCTTTCGAACGGCGCCAGCGCGCGGCTTATTACCTGGGCTTTTCATTTTCAATACTCCAATGTGGGCCGGTCGCCGTATCTTCAACCGTGATCCCTGCTGCGGCAAGTTCATCACGGATTCGGTCGGCCGACGTAAAGTCACGCCCCAGCCGCGCGGTCTCCCGGTCGTCGATGAGACGCTCGACGAGTGTTGCGAGTGCACGGTCAGTGGCTCCCGACCCGACCCCGAGCCATTCCGGCGAGAGCGGATTGATGCCGAGAATCTCGGTCATCGCCGTGACCGTGCCCCGGATCACGGCCGCGCCCGCGAGATCGTCTGTGTCGAGTGCGGCGTTGCCTGCACGAACCGCCTCATGCAACACCGCGAGCGCCTGGGGCACAGCAAGATCGTCATCCATTGCATCGGCGAACTCGTCGGGGATGACGTGCACGCCGCTGCCAGCGAACGGCGTGTCGGCGAGACGCCGGTTGACGCGCTCCAGAAACTTTTCAATGCGATCCAGCGCAGCTTCGGCCTCGATGAGGGCGCCGTCATGGTAGTCGATGGTCGAGCGGTAGTGGGCGGACCCTAGGTAGTAGCGCACCACAATGGGCCGCGCGAGCGTCAGAAACTCGGCGGCGAAGACGGAATTGCCCAGAGACTTCGACATCTTCTGTCCGTTGATGGTGACGAGTCCGTTGTGCACCCAATAGTTCGCGAAGGTACCGCCGGCAGCCGTGGATTGTGCCAGCTCGTTCTCGTGGTGCGGAAACCGCAAGTCGAGGCCACCGCCATGGATGTCGAAGGCCGGGCCCAGATAACGTCTCGCCATTGCAGAGCACTCGATGTGCCACCCCGGGCGGCCTGGTCCCCAGGGTGACGCCCAGGCGGCAGACTCCGGCTCGTCGGACTTGTGGCCCTTCCACAGCGCGAAGTCGCGAGGGTTGCGTTTGCCACGTGGGTCGGCATCCGCCGCGGCTACCATGTCATCAGGCTTCTGGCGGGTGAGTTCACCGTATGAGGGCCACGACGCGGTATCGAAATAGACGTCGCCGGATGCATCGGGGGCAGGGTAGGCGTGCCCCACGTCGATGAGTGTCGCGATCATCTGGCACATCTCACCCACACTGGCCGTGGCTCGCGGCTCGTAGGTGGGAGCGAGAATACCGAGCGCCTGATAAGCGGCAGTAAATTCGAGTTCCACCCGGTATGCGAGCGCCCACCATTGCTCGGTGCCGCCAGCTGCGGAGGCCAGAATCTTGTCATCGATGTCTGTGACATTGCGCACGAGGCTGACGTCGAAACCGCGATAGTTGAACCAACGGTGCCACAGATCGTAGACGAGGGCTGAGCGCAGATGGCCGATGTGGGGCGACGACTGTACCGTGGGTCCGCAGACGTACAGGCCGACCTTGCCGTCTTCGATGGCAACGAAGTCGGTCACGGCCTGGGCCTTGGAGTCGTAGAGGCGCACAGTCACCGGGCAAGTTTAGCGAGAGCGGCGCGTGCTGCGGGTGGATCGCGCACGGCTGCCGCCAGCCGGTCGCGGGCGGCTACCGATGGTGATGGATCAGCGCGGTCGCGATCGCCGCGACCCCTTCCCCCTTGCCGGTGAAACCGAGGCCGTCTGATGTAGTAGCCGATACGCTCACCGGGGCGCCAACGAGGTCGGTCAGGTGGTTTTCAACCTCCATGCGGCGCTCGGCAAGTTTCGGATGATCGGCGACGAGTTGCACGGCAATGTTGCCGATCGTGAATCCCGCGCCGGTGACGAGCGCGATCGTCTCCCGGATGAACACGGCTCCGTGGGCACCGTCAAAGCGCGGATCCGAGGTACCGAACCGCCCACCGATGTCTCCGAGTCCTGCAGCCGACAGAAGTGCGTCGCAGAGCGCATGACAGACCGCGTCGCCGTCTGAGTGACCGGCGAGCCCGACCTCATCTGGCCAGTAGACGTCGCCGAGCCAGAGTGGTCTCGCGTCGTCATACGCGTGCACGTCGACCCCGATGCCCGTACGCATGCCGAAGCCGTTCGAATCATGCAGCGATCCCGCGACGCGCGCGTTGAGTTCGCTAGGAATCACTTCGGCAACCAGCGACTCAGCTCGCCGTAGATCCCACGGAGTGGTGATCTTAAACGCGCGTGGGTCACCAGGAACGACCGTGACCGCGTGCCCTGCCGCCGCGAACAGCGCGGCATCATCCGTGTGCTCAACGGTCGCCACGGCATACGCTGCAGTGAGAGCCGCACGAGGAAACCCTTGAGGCGTCTGGACAGCCGTCAAGCGCGAACGGTCGAGCGTGGACAGTACTTCTGCTGCTGGGTCCACTTCTTTGATGGTGTCTGTTACATCAAGGCCGGGCACCACGCCACCATTGGTCGCGGCAACCGCCGCAACGACGGAGTCGAAGAGCCAGGCAGGAGTGAGCGCTCGCGCCGAATCGTGCACGAGCACCGTCTCGATCTGCGGGGTGATCGCGGCGACACCGGCTGCCACTGAAGCCTGTCGAGTCGACCCACCAGCCACCACCCATGCTCCGGTTCCCTGAACCAGCCGTTCAGCCTCGGCAAGGCGCTCGGCCGGCACGACCACGATTACCTGCGTGGGCACGACCATCGCAAACACCGGGTCGAGTGCACGCTCAAGGATGGTGCGGCCGGCGATCGAAACGAACGCCTTAGGCGCGCGCGCGCTAAGACGGCTGCCGGTACCGGCAGCGACGACGATCACGGCGACCGTCGGCTCGTGCTCCGACGTCATGATCGTTGCCCGATCAGCCGGCCGGTGACCGGCTCGACTACCGGGCAGGTAAGTGGCTCGACTAGCGGGCCTTTCTCGACGGAGTCGATCACGGACCTAGGAGGCCAGAACCTCGTCGAGCACGTTCGATGCCTTCTCTTCGTCAGTCTTCTCAGCGAGCGCGAGCTCGGAGATCAGAATCTGGCGTGCCTTCGCGAGCATGCGCTTCTCGCCTGCGGATAGGCCACGGTCTTGGTCACGGCGCCACAGATCGCGCACGACCTCAGACACCTTAATGACGTCGCCGGATGCGAGCTTCTCGAGGTTGGCCTTGTAGCGACGCGACCAGTTGGTCGGTTCCTCTGTGAACGGAGCACGCAATACCTCGAAAACCTTATCGAGCCCCTCACGGCCGATAACGTCACGAACGCCCACCAGGTCGACGTTTTCTGCGGGAACCTCGATCGTGAGGTCGCCCTGGGTCACATTGAGCTTTAGGTACAGTTTTTCTTCACCACGGACGGTGCGCTTCTTCACCTCGGTGATGGTGGCAGCGCCGTGGTGGGGATATACGACAGTCTCGCCAACCTCAAACAACATGTATGGGGGTCCTTTCAGAGACCACAAGTTTACCACAGCGAACTCTTAGTAAGGCTTACCTAAGCCGACGCAGAAGCGCCGTGGTCGATAAGCTGGTCACACTGTTCGTTTTCGGTTCTGGAGGGCTCCGTGATTGCACGCGCCGCGGCATCCGTCATCGTTGCTGGGGCGCTCGTACTGGGCACCGCTGGCTGCACATTCTTCGCCGTGCAGCAAACCACGCGACAATATGACGCAAGCGACGGGGTCAACCTCACCGTTGGCAAGGTCAAGATTCGCAACGCCATC
Organism: Salinibacterium sp.; assembly: GCA_025351795.1. GTDB lineage: Bacteria > Actinomycetota > Actinomycetes > Actinomycetales > Microbacteriaceae > Rhodoglobus. The sequence goes on along the minus strand of JANXVG010000036.1, from coordinate 61,530 downwards.
GCGCTAGTTGGAGCAGACGGCCGCGCCGTCAGTCTGATTCTCACAATCGTCAATGGCAGCGACCAGGCAGTGCAGGTCAACTTTGGTTACGGTGTCAACGTGGTGCAGCAGACGAAAAACGTCGTCGTCGGCAAAGGCATGCTCGCCAACGTCGGGTACGACCCGAAAGACCCGAGCAGCCAGTTGATTCTCATCGGTACCGGCGTCAAAGCTGGCGGTCTGCTGCCCGTCTTCGTGCAATATGGCAATGAGACCGGCCAGACTGCTCTTGTGCCCGTGCTCGACGGCTCGCTGCCCGAGTACAAAAACCTCGTGGCGCCAGACATCCCGCGATCGACCCCGGTTGGCACGCCCAGCGCAGCCGCAACCCCGACGCACGCGCCGTAAGTCGAGCGCAAGCGATCGGCCGCGTCTACGCCTCGAAGCGATAGCCCAGCCCGCGCACCGTCACGAGCATCATGGGATCTGACGGCGTCTTCTCGATCTTCGAGCGGATACGCTTGATGTGCACGTCGAGTGTCTTAGTGTCACCGAAGTAGTCGGCACCCCAAACCCGATCGATCAACTGGCCACGAGTGAGTACACGGCCGGAGTTGCGCAGAAACATCTCAAGCAGCTCAAACTCCTTCAGCGGCATCGCGGTCGGTATGCCGTCCACGCTCACCGTGTGGCGCTCGAGGTCCATGCGCACGTCGCCGGCCTCCAGTACCCCCTCGGAATCGTCATCCGAGTCAATCCGGCGGCGCAGCACGGCGCGGATGCGGGCGAGCAGTTCGCGCGTCGAATAGGGCTTCGTGACGTAGTCATCCGCACCCAGCTCGAGGCCCACCACGATGTCTACTTCGCTATCCTTCGCCGTGAGCATGATGATCGGCACGGTCGAACGAGTGCGCAACTCACGACACACCTCGGTACCGGAAAGGCCGGGCAGCATGAGGTCGAGGAGCACCAGGTCGGCACCCTTCCGATCAAACTCGGCGATCGCGGCCAGCCCGTCAGCGGCGATCTTCGTCTCATACCCTTCCCGCCCAAGCAGGTAGGCGAGCGGTTCGCTCAGAGACGCTTCGTCTTCGACGATAAGGATACGAGTCACGATGCTTCTCCGAGGGTTTCTGGCGTGAGCGACACAGCGGTCGCGTGGGATGCCTCAGGGAGGCGGATGGTAAAAGTGGACCCGTTGCCAGGTTGAGACCATACCCGAATGTCGCCGCCATGGTTTTGCACGACGTGCTTGACAATACTGAGGCCGAGCCCAGAGCCACCGGTGTGTCGGGATCGGGCCGGGTCGGTACGGAAGAACCGTTCGAACACCCGGTCCACCTCCTCCTCCTCAATACCGACGCCTTGGTCAGTGACCGCTATCTCAACGATGCCATGTGAATTGCTCACACCGATGCCGACACGGGATCCCTTCGGCGAGTACTGGATCGCGTTCGCCACCAGATTGTGCAGCGCCGTCACGAGAAGAGTTTCGTCACCGTAGACCTCGGCGCCAGCATCCCCTCCGCCCACCAGGTGAACCTTGCGCGAGTCGGCGGCCACCCGGTTCTGATCGATCGCGATGGCCACCACGTGATCGACATCGACCAGGTCCGCCTTCGTGAGGGCATCCGTCGCCTGGAGCCGAGACAGTTCGATGATCTCCTGGGTAATGCGTGCCAGTCGCTCAGACTCCTTGGTGAGCCGCTTGGCAAATCGCTTAACCTGATCGGGTTCAGCCGAGGCGCTGACAAGTGCTTCGGCGAGAAGCCCGACCGCCCCGATCGGTGTCTTGAGTTCGTGACTGATATTGGCGATGAAATCGCGACGAACCTCTTCGAGGCGGTACGACTCCGTGCGGTCCTCGGCGAGCAGCAGAATATAGCGTGCACCCAGGCGGGCGACACGCACCGAAAGATAGATGTTCGCATCTCCAAACGGGCCGCGCGCTAGCGTGAGTTCCTCGGTGATCGGATCGCCGTTGCGGCGCACGCGGTCAACCAGACTCACGAGCTCGGGATGCACAAGCGCCTGGTTCCACACCAGGCCGAAGGCCATGGCACCTGGGCTCGCCTTGACGACGTTGTTTGACGGATCGAGTACGATCCCGGCAGACTCGAGTGCTTCGATCACCTGGTCGACGCCATCCGGAACTCCCGAACTCACGACCTCCACCGCGCGCCGACCCCGGCGCGCGGCAATCACCACGATCGTGACGATGCCAGCCCCGACGAGTACGCCGAAGACCAGCGTCACGGGCACCAGCCAGGCGGAGTCCATAGCGACTAGATTAGTTACATCTGCGGCTCAGGCGCATCGCGCCGTTGTTTCGGTGGCTACAGTATGGGTTTTGTTCAGGCAAGCTATACCCGCCGTTAACCTCGCGCAGCCAGTGTTGCTTCAACCGTGCGGGTTTCGTCGTGCCCGTAGCGAAGGGATCTAAAAATTGCGCGAAGTATTCCAGCAGGAACTGCGAGAAGTGCAGGATCGGCTTGTCGAGATTTCCAGCCTTGTCGCCGTGTCAATCGAAAACGCCACGCGCGCGTTCAATGAGTCGAACGTGTCGCTCGCCGAAACGGTGATCGCCGACGACGAAAAAATCGACAACGCCGCGTTGGAACTCGACGAGCTTGCCATCCAGATCCTGGTTCGCCAGCAGCCCGTCGCCCGCGATCTGCGCATCGTGGTGAGCGCCCTGCGCATCTCCGCCTCACTCGAGCGCATGGGCGATATGGCCGAACACATCGCCCAACTCGCGCGGTACCGCTTTCCAGACAAGGTTGTGCCCAAGAGCCTTCGCGGCACATTTTCCGAGCTCGGCGCCCTCGATGTTGCGATCGCGAAGAAGCTCGTCGAACTGCTCAAGAGCGAAGACATGGCCCTCGCCGAAGAGATTCGCAATGACGATGACCGCATTGATGCGCTGCACCTCAGCGTGTTCGACAAGGTGCTGGGCGAAACCTGGAAGGGTGCAGCCGTCGACACCGTGGACGCCACCCTCGCGTCGCGCTACCACGAGCGGTTTGCGGACCATGCGGTCTCGATCGCCAAAAAGGTGCAGTATCTGGCGACGGGCGACTGGGCTCCGCAGCACTTCTAGCTATCGCGTGGAACCCTGCGCCGCGACCGCAGCAGCTCCGGCCGCAGCCGCTTCGGCGTCGAGGTAGTAGCCCGGTTTCGACGGCATGAAGTCGTCAGCAAGCTCATAGACGAGCGGAATTCCGGTGGGAATGTTGAGTTCGGCGATCTCTTCATCTGAGATTCCGTCGAGGTGCTTGACGAGTGCGCGCAAAGAATTACCGTGCGCGGTCACCAACACGGTCTTGCCCGAGGCTAAGTCCGTCGTAATGTCGGACTCCCAGTAGGGCAAAATCCGTTCGATCACAAGTTTGAGAGATTCTGTTCGGGGCAACTCGCCGTCGATGGCAACGTAGCGCACATCGTGGGCCTGGCTGAACTCGCTGGAGTCGTCGAGCGGCGGCGGCGGAACGTCGAATGAACGACGCCAGGTCATGAACTGTTCTTCGCCAAACTCGGCGAGCGTCTGCGCCTTATCTTTGCCCTGCAGAGCGCCGTAATGACGCTCGTTGAGGCGCCAGGAGCGCTTGACATCGATCCAGTCGCGATCCGCTTCGGCGAGTGCAATGTTCGCGGTATGAATGGCGCGCTTCAGCACTGAGGTGTACTGGATATCCGGCTGCTTCTCGAACGCGGCGATCAGTTGGCCAGCACGCTTCGCCTCGACCCTGCCCTGATCGCTCAAGTCGACATCGACCCAGCCAGTGAACAAGTTCTTCTGGTTCCAGTCTGAGTTACCGTGGCGGAGCAGGATGAGGGTATACGTCATGGCTTTAGAGTACCGATGCGCGCCGACGACATGAAGCACGCCCGGGGATGCTGGCGCGGCCTAGAGGGCAGAATGAAGCCATGCCGATCGGCGAGATCACCAGGGGAACAACGGGCACCAACCGTCTACGGCGCGTCGATCGATGGATTGCCGGGCTGCCAGCCTTTCTCACCGCGGCCGACCCGCTCGTGGTCGACCTCGGGTATGGGGCATCCGCCACAACGACACTCGAGCTACATGCCCGCTTACACGCGGTGCGGCCAGACGTTGAGGTTCTCGGTATCGAGATCGACCCAGAACGGGTGCGGCGGGCGGCAGCGTTCGCCCGGGCAGGGGTCAGCTTTCGACGTGGGGGATTTGAGGTTCCGCTGCCGACCGGCCGCACGGCGACGGTCATCCGCGCGCTCAATGTGCTGCGGCAGTATGACGAGGGTGACGTGCTCGACAACTGGCACCGCATGATCGACCGTCTGCAGCCGGGCGGAGTGCTCGTCGAAGGCACCTGCAATGAGCTCGGCCGGGTGGCCAGTTGGGTGAACGCCTCGACTGCGGGACCCCAATCTCTCACGATCAGTCTGCGGCTGGCCGAGCTCACCGCGCCGACGAGCAGCGCTCAGCCCTCGGTCGTGGCTGAACGGCTACCCAAAATTCTGATCCATCGCAATGTGCCGGGTGAGCGCATCCACGACTTCCTGTGCGCACTAGACCGGCACTGGCGAGTGAACGCGCCGTTGTCGGTTTACGGGCCGAGCCAACGTTGGATCGCGACCGCCACGGCGATGCGCCGGGATGGCTGGCCGGTGCGTGGCAACGCAGCTCGCTGGCGCCTTGGTGAACTAACCGTCGGCTGGGCATGCGTCGAGCCTGCCGGGTTTCACTGGGACTAGGCCGATCCAACCGTCAACGGTGCACTGCGCCAAGCCGGGGCAGACGCGGTACATTTGCTTCGGCACCCGCATCCGTCGGAACGATTACCTCCTGTATCGCGCTGAGAACAACGTCGCCAACCGCCACCGAGAGCCCTGCAGTTGCCTCGACAGCGCGCTTGATCACGGCGAGCGCGATCGGCCCAAGCTCGTAGTGGAGTGCCGCCGAGGTGACCTGACCGACCGGTACGCCGTCGCGTGTCACAACCGAGCCTGCAACAGCGTGCACGCCCTCGGATCCGTCCACGTGCAACATCACAAGACGACGTGGCGGGTGTCCCAGATTGTGCACCTTCGCTACGGTCTCTTGCCCGCGGTAGCAGCCTTTGTTGAGGTGCACAGCCGAGCGCAGCCAGTCAAGCTCATGAGGGATGGTCTTGTCGTCGACTTCGGTTGCAGCCCGAGGCCGCCACGCCGCGATCCGCAGGGCCTCAAGAGCGAGAGTGCCCGCAACCGGAAAGGCGGATGCCGCAGCCAACGCGTCGCGCGCAACGAGCAACTCACTGTACGTCCACGCACCGCCGGGATGCTCGGTCACGACGGAGTACTGGTGCCCACCGGCCTGAACCGCTGACCATGGGTCACGCCACACGAGCGGCACCCCATTGGGCGCAGCGGCATCGATCGCGGGTGACCCCAACGTTCCGATGGTCGCAAACTCGGCCGAGACATCAGCGAGCTCCACCCGCAACATAAAGCGCATCGTGGTGAGCCAACCCAGAAGCCCGGCTGCTTCATCCGCTTCGAGAAGCAGCCATGTCGTCACTCCATCATCGAGCACGCGCACCGCGTACTGTAGCCGACCGGTCGGGTCGAGGAGAAGAGTTTCGGTTGAGTCACCGGGCGCGAGATGGGTGAGCGACTGCGATGTGAGCGAATCAAGCCAACTCAGCCGGTCTGGGCCGACGATGGTGAGAACTGCCCGATCTGAGAGGTCAACGATCGCCTCGCCCGCTGCCAGCCGACGCTGCTCACCGAGCGGGTTGCCGTAGTGCTCGGGAGGAGAACCAACCGCGCCAGCAAGAGAGCTGAAAGGGTCGCCGAGCCGCGCTGTACCGGCAATGGTCGGAATGTTATTCACCACGAGCGAGCCTTCCCGAGGCATGGGTGCGCAGGTCTTGACCGAGCGCTGCAATATCCCAGGCCCAGAGCAAGTGGCTCTCGACGAGCCCGTACATGCGAGTCGCCGCCGCGTATTCCTTGGCCGTTGACGTGCGCAACACCGCGTCGGTCGCGAGATCGATTCGCGGCCCCTTCACCTGGCCGAGGTAGAGCTCGCTGACCCCGCGCGGATGAACAAGGGAGACTTCGATGCTAAAGGCGCCATCGTCAGTGCGCAGGGTTTCAACCGCGGTGGCCGTGGTAAAAATGCGCTCACCGACGCCGGGGAGAAGTGCGGGGCCCTGATCTCCGTCGGAGGCGGGTCGGCTCAGTCGCCAATAACCGGTCTCGCTGGCATGCGGCGTCTGCTCGGCGTCAAGGAGCCAGGTGTACGAGGTGTAGTTGAGGTAGGGCAAGCCATCGTGCGTAAAGCTCAATCGCTGGCCAAACTCGAGGTGCCGCGTTTCGGCGCCGATCGCGTAGTTGACCACACCGGAACCCTCCCACAGCCCGATCAGCCACGAGAGAGGTGCGAGCTCAGCCGGAATAGTCGGGTCGAGGTCGATCACGAATCAGCGCTGGCCTCGAAAGAGGTTGTACAGCACGACGACCGAGATGAACCCGATCGAGAGTGTCGCAAGGACGAGGAGTCCGACGAAGAAGAGTTCGAGGGCGAGCAACATGACTCAATCCTAACCTCGGTCGCGAGCTAGCCGAGCAGCGCGAGTATGCCGGTCGCGATGCCGAGAATAACGACAGATACCGCGATGCTCGCCATGGCCCGCAGCACGAATCCCTCGGTGCGCTGCAGCGCGAGCTGAATAACGAAGGTCGCGACGACGCACGTCGCAAGCACGATCGGAAGCCACGTGAACGACTGCGCTCCAGCCGTCAGCAGCCCAACCAGTACGGCACCGAAAACCGCGACTACCCACACCGGGATGATGCTGTGCCATTGCCACGTCATGGGTACAGCTTAAGGGTCACCGATCGCTGCGCGATTCGTGGGCGTCAGGGCGCAATAGACTGTTGTTACGCACTTTGGAGGACCCGTGGCGCAGTTGTTGATCCTGACCTCTGCGGTCGACAACGAGGTTCTGCCCGCACTGGGACTATTGAGCCACAAGTCCAAGCAAATACCTGCCTCGCCCGCCTCGCTGATCACTGCGCCCAGTTGTGACCTGATTTTTGTCGACGCGCGCTATGACCTGGCCAGCGCTAAGTCGCTGTGCAAGATACTCACCACCACGGGCATTAGCGTGCCGCTCATTCTCATTCTCACTGAGGGCGGTCTCACGGCGGTGTCTGCCGACTGGGGCGTCGACGACGTCATCCTCGAGTCGGCCGGTCCCGCAGAGGCGGATGCCCGCATCCGCCTCGCTATCGGGCGCCAGGCGCTCGAGAAGTCGACCTCGAAGATCCAAGCGTCCGGAGTGGTGATTGACGAGGCCAGCTACTCGGCCAAAGTGCACGGACGTCCGCTCGATCTCACCTTCAAAGAATTCGAGCTGTTGCGGTTTCTCGCCACGCATCCGGCGCGCGTGTTTACCCGTGAACAGTTGCTGAGTGAAGTGTGGGGCTACGACTACTTCGGCGGCACCCGCACGGTTGACGTGCACGTACGACGCTTGCGCGCAAAACTTGGCGACCTCGAGTCGCTCATCGGCACCGTGCGCAACGTCGGCTACCGGTTCAACGTCTACGATGACGACAATGAGCGACTCACTCCCGCCATCTCATCCTGAGGTAGCCGCCCTGTCGACCGAGCGGCTCGACACACTCATCGCCCGGGCCCGTGCCGCAGACGGGCAGCCACCGTTTTCCGACGGTAGTCTCATTGGACTGGCAACCGGCGAACGCGAGTTGTATTGGCTCAACGAGGGCGCGGCGATCTTCTCCCGCACCGAGGCCGAGTTCGTCGTAGACCCGGATGCCCGTGGGCGAGGTATCGGTACCGCACTCCTCGAACACCTCATCGCTCGCCGCCCGCACGAACTTCTCGTCTGGGCGCACGGTGACCACCCGGCCGCACGCGCCCTCGCCGCGCACTACGGACTCGAACCGGTGCGCGAGCTCTGGCACATGATTGGCACCGTCCCCGCGGTGTCACCGCCTACCGGTTTCGCGTCAACCGAGCCGACGAACATTGACACCTCGATCAGAGGATTTCGCCCCAGCGACGCGCACGCGTGGCTAGACCTCAATGCGCGAACCTTCGCTTCCTACCCCGACCAGGGTGGGGTGACGCAAGCCGACCTCGACCTACTCATGGCCGAACCCTGGTTCAACCCCGATGACTTCCTGCTGCTACGCGACGAGCGCGGATTCGCCGGATACTGCTGGCTGAAGGTCGAGGCAGACTGCTCGGGTGCCGAACGAGGTGAGTTCTACGTGGTGGGAGTGGCGCCCGAGCGGCAGGGCGAGGGCTGGGGGCGTCGGGTCGTTCACGCCGGGCTGGAGCGACTCGCGGCTCGCAGCATCCGCTCGGCCCAGCTGTATGTGGATGGCAGCAATGAGCCGGCGATTCGCCTGTACCAGTCGTACGGATTCGAACGGGATTCGATCGATATCCAGTACCGCTGGTCGCCCCACTAGGCCCCGAGCTCACCGCGCACAGCCTCGACATACCCGCGAATTTCGTTGTGCGCGCAGACGACGGGAACCGGGGTCATCATGCGGTGAACGCGGTAAATTGCACCTCAGCAGCAGCGAATGACGGGCGCCGACACCCGTCGTAGACACTCGCCTTTACCAGACGTTAACCCGACCTCTCGTTGAGGGTGGCAGGATAAACGGATGGATAGCGAGAGCCCGATAGATGACGCGAGCGTCGTCACCGACTCCCTCGACGAGTATGACGTCGATGAGTCGTCGAGTGTCGATGATGGCACGTTGCCGTCCGGCCGCTACCTTGACCGCGAACTGAGCTGGCTGGCTTTCAACCAGCGCGTGCTCGAGCTCGCCGAAGACCAGACAATTCCCATTCTGGAACGTGCGAATTTCCTGGCAATCTTCGCGAGCAACCTCGACGAGTTCTTCATGGTGCGGGTCGCCGGCCTCAAGCGACGCATCTCGACGGGCCTTGCAGTTCCGACGAATATCGGTTGGGCTCCCGCCGATGTCCTCGCGGGTGTTGCCCAGCTGGCGCACGTACTGCAAGAGCGTCACGCGAATGTGTTCCGCGAGTCGGTGAAACCCACGCTCGACGCGTCCAGCATTCACATCGAGACGTGGGCGGACCTTGGCGAAACCGACCGTGAACGCATCGACGAGATCTTTGCGGGCCAGATTTTCCCTGTGCTCATGCCTCTCGCGGTCGACCCGGCGCATCCGTTTCCCTACATCTCCGGTCTCTCACTCAATCTCTCCATTCGGGTGCGCAATCCGAAAACGGGCAAGGAAGAGTTCGCGCGCCTCAAGGTGCCTTCGATGCTCCCCCGCTTCGTGCAGTTGCCAAATGACGGAAGCGGGCTCCTGCGCTTCATTCCGGTCGAAGACCTCATTTCGAACCATCTGGGCGATCTGTTTCCCGGCATGGAAATTCTTGAGCACCACGAATTTCGGGTGACCCGCAATGAAGACGTCGACGTCGACGAAGACGAGTCCGAGAACCTCATCCAGGCCCTCGAGAAACAAATCCTCAACCGCCGCTTTGGGCCGCCCATCCGTCTTGAGATCACCGATGACATGGACGAGGTCACCCTCGGCCTTCTTGTGCGCGAACTCGCGATCACCGAGCAGGAGGTCTACCGCCTACCCGCGCCCCTCGATCTGGGCGGGCTGTTCCAACTCGCGCGCATCGACCGTCCCGCACTCAAGTACCCACGAAATGTGCCGACCACGAGCGTCAGTTTGCTGCCGACAGAGCCGAACGCGGTGCCAGACATCTTCGCGTCGATTGCCGCGCAAGACATTCTGCTGCACCATCCGTACGAATCCTTTTCCACGAGTGTGCAAAGTTTTCTCGAGCAGGCGGCGGCCGACCCGCACGTGCTCGCCATCAAGCAGACCCTCTACCGCACGAGCGGTGATAGCCCGATTGTCGAGGCGCTCATCGACGCGGCTGAAGCCGGCAAGGCAGTGCTCGCACTGGTCGAGATCAAGGCGCGGTTTGACGAGACGGCGAATATCAGCTGGGCCCGCAAGCTCGAAAAAGCTGGCGTGCACGTGGTCTACGGGCTCGTTGGTCTCAAAACCCACTGCAAGCTCGCACTCGTCGTGCGCCAAGAGCAGGGTGTTCTTCGCCACTACAGCCACATTGGCACCGGTAACTACAATCCGAAGACAAGCCGGTTGTACGAGGACCTCGGGCTGCTGACCGCGAGTGATGAGGTCGGCAAAGATCTCACACGTCTCTTCAACGAGCTGAGCGGATACGCGATAGAGAAGAAATTCAAGCGACTGCTGGTCGCGCCGCTGCATCTGCGCAAGGGCCTGCTCAAACGTATTCGTACCGAAACCCAGAATGCGAAGAGCGGGCTGCCGAGCGGCATCCGCATTAAACTCAACTCCATCGTCGACGAGGCGATCATCGATGCGCTCTACCGTGCGAGCAACGCCGGTGTTCCCGTCGACTTGGTGATTCGGGGTATCTGCTCGCTCACGCCCGGACAAGAGGGCCTCAGCGAGAACATCCGCGTACGATCCGTGTTAGGTCGCTACCTTGAGCACTCACGCATTTTCTCGTTCTACAACGCTGGAGACCCGCAGGTCTTCATCGGCAGCGCAGACCTGATGCACCGCAATCTCGATCGTCGTGTCGAAGCTCTCGTGCGCATCACGAGCGAAAACCACCTCATCGAACTCGACGAACTTTTCGACCTCGCGATGTCTGAGGAGACGGCGTCGTGGTGGCTAGAACCGTCTGGCACGTGGACGCGCCACAGTCGCAACGACGACGGCGAACCGCTGGCCGATATGCAAAACGTCTTGATGAAAGAGATCGTCAACCGTAAGCGCTCGGGCGGGCTGAGGTGACGGTACAGCCCGCTGTACTCGCGGCTGGTGCCGTCTGCTGGCGACTGGTCGACGGTAAGGCGCGCATTCTTGTGGTGCACCGCGGTGACCGAGCGGATGTCTCGCTGCCGAAGGGAAAACTCGACCCAGGCGAGACTCTGCCCGAGACGGCCGTGCGCGAGATCGCCGAGGAGACCGGGCTTGCGGTCACTCTCGGCGCACCGCTCGGAACAGTCGAATATGTGCTGCCGAACGGCCGCGACAAGATCGTGTACTACTGGTCGACCGAGATCGATGATCACGCTCTCGAACTCGCCAGATTTGTGCCCAACGACGAGATTGCTGCTCTGGAATGGCTTGACCTCGACAAGGCGCGCAAGAAGCTCAGCTATCCGCACGACATCGAGGTCGTCGATCGATTCGCAAAACGACTCAAGAAGGGTAACGCGCGCACCTTCGCCCTGATCGTGGTGCGCCATGGCAAGGCCGTACCCGCAGAATCCTGGGATGGCCCGGATGCAACGCGCCCGCTCATGCAGCGCGGGGTCGACCAGTCAGTGGCAATCGCCAAAGGCATCGCGGCGTTCTCGCCCGTGAAGATCGTCAGCTCGAGCGCCGCGCGCTGCCTCGCGACGGTCGATCCGCTTGCCCGGCTCACTCAGTTGCCGGTGAAGGCTAAGGACGAACTCAGCCAGGACAACTATGACGTGACGGCGACCGTGGTGAACGCGATCGCAGCGAAGCGCCTGCGCAAGAAACGCACCACGGTGCTGTGCAGCCACGGGCCTGTGCTGCCGCAGCTCCTCGATGAGCTCGTTGCGCTTACTCGCTCAAAAGTCGGTGCCGCGCTCAGTAATGCTGCGTCTCTCGCCCCTGGCGACTTCGCCGTGATCCACATTTCGCGGGAGCATCCGCGCTCGGGAATCGTCGCTACCGAGATCCATTCCGCAAACTTGTTTGCCGGCCGCGCCAGCTAACCGTGGGCGTTTCGCTCCCCTGGTGGGTCGACAATTACCGGTTCGTTAACCTCCTGTTCACCTTCCGGGGCAAACGTAGTTAACATGCGCACATAGCGTCTTCTTCTAGGCCAGCACCGGCCTTCTCGGCCAGCAAATTAGCGCGAGAGCGCACGCCAGCCGTGACTATTACCCCCGAAGGGAACACAGTGAAGTTCAAGAATTTGGCAGGAGCAAGCGCGATCGCGCTTACCGCTGTAATTGCACTTTCATCCTGCGCCGCGACCACTCCGACCGCAACCCCAACCCCAACCGCGGCAGCAGTGGTTATCGACCCCACGCTGAAGGGCATCATCACCGCTGGTGGCTCCAGCGCCCAGTCGAACGCTCAAACCGCGTGGACCGCAGCATTCGTCGCGCAGGCTGCCGGCGTCACCATCAACTATGACAAGTCGCAGGGCTCTGGCGGCGGCGTCACCAACTGGCTCGCCGGCAGCTACGACTTCGCGGGCTCGGACTCAGCACTATCGGCCGACAACCAGACCAAGTCACAAGCCAACTGCGGCGCCGGTGGCGCGCTCAACTTGCCGACCTACCTGTCGGGCGTTGCGATCGTCTACAACCTCCCGGGTGTAGACCTCAAGCTGTCGTCGGCAACACTCGCGAAGATCTTCACCCTGCAGATCACGACCTGGAATGACCCGGCCATCGCCGCGGACAACGCCGGCGCGACGCTTCCCGCAACCCCCATCACCGCAGTGACTCGCTCAGACGGCTCCGGCACGACCGCGAACTTCACCTCCTACCTGAGCCAGGTTCAGCCGACCATCTTCACCCAGACGGTGGGATCCAAGTGGCCGGTCGCCGGAACGAGCGGCCAGCAGGGTGGATCGGGCGTAGTCAACACGGTCAAGGCTGGTGTTGGCGCGATCGGATACGCAGATCACAGCTCGATTGGCACTCTGACCGCTGCCGCGGTTCAGGTCGGCACTAGCAAGGACTTCGTCGCCTACTCGCCGGATGGAGCTACGAACGCGTTCGATATCGCTGCAGTTGCTGCCCCGACCACAGCTGGCGACCTGACCAAGAAGATCGACTACACGAAGATCACCGATAAGGCGTCGTACGCGATCCCGCTGCTGTCATACCAGATCCTGTGCACGACGTTCAAGGACCCGGCCCAGGCGAAGCTCGCGAAGGCATACATCGGCTTCATCGGCAGCGACATCGGCCAGAAAGTGGCTGCGAAGAACGCTGGATCTGCACCGATTCCCGCGAGCATCCTTGCGGACATCCAGAAGAGCCTCGCGCTCGTCAAGTAATTAGCACCACCGCACTACCAGCACGGTAACGTGTTCGGCATCGACAGTCAGCCTTCGCGAGAGAGAATTCAGTGAGCACCAACAAAACTGTTTCCCGTCCGAATGCTGGCCTATCGGCCAACACCACGACCGCTGCGCCCCACACGACCGGTTCTCGCTCCCCTCAGGGAGCGGGGCCGGCTCGTGTAAAGATCACGTCTCGACCCGCCGACCGTGTGTTCTTCGGTCTGAGCATCGGCTCGGCCGGCCTCATCATCGTGATTTTGGCTGCGGTTGCCCTCTTCCTCATCATTCAGGCCGTTCCCGCCATCACCGCTAACTGGCGGACCAATGCCAACCTGTCGCAGGGTCCCACTTCAGGCTACGCAGACTTTTGGGCCTACGTCGGACCGCTCATGTGGGGAACGCTCTGGGCATCCGCCATCGCGCTGGTGATCGGCGCTCCGATAGCCATCGGCATCGCGCTGTTCATCTCCCACTACGCACCGCGTCGTGTCGCCGGCGTGCTGGGTTATCTCATCGACCTGCTTGCCGCAGTACCATCCATTGTCTTCGGACTGTGGGGCATCATCGTGATTCGCCCACTACTGCTTCCCCTCAGCGCCTGGCTCAATCACAACCTTGGCTGGATTCCGATTTTCGGTGGCACCGCATCGACCACCGGTTCGACGATCCTCGCTGGCGCTGTCGTGCTCGCCGTCATGATCTTGCCGATCATCAGCTCCATCTCCCGCGAGATCTTCCTGCAAACGCCACGCCTCAACGAAGAGGCCGCACTCGCGCTCGGCGCAACCAAGTGGGAAATGATCACGTTGGCCGTGTTGCCCTACGCGCGGTCTGGCGTTGTGAGCGCAACGCTACTCGGACTCGGGCGCGCGCTCGGTGAGACCATGGCGATCGCGCTCATCATTTCGCCGTCTATCCAAGTGTCTTGGCGAATTCTCACCGAGGGCGAAAACTCGCAGACCATCGCGGCCAACATTGCCCTGAACTTTCAGGTAGCCGACGGACTCCAGCGTCAAGCACTCATCGGAACCGGCCTCATGCTGTTCGTGATTTCACTCGGCGTCAACATGATCGCGCGAGTCATCGTGGTTCGCACCGGGCCGCAAGCAACCCGCAAGCCGAAGAGGAAGCGAGTCGAGCCGGCCGCTTCTGCTGCCACTCCCGCATCAACGGCGGGCGTCGGCCGGGTGGACGTCTCGATTTCCGACCATCACGAAGGAGCACAGTCGTGACCGTAACGTTGGGTTCGAGATCGCCGCGACCTCACAACCCGATTACCAACACACTGACGACGGGCCAACTGCCCCGCTTCGTCGAGTTCTATGTTCTCGCCGGCGCGCTCGTCGTAATGGGTGGGGCGCTGCTACTTATCGGGTTCAGCTGGGGCGGGTGGATTTTTCTCTCCATCGTCCTTTACCTGATCGCACTCGGCGCATTGTCCACGATCGCCGAAAACCGGCGTAAAGCCACCGATCGCATAGTGCGCAGCCTGGTCTCGATAGCCTTCCTGCTGGCGATCGCTCCACTGATTTCCACCCTTTTCACCGTCGCGGCGAAGGGCATCGGCCAGCTCAACTGGGCCTTCATCTCTCAGGCCGGTGGGGCCGCGTTCAACCCAGACACGCTCGCCGTCACGATCACTTCTGGCGCCCTCCAAGCGATCGTGGGAACGCTGATTATCACCGGTACCGCCGCGCTCATGTCGATTCCCATCGGAATCCTCACGGCCGTCTACCTCGTCGAGTACGCGCGGCCAACCGAGTGGATGGCACGATCGGTGACCTTTCTGGTCGACGTCATGACGGGCATCCCGTCAATTGTCGCGGGCCTATTCGCCTTCTCCCTGTTCACTCTCATCGTGGGGCCTAAAGCGTTCAGCGGCTTCTCTGCGGCTGTAGCGCTGTCGGTACTGATGATTCCGATCGTCGTGCGATCCTGTGAAGAGATGCTGCGGCTCGTGCCCCATGATCTGCGCGAGGCATCGTTTGCTCTCGGGGTGTCGCGGTTCTCCACGATCATCAAAATTGTTCTGCCGACGGCGATCGCCGGCATCATCACGGGCGTCATGCTTGCCATTGCTCGCGTGATCGGCGAGACCGCACCGATCTTCATGGCGGCGAGCTTTACCGATAACTTCAATGCGAATCCGTTTAGCGGGCCGATGCAGACCCTTCCCGTGCTGGCATACACCGGGTACAAGTTTCCGGGACAAGACATCGCGGCATCGAACGCCTCCGCCTGGGGAGCAGCGCTCCTGCTCGTGCTGATCGTCGTCATCCTGAACATCATCGCCAGAATCGTCGCCCGCGCCTTCGCCCCCAAGGGCACTAGGTAGACCGGCAAGAGAACGGATCAAAAGGAACAACTGTGTCTAAACGCATCGAAGTGAAAAACCTTAATGCCTTCTATGGTGACTTCTTGGCGGTCGAAGGTGTGTCTATCACCATTGAGCCGCGAACCGTGACCGCACTCATCGGACCGAGCGGGTGCGGTAAGTCGACGTTCCTGCGCACGCTCAACCGTATGCACGAGGTGATCCCCGGGGCCCGCGTGGAAGGCGAGGTTCTGATCGACGGCAATGATCTTTACGGTCCGGGAGTGGATCCGGTACTCGTTCGCCGGCAGGTCGGCATGGTTTTCCAGCGCGCGAATCCGTTTCCCACGATGTCGATCCGCGACAACGTGCTCGCCGGAGTGACCCTGAACAACCGCAAGCTGTCGAAGTCAGACGGTGACGCACTCGTCGAGCAGTCGCTCCAGGGCGCGAACCTCTGGAACGAGGTAAAGGACCGCCTCGATAAGCCGGGAATGAGTCTTTCGGGTGGCCAGCAACAGCGCTTGTGCATTGCCCGTGCGATCGCAGTGGCTCCGGATGTCGTGCTCATGGACGAGCCCTGCTCGGCCCTCGACCCCATCTCCACACTCGCCATCGAAGACCTCATCGAAGAACTGAAGCAGAACTATACGATCGTGATCGTGACGCACAACATGCAGCAGGCCAGCCGCGTCTCCGATCGCACCGCGTTCTTCACCATCTCGGCCACCGGCCAACCCGGCAAGCTCATCGAATATGACGACACCAACACGATCTTCTCGAAGCCCAGCGTTCAGGCGACGGAAGACTACGTCTCCGGAAAGTTCGGATAGCTCGCACGGCTCGGCGGGCCAGCTCTCGGGCAGTGGAGACCCGGGCCGCAGAACACCTCTCGGCGCGAGGCCGGTCGAACCGGCTATTAGTGGAGCCCGGGGTTACTGCGGCCCGGTGGTATTTATTTTAGTCGAGGCCACCTGAACGGTGCAGGCGTGCGCAGGCAGCGAACTCCTCTGCGGTCTGCGATAGCCGCAGCGCTCTCGTGGTGAGTTCGGTTGCCCGCTCGGGAGTCACCAGCTCGACATCGTCGGCAACACTGGTACACCCGGCCGCCGAGACGCGGCAGAATGCCGCGGCCCGATCGAGCGCGATGCCAAAGTCGCCGCGGAACAGGCCGCGCAGAATCTGGTCGGCGAGTTCGGTGATCTCGTCTGGCCCGGTCGGCATCGGCGCACCGGCGACCACGGCATCGATCGTGCGAAGCACTTCCGTTCCACGCTGGAACAAATAGCTCATTTCCTGCGGATCCTGACGGATCAGCACGCGCATCAGATAGATGCGCCAGAGCGCTCCGGGCAGGCTGCGCGGGCTCGACCTGGCCCACAGTTCGGCCAGGGCATCGATGCCGTGCTCGTCGGTGTATGCGACGAGCCTGTCGATGACGGCCGGGTCATCCGTGCTCCGCGCGCGATTGACGAGCAGGCGTGCGGTGTCGTGGGCGACACGCATGATCTGAGCCGGATCTTCGCCGCCCACGTAGGTGTCGAACTTGTCGCCCGAATACTGGGTGGGCTTATGGAACTCATCGGTCACAAGTCCACGCTACATTTAATGCAAGGGCCTCTAGCTCAGTTGGTAGAGCATCGGACTTTTAATCCGTGGGTCGTCGGTTCGAGCCCGACGGGGCCCACCCGTCCCCAGCGATCGCCGTCGCGCACTACCCAACGGCAGATGGCAAGCGGCATGAGTGCTGTGCGTGACGTGGTCGAGCCGAAATGGCGGCGTGCCCCGACCTACAGAACCGGCAGCTCGTCATCCAGATCGGGCAACGGATCGCCGATCGACTCGTCGATGAGGGCGAGCAGAGCTCGGGCATAGGCGCCGGAGGCATCCGCCGCCTCGAACTCACGGGGTTGACCCTCGATCACGACGGCGAGGGTGAAGCGCTCATGCGCGAACGACAGCGCGCGGAAGGTCGTGCGCAGCAGCTCGCGAAGTTGGTCTTCACGCGGCAACCACAGGGCATCCCCGAGGGCGATTGAGTCCAGCGCCCATTCAGTGGTTCCGTTGAAACCGAGCACGGTGCCCGATGCGAACTCGTGCGCCTCGACGGTCATGTCGCTCAGCGTGAAGACCTCGTCATCCGCTTCGATACGATCGATCACGAAGTTGTCTGCGGCTCGTGGATGCCACACAAGCCCAGAGTCGCGCAGAGCACGCGCCAGCTCGATGGAGATCATCTCTGCATTATGCCGCGCTCACCCCGAACAACAGGCCCAGCAGGTAGGTAGCCCCGGCTGCGCCGAAGCCGATCGCGAGCTGCCGCAGCGCACGCTTGAGTGGTGATGCGCCAGACAACAGCCCGACGATGGAGCCGGTGCCGAGCAATACGACGCCCACGAGAACGCATGCAACAAGCACGGCAGTGAACCCCTCCAGGCCAAACACGTACGGCAACACGGCAATCGACGCGCCAGACGCAAAGAAGCAGAAGCTCGACACTGCGGCGCCCATCGCCGATCCCACCGACTCGTGGGTCTCAGCGCGCAGTTCGGCGGGAACGTCCCGTCCGTGCAGAATCTCGAGCGCGTGCGCCTCGGCTTGTGCGATGCCCATACCGCGCGCACGATAGACGAGCGCGAGTTCGTTGGCATCCACCTCGAGATGCGGAACGGATGCCCCTGCCGCCGGGTTCGGAGTGGACGCGTCGAGCAACTCGCGTTGCGAGCGCACCGAGACGTATTCGCCTGCACCCATCGACAGGGCGCCAGCCAGGAGGCCGGCGATACCCGTGAGAAGCACTGTATGAGTAGGAAGCCCGGCCGCGCTCACACCCAGCACAAGTGCAAGGTTGCTGACGAGCCCATCGTTCGCCCCAAAGACTGCAGCGCGGAAGGTTCCGGAAAGACGCTGGCGGCCGCGGGCGGCCAGCGCACGCACGACCTCCTCGTGGATGCGCTCGTCGGCGGCCATGGCGTTCGTGGCATCGTTGTCGATGTCATACGGTGACCGTGACTCGGCACGTTGGGCGAGAGCAAGCACGAATACCGATCCGAACCGACGTGCGAAAAATCCGAGAATGCCGGCACCGACAGGGTCGCGCGGCGTTTTACCCGCGTGGTGTCCGAGCAGATCGAGCCAGTGCTGCTCGTGACGCCGTTCGGCATCGGCAAGCGCCAACAGGATCTCGCGTTCCTCACCGGTTCGGCGCGAAGCAAGATCGCGGTAGATCGCGGCCTCCGAGCGCTCAGCAGCGAGATGCTTGCGCCAGCGCCGAATGTCGCTTTTCGAGGGTGCACTCATGGCCGGTAGTACTGGATGCCCCAGCTGACGGCCCAGGTATCGTCTGGTTCGATCCAGTGCAGGCCGATTCCGCTATTGAACGCATCTGGCGGAGCCGTCATCGGTTCAATCGCAATCGCGAGCCCGTGACCACCGTTCTTGGGAAAAATTCGAGTCGTGAAAACTTGCACGAAACCGTGAGACTCGTCTTGCACGAGGCGCACCTCGCGCCCGTCAGGGGCCCGCAGCGATGCGCTAACCCCATCGACGGTAGCGAGGTCGCCGAAGGCGTCGTCGAGCTCGAGGTCGGCAACCCGGCGCCCGGCGCGTAAGTCATAGTCGGAACCCTCGACCGGCCGCTGGCCTACCGGGTTGAGGCGGGCATCCACCTCGAAGCGAGTCGCGGCGTGCACAGTCAGCACGAGGGTCTCGGTCGGCACATCGCCGATGGTCAGGAACGGATGCGTGCCCACGGCAACCGGAGCCTTCGTCTCAGACACATTGCGGAAGCCATGAGTCACCGTGAGAGCGTTGTCGACGAGTTCGTAGGTCACGGTAGTCTCAAGGTGGAACGGGTACCCGTGTTGCGGAAACACCGTTGCGGCGAGGGTCACCATCGCGGGCGATTGGTGGACCACGATGTACGACGCATGACGCAATAGCCCGTGCAGGGCGTTGCCGTGGGCAACCTCGGTGATGTCGAGTTGAAGTGTCTCGCCATCGAGAACCCACCGTCCATCGCGCACCCGGTTGGGCCATGGCACCAGAACGATGCCATCACCGAAGGGCGGCGTGCAGTCGGCACCGAACGGTTCGATCAGATCCACGCCGTCGATCGAAAAACTGCGCAACCCACCAGCAACTTCGGTGATCGTGGCTTTCGCCGTTCCTCGAATAAGTTCGAACTGTCGGCCGGTCGGAGGGTGCATGCTGCCAGCCTATTGGTCGGCCAGAATCACGGTCACACCCAGCCGACACAGTCGGTCGAGTACCGCTGCGCCGGTCTTGCCCGCCGTCACGAACGTATCGAACGCCGACGCCGGCCCCACGACCCCGAGTTCGACCCGCCCGAGCTTGCTCGAGTCTGCAATCAGCACATGCCGCCGAGACGAGGCGAGCACCTGACGCTTGACCTCCGCCTCTGGCAGGTTGACGTTCGTGACCCCTCGGTCAACGTCGATGCCGTTGCAGCCGATGAAGGCGACGTCGACGTGCAGGGCGGCGAGCATGCCCGAGGCATACGGGTTCACGAGAGAGTGCTGTAACGGACGTAACGTGCCGCCGGTCACGATGACGGTGAATCGCGGCACTGCGGTCTCCAGCGCGAGCGCGATGGTGAGCCCGTTCGTGACGACGACGATGTCGTGGAGGTCGGTGCGCGCGGCGAGCGAGTGAGCGACGGCGAGCGCCGTACTTCCGACGTCGAGAAAGACGCTGTCGCCGCTCGTGATGAGCTCGGCGGCTGCCCGACCGATAGCCCGTTTGGCCGCGGAATCGCGCTCGAGCGAATTCGCGATGGGCGACTCGCGATAGGCCAATGCTGTTCGCGGCATCGCTCCACCGTGAACCCTCACGATGTCGCCGTGTGCTTCGAGTGCGTCGAGGTCGCCGCGAATAGTCACCTCGCTCACCTTGAGCTCAGCGCTCGCGTCTGTGACCCGCACGAAACCGCGCTCGATGACAAGACGCAGCAGCACGTGCCGTCTCGCATATGCACTCATCCAGACCTTCCGACTACTTGTGATAACGAAACCACCTTCTTTCGATATCGTAATACCATGCCCATCGTCAAAAGATCGACCATGCTCGCCGACGGTCGCGAACTCATTTACTTCGACGACCCAGACACCACGCTGTCAGCCGAGCGCACTGCGGATGCCCGCCACCTCGACGCGAGGCCGGCGACCGCGACCATGCGCCAAGATCCACTCACCGGCGAGTGGATCTCGATCGCAGCATCGCGCCAGAACCGGATTTTTCTTCCCCCCGCCGATCACGACCCGCTGGCTCCGACCACGCCGGGCAACCCGAGCGAAGTGCCCAATAACTACGACGTCGTAGTGTTCGAAAATCGCTCCCCTTCGTTCGGCCCGTCGCTCGCGGCATTCGACCCGGCGCTGCTCGACTCGGTCGGCCTCGGGCGTACCCTGCCGTCCATTGGCCGCTGCGAAGTCGTGTGTTTCAGCCCACAGCACGAGGGCTCGTTCGGCTCGCAGACGGAGATCAGGGCACGCACGGTGATTGAAGCGTGGGCCGACCGCACCGAAGCGTTGTCTGCGATGCCCGGCATCCAGCAAGTATTTCCGTTCGAGAATCGCGGCGAGGCGATCGGCGTGACCCTGCTGCACCCGCACGGCCAGATCTACGCGTATCCCTACGTGACACCGCGCACAACCCGGCTGCTCGAGTCGATCTCGAAGTTTGGGCCCGAGCTGTTCGCCCAGATCCTGCAGACCGAGCGAGCATCAGAGCGCGTCGTGTTGAGCGGCGAGCACTGGACGGCGTATGTGCCGTTTGCGGCGCGCTGGCCGATCGAAGTGCACATGGTGCCGCACCGCCAGGTTCCCGACTTCGCCGCTCTGCACGATGTCGAGCGCGATGAACTGGCTGGGCTGTATCTGCGACTGCTGCGCGGCATCGACGCACTCTACGACACCCCGACGCCGTACATCGCCGCCTGGCACCAAGCGCCGGTGAATGTGGGGCGCAACGACATTCGCCTGATGCTTCAGGTAACGTCGCCTCGGCGAGCTGCGGCCAAGCTCAAGTACCTCGCTGGCTCGGAGGCCGCGATGGGTGCGTGGATCGGCGACGTCACACCGGAGCAGGAAGCCGCGTTCATTAGGGAAGGTATTTCGAGAGCATGACCGATATCAGGGACGACGCGACGACCGGCTTCCGGGAAGCGTACGGCTACGAGCCGACGGGGCTCTGGTCCGCTCCCGGCCGGGTCAACCTCATTGGCGAGCATACCGACTACAACCTCGGTTTCGTGCTGCCGTTCGCGATCAACCGTCGCACCGTCATCGCGCTCGGCATTCGGGATGACACGGTCATTCGCGTCGCGTCGGAGTACGCAGACGAGGTGGGTGCGATTGACATTGCCGAGCTCAGCCCCAATCGCCTGCGCGGCTGGGCTGCCTACCCGCTCGGCGTGGCTTGGGCGCTCGGGCAGTTCGGGGCGGATCTCGGGGCAGTTCCTGGCGTCGACATTTACGTAGCCTCGGTGGTTCCGGTGGGGGCCGGTCTGTCGTCGTCTGCCGCCATCGAAAGCTCGGTTGCTATCGCTCTCAACGAGGTCTGGCTGCTCGGCTTGGACCGGCCTACGCTCGCGAAAGTCGGTCAGCTTGCCGAAAACAAAGTGGTGGGCGCCCCTACCGGCATCATGGACCAGTCGGCGTCTCTGCTCGGGCGGCGCGACAGCGCAGTATTTTTGGACTGCCGCTCGCTCGAGGCGCAGGTAGTCGAGCTCGGTTTCGCGGAGGCCGGTCTCGAGCTGCTGATTATCGATACCGGTGTCTCGCACTCGCACGCTACCGGTGGCTACGCGGCGCGGCGCGCATCGTGTGAGGCAGGGGCGGTCGCGATGGGGGTCGCGTCGCTGCGCGACCTGACCGTCGATGATCTGCCGCTCGCGCGGGCGTCAATGGATGACGAGACTTTCCGCCGCGTGCGTCATGTGGTCACCGAAAACCAGCGCGTGCTGGACACCGTCGCGGCCCTCCGTTCATCCGGCCCGCTCGCAATCGGCGAGTTGCTCGATGCCTCCCACCGCTCCATGCGCGACGACTTTGAGATCTCGGTTGCCGAGCTCGATCTGGCCGTTGAAATCGCCCAGTCCAACGGTGCGATCGGAGCGCGGATGACCGGCGGCGGTTTTGGCGGAGCAGCAATCGCCCTCGTTCCATCCGGCGACATCTCGCGGCTGCAGGTCGCGATCGATGGCGGTTTCGCCGAGCATGCTTTTCGACAGCCGACAACGTTTACGGTGAACGCGGCGGACGGAGCTTCGCGCGACCGGTAGTCCGCGGCGGGCGGGTCGGTGCGGCCAGCGGGTCGGTGCTCGGCCGACGAGGGCGGGCGCGGTCGGTCAGGTGGGGCCGCCGCGCCGGGTCATACCGAGGCGCCGCGGCGCCGCGCGGGGCGGCCCGCGGTCACGTAGTCAGTGCTGGCTGGAGGCGCTCAGCCGCATCCACCACGTTCTTGAGCAACATTGCGCGCGTCATCGGGCCGACACCGCCGGGCACGGGTGACAGGTAGCCCGCGACATCCGCGACCCCCGGGTCTACGTCGCCCACCAGGCGTGCCTTACCGGTCTCCGGGTTGACCACGCGGGTGATACCGACGTCGAGCACGGCGCTACCGGGCTTCACCCAGTGGGGCGCGATAAGTGCGGCTACGCCGACCGCGGCGACCAAAATGTCGGCCTGGCGCACGTACGACCCAAGATTTCGGGTGCGGGAGTGGGTCAGTGTGACGGTCGCATCCAAGCCCTTACGCGTGAGCAGCAAGCCGAGCGGGCGCCCCACTGTCAACCCGCGTCCGACCACGACGACGTGCTGGCCCGAGATCGGCACGTCATAACGCTGAAGCAACTCGACGATCCCGGCCGGGGTGCACGGCAGGGGCGAGCTGATATCGCCGCCCACCCCGAGCACCAGACGGCCGAGGTTGGTGGGATGCAGTCCGTCTGCATCCTTGTTCGGATCCATCAGTTCGAGCATCGCGTTCTCGTCATTGCCCGCAGGCAACGGCAGCTGGATGATATAGCCGGTGACCACGGGATTCGCATTGAGGTCGGCGATGGCGGCGCGCACATCCGCTTCTGATGCCGTGGCCGGCAAATCAACACGAATCGACTCGATGCCCACCTCCGCACAATCACGGTGCTTGCCTGCCACGTACGAAATCGAGCCTGGGTTCTCCCCCACGAGCAGGGTGCCGAGCCCGGGAACAATGCCGCGCGCCCGCAGGGCCGCAATCCGCGCGGCGAGCTCGTTCTTGACCGCGGTCGCGGTGGCGACACCGTCAAGTCGGATGGCTGTCACGATGCGTACGTCCCTACGCCCACGCTCCCGGCGAAACAAGTCCCGGGTAGAGCGGGTAGCCGTCGGTGAGGGTCAGCACGCGAGCGCGGAGCGCCGCGACATCCGGAGCGGGCTTGAGGGCCGTCGCGATGATGTCGGCAACCTCGGTGAACTCCTCGTCGCCGAAACCGCGGGTGGCGAGCGCCGGGGTACCGATGCGCACACCAGACGGCGTCATCGGCGGCCGCGGGTCGAATGGCACCGCATTGCGGTTCACGGTAATGCCGACCGAGTGCAAAATATCCTCGGCATCCTGACCGTGAATCGCCGCGTTGCGCAAATCGACGAGCACGAGGTGCACATCGGTACCGCCGGTCAGCACGTCGATGCCCACCGAAACCGAGTCTGGCTCGGTCAGCCGAGCGGCCAGAATTTGTGCGCCCCTAATGGTGCGCTCCTGGCGATCCGTGAATTCGGGTTCTGCCGCAAGCTTGAACGCCGTCGCCTTGGCCGCGATGACGTGCATGAGCGGCCCCCCTTGCTGGCCCGGGAAGACGTTTGAGTTGATCTTCTTCTGCAAGTCGAGGTCATTGGTGAGGATGAAGCCCGACCGCGGTCCGCCAATCGTTTTGTGCACGGTGGATGACGTCACGTGCGCGTGCGGCACCGGCGAAGGGTGCAGGCCCGCGGCCACGAGTCCCGCGAAATGGGCCATGTCGACCCAGAGCACGGCTCCCACCTCGTCGGCAATGGCACGGAACGCAGCGAAGTCCAGTTGGCGCGGGTAAGCCGACCAGCCGGCAATGAGCACCCGCGGGCGCACCTCAAGCGCTTTCTCGCGCACAACATCCATGTCGACGAGGAAGGTTGTGGGGTCCACTCCGTAGGCGTGCGCTTCGTAGAGCTTGCCCGAGAAGTTGAGCTTCATGCCGTGCGTGAGATGGCCGCCGTGGGCAAGCTCCAGCCCGAGAATTCTGTCACCAGGCGCGGCGATGGCGGCGAGAACAGCGGCGTTCGCGGATGCCCCGGAGTGCGGCTGCACATTGGCGTACGCGGCACCGAACAACGACTTCGCCCGGGAGATGGCGAGGGACTCCGCGACATCCACGAACTCGCAGCCACCGTAGTAGCGGCGACCGGGGTAACCTTCCGCGTACTTATTGGTGAGCACCGAGCCCTGCGCCTCGAGCACGGCGCGCGGAACGAAGTTCTCACTGGCGATCATCTCAAGGGTGCCGCGCTGACGGCCGAGTTCAGACTCGAGCACGGCGGCGATCTCGGGATCGACCTCGGCCAATGGGGCAGTGAAAGAAGACTGTGAGGATGTGACGGTTGCAGACACTGGCGGCTCCTAGACACTCAGACGGATATGACAAAGGTATCCGGTGAGCCCAGGCGTACGGCCCAATCGATGTCGATCGCTCCCCGATGGTTGCCCACCTCAACGCCAGTTGCGACCATCCCAGTCTAGCGGTGGCGACGGCTGGCTGTCTCTGCGAGAATTGTCTGGCGAGTTAGTTAAGACTCCTAGCAAATTGACCTAACCCGAACGGATCATCCATGCCCACGGTACCCGGCACCGTCATTCCCGATCCCGTGTCGCAGGTTGCGGGCCAGGGAGAATTCGTGATCACCCCGACCACGGGCATTCGCGCAACGGGTGATGGTCTCCCTGTCGCTAACTACCTCGGCGAGTTGTTACGACCCGCCACCGGATTGCCGTTCCCGGTCGGAGACACGGGCGACATCACACTCGTAATCGAAGCCGGGCACCCGGCTGGCGGATATGACCTCGTGGTGACGACAACCGGCATCCGGCTGGCAGCAGACGATGCAGCCGCACTATTCGCCGGGGCGCAAACCCTGCGCCAGCTTCTGCCGCCCGCCATCGAGGGTCGCGCGCAGGCTGATGCCGAGTGGGTGGTGGCAGCTACGGTCATCCACGACTACCCACGGTTCGCGTATCGCGGCGCAATGTTAGATGTCGCGCGGCACTTTTTCGACATAGCGACGGTGAAGCGATACATCGACGACATCGCCATGCTCAAGATCAATGTGCTGCATCTGCACCTCACCGATGATCAAGGCTGGCGCATCGCGATCGATCGCTGGCCGAAGCTCACCGAGATCGGTGCGGCGACACAGGTGGGTGGCACCGGGGGTGGCTTCTACTCGCACGACGACTATCGAGACATCGTGGCATACGCGGCATCGCGATACGTCACCGTGGTGCCAGAGATCGACGTGCCCGGCCACACCAATGCCGCCCTCGCGAGCTACCCAGAACTCAACTGCGATGGACGTTCACCGGCTGTGTACGAGGGCATCGAGGTTGGCTTCTCATCGCTCTGCATCGGTGCCGAGCGCACCTACGAGTTCTTCGACGATGTCATCACCGAACTCGCTGAACTGACGCCAGGGCCGTGGATCCACATCGGCGGCGATGAGTCTCTCACAACTCCAGAAGCAGACTTTCTCACCTTTGTGAGTCGTGCCGCCGCCATCGTTGCCAGCCATGGTAAGACCGTGATCGGCTGGCACGAGCTGGGACGCAGCACTCGATTGCCGGCCGGCACGATCGGCGAATACTGGAGCTTCACGACTGCCCAGGCGGATGCCGCAGCACACGCACTCTCGTTCATTCAGCAGGGTGGGCGACTCGTCATGGCCCCAGCAGATGTTGCCTACCTCGACATGAAGTACGACGACTCCAGCACCCTTGGACTCACGTGGGCCGATGGCGCAACCAGCGTGCCGGATTCTTACCAGTGGGACCCGGCCGCCATTCTCCCCGGCATCGACGATGACCAGCTGCTCGGCATCGAGGCAGCCCTCTGGACCGAAACACTTGCCACTATCGCCGACCTTGAGTCGATGGCGTTTCCGCGCATCGCGTGTGTGGCAGAAATCGCCTGGTCAGCGCGACCGTCCGTGCCGCGCAACTTCGCGGACTTCGCGCCACGGCTCGCCGCGCTGGGACTGCGGCTCGACGCCGCCGGCATCGGCTACTACCGGGCGCCCGAGGTGGCGTGGCACCACTAACGATGCACGTGGCGTGCCCGCAACCAGGCATCGCCGACCACGACGAGAACTACGCCGAGCGCGATGATCGCGGCATCCACGAATGGAAGTGCTCTCAGACCAACCCGATCGAGGATCAGGCCGCCGATGAGGGCGCCGCCGCCGATCCCGACGTTGAACGCGGTCGTAAGGTATGCGGATGCCACGTCTCTCAGCCGCGCGGATGCCGTGTGCAGCAGCCGGGTCTGCAGCATCGCCGGTGCGCCGCCGAAGGCGATCCCCCACACCACAATCATCGGGAGGACGATCACGGTGAGCGTCGGGAACATGCCGATCACCACAACACTGGCCGCCACGACAGCGATGGCGATCACCAGTCCAGCGCGCGGGTACCGGTTAGCCAATGTGCCTGCGACGACCAGCCCGATCGCGCCGGCGCCACCGTAGACGAATAGGAGGGCAGAGATCGACCCGGGCGCGAAACCAGCGACAGTTGTGAGGTAGGGAACGACGTAGGTATAGAAGAGGTTGTGGCCAATCATGACCACGAGCACAATCGCACAGATGATCACGACGCCCGGAATGCTCTTGTCCCGTCGGAGCGGGAGTGGAATTTCGCCTGTCGTCAGCGGCTCGACGTGCCGCACCGCCGGCAGGAAACGCACAACCAGCCCCACGAGAACAAGCACCACGATTGCGACAACACCAAACGCGAGTCTCCAGCCGAGCGCGTGGCCCACCGCGGTGCCTAGCGGAACCCCCAGCACGAACGCGGCAGTTGCCCCGGCGCTAGTGACCGCGACTGCCCGCCCGAGCTGATGCTTCGGCACCAGATAGCCGCCGTATGCACCGACCACGGCCCAGAAGAGTCCGTGCGCGAGCCCACCAACAACGCGCGCGATCGCCAACACCGCATAGCTTGGAGCGATCGCCGCGAGCGCGTTGGCAATCACGAAGACCAGAAGAACCACGATCACAAGCGATTTACGAGAATATCGGCGAGTGATCGTCGTGAGGGGCGCCGCAGTGAGTACTACAGTGCCAGCGAAGAGCGTTATGAGAAGCCCTACCTGCGACTCGGTGACGTTCAATTCGCGTGCGATGTCTGGCAGCAGTCCGGTGGGCAGAAACTCGCTCGTGACAGACACGAACACGAGCGCAGAGAGAATGAGAAGTCCCGGCCACGGAAAAGGTTTGGTCGTGGCCGCGTCACGTGGGCTCATGGAGCGCAGGGATCCGTTCATGGTGTGGTGCGCCGCGCCGCCCCTGCGGGATGTCGCGGTGCAGCGGCATCCGTTCCAGAGTACTCGCGCCGCTACTCTGGTGAGGTGACCGACGTGACCACCCACTGGATCTTGACTCTTGTGTGCGACGACAGGCCAGGCATCGTGCACGCGGTCAGTGGCGCGATTGTCGAAGCAGGCGGCAACATTACCGAGTCTCAACAATTTTCGAGCGCAGACACCGGGCGGTTCTTCATGCGCCTGCAGGTCGAATCGGCCGCACATCGTGAAGCCTTTGAAGAGAAACTCCTGCCGGTGACGGCGAGCTACGGAATGATCTGGCAACTCGACATCGTCGGTCGTCCGCTACGCACGCTGGTACTGGTTTCGACAGCTGGGCACTGCCTCAATGACCTGTTGTACCGGCAACGTACCGGGCAACTCACTGTCGACCTTCCGCTCGTGATGAGCAACCATCCCGAACTCGCCGGCCTCGCGAAGTTTTATGACGTACCGTTCGAATCGCACGCCGTGTCGACGGCCGGGCAAAAGCTCGCATTCGAAGACCGTGTTCTCGAAGTGGTGGAGCACCGAGCTATCGAACTCGTCGTGCTCGCGAGATACATGCAGATACTTTCACCCGACTTGTGTGCCGCCCTCAGCGGTCGGGTGATCAACATCCATCATTCATTCTTGCCCGGGTTCAAGGGGGCCAATCCATATAAACAAGCTCACGCGCGGGGCGTGAAACTTATTGGAGCGACCGCGCACTTCGTTACGAGAGAACTCGATGAGGGGCCGATCATCGAGCAGAACGTGGTGCGTGTCGACCACTCGCGGAGTGCGGCTGAGCTCGTCGCGATCGGTCAGGACGAAGAGTCGCGCACCCTCACCCAGGCGGTCAAGTGGTTTGCCGAAGGTCGCGTGTTACTCGACGGCGCCCGCACCATAATTTTCCGCTGACCTGACCGTCGGCACAGCCCGTGCAGCCGATAGACTACGGCGAGCTCTAACCCGTTTCCAGAAACAACGCAGAAACCACACAGCAGGGACCATCGTGACCACCACTTCGACCGTTCGGCATCAGTTGCGCGCGGCGCTAGCGATAGCAGCTGCGGCAGCGCTCGGGCTTGTCGGTGCCCTCGCGATCGCCGAACCGGCGGCGGCGGTCACCTTCACGGTGACCTCGACCGCAGATTCCGGGCCCGGCTCCCTGCGTGACGCTATCGACTTGGCGAACCTCTCCGCTGGCCCAGATACCATTGGGTTCTTGCTGCCAGGATCAGGAACCCATACCCTGACCCCAGCCACACCGCTCCCGATCATTATGAAAGCACTCACGATCGCTGGCCCTGGCTCGGCAAAGCTAGTCATCGACGGCGCGGCTACCAGTGCCGGCAACGGGCTGGAAGCCGGTGACTGCTCGATCCCCACGAGCTTCGCGGTTTCGATTTCCGGCGTCACGATTACCGGATTTGGCGCCGACGGCATCCGCTCGCAGTGTGTTGACCTCACACTGTCTGACGTCGTCTCAAGCTCCAATCACGACAACGGCATCAACACTCAGTCCGGTGCTCTCTCGTTTAGCCACGTGCGATCGAGCAGCAACGGCGCAAACGGCATCGCGGCGGTGATAAGCGAGTCCACGGCGACCATCGACACCGTCTCAGCTACCAGCAACGCCGCACGAGGGGCACAATTTCAGTCGACGGGTGGCGCCACGATTACCATTGTGAACTCGTCACTCGGCCAGAACGTGCTCGGGGGGTTCGGCGGCGACCTGAACGCATCATCACTCAGCATTCGAGGCACGACGATGCAGAATAACGGCACCGGGTCGACTTTCGCCACGTTCGGCGGCGGGTTAGACCTCGTTCTGCACGCCGGGTCGGCCGCAACGCTCGATGATTGTTCGATCACCGGCAATCTCGCCGGTAACGGTGGCGGCATAAGTGCGGATGTCTATGACAGCACGCTCGACATCGCGAAGACGCACGTCGACAACAATCATGCAATTAATATCAACGGTCAGGGCCTCGGCGGCGGAATCAGAATTTTTGGGGTCGACGGCATTGGCGCACACGCCTCGATCGCCGACAGTGAGGTAGTCGATAACGTCGCCGACTATTCGTACGGCGGTATCTTCCTCGACAACGTGGGCGAGGGCGGCCCGACGGGCGGCGTATCGATAGTACGCACCACCATCGACGGCAATCATGCGGCCGCGGCACTCGACACCGGCGGCGGCACGGGTGGCGGCTTGTCGATCGAAAACTGGGGGTGGCGCGGCGGAGCAGATCCGGCTGCCCCGGTGGTCACCGTCGACCAGTCCACGATTTCCCACAATCAGGCGTTGGCTGGTGGTGGCGTGTGGGCCGAGGAAGCCGGAGTAATCGGCGGTATGGCCGGGCTCATTCGCGTGGTGAACTCGACCATCTCGGGCAACTCGGCGGAGGCCTTCGGCGCCATGTATTTGGTGTCGGGCGCAGCAGACGCAACCTTTGAGCTCACTCACTCCACTGTTGCCAACAACTCGGCGAGCCAGTCCAGCCCCGGCGTTTTCGTTGCAGGCGTAGGCGTTCTGAGCCTCGATCACTCGATCGTGGCCGGCAACGGCGCTCTCGATCTCACCGTGCAACCGTTCCCCGAGGGTCCGACGCTGGTGGTGTCTAACTGGAGTCTGGTGCAGGCAGCGAACTCGGCAGTGCTGGCATACGTCACGGCGGGCACAGGAAACATCACCGGCGTGGATCCGAAGCTCGGCGCACTCGGCGACAATGGCGGTCCGACGTTCACCCAGCTTCCCGCGCCATCGAGTCCCGCCGTCAATGCCGGCAATCCGGCGATCACCGGTGCCCCCGCTACCGACCAACGCGGCCTGCCGCGCATCGTCGCCGTGATCGACATGGGAGCCGTCGAAACACCAGAGTTGCTCGTGGTCACGCTCGCGGTCACCGGCACAGACCCCGCCGCCCCGCTCGTCATCGGATCGCTACTGTCGCTGCTCGGCCTAGTGATCGTGATCGTGATCGGGCGTCGCACGCGCCCGCGAACCTAGCCACTCGGTAGGCTGCACACATGGCAGTCCCGACGTCGTCCTCGAAAGTCGGCCCCAACGACATCGTGCGGCTCTTTCTGGAGTTGTTCGCCATCCTGTCCCTCGCAATCTGGGGCTTCCTGGCGTGGGTTCCGCCACTCAGCGTCCTGCTCGGCATCGCAACACCACTCGTCGCCGCAATTCTGTGGGGACTCTTCGGCTCGCCGAAAGCGCGCTTTCCGCTGTCTCCCGTCGGGCGCGCGATCATTGAGATCGTCGTCATGGCAGGTGCGACGGTGGCCTGGCTTTCCCTCGGAAAGTCATACATCGCGGCGCTCTTCGCTCTGCTCTTCGCTCTGCTCTTCGCTGTGCTCTTCGCTGTGCTCGCGATTGTCAGCGGGATTGTCAACCTGCGTGCGGAAATCGCCCGCGATACGAGACCATGACAACCGTCTTCCATGGGGCTCGCAAGCTTGACGCACGAGGGCAGGTCGACGACTTCTGGATGCTCATCGACGGCGACACGATCATCGCGACCGGCGACGGGCGGCACCCACTCGGTGACGACCTGATAAACGTGGCCGGTCACTGGCTTGTGCCCGGTTTCATCGATTTGCACGCACACGGCGGCGGCGGGCACTCCTTCGACGGTGGGGCCGACGAAATCGCGCTGGCCCTCGCCACACACCGCGCCCACGGTACGACCCGATCGGTGATCAGCCTCGTGGCCAACCCGATCGAGTCGCTCACGCAGAGCTTGTCGACGATCGCCACGCTCGCCGCGACCGACCCGCTCATTCTGGGCTCACACCTCGAGGGCCCGTTCCTCGCGCCCGGTCGCCGAGGTGCACACAACGCCGACTTTCTCATCGAGCCGCAACCATTCGAGCTTGACGAGCTCATCAGCGCGGCGCGCGGCACTCTTCGTCAACTCACGATTGCACCGGAGCTACCGGGTGCGATGGAGGCGATCGATATCCTCGTGGCGGCGGGGGTTGCCGTCGCCGTTGGGCACACGGAGTCCACCTTCGCGCTCACCCGTGAGGCGTTCGACCGCGGCGCCCGAATCCTCACGCACGTCTTCAACGCCATGCCCGGCATCCACCACCGAGCACCCGGTCCGGTGATCGCGGCGATCGAAGATGACCGCGTCGTGATCGAACTGATCCTCGATGGTCAGCACGTGCATCCAGATGTCGCAAAACTGGTATTTACCTCAGCGCCCGGTCGCGTCGCCCTCGTTACCGATGCCATGGCCGCCGCCGGGGCACACGACGGCGACTACCGCCTCGGGTCGCTCAATGTCACCGTCGAGGGCGGCTTGGCCGTACTCAGTGGCACCCACACGATCGCGGGCTCGACTGTCACCCAAGACACGGCGTTGCGCCTAGCGATCGAGGGTGCGGGTATCGCGCCGGTCGCTGCTGTCACAGCGCTCACCGCAACCCCCGCCGCTGCCATCGGCCTCGGCCACCGGCTCGGCCTGCTTGCCTCCGGTCACGCCGCGGATGCTGTGCTCCTCGACTACGAGTGGCGAGTCACGGCGGTCTGGGCCGCCGGAAAGAGGCTCGGCTAGCCGCTGTTCCCTTGCGCCGCGCGGGCTGTTCGCTCTCGCCGCACGTGGGGCCTGCCGGTTCGTTCTCGCCGCGCGGGCTGTTGACCGCCCCGGCAGGCAGCCCCCCTGGGAGCCCGCGGCCTTGCAGCCCGCGAGAGTGCACTTATGCATAGTGCAAACTGCGCCCGACTATGCGGAATTGCACTCTCAGGCGCAAACTGAATACCGACGCGAGTCGGACAGGGCGGGACGGCCGCCCGGCAGGGCTGCCGCCAGCAGGGCTGCGGCCGGCAGGGCTGCGGCCAGCAGGGCTGCGGCCAGCAGGCGTCGCCCGGAGGTAGCGGACGCGCGACGGGCGGACGCAAGCCCGGCGGCACCCAGCCGAAGCAGCTAGAGCTTCTCCCATGCGAGCCGGTTGTTCCACGCGTAGCGGTAATAGTCGGCAAATCGCAGCATCGCGGCCGCGGCCTCATCGACGATCACTGTCACCTTCTGGTGGAGCTGGATGGCCGAGCCGGGCACGCTCGAGGTTACCGGGCCCTCGACGGCGCCGGCAACGGCATCCGCTTTCTCCTCGCCGAACGCGAGAAGCACGAGGTGACGCGCACGCATGATCGTGCCGAGCCCCTGGGTGATGCAGTGCATCGGCACATCCTCAACCGAGTCGAAGAAGCGCGCATTGTCGATGCGTGTCTGTTGGGTGAGTGTCTTAACGCGCGTCAGCGATGCGAACGACGACCCGGGCTCGTTGAACCCGATGTGACCGGTGCGACCGATACCCAGAATCTGCAGGTCGATGCCTCCCGCCGCGAGAATCGCGCGCTCGTAGTCTGCCCCCGCGGTCTCGATTGGGCCACGATCGGCTGGCACGCGCACGAGCGCGGGGGTGAGCCCGAGCGGCTCGACGACCTCGCGCGCGATCACGGAACGATAGCTTTCCGGATGCGCGGCTGGCAACCCCACATACTCGTCAAGCGCGAACCCGCGCACCCGAGAGAGGTCGAGATGACGCGCCGCGAGGGCACGCCAGGTGGTGAGCGGAGTTGACCCGGTCGCGAGGCCGAGCACGGCGTCGGCTTTCGCCGCGACCAGCGATTGGATCGCGTCAGCCGCCAGTTCGCCAGCGTCATCCGTCGAGCCCACAATGACTACCTCGGCCATCAGGCCACTCCAACCAGGGCTGCGCCTACCGCGGCGGCGGGGAAGTCTGCGGGCACGACCTCAACTCTAGCCGCCAAGTCGAGCGACGCGAGAAAGGGCGAGACCGTTGCCCACGTTCCCAAAACACGGCGCACCTCCGCAAGAAGCGCGGCACCAAGCGAACTGATCCCACCGCCGATCACCACGCTGTCAACGTCGACCGTGAGCACCAGAATGCGAATTGCTGCTGCGATATTTTCCACGAGTCGATTCTTCACCTCGATCGCGAGCGGGTCCCCGGACTCTGCCGCGAGGAACAGTGCGCGTACCGGCTTGGGGTCGGTGCTCGGCCACTGGCGTGCGACCGCAGAGCCCGACGCCATGGTCTCGAGGCAGCCGCGCTGACCGCAGAGACACAGTGGACCGCTCGGATCGACCGGAATGTGCCCGATCTCGCCAGCCGCACCACGCGATCCTCGCCACAGCTTCCCCCCGAGCACGAGGCCAGCCGCGAGGCCAGTACCGAGATTGAGGTACGCCATCGACTGGCTGTCATTTTTTTCGAGCAGGTGGAACGCACCGAGCGCTGCCGCGTTCACGTCGTTCTCGATGCGCACGTCTCGGCCAAGCCGAGCCGATAGCTCGACCCCGAGATCAAGCCCGTCAAAACCCAGGTTCACGGCGTGCGAGACGCGACCGCTTCCATTATCGACCGCGCCGGGAATCCCCACACCAATCGACCGAAAGTCGGCTGTATTACAACCGGCGAGGCGACCAAGTTGCGCGACGGCGGCGATGGTTGTCGTGACGACAGCCGACGACCCAAACCCGGTGGGCACGCGAAGCTGGTGCACGATGCGGCCGTCTGGGGCGATCGCCACTGCATCTGTTTTGGTACCCCCAATGTCAACGCCAATTCGCAGAGTGTGAATGAACGGAGTGCCGACGAGCGGGGCACCGAGACGAGCAGGTGAGGTGGTCATCCCTTCACCGCCCCCGCGACGAGCCCGGAAGTCATGCGCCCCTGGACGATCAGGAAGAAGACGATCACCGGGATGGCCATGAGGGTCGAACCCGCCATGATCGCCGCCCAGTTGGTGGTGCCACTCTGCACCTGGAAGGTACGCAGCCACACGGGCAGGGTCATCATTGCCGGGCGCGAGTTGACGACCAGAGCGAGCAGAAACTCGTTCCAGGCCTGAATGAACCCGAACACTCCGGTAGCCACGAGGCCGGGGGCGAGCAAGGGAAAAGTGATGCGCCAGAACGCGCCAAGCCTTGAAAGCCCATCGATCATCCCGGCTTCTTCGAGGTCGATCGGCACACCATTCACGAATCCGCGGAGCGTCCAGATCGTGAACGGCAGCACCGTCGCAATGTAGACGAGCGAGAGGCCCCCGATCGTGTTGAGCAGGTTCCAGGAGTCGAGCACGCGGTAGGTCGACACGATCATCGCTTCTCCAGGAATCATCTGCACGATGAGGATCGTGAGAATGAAAGCCTTGCGAGTCGCGAACCGAAACCGCGTCACCGCGAGGGATGCCAGAAACGCGAAGATGAGGGAAACCACGACGGTGATGATCGTCACAGCAAGCGAGTTGCGCAGGGCCGGAATAAACTGCGACCGTGCCGAGTCGAAGAGCACCGTCTGGTAGTTCTTGAGAGTGAAATTCTCTGGCCAGAAATTAACGATGGAACCCTGAATCTCGTTATTCGGCTGGAACGAGGTTTGAATCATCCAATACACGGGGAACACTGCCGCGCTGAAGACGATCACCGCCGTCACGCTCAGCACCACAGAGATCACGCGCTTTCTTGTGCTTCCAGCGCGCGCGCTCACAGCTCTTCCTCACGGATGCTCTGACGCACGTAGTACAGCGAGATCGCCATCATGATGATCACAGTGATGACCGCAATGGCGCCCCCTATACCGTACTCGCCCCCGGCGAGAGAGGTCTGGTAGATGTATACGCCCAGCGTGGACGTTTGTTCGCGGATGCCGCCGATGCCCTGCAAAGCGAATATCTGCGTGAAGACGCGCAGATCCCAGATCACCTGCAGGATGATCACGACCACGAAGATCGAACGCAGGTAGGGGAAAACCACGAGTCGAAAACGTTGAACTGTGCCAGCTCCGTCAAGCTGTGCAGCTTCGAGCACCTCGCCCGGCACCTGAGTGAGTCCGGCGTAGATCGTAAACGCGACGAATGGGATGGCGCCCCAGACCACGATGATGGTCGCGACGAGGAAGAAACTGAGCGGGTTAA
This sequence comes from Salinibacterium sp., assembly GCA_025351795.1. GTDB lineage: Bacteria > Actinomycetota > Actinomycetes > Actinomycetales > Microbacteriaceae > Rhodoglobus. Next base: position 25,574 of record JANXVG010000036.1, on the reverse strand, counting down.
TGAGCCAGGAATGGTTGTGGTAGCCGAGGCCAAACCAGTTCGTGAGCACGAAGTTGATCACGCCGTATCCGGTGTCGAACATCCAGCCCCACACGATCGTCGCGGTGAGGGCGGGCATCGCCCAAGCAAGCAGGAGACCGATCGACAGCAACGTCCTGAAGAACTTATGAAGCGCCGTCATCAGCAGTGCGATCAGGGTTCCTAGCGCCATCGTCACGACGACGTTCACCACACAGAACGAGAAACTCCGCAACAGCACATTCCAGAACTGCTGGTCTGAAAGCACTTTCAGGTAGTTGTCAAACCCGATGAATGGGGCCGGCGCGCCGAAAACCTGAGCACGACCATACTGCTGGAACGAAATTATCACGAGCTGGATGAGCGGCCAACCAACCACCGCGGCGAGGACCACGCTGCCGGGAACAAGCAGCAGGTACGGCGTAAAACCGCCGGACTTGCGTCTCTTCGGCGACGGCGCACGGTGGGACGGCGCACCAAGCCGCTCGCCCGCGGTACCGCTCGGCACCGCGTCAACGGCAATATCGATCGAGGACATGATCGCTCCCATTAAGATTGCGATGCCCCGGCTTCTTTCCTAGGGCGGTGGGCAATGAAAAGGATGCTCGGCTCAGCCTTGCGCGGCCGAGCCGAGCATCCCTCTCCTGATGGCTAGCCGTTCAGCATGCCATTGATCTTCGTGTCGAGTGCGGCGGCCAGAGCCTTGACGTCGCCACCCAGCGCAATCTGCACGAAGAAGTCGGTGAGCACACCCGATGCTTCGACGTTCGCCCACTTCGGAGATGCCGGAGTGAGGCGCGCGTGTCCGGCTGCGTCCGCGATGGCCTTGGCCACGTCATCCGTGCCGAGGGTCGACGCGAGTGACAGCTTGGCCGGCACGAGACCGTTCTTGCCGTAAATCGTCTGGAAACCGTCGCTCAAGATAATCGCGAGCGCCTTCTTGGCGAGTGCAGAATGAGCCGACTTCGCGGAGACCGCGATGTTCGATCCACCAGCGAAGACCGCAGCAGCCCCGCCGGTTTTGCCCGGAAGCGCATAGACGCCGAGGTTGGGTTCCTGGGTGGGGCAACCCGGGGTCGCCGCGTCAGCCTTGGCGAGAATCGACCATTTGACCCAGCTCGGTGCAGACAGCTGCAGCGTGCTCCCGTCGCAGAACCCGACCTGCGGGTTCGTCTCGTTGCCGTCTTTCGGGGCAACCGATGCTTTGGTCATCACCTGCTGAACCTCGGTGAGACCCGTGATCGACCCAGCGGATGAGAACCCGGCAGCCCACTTGCCATTCGTGAACGAGGCAATGTCTCCACCGTTCTCCCAGATGTACGGGAGTGCGTTGTACCAGTCCTGTCCTGGCCACCAGATGCCGGACTTTCCCGGGTTGGCGGTAGCTAAGGTTTCGGCGTGGGACACGTACTCGGCGAGTGTCTTCGGTACGGACAGGCCCGCTGCGGCGAGGGCATCTTTCTTGTAGAAGACGAGTCGTGCACCCGAGTATAGCGGGGCAGCGTAGAACTTGCCGTTGTACGATCCGGCCTCCACGAACCCCGGCAGCAGGTCGTTGCCACCGAGTGTCGTGTAGTCGCTCGTCAGATCGAGGAACGCGCCAGCCGACGTGAAAGCGGCTGCCTGGGTGTTGCCGACCTCGACGACGTCTGGGCTGTCGCTGCCGGAGAGGCTCGTCGTGAGCTTGTCGACGAGCCCACCCCACGCCTGCTCTTCGATGGCAAGGGTCGAACCGGGGTTCTGCTTCTCAAACGTGGTCTTCAGATAGTCGCGCGCCGCCTGCGGCGTGTCTGTACCGACGAGCCACACGCGGATGTTGCCTTTTTCGGCTGCCCCGCCCGTGTCTCCACTAGTTGTGGCACAACCCGCGAGAGCGAGCACGGCGGTGATGCCGAGCGCAGCAATGCTGAGCTTCCTCATTGTGTTTCCTTTCCTAGGGCGATGGTGTCAGCGGAGGCTAGACACCCCGTGGTGCATGGGTTTGCTAAGAAACCCCTAGCTGCGCGGAGAGGACCATGACGGCTGCGCCGCGCATGACTATGTCTTCGCCGAGCGTTGTCATCCGCAGGCTGAGATCGCCGTGGAATTCGGCCATCGTCCTCGCGCGGAGTGTCTCGATGGTCGCGTGCGCGAGCGGCCCATCAAGTAGTTCGGTCGGCCCGCTCAATACGATCTCTGCGAGATTGAGCGCTCCGACCACGGGAGCAAGAGCAATGCCGAGGCGTTGACCAGCTTCCCGAAGAATGTCGGTCTTTCGTTGCGGCGTGGTCGCACCAGCCAGAGCCCGCTCGAGCCGAGGGGTAGCGAGCCAGGTCTCCAGACAGCCGCGCTTGCCACAGACGCAGTCAAGACCGCCATCGGTACCGACAACGACATGACCAATTTCTCCTGCGGCAAAGCGACTGCCGAAGAGTGGGTTGCCGTTGAGGAGCAGGCCAGCACCGACGCCGTGACCGACCTTGATCAGCATCATGTCACTGTCTGCGTCGCCAAAGCTGTGCTCGGCGAGGGCCGCCGCGTTTGCATCGTTTGCGACCACGACCGGCACACCAAATCGCTCACCCGCGAGCGCTTGCAGCGGCTCGCCACTCCAGCCCAGGTTCGGGGCGCTGAGCACTACTCCGGCGAGGTCGACCACCCCGGGAGATCCGACGCCGATGCCGAGGATCGGCAGGGTGGCCTCGGCCACCAGTGACGCGATGATGGCAAGCACTTTGGCCGTGGCATCCGCCCCGGTGCTGCCGGCTACTGCGACCTCGCTGCGGTGCAGGATCTGGCCGTCGAGATCGAGCACCGCGCCGCGAAAAACACCGTACTGGCTGAGATCGATGCCAACGATCTGGAATGCCGAGCGATTGAGATCGAGAAGAGTCGCTGGCTTTCCCGGCCTCGCATCTTCGCGTTGACCAGTCTCAACGACGAGACCATCAACAATCAGCTCAGCGACCAGGTCGGAGATCGTGACGCGCGTGAGCCCGGTCTCGCGTGCAATGTCTGCCCGACTCTGCTGGCCCGCGCGATACAACGTCTGAAGCACGAGTGACCGGTTGTGCCCCCGGGCCTGCTCCGGAAGAACTTTTGTGGTCAGGCGCAATGCCCGTCCTGCCGCAAACCCCGTTGTCATGTTTGTTAGTAAAGCTTACGAACAAACTTTCCGCAACCCCTCAGCGAAGGCTTTACTTACTCGTGCCTGACGCGACCATCGTGAATCACCTCTGCACTCGATACAGTGCACTAAGTAATGCTGCCCGTATCCACCACGGGCTAAGGAAGCCACACCGATTCGATTCGTACCGATTTTCCTGCAGGTCCAAGCACGCGCAGAACACCGCCCAAGATGATCACCGTCGCGGCCGCTGTCTGACAAGAAGCAGCCGAATGACTACCACCGCGTACCCACTCACAATCACCGCAGGCCCAGGATGCCGCTGAGCCCCTGTTGCCCGTCGGCGGCGGCATCAGCAGCACACGGTTCGCGAGGCCGCTCGCCCACTCGCACGCAGTCGGCGAGAACGGCGCTGAGATGGTCATCTACACGATCAGCGGCGCTGCACGGAATGCCATACGCAGACCTGCCCGAGAAGCCCCGAGCCCTGCCGACGAGCTGGGAGTACGGCGGCGCGGGCCGAGTCACAGGCGAACGACTCGCTGCCCACGTGCCGGATATAGCCCAGCGCCACGCGTTCGTGTCCGGCCCCCCAGCACTCGTCACCGACCTCCGCGCCGAGCTACGCTCCCACGGCGCGAAGCACGTGCACACCGACTCGTTCTCGGGGTATTGATCCATGAAGCCTGAGTGCCGCCGGACAGCGCTGGGTGGGCCACGCCACCTCCACCGGTCCGCTCGCGTGAATCACAATCGACGTGGGCCGCTCACGGAATTGGTTAGGCCAGCCGAGCCGCGAGATTCTTGTCGAGGGTGTCCAGAAACTCTTCCGTGGTCTGCCACGCTTGGTCAGGCCCGACGAGGGCAGCGAGGTCCTTCGTCATCGCGCCGGCCTCGACCGAGGTAATCACGACGTCTTCAAGGGTCAGGCTGAAGTCGATGAGAGCCTGATTACCATCGAGCGTGCCGCGATGCGCGAGTCCGCGCGTCCAGGCGTAGATCGAGGCGATCGGGTTGGTCGATGTGGGCTTGCCCTGTTGGTGCATGCGGTAGTGGCGCGTGACAGTTCCATGGGCCGCCTCGGCCTCGACGATCTTGCCGTCGGGCGTAGCCAACACTGAGGTCATCAGTCCGAGCGAACCGAAACCCTGCGCGACCGTGTCCGACTGCACATCACCGTCGTAATTCTTGGTCGCCCAGACGTAGCCGCCCTCCCACTTCATCGCGGATGCCACCATGTCGTCGATTAGCCGGTGCTCGTAGGTGAGGCCCGCGGCGTCGAACTGGGTCTTGAACTCGGTCTGGAAGATCTCTTCAAAGATGTCCTTGAATCGACCGTCGTACGCCTTGAGGATCGTGTTCTTGGTCGAGAGGTACACCGGGTAGTGCCGCGTGAGTCCGTAGTTGAGCGAAGCGCGCGCGAAGTCGCGAATCGAGTCATCGAGGTTGTACATCGCCATCGCAACGCCAGAGCCTGGAGCCTTGAAGACCTCGAACGACTGGGCTTCGCCACCGTCGTCCGGCTGGAAACTGATGGTGAGCGTGCCCTTGCCCTCGAAGCGGAAGTCAGTCGCGCGATACTGGTCGCCGAACGCGTGGCGACCGATAATGATCGGCTTGTTCCAGCCGGGAACCAGTCGCGGGATGTTGGAGATGATGATCGGCTCACGGAAGATGACGCCGCCGAGGATATTGCGGATCGTGCCGTTCGGGCTCTTCCACATCTTCTTGAGCCCGAACTCCTCGACGCGGGCCTCGTCTGGAGTGATGGTGGCGCACTTGACGCCCACGCCGTGCTGCTGGATCGCGTGGGCCGCATCGATCGTGACCTGGTCATCCGTAGCGTCGCGGTTCTCCATGCCCAGGTCGTAATAGTCAAGGGTGATGTCGAGGTAGGGGTGGATCAAGGTATCTCTGATCTTGTGCCAGATAATGCGAGTCATCTCGTCTCCGTCAAGCTCGACGACGGTTCCCTCTACCTTGATCTTTGCCACAATTCTTCCTTTCGATGGGCCGAAACAATACTACAAGAAGTGCAGAAGTATCTCGACATCAAGATATCTTCGCCAAGCTTCAGCGCGCAGGTTACCCTGTGAGCATGGGTGAGTTGAGACTGGAAGAACTGTCCGCGAGGACCATCGTGGCCGCAAATACCCTCACCCTCCGGCGCGGGCAAGAGCAATTCGTCACTCCGCCGTCCTACGCCATTGCAGATGCGTACATCAACCCGGTCACGTCGTGGCCGCGGGTCGTGCTCGACGGTGATGATGTGATCGGATTCGTCCGTGGCAATTTTGACCCTGAGGCGATCCAAGAGGAGTTTCGCAGTTGCATCTGGCGGGTGACCGTCGCGGCATCCGCTCAGGGCAGGGGGGTGGGCAAGTTCGCCGTCCTCGCCCTCGCCGAGGAAGCCCGCAGCCGCGGCTACAACCGGATCAACGCGATCTGGGAGCCCGGCGAGGAAGGTCCTGAGGAGTTCTTCGTGAAGGTGGGTTTCACTATCGTCGGCCAGACGCAATACGGCGAAAACATCGGAGCGCTCGAGATCTAGTGGCCACGCTCCCGGGCGAGGACTTTGCGTCCCGCGTGCTCGACGTCGTGGCCAGCATTCCCGCAGGCACAGTGATGGCGTACGGTGACGTGGCTGCGGCCATCGGATCGCGGGCTCCGCGCGCGGTTGGCCATGTGATGGCCCACTACGGAGCGGATGTGGCGTGGTGGCGGGTGGTACGCGCGAGCGGGCATCCCGCCGTCGGCCACGAGCAGCGTGCGCTCGAGTATTACCGTGCGGAGTCGACCCCGCTCGCGTGGGCGCGCGATGGTACGTACCGTGTCGACCTGTCATCCGCGCGGTGGCGCCCCTGAACCCGTGTACGCATCTGCATACTTCCGAAATGACGGAGTTTCGGCGTGCGACGCCGCGCGAGCAGCGATGCTACGTGGGTACCGGGCTGCTTCTCCGTCATTTCAGTCGCCGCGAGGCGTTCTCCCCAGAACCGTCGAGAGACGGGATGCTGCTACCGCAGCAGCCTCATCCTGTAGCGATGAAAACCATTTACTACGACGTTCGACGCCGGGGTGGGCTTGCCGCTACCTATGAGCTCCTCCGCGATGGCCACACCTCACACCAACTCACGACGGCGGTGCGTCGAGGCGACGTTATCCGTGTGCGGCAAGGACACTACGCCTGCCCCGAGCTCAGCACGCCCGAAATCAGAGCGAGCCGCGTGGGCGGTCGCCTCACCGGTCTAGCCGGCGCGCGCCACTACGGAATCTGGGCACCGGCCACCGGAATCCTTGAGGTGACGGTGCATCCGAATGCGCGTTCCCTGCGCAGCCCAACCGACAAAACCGTTCGGCTTTCCACCCTTGCGCGCCCACGGGTGCAGGTGAGCTGGTCCGATAAGGGTGCTATCGGTACCCGATCGGTGACCAGCCCCCTGCTTTGCCTTCGCGAGATCGTGCGAACGAAGTCTCCGCTCGTCGCCTTCGCGGCCGTCGAGTCCGCATTGTTCCAAGGGCTCGTCTCGCAGTCCAGATGGACCCGGGAACTGGCAGAAACGCCTCGACGACGACGCGGGCAGCTGTCGGCTTCGAACCGAAACAGCGAGAGCGGTGGCGAATCGCTGATGAAGTATCACCTCATCGTCGACCACATCCCGTTCGAACAACAGCGCCAGATCGACCGGGTAGGCAGGGTCGACTTCCTCGTGGGGGCGAAGCTCGTTGTAGAAGTGGATGGCGCCCGGTTCCATAACAATCCCCACGCGTTCGAGGAAGACCGCCGCCGCGATGCGGTGCTGAGCAGTCTCGGCTATCGAGTTCTCCGGTTCAGCTACATTCAGGTCGAGCGGCGCTGGGAGGAAGTATCGGCGGCCATCCACGCGGCGCTCTCCCGCGGGGACCACTTGTCCTGACGTGAAGCAACTTTCTGGGCGCTGCGCTTCCGAAATGACGGATGTGCGGCAACCTAGCCCTGCTTTCGCGGATGTCGAAGTCAGCATCCGCCAGTTCTCCGTCATTTCGGAAGGGCAGACGCCACAACGCCGGAATACACGCCTTAAATCAACGAGTCCCGCCACGCGGCGTGCAGTTGCGCAAACCGCCCGGTGCCCGCGATGAGATCGCGTGGCGTGCCGTCTTCGACGATGCGCCCATGCTCCATGACGAGAACCCGGTCGGCGATCGCGACCGTCGACAAACGATGCGCGATGATCACCGCCGTGCGGTCGGCCAGCAGGGTCTGCAGGCCCTCCTGCACAAGCCTCTCGCTGGGAATATCGAGTGAGGCGGTCGCTTCGTCGAGGATCAGCACAACCGGGTCAGCGATAAATGCTCGCGCAAAAGACAGCAGCTGGCGTTGGCCTGCCGACACGCGCCCGCCACGCTTGTTCACATCGGTGTCGTACCCGTTCGGCAAGGTTTCGATGAACTCGTGGGCACCAACAGCCTTCGCTGCGCTGAGTATTTCGGCGCGCGTGGCATCTGGCTTTCCGAGCGCGATGTTGTCGGCGACCGTACCGGAAAACAGGTACGCCTCTTGTGTGACCATGACGATTGCACGGCGCAGATCTTTAGGATGCAACTGCCGCAGGTCTACTCCGTCAAGCGAAACCGTGCCCTCGCTCGGGTCATAGAACCGCGAGATGAGCTTGGCCAGCGTCGACTTTCCTGCACCGGTGGAGCCGACGAGCGCGACAGTTTGCCCTGCCTGCAACGTGAGATCGAATGTGGGCAGGATGACGCGGTCAGCTCGATAGGCAAATGTCACACCGGCAAACCCGACGGTTCCCTTCGCCTTCCAGAGTGCGATCGGCTTCGTCGGGTCTGCCACCGTGGGCTTCTCCTCGAGCACGCCGGAAATCTTCTCGAGCGCAGCCGCGGCCGATTGGTATGAGTTGTAAAACATCGCCATCTCTTGCGCCGGTGCGAAGAATTGACGGGTGTACAGGAGCGTTGCGAGCAGCACGCCGATCGCCACGCTGCCGCTTGCCACCCGAAGGCCGCCCGCCAGCAGAACAATGGCGAGCGCGACATTGCCGATCAGCACGAGGCCAGGATCAAAAATCCCGAACAACTGGATGACCTTGCTGTTGGTATTGCGATAGTCCTCGACGCGCTCACCGAACTTGGCTTCGTTGCGCTTCTCTTTACGGAAGGCCTTCACCGCCCGGATGCCTGTCATGGTCTCCACAAAGTGCACGATGAGCTTGGCGGACGCCGTGCGCGATTGCCGGAAGTAGCGTTGAGAGTGCTTCTGGAACCACCTGGTGAGAAAGTACAGCGGAACGAGCGAGCTGAGCAGAACCAGCCCGCTCACCCCATCGAGTGAGAACAGTGCGATCGCGATGAACGCCATGTACAGCGCGCCTTGCACGAGCTGGTTGATGCCGGAGTCGAGAAGTTCGCGAATCGCATCGAGGTCACTCGTTTGGCGCGCGATGATACGGCCCGAGGTGTACTTCTCGTGAAATTCGAGGCTCAATCGCTGCGTGTGCCGGAATACTCGTTTGCGAAGGTCGAACAGGATTGCCTGGCTGATGCGCGCTGTCAGCACCGTGTACCAAGCGATCAGCACAGCCCCGATCACACCCGTTCCGAGGTAGGCGACGACGGCGAGCCCGAGCGGAAACCAGTCATGCCTGATCAATGCGGGTAGTCCGCTGTCGATGCCGTAGGCAATGAGAGCGGGGCCAGCCACCTGTGCAGCCGTGCTCACCACCACGACGATCATGGTGAGAATTACCTGCGGCCGCACCGGCCGAATGAGCGAGCCGAGCAGGCGCAGCGACCGCGCGCGAATCTGCCGGCTTTCCACGCTAGTGAAGTCGCTTCGGTCTTCGCCCTCGACTCCGACGACGCTCATGAGTGGTCGTCCGTTTCGTCAGCGCGCGATCGTTCTTCCCGCGCCTGTTCATCCTCGAGACTCGAGATCACGAACCGGTAGTGCGCGCTCGACGCGAGCAGATCGCTGTGCTTGCCGACCGCCGTGACGCGCCCGGCTTCGAGCAATGCCACTCGGTCGGCAAGCATGACCGTTGATGGTCGGTGTGCGACGATCAGCGCCGTCGTCGACGCGAGCACCGTGCGCAGGGCTGCCTCAACGAGGGCCTCGGTGTCTACATCGAGCGCAGACAGTGGATCGTCGAGCACGAGCACGCTGGGCCTGGCCGCGACCGCACGCGCCAGGGCAAGTCGCTGACGTTGCCCACCCGAGAGGCTGAGCCCTTCCTCTCCCACGACGGTGTCAAGGCCAGCTGGCAGTTCGTGTACGAACCCGGCCTGCGCGATGTTCAGTGCTTCCTCTAATTCGGCATCCGTTCCGTCGGGGCGACCGAGCATGACGTTGTCGCGAACGGATGCCGAAAACAACGTCGCGTCTTCGAACGCCATAGCGAGGTGGCTGCGCAGATTCTCGAGCGAAAGGTCACGTATATCAACGCCATCGACCGTGATCGACCCCCCAGTCACGTCGTAGAGCCGCGTGGTAAGCGCCGTCAGCGTGGACTTGCCGGAACCGGTGAGTCCTACAACGGCCATGGTTTCGCCCGGCTCCAGAGTGAGGTCGACCCCGTTGATCAGGTCGGGAACGTGTGCGGGCGAGTCGGCGTAGCGAAAGTGCACATTGGTGAACACCAGCCGTCCTTCAGGGTGAGCGATGGTCTGCGGGTGCTGAGGATCGGTTATGGTGTTCGGCGAGTCCATCACCTCGAAGAACCGATCAGCGGCTGTGCGCGTGTCGAAGGTCATCGACAGCAGGAAGCCAATCGACTCAACCGGAAAGCGCAACACCGTCGCCGTCGCAAAAAACGCGACGAGTTCACCCACGGTCAACTGCCCCTGCACGGCGAGCCACACTCCGCCGAGCAGACACAACGCAAAGGTGACGTCGGGCACGAGCAACAGCCATAACCAAATGCCGGCGATTGCTTTGGCCTTCTCAATCTCCGTTCCGCGCAGCTCGTCAGCCTGGTTGGCAAAGTTGTTGAGCGCGTGCGTGCCGCGACCAAACGCCTTGAGCACTCGGATGCCGTGCACCGATTCCTCGACGGTCGTCGCGAGGTCACCGGACTGGTCCTGACTGCGCCGGGCGACCACCGAGTACTTCTTCTCGAACAGATAGCCGTAGATCCACAGCGGAATCGAACAGACCGTGAAAAGCACGCCGAGCATCCATGAAATGTTTACCAGGAAGATGAAACCGATGACGATCGTGATGACGTTGACTACCAGAAGAACGAGACCGAACGAGATCCAGCGGCGGATCAGGTTGAGATCGCTCACGGCGCGTGACAGTAGCTGTCCGCTCGGCCAGCGATCGTGAAAACTCACCGGGAGATGCTGCAATGTGTCGTAGAGCGCATTGCGCAGCCGCGCCTCGATGTGTGTACCCGGAGTGAGCACGAACCAGCGCCGAAGCGCGATCATGATCGCCTCCAGCGCCCCGAGCCCCAGTACCAGCCAGAATGCCGGCCAGATCTGGGCGGAGTCACCCGACTGGAGCGGGCCATCCACGAGTGACCGCAACACTTGAGGGATAAGCAGGGCAACCACGCCGGCCAGCAAAGCCGAGACCATGCCGAGATAGATCCGCGGCATGGCTGGTTTCGCGAATGGATAGAGCCGCACGATGGCGGCGAATGTGCTGCCAGTCTGTGCGGGTGGGCCGGCGACGGTCGATGCGGAAGACATGAAGATCCCTGAGGTGGTTACGCGCGACCGTGTGGGCGATCGAAGAAGTGTGAACTTTCGAAGTGATGCGGCGCAGCCGCCATGACGGGCCGGGAGTTAGAGTGCGAAGCCCAGGACCGGGACCGGGAAGCCAGCACCCAACGTCGCGGTCGTTCGCGTGTTGATTGTCTTGGTCATGTCGTCCTCCTGAGTTCGTTGCCGCTACCGTAGGCCGACCGGTACTCACGCACCGAAATGTACAGGTACTGGTGCCCCGACAGCCCTCCAGACTATCTCTGGCTGCCGAGGGGAAGCAAGTGAATCAGCGAATGCGCACCGATAGGCACGTGACGCAGCCCTCAAGCTTCTCGAATTCGCTGACGTCGACGGTAACCACGCGGTAGCCGAGGTTCTCGATCATGGCCGCCGTTTTGGGTGCAGACGACGCCATCAGAACCGTGTCTGACGAGAGCACCACGACAGCAGCACCGGTCGCTTCGGGCACCGCCATGAACCGATCGAACACACTGATGGTGTCGACAAACTTGGCAAACCCGATGACGGTACCATCGGGCAGCGCTGTGACGGCGCTCTTCAAGTGCAGCACCTTCGTGATCGGCACCGTGATTACTGTGTAGCCGAGCGGGCTGACGATTGCCCGCAACTGACGAATGCCCTCTGCATTCGTGCGCCCGCCGCGCCCCACGTAAACCGTTGCGCCGACCTTGAGCACATCCCCACCGTCGAGCGCGCCTGGCAGCTCGATCTCGCGGACCTTCAACCCGATGCGGGCGGCAAGCGGATGCACGGCATCCGTTTCGGCACGACGACTCTCGGCACCCGGACTCGTCACAACCGCTGTGCCCCCGAAGATCACGATCGTGTCTTCCACGAAAACCGAATCAGGCAGGTCATCGGCCGTCGCCACTTCGACGATCTCGAAGCCGTTGGCCTCGAGAGTGTCAACGTACGCTTCCCACTGCTCGTCGGCGAGATCGGTGTCGACGGCGACCCGGTCGATGTGAGTGACCTGACCGTTCTCGAGCGTAGACGCCGGGCGACGAACCATGGCGATCGGGCGATCGACTCCCGCGGAGACGCGCGCGAACCAACCCCATAACGGCCGCACGACAACGAGCACCGCGATGGTGCTCACGACAACGAAAACAAGACTGGTGCCGCCGAGTGAACCGGCTGCCGCCGCCGCAGACGTAGCGTCCCACCCCTTACCACTGGAGATGAGCAAGTATGCGGTGCCCGCGAACGCGGCGAGCGCACCCGCAATGAGACCGCTGGCAAGCGCGGTAAACCGGTTGCGACACGCGCCCACGAACACAGCGATCGAGACAAGCACGAACAGCACAAGGCTCGACGCGAGGAAATAGTCGCTGATCGGCACGATATTCGCCGCAGACGATCCGTTGGTCGCGAACAAAACGAGCAGGTTTGAGACGTGCACAATAACAGCGACAGCGAGCCCGCACACTAGTGCAGCGGCGAGGCGGCGGCCAATGGTGAGCGGTCGGGACCAGGGTGCGATTGCCATGCCCCCAATCTACCGAACGCGAGCTATGAATCTGCTGCGCGTGCCTCAGTGGAAGAAGTGGCGCTCACCCGTGAAATACATTGTCACTCCGGCAGCCTGGGCTGCGGCAATGACCTCATCGTCGCGAATGGAGCCGCCCGGCTGTACGATCGCCGACGCGCGCGCCGCGATGAGAATCTCCGCACCGTCTGCAAACGGGAAGAACGCGTCACTCGCGGCAACCGAACCAGCAGCACGATCACCGGCACGTTTGACCGCGAGCTCGCACGAGTCGACACGATTGACCTGCCCCATACCGACACCGACGGATGCCCCGTCGTGCGCGAGCAGAATCGCATTCGACTTAACCGCCCGTACCGCTCGCCAGGCGAACTCAAGGTCAGCGCGGGTGGCCGGGTCGGCTTCGACACCTGATACGAGTGTCCAGTGTGCCGAATCGAAATCGGCGTAACTATCGGCCGACTGCACGAGTACGCCACCTGAAATCTGCCGGAATTCGTGGCCGGAACGGGCGTAGTCGGCCGGCAGCTGCAGAAGGCGCAGGTTCTTCTTCTTCGTCAGCAGCTCGAGAGCGCCGGGCGCAAAACCCGGAGCGATGATGACCTCCGTGAAAATATTCGCCATTGACTCTGCCGCGGCGAGCGTGATCTCACGGTTGGCGGCGATCACGCCACCGAAGGCCGAGACCGGGTCGCAGGCGTGAGCTCGGGCGTGCGCATTAGCGATCGCGTCGCCTGCTCCGCGAGCGACGGCGATGCCGCACGGGTTGGCGTGCTTGACGATCGCGACGGTCGGCTCAGCGAAGTCGTACGCGGCACGGAGGGCAGCATCCGCGTCTACATAGTTGTTGTAGGACATTTCTTTGCCGTGCAACTGCGTGGCCTGGGCGATTCCGTGGCCGTCATTTTCGATGTACAGGGCGGCGGACTGGTGCGAGTTCTCGCCGTAGCGCAGGGGGTGCGCGAGGCGGGCCTGATACCCGATGACGCCCGCAAACTCTGCATGGTCGGTGCTCGCCGTGGGGTGCTGCGCACGCACTCCGACGTGTCCCGAGAACCAGAAGGCGACGGCCGCGTCATAGGCAGCGGTGTGCGCGAAGGCTTCACCCGCGAGCCGCTCGCGTTGCGCGAGGGTCGTGCCGCCCAGCAGAATCGCCTTGACGATCTGCGGGTAGCTGGCCGGGCTCGTGACGATGGCGACGTTGGCGTGGTTTTTGGCAGCTGCCCGCATGAGCGCTGGGCCGCCGATGTCAATCTGCTCGATCACCGAATCTGCCGCAGCACCAGACGCGACGGTCTCGACGAACGGGTACAGGTTGGAAACGACGAGCTCGAACGGGCGGATACCCAGCGCAGCCAGCTCGGTCTCGTGCGACTCGAGGCGCAAATCGGCGAGGAGTCCAGCGTGAATGGCCGGATGTAGCGTGCGCACGCGCCCGTCCAGGGATTCCGGGAAGCCCGTGACCGCAGCGACCTCGGTGACGGCGAGGCCAGCATCCGAAATCGTTTTCGCGGTGGAGCCGGTCGACACAATCTCCACGCCGGCCGCGACGAGAGCAGTCGCGAGGTCAACGAGCCCCGTCTTATCACTCACCGAGATAAGTGCTCGGCTGATCGGGATCGCATCGCGCGCGCGGTAGCGGGTGGTGTCAATAACGGGACCGCTCACGAGAGCTCCTTCAAATCGATGGTCGCGTTGGCAATATCGAGCACAGCCTGAATGAGCAGGCGGCGCTCCACGGGCTTGATGCGTTCATGCAGGGTCGCCTCGGTGTCACCGTGCACGATCGAAATGCGCTCTTGGACGATGATCGGGCCGCTGTCGACACCGTTGTCGACGACGATCACCGTCGCCCCCGTCTCGGTCACGCCCGCCTCGATCGCATCTCGCACGCCGTGGGCGCCGGGAAACTCAGGCAGGTAGGCGGGATGGGTGTTGATGAGGTTCGGGCTAAGCGTTGCGACCACCCGCGGCGGTAAGAGTTTCATGAAACCGCTGAGGATCACGAGGTCGGGCTGCCACGACTCGATCTGCGCCAGAATCTCGTCACCCCAGGCATCCCGATCTGCGAAGCTCGAGAGCGCGACCGAAAACGTCGGGATGCCGAACTGTTCAGCGTGATCGAACCCTTCTGCAACGCGATCTGCCCCGACGGCAACAACTCTCGCCGGAAACTCTGCGTCTTGTGACGTCTCAAGAAGAGAGCGGAGGTTGGACCCAGCGCCGGAGATGAGAACGACCAAACGCAGCACCTGCACAGCCTACCGGGAGGCTCTTGACCGGGCCGCCCGCGCTCGGGAAAATGGATTTCGTACCGCGGCAAAAACGCCGACCAACGCACCCGCCATAATCTCGATCGCCGCCCACAATCCGACACTCCACGGGTCGGGGCCCACGTTCACGAGTCGCCCAGGACCGGCCGAACCGGCCGACAGCCACGAAAGCACACCGAGCGCGATTCCGCCAAAAATGCCGATGCCGACTGCCGTCATCGCGAGCGAGCGGGGCCCGCCGCGGTCGACCGAGCTACGGATCACCACCCCAGCCAAAAAACCGGCGAGCACCGGCACAAGCAACCCGAGGTACCCGAACGCGTGATGCCCGGTCGGCAGGGCGCCAAGAAGAGGAATCGCCGGAATCGGCCCCAATTGCGTTGCCAGCGGACTGACAGCTGAGCCGGTTCCTATCGCGAACCCGGGGCCGACTAGCCATGCGGCCGCGAAAATCACCAGGTTCGGCAGGAAGGCCAGCTGGCCGATCGTGACCAGGATGCCGCCGAGCACGTCGGTGTGCAACCCCTCGTACAGCGTGACGATCTTCGCGTAGCTCAGGAGGATGAGCAGCGCCGTGGCGAGTGCGGCGACGGTAGTGACCGCGGCCGCGGCCGCTCCGCCGCCGCGGAGCGCGCCGACAACGACAGCGCGGGTGGCCGGTCGCCAACCCGCGATCCAGTCGCGAATCGGAGCGGCTGAGGAATCCGCTCGCCCGCGACGTTCACGAGTGGAACCAATGGCAAGGCCCACAGCGAAAACGAGCGTGGGAAGCGCCGTACCCTGCCACAACGAAGGGCGGGCAACCGGATCGAGCGCTGTCCAGGTGACAACGAAGGAGAGGAGCGCGAACACGCCGACCGCCACGAACTCGCCGAGCACACGGAACCTGGACTCTGCCAGTCGCGCGCCAGCCCGAATCGCGAGCAGAAGCGTGAGGAGACCAAAACCCAAGGCCGCGATCGTGAGAACTACCGGCGCACCGGCCGCGGGGAATCCGAGGGCGGCAGCCGACTGCGGGTCAAGAACCATAGTGACCTCGGCACCGTGACCGAGCACCCACAGGTCAACCGATACCCGCCAGAAAACTACCCAGTTGATCGCGAAACCATACTGAGAACCCCACAGAATGGTGAGCGGAACGAGCGGGAGGGCAAGCCCGATCGCGACGACGAGAAACGCCTCGGCTGCGGCGAAGAGTGCGGTGAGCGAACGGTTCATTCTGGGGCGACCCTACCCGGGCAGACCGTGCATGAGGCCGTGCCTTTCCGTACGTTCACCGATTGGTGAGCCAATCTGCGAACTGCGGTCGTGGCGGCCGGCGTGAGCACAATCCTCATGAGGCAGAGGGCAGGTACCCGATATCGCCTCGCGCACAGACCACATCGTCGCAGACGAAGCGTGCCACGAGCGAAGTGTACGCAAGGGCTGCCCCGGTATCGTTAGCGCCCGAGCACGACGCGCACGGCCGCCCGCGCTTCGGCCGGATCAGTTGCTGCCGTGGCCACCTCGGCGGCGGCACGGCACTGCTCAGCCGTCGCTGAGGCGAGCGAGGCTGCGACCCGACCGAGGGCGCGCGCTGACATCGACAGGCTCGTCGCGCCGAGCCCAACCAGCACGGTTGCCAGAAGCGGATCAGCAGCGGCCTCGCCACATACGCCTACCGGCTTTCCGACGCGCTGCCCGGCCGCACAGGCCAACTCAATGGCGCGCAGTACCGCGGGTTGCCACGGATCGTTGAGCAGCGCGAGATCGCCGACAAGGCGATCGGCGGCCATCGTGTATTGGGTGAGATCGTTCGTTCCCAGGCTTGCGAACGTGACGTGCGCGAGCAGATCCTCGGCGGTTAGCGCGGCCGAAGGAGTCTCGATCATGACGCCAACCGCATCGAGGCCGTGTGCAGCACAGAGTACGGCGAACTCGGCCGCCTCGGAAGCCGTGCTAATCATCGGGGCCATGACGCCAACATCCGCTTTCTCGGCACTCGCTGCGATGGCGATCGCCCGCAACTGGTCATCGAGCAGCCCGGGTTTGCGCCACGAGGTACGAAACCCCCGAAGGCCGAGCGCCGGGTTCTGCTCGTACGCGGTACTGACGAAGCTGAGTGGCTTGTCTGCTCCGGCGTCAAGTGTGCGCACGATCACTTTCTGGCCCGGGAATGCGCCAAGAACCGTGCGGTACGCGGCGACCTGCTCATCGACCGTCGGGGCCTCGGCGCGATCGAGAAAGCAGAACTCGGTGCGGAACAGGCCGACGCCCTCGGCCCTGGCTGCGACGGCTTCGGCGACGCTAGCGGGCGAGCCGACATTGGCGAGCAGGTGCACGCGATGACCGTCTGCCGTGCGCCCGGTGCCGTCGAAATCAACCGCCGTATCGGTCGAGACCGACGAGATTTGCTCAGCGGTCGGGTTCGTGATGATCTCGCCGAGTGAACCATCGACGATCACGATGCTCCCTTCGGGGAGGTCGAGTGCCGCGGGTGCCGCGACAATCGCCGGGATGCCAAGCGAGCGAGCGAGGATCGCCGTGTGTGAGGTCGGACCGCCTTCCGCCGTCACAAGAGCGCGGCACAGGGAAGGGTCGAGGACAGCCGTATCAGCGGGAGCGAGGTCGCGAGCAACAAGCACGAATGGCTCGACGCGAGAAGGAACGCCGGGCGCTGGGCGACCAAGGAGCTCGGAGACCACCCGGTTTCGCACATCCTGCAGGTCAGCGATACGCTCGGCCGTTCTGCCGCCGACCCCGGTGAACACCTCGACGAGCGAGTCGATCGTCGCCCATACTGCGTGCTCCGCGTGCTCGCCACGGTCGGTGACGAGCGCCTCGGCATCCCCGGTAAACCCTGGGTCGACGGCCATCATTGCCGTGGCCTCAAGAATGTGCTTGGCCGTACCGCTCAGGTGCGACGCGCGATCGTTCAACATCGCTGAGACGGATGCCGCAGCGACCCCGATCCGCGCAGCCTCCGCCGCACGTGCCTCGGCTGGCAGTGCCACCTGCGCCGCGGGCTTCGTGAGCGGCTCCGCCAGGTGAAGGATGGGACCCGCCGCCCGACCGGGGCTCACCCCGAGCGGACCCCCTCGCGGCGCAGTATTCCCTGGCACCGCAATCGCGGGCACAGCGGCCTCGAGTTCTCCGAAGCCGGCAGCCACCAGTTTCGTCACTGCTGCGAGCGCCTCAGCGGCCTGTGACCCCGCTGTCGAGACCACGAGCACGTCACCCGTGCGAGCCCCCGGAGTGAGCAACGATGTCGGTCCCGTGATCGACACGGCCGGCTTTCGCGTGCGACGGTTAGCCATCGACACGCGCGCATCAAGGCCGCCCAATGCCCCGATGATCATTGCCGCTGGGCGCGCGTGCACGCCGTCTGGATTACAAATCGTGACCTCGGCAGAGAAGTCCGGGGTCTCAAGGACCTCTGGCGCGGCGGCGGGGAAATCTCCGAGCTGGCTCTGTTTCGCGGCGAGTGCGCCGATCGCCTCGCGTTCGACAGCTGCGAGGGATGCCCCGCCAGCGGCACTCACGACCCCAGCGAGTAGTCCTTCGACAAAGGGCGCGCTCGTGAGACGAATCTCGACATCAGGGTTGGTCACAAACTCGAGTGCCATTTCAGCGCTCAACACGGC
The DNA here is from genome assembly GCA_025351795.1 of Salinibacterium sp. GTDB lineage: Bacteria > Actinomycetota > Actinomycetes > Actinomycetales > Microbacteriaceae > Rhodoglobus. The sequence goes on along the minus strand of JANXVG010000036.1, from coordinate 7,337 downwards.
CGAGCCAAGATCCATCATGACGAGCACGCCGTCTGGGCCGGAGACCCGCGCGATTGCCTCGGAGACCTTCACGGCATCCGTTCCCGTTATGCCCGCGCCGGCGCCGGCCGCTATCGCGATGGCAGGCGTGTCGCCATGCACCATTTCGAGAGCCAGCTCGACTGCGGCTTGGGCGAGCCGCGGGCTATGCGACACCACCACTATGCCGATCACTGCTACTCCTTGGTGAGCACGTCGGACAGTGCCTGGAACAGCAGCGTTGTCGAGGTGGCCCCAGGATCGATATGACCGATACTGCGCTCTCCTAGGTAGCTCGCGCGCCCCTTGCGAGCCACGAGCGCCTCCGTAGCGTCTCGCCCTTTCGCCGCAGCAGCGAACGCGGCGACAGCTGCGGCGGCAATGCCGTCACCGGTAGCCGCGTCGAAAGCGTCGAGGGCCGGTGACAGTGCATCAAACATCGTCTTGTCGCCCGCCTCGGCTTTACCCCTCGCGACAACACCATCGAGGCCGGCATGCAACGCGGCAGATAAGGCCGCCCGATTAAATTCCGTCACGGGCCCCGCCGCCATGCCCATGCGCAGGAAGAACGTTCCGTAGAGCGGGCCGCTGGCACCGCCGACCGAGGTCACGAGGGTCATACCGACCGTCTTGAACAACTCGTCAGCGGCACCAGCAGGAGAGGCACCGATTTTTTTCATGACAGCGGTCATTCCGCGCGTCATGTTCGCTCCGTGGTCGGCATCGCCGATCGCGGAGTCGAGTTCCGTGAGGTAACTGCGTTGCTCGGTTACCACGTCGCAGAATCGCGACAACCAGTCGACAAGTTGCCCGAGCGAGACGGTGCCTTCAATCATATTCTTATACTCCCCAGCGCAGTCCGGCCGTGTTTACCGGAGCATCCCACAGGCCGAGCAGTTCGTCGTTCACCTTCAGAAGAGTGACGGAACAGCCAGCCATGTCGAGACTCGTGATGTAGTTGCCAACGAGATTGCGGGCGATCGTGATTCCTGACTTCTGCAAAATTTTTGCGACCTCGCCGTACATGACATACAGCTCGATCAGCGGCGATCCACCCATGCCGTTGAGCATAACGATCGTCGGCGAGCCCGTGAAGTCGAAGTCGACGAGGATCGGTTCGACAAGCTGCTGGGCGATCTCCGCCGCGCTCGCGAGCGGCACGCGATGACGCCCGGGTTCGCCGTGGATGCCCACGCCGATCTCCATCATGTCATCCGGAATCTCGAATGTTGGCTTGCCTGCTGCTGGCACCGTGCAGCTCGTGAGCGCCATACCCATCGAGCGGCCCGAGTCGTTGATGTGCTTGGCCAGCGCCGTCACGGCGGCGAGATCGCGACCTTCTTCGGCTGCAGCGCCCACGATCTTCTCGAGCAGCACCGTGATGCCGACGCCACGACGCCCCGCTGTCCACGTGGAGTCCTCGACGGCCACGTCGTCAGTCGTGACGACGGACGCCACCTTCACACCCGTCTCCGCCTCCGCCATCTCCGCGGCCATCTCGAAGTTCATCACATCGCCCGTGTAGTTCTTAACGATGTGCAGCACGCCGGCTCCAGAGTCAGCAACCTTGGTTGCCTCGTGCATCTGGTCGGGCGTCGGCGAGGTGAACACCTCGCCAGCACACGCGGCATCGAGCATCCCGAGTCCGACAAAGCCGCCGTGCAACGGCTCGTGACCAGAACCCCCTCCCGAGATAAGCGCTACTTTGTCCTTCCTCGTGGGGGTGCCGCGGTAGATGATGCGGTTGATGTGATCGACGTTCAGTTCTGGATGCGCTGCCGCGACTCCGACGAGCGAGTCCGCGAGCACGTGGTCGGGGTTGTTGATGAGCTTCTTCATTACCGTGCCTTCTCTTCGGTCAGTGCTTCAGTGAGGGTAGTCGTGTCAGCGCTCGTCTTCGAGATCAACCCGAAGAAGAGCCCGGCAGCGATGCCAGCGGCGAGTTCGGCAATCACGTACACGGGCCACTGCTCCCAGTGCACGGTGCCGCCCAGAAGCTGCTGAACGAGCATCGGGCCCGTGGTGCGTGCCGGGTTGATGGATGCGCCCGTGGTCGGGGCAACCGGGATGATCGCCGCAAATACGACTAGACCGATGACGAGCCCCGCGAACCCGGGAGCCGCCTTGCGGTGGATGACGCCAAAGACCGTAAACACGAGGATAAACGTGCCCACGAACTCGGCAATGAATGCCTGATAGATCGGCACGGTCGGACCGTAAGACGCGACACCGAGTCCGACCTCGCTTGCCTTCGGGCCGAGCACGCCAACGATCGTGACTGCCCCCACGATCGCGCCGAGAAGTTGGGCCAGCAAATAGCCGGGAACTTCGCGCCAGGGAAACTTGCCAGTGACAGCAAGACCCAGTGTGACCGCCGGATTGATGTGGTTTCCGCCAATGTAGCCAAATACATACACCGTTGCGATGACGACGGTGCCGAACGCGAGTGAGATGAAACCGAGGTCGGCCATCGTGAATGGTGCTTTACCGTTCACGATGAGCGTTGCCGGAACAGATCCGACCCCGATGAATACGAGGAAGGCGGTTCCGAGGAATTCTGCAGTGAGCTTTTGCCACTGCTTGTTCTCATCCATGAGTTCTCCTTTGAACATGTGAAGTGGCGATGCGACGAGTGCCGCAGACGTTCATAAATTTGGAATGTCATTCGACAATGTCGAATATGGTACGTAGATCGGTGCTGTGTCAATAGTTCAGCTGAACGACTTTTAGCGTTGCTGCGCCATAATGAGAGAAACAGCGGGAGGTCAGTGGTGATTCAGGCGATCGATCGCGCAGCGAAAGTACTGTCGTCGCTGCAGGGGGCGAGGCACCTCGGCATCACCGAGCTGGCGGCGGCCCTGGAGTTGCCGCCGTCCACGGTGCATGGGATCGTCAAATCTCTTCAGTCGCACGGCCTCGTGGCCAAGGAACCAAACAGCAACCGCTACATGCTCGGGCCCGCCCTACTCAAGCTCTCTAACGTCTACCTCGACACGCTCGATGTGCGAGCGCGAGCCATGCGCTGGACCCGCGAACTCGCCCGGCGAACGGGACTCTCGACACGACTGGGTGCCGAACTTTTCGACGAGGTCATCATCATCCACCACAACCGCCGGCCAGACGGCAGCCAGCAGATGCCCGAAACGGGCCTCTCGATCCCTGCCCACGCGTCCGCGATGGGCAAGGTGCTTCTCGCCTATAACCCGGATGCTGCGGATGACCTGCTCAGCAGACCGTTGCGCAGCCTCACCGGCGACACCATCACCGACCCGGCGAAGCTGAGTCTGCAGTTCGCACAGATCGCTGAGCGGGGGATCGCCACCGAAGAGGACGAAGCTGTGCTCGGGGAATCCTCGATTGCCGCCCCGGTGGTCGACTCGAGTGGCAGCGTGATTGCCGCGGTATCCGTGGTTATGCCATCAAGCGAATGGCCACCAGAAGACAATGTGCTCAACGACCTTCGTGAGACCGCTCGAAATATTTCGCGCGAACTCGGGGCGACTGCATGGCCACCACCACCTCGGTCGAGTCGGAACTAAGGCAGCTGTTCGAGTGCCGAGTCTGACCACCGGCGCTCGGTTGGGCAACGATTCCGCGCTCTTTTCCGATACCGGGTTGCCTGTTACAGGGCCGCAAGCACCTCACGCATGAGTGCTGCGGTCTCGCTCGGGGTCTTACCGACCTTGACGCCTGCTGCCTCCAGGGCTTCCTTCTTACCCTGAGCCGTGCCAGCGCCAGCCGACACGATCGCGCCGGCATGGCCCATGGTCTTGCCCTCAGGCGCGGTGAAACCCGCGACGTATGCGACAACCGGCTTGGTCAGGTTGGCCTTGATGTAGTCAGCCGCTCGCTCTTCGGCGTCACCACCAATCTCGCCGATCATGACGATCGCCGTAGTATCGGGGTCTGCCTCGAACGCCGCGAGCGCATCGATGTGGGTCGTGCCGATGATGGGGTCGCCACCGATGCCGATGGCGGTCGAGAAGCCGAGATCGCGCAACTCGTACATCATCTGGTAGGTCAGCGTGCCTGACTTCGAGACAAGACCGATCGGGCCCTTACCGGTGATCGTTGCCGGGGTGATGCCCACGAGGGATTCACCGGGTGTGATAATTCCTGGACAGTTCGGTCCGATGATGCGAGTCGCCCCGCCCTTACTCTTGGCGAGGGCCCAGAACTCGGCCGAGTCCTGCACCGGGATTCCCTCGGTGATCACGACCACGAGCGCAATTCCGGCCTCAATGGCCTCAACTACTGCGTCTTTCGCGAAAGCCGGTGGAACGAACACAATGGAGGTGTCCGCTCCGGTCTCTGCCATCGCCTGAGCTACCGTGCCGAACACCGGAAGCGAGATACCTCCATCGTGCTCGACGGTCGTACCCGCCTTGCGCGCATTGACACCGCCAACGACCTTCGTACCGGCCTTGAGCATGAGCGCGGTGTGCTTGGTGCCTTCACCGCCGGTGATGCCCTGAACGATGACCTTGTTGTCCTTATTGAGGAAGATCGACATTTTCGCGCCCTTTACTTCGAAGCCAGTTCGGCGGCCTTATCGGCGCCTTCGTCCATGGTGTCTGCGAGGGTTACCAGCGGGTTTTTGGCCGCGAGCAGAATCGCGCGACCCTCCTCGACCTTGTTGCCATCGAGGCGCACCACGAGCGGCTTGCTCGCCGTGTCGCCGAGAGTCGCTAGGGCGCCAACGATTCCGTTGGCCACTGCATCACACGCGGTGATTCCGCCGAAGACGTTCACAAACACGCTCTTCACCTGCGGGTCGCCGAGAATGACATCGAGGCCAGCGGCCATGACGGCAGCGGACGCTCCGCCCCCGATGTCAAGGAAGTTTGCCGGTTTCACGCCACCGTGCCGCTCTCCGGCGTATGACACCACATCGAGTGTGGACATGACCAGGCCAGCACCGTTTCCGATGATGCCGACCTCGCCGTCGAGCTTCACGTAGTTGAGGTTATTGGCCTTGGCTTTCGCCTCGAGCGGGTCGGCGGCATCCGCATCTTCGAGTGCTTCGTGGTTCGGGTGACGAAAATCGGCGTTTTCGTCGAGGGTGACTTTGCCGTCGAGGGCAAGCACGTGGCCGTCTTCGGTGAGTACGAGAGGGTTGACCTCGACGAGCGTCGCGTCTTCGCCCACATAGACGTCGTAGAGCTTGACGATGACGGGAGCCACCTTGATTGCGGTTGCTGCGTCAAAGCCACCGGCGACCGCTATCTCTGTCGCTTTCGCGAGGTCGATGCCCGCGAGTGGGTTGACCTCGATCTTCGCGAGAGCATCGGGTCGCTCGACCGCGAGCTCTTCGATTTCCATGCCACCTTCGACGCTGCACAACGAGAGGTAGGAGCGATTGGCGCGATCAAGCAGTACCGAGAAGTAGTACTCCTTGGCAATGCGTGCGCCCGCGGCGACCATGACCCGCTTGACGACGTGGCCCTTAATATCGAGGCCAAGGATGGCTGAGGCCGCTGTAAACGCCTCGTCGGGGTTGTGCACAACCTTCACACCGCCGGCTTTGCCGCGGCCGCCGACCTTGACCTGCGCCTTGACCACGACGGTGCCACCGATTTTCTCGGCTGCCGCTTTCGCTTCTTCCGGTGTGTCGGCGATGATGCCAGCCAGAACGGGCACTCCGTATGCTTCGAACAGGTCTCGGGCCTGATACTCGAAAAGATCCACGCTGCGGTTCCAATCCGTGGGGGCGAGTGAATGGGCGTTGTCTCGACCTCGAGATACCTCGACGTCAAGAGACTTTAGCCATCGAGCACTCTACTCGCTTGAAGGTGGATGCCCTCTCAGGGTGGTCAGCAGCGCCGATTAAGTTCGCCCATTCTTGCCAACTCGTGCACGATGGGTGGGTGCCTACTGCTACCGTCGAGCGTTTCGCGCGCGACGGCGCGCTCGTGCTGGGGGGCGCTCGCGCAATTCTCCTACAGATCGCCGACCCCGTCGTCGGCGCGGGCGTTGCCGAACACAGCGATTTTGCGCGCCGACCGATGCGGCGGCTGCGTAATACCCTCACATTCGTCTACGCCGTGGTCGTCGGAACGTCTGATCAGGCGGCGGCGATGACGGGCTACGTCGATCGAGCGCATTCCCGGGTGATCGGCGCGATAGATGCCGACCGCCAACTGTGGGTCGCCGCCACGCTCTACGAAACGGCCTCCACGGTGCATGAGGCACTGTACGGTGCACTCTCCAGCACCGAAGCAGACGAGGTTTACCACGCACACGCCGCGCTCGGCGAGGCACTGCAGGTACCGATCGGCGCGTGGCCAGAATCCCGGGCCGCATTCGCGACCTATTGGGCGTCGGCGGTCTCGCGCCTGGTGGTGAGCGACGATGCGCGCCGGGTCGCTCGCCAGCTGCTGCATCCGGTTGCCGTTCCGTGGTGGGTCAAGCCCGGGATGCCGCTCGTGCGGTGTCTGACCTCCGGCATGCTGCCGCCTGTACTGCGCGAAGCGTATCGGCTAGCCACTCACCCTCGTCGCTATCGCGCTGCTCTCGGCCTCGTGCGCGCGATCGTGCGCGCCACCCCCCGGCGTCTGCGGGAGTGGCCGTCGCGGTACTATCTGGCATCCCTGAGTTGATGGAAGTCTCCGACATCGTGGCCCGCCCGATCGCTAGGATGGTGGCCACGACCTCGAGTTGACTGCCGAACGCGACCCGGAAGCGCGCGAGCGACAGCATCCCTCCGGTGCCAGCAATCACCGCGACCACAATGCCGATGATCCCGAGAAGAGCGCGAGACTGCAATGGTGTGAACGAGATCCGGTGGGGTGAACGTGGTCGAATGCAACCGGTTTCGGTTGTCGCTGACTAGCCGCAGATCCGTCAGCCGCACCAGTGGATTGCCGCGGATAAGCACGACAACGATCCACACGATCGGGTACACGAGCACAATCCAGAATTTCGACCACCGCAGTGCCGACCGGTCCCCGAAGAATATCCAGTCGATCGCGGCGTAGATCGGAATTGCGACGTGCAGCACCCCGTTCACCCACACCAGCGAGATTCCGCCTTCGAGCCCGGCGAGCAACAAGTTGTAGACGATTCCGACAACAACAATGTAGGTCGTCACACTCGCGCGGGCGAGTAACTAGTCAGGTTCTTTGGGGTGGCCGAGCGTTTCCCTGACCGGTCGTGTTGTGACCGGTGCAATAGCGGCAGTGGTCAGGCTCGCTCGTGGGGGGATCCAGCTGTTACCGGTGAACGCGTCGAGGAGGACTTCGAACTCGTTCACTGCCGGCTTCCTCGTTGTGGGGCACCTCGCGGGCAGGCAGCACACGGGGTCGCGTCCCTGAGGGTGT
>JANXVG010000016.1 GCA_025351795.1 Salinibacterium sp. | reverse complement strand
GTGAGTCTCGAACCACTTGCTGTCGACCCCGGGGATCGGCAGCTGCCGCGGAAGCAGGCCCGAGGTCGGATGCCGGTCGACCCAGCGCAGGAATTCCCGCGTCTGCTGCCATTCGAGCGACGACAGAGACACAAGACGAGTGAAGGTTTTTCGATCCAGTGGCTGAACTGCGGGCCAGTCAGCTGCCAGTTGCTGCAGCCGCTCGTTTGCGCGATTCCACTCGTTCTCCCGCCCGACGAAGGCCGCCAGCGCCGGAGCCGAATCAAATCGGATGTGGGTGGGTATGAGCTGCGAGCCGGTGCGCCAGAATCGTTGCGCCGTCACGATGTGCGTGGAATCAGCGAGCCGCATCCAGTCGCGTGCCCACCGCGCGGTCCGCTCGAAATCGGCGAGCGCCTCCTTCTCGTCGGGCGCGCCAAGCGCCAACGAGAAGGGCCAGGAGCCGGCGCCGTCGGTGGACCAGGACCGGAAGTTCTTCTCGAACCGAACCGCGGCCTCGTCGCGCACCGTCGCGACCGACTTCATGCGGTGGGGCCCGCGAGGTCGGTGATCTCGAGCACACTGAGCGAGGATTCGTTGCGGTTTCGGATGGTGACGAGGGCAGCTCCGCCGATGAATTCGCTGAGGGTCTGCACCATTTTCAACGGCGTCGCAAGGATCATCTGAAACCCGAAGCGCTCGAAAATACGCATTGACCCTTCAGTGAATTCGGCATCCGCCTTGTCGAAAGCCTCGTCGATGATCACGGTTCCATAGCGCGGGGTGACCGCCTTGTGTCCGCCGAGCTGGTAGCGAAGCGCGGCGGCAAGCGCGAAGGTCACGAGCTTGACCCGCTGGCCTCCCGATCGCCCATCCCCGGACGTGTGGATGTCGACCACCACACTGTCGGCAGATTTTTCGAGTCCCTGAAATTCGACGTGCTTCCGCACATCGAGAACGAGTTCGCGCCAGGTGCGGTCAGCAAAGGAACTGCTTCCGAGTCGCGTGACGAGTGCGTGCAACGCCTCGTATTTCGCCTCGGCCTCGGAGTCGGATGCCGTGAGCGAGTTCTCGAGAATACCCTGCACATCCAGCCGAAACTTCTTCACCTCGGGCAGAAAGCGCTCCTTGATCTTCAATTCGAGATGGGTTCCCGCATTGAAGTCAACGGAGGCGAGCGAATCGTTCACCGGCTGGATTCGCTTACGCACCTCTTTCTGCTCCTGGGCCATCAGCTGCACCAATTGGGCGAGGTTCTGGTTCGACTGGGTCTGCAGCAGGTCGCGGAAGCGACCCTGGAAGCGGGGAAGGCCGTCGAATTCGATTGTCTCGAGTATGCGCAGAAAGTCTGGTGTGCTCGCGACGCTCGTGTCGGCATCCGCCACGTCGGCCGGCCACTCAGCGGAAAACGCGGTGAAGATGCGTACGAGTTCCCCCTCCGCATCCCCGATTGTGCGTCTCACCGCGTCGAGCTCGCGGCTGATCGCCGTCGTCATTTTTGCGACGCTCTCGCCGAGCTTGTCCAGCGTGACCGAGCGGGCCAGCGCGGTAAATCGCTCGTCGAGCCGCAATCGGGTGGATACCTCCACCGGTTCGAGTTCGGACTGTTCCGTCTGCGCCTCACTGAGCCCGGTCCGCCGCCGAGCCACCTCTTCTCGCTCCGAACTCACGCGCCCCGCCACAGAATTTGCGTCCCGCCGTGCGTCGCCAGCGTCGCGGCTGAGTGAGTCGAGCCGGCGATCGAGGTCGGCGAGCTCACCGGATGCCGCGGAATACGTCGCGATCTGGGTCTCGAGATCGTGGATCCGGGCGATGCGACCCTCCGCATTCACGTCATCCCAGTGCAGGTTTTGGATGTACTGGCAGGCCTCTAGCCGCGCGCCGTTGTCGGCCTGTCGGGAGATCACCAAGTCGAGGGACGCCTTCGCCGCATCCAACGCGGCGAGCAGTCGAGTTTCGTCCTGCCGATACAGCTCGTTCTTGTCGTGGTTGTCGAAACCGAGCACCCAGGATCGCCGATCATCCACCGTCTTTCGATCGTCCTTTTCGTGACGGGTGCGCGTGTGTTTGATCTGGCCGCTCGGCGTGATGGCTCGGTCGCTGGATCGGAAAGCGGCGATATTTTCGGCACAGACGTAGTCAAATCGACGGCTCAGTTCTGAGTTCAGCCAGGGTTCGAAATCCCCGCCCGCTACCCCGATCTTGCGCACGACCGAAGTGCTCGCGACGCTCAGAACCGGTTCAACGGATGCCGTGGACACCCGGTTATACAGGAGCTTTCGGCCGAGATGGTGGGAGTCGATGTATTCGGATGCCGCCGCATAGAGCGCTTCCGGCACGATCACCGAGCGGGAGAACCCGCCGAGCAGTCGTTCGATCGCCCCGCGCCAGGCCGCGTGTTCCGGAGGTACTTCGAGCAGTTCCGCCACAAAGGGGAGTCGCTTGGGCCCCACCTTCAATGCGGCGGCGAGTCGGTCTCGCAGCTCAAGGTCCCTGCTGTCGATGTTAGAGGGCTGGCGAGCAAGGGCGGCAAGCTGGGCGCGCACGGCGGTGAGCTCGTCGACGGCATCGCGTTCGACAACGCGGGCTTCGGCGCGACTCTCGCTCAGCGGCTCGGCCGCCATGACAATCGACTCCGCCTCGCCCTGTGCCTGGGAGACCAGATCGGCGAATTCCGCCGCGTTCGACGGCTCGGAGGATCCGAGCATCCGCAATTTCTCCTGCAGTAGCTCACGCGCCCGCTGCGGAGCGGCGAGTTGCTCGGTGAGGCTGGCGATCTCGGTGCGCCAGGCCTGAAGCTGGAATCCACCCGCCTGACCGTGCTGCTCGCGCAGGGCGCGAAGCTGCCCCTCGAGATCATCGGCGAAGGTCGATGTCTGGGCCACCAGGGCACTCGCGACCACGATTGCGAGGTCGAGGCGGTCGATTTCGCGCTCGTGCGCCTCGATCGACTTCGCCACGCGAAAGGCATCGGTCGATGCCAGATCGGCGGCCAGCAGTGCGGCGGCGGCCAGCGATTGCTGCCGAAGCCGATCCAACTCTCGAATCGGACCGAGCCGTTCCACCTGCCGCTCGGCGCGCTGCACCGAGCGGTACGCATCCTCGAGCTCGACAAACTGCTCGACGGTGCGCTGTGCCGCTGCGAAGGTCGCGGGCTCGTCGAGCATGAAGTCGCGCAGCAGCGTGTCGAGGTTTGCCAACCCCTTCGTCGACTGGGTCTTGTGCAGCAGGCGCAGGGCGCGATCCCCCGAGATGCCGAGCCGTCGGGTGAATTTGTCTGCGAAGCTCGAAAAATCTGAGGAGGCGAAAGACGGGGTGAGCCGGCTCTTCACCACCCGCAGGTTGAGGCCTTCGGCAACCACGTCTTCGAGCGCTCGTAGGTCGAAATCGCTGTCGAAAATGAGACTCGTCTTCGTGATGTTGTCGTCGCTATTCGCGCCGCGAGCAGCCCAGAAAACGCGCACCAGCGTCGTCTCGATGCCGAGGCCGTCGCTGAATCGCAACCCGATCGCCGACCACGTCGCGCCCGGCCGCAGGTATTGGGTGGCCACCTCTCCCGAGGTCTCGTCGGTGTTGCGCGACCACGCTCCGCGAATGTAGCTGGTCAGGTTGCGGTCGCGTCCCTTGGCGTTTGTGTCGCGGGCTGCCGCATTGAGGTCGAGCCATTTCGCCGGCACGAGCACCACGGAGATCGCGTCGAGCAGCGAAGACTTGCCGGATCCTGACGCACCGGTGAGCAGAAAGCCGCGATCCGAGATCGGTACCGTGTGATGGCCGGCAAAGGTGCCCCAGTTGACGAGTTGCAATCCGACCAGTCGATGCTGTCCGGGATGCGGCCGACCGGTGCCCTCTGGCTCCCAGAACTCGCTCAGGTCGGAGTCGTCCAGAATCTGCAGTTCGTCACTCATCGAGGGGGTCGCTCTCTTCCGGTGGCACGTCTTCTGACTCTGACCCGTCATCTGGCGCCCCGGCGAATTGCTCGTGCAAGTCGGTAAATCGCTCGTACGAGTCGGTGAGCGCGGCGATCTGCTCGGGCGGAAACAGGATGCGCAATACCGGCGAGATTTCGAAGCGCGCCTCGGTCGTTGTCGATCGCAGGATTCCGTTGTCGCGCATCTTTTTCACGGCCCCATTGATCCGCTTGAGGTGGATCGAATGATCGGATGTCGCGTCCCGCTGATAGGGCTGGAGCTGGGCCGTGATGTCGTCCAGTCCCACGATCGCCCGGTTGCCGGTGCCGGTGACCGTCGACAGTTGCTGGCGGAGAAAGAGCAGGAGGGCGCTGTCAATGAGGGTGAGCGGCACCCGACGG
>JANXVG010000012.1 GCA_025351795.1 Salinibacterium sp. | reverse complement strand
CAGGAAATACCTACCGGCAAGCACCCGAGCATATCCGCCGGATGCTGAACCAGCTCCTCTTCGACAAACTCCTCGTCACAGTCGACAGCAACGAACAACACCACGTCGATGCGACCTACGCAACGCCATTCGACGTCATCTACAGCGCCGAAACACGAACTCTCGTCAAGGAAGCCCGACAAGCGCAGAACGCAGCCCACCCCGAGAACATCGGGAAAACAAAAGAGCCCGCCGAAACCGGCGGGCTCTTCCTGGACATACTGTCCGATAATCTCATTGCTCTTATCGAGGGTCCGAGTAAGAGCATCATGGTGGATCCAAGGGGATTCGAACCCCTGACCCCCTGCATGCCATGCAGGTGCGCTACCGGGCTGCGCCATGGACCCAAGTAAACCCGTTGCCGAGAATACAACTTCTCAAGATTACTACACATCCGGCGGCGTGCAGTTCCCCGCACACTGGGCCGAGTGCTGCTAAACCGATAACCGTACTCATCACTCGCACGGTCGCCGCGGACCGTTCGAAGGAGGCCTCACCTGAGCACGCGGCGGTCACGAATTGCTGAGTGTCGGGCCCGGCAACCGCGGCTCGCGGCACATTCCGCCAACCTCAGACTGCCCTCGTGGGGCTTGCTGTTCGCGTGGCGGATGCCGGAAGGCTGGCCAGCTGGGGCGCATCCGCCGATCGCACATGGTGGGTCTCCATCGTCAGCGAATCGTGTCGGAATTCACTTTCGAGAAGCGCACCGGGCTAGACATGACCGGTTCGATCAACTGGACGCCGCAGCTGACCACCATCACGCCCTAGTCGCTGACGCGCACCGCAGACAGCTCGAGCGGGATCGCGGGGCAGTCTTTCCAGAGACGCTCAAGCGAATAGTACATGCGGTCTTCTTCGTGGAAGACGTGCACCACGATGTCGCCGAAGTCCAGCAGAATCCAGCGACCTTCTGCACGACCTTCACGGCGGAGCGCTTTCGCGCCAGCCTCGATCATCTGATCTTCGATCTCGCCGGCGATGGCCTGCACATTACGCTCATTGCGCCCGGTGACCAAGAGAAAAATATCGGTAAGAGGAAGAGGGCCAGACACGTCGAGAGCTACGAGATCTTCGCCTTGCTTGGCGTCGGCGGCCGCGGCGGCCACTTTCAGGAGGGCGCGGGCGCGCTCGGTTGCAGTCACGTGGTCCTTTTTCGTGGGATAAAAGTCACAGCTTAAAGAACACCGGTAGCGAACGCCGCAATCAGTAGGCCCACGGCGGCGGCGGCCATCGCGACGGCCGAGCCGATAAGAATCGTAAGCATGCGGTTGCCCTTGGGCTTCTGAGTGTGCGTTACGCCGTGGCCATTGCTGTTGTGGGTACTGACCGAGCGGATCGCGCTAACGGGTGCAGAATCGGTAGACGTCAAGTCGTGATCGTTCATGTCGAACAAGCGATCAAGCGCATCATCTTCTATGCGAGCGGATGTTCCGTTTGTTCCCAGCGTGCGCGGCAGGTCAATCGATCCGGTGAGCATCACTTCGCCCGTGCTCGTCAGCGGGCCACCGATCGACCGCGGCTGCGGCATCGACGGAAGCACGAGCGCGTTGGTTGTCGCCATGCCACTGCGGATCGTGCGGTTGATCGTCGACTCGTACGGCTGAGTCTCGTCATCAATGTCGCCCTGCATCGACCAGTGCCCGACCGGCGGTGACCAGACTGCCGGTTCGACCGGAGCAATCGGCGGATACTGAATACCCGCGGTGGGATCGGCAAACGGCCAATCGGCAGGTTCAGCGTGCGGCTGATCGGCTTGCCGGTATTCGGGCTGGAGTTGCGCCCCGAGAGAATGCGCGGCAGGCGCCGGCTGGGCAACCACCTGCTGCGGAGCCGCGGGTGGAGGGGCTGCTGCCCACGTCGACGGCGTGAGGCTCCACGCAGCAGGCTCAACCAATTGCGCGCCGTTCGCGAGACTATCGAACTCTGCCAACGCGTGCGACATGGATGTCGTCGGCTGTGGCGGCAGCGCAAGCAACGGAAGCTCAATCGGACCGGACTGCAAGAGGGTGTCAAAAACGTCGCGGCCGCGCGGTTCTTGCAGAGTCGGCGGGGTGGACACCGCCTGCTGAGCCTCCTGGAGGGCGCGGAATTCGCGACGCGTGAGCGTTTGCTCATGCTCGAGTGCGGGGTGAGGCGCCACTCGCCAGCTCTCGGCGATGGGAGCGAGGGGGGGCTGCGGTGCCCCCCACGTGGGAGCAGTGGTGGAACCCGGAGGAGTGGATCGGCGACCCTCAGGGCTGAAGTCGCGAACTCGATAAGAAGGCTCGTCAGCCTGTGGGAGCGCTTGGGTGGCTGGCTCCGGGTTGTCGGCCTGTGGATGTGTACGTTGTCGGCTGCGAAATGACTGCCCATCGTAGGTTGAAGCTGGTTCGCGAGCCTGCGTGCTGTAGTTCAGCGGCTCGCTTACCGGCGGAGCGTCGGGGCCACTTGAACGGCGACCGGTCACCGGCGAAGGCCCAGCTGGGCGGGCCGAGGCGGGGGGCAGTTGCGCCGCGCGCCGAGCCGTGGTGTCCCACATTTCTGCGGGCACAGACGAGTCTGAGAAGTACCGCGGTGACGGTTGGTTCTGCCGCCCAGCGAAGGTGTCGATCCCGTCCGGAGGCTCCGAGTCGTTTCCGCGCTCACTCTGCCGAACCGCGCGCCGCGACTGCGGCTGCGGGTCTTGGAAAGTGGTCATTAACTACTCCGATACAAGTGGTGCTTGGCGATGTACTGAACTACACCATCGGGAACCAAATACCAGACGGGAAAACCCCGGCTCACCCTGCTGCGACAATCCGTTGATGAAATCGCCAGCGCAGGCACTTCAAGCGAGCTTACGCCCTGCTCCGGTAATCCACTAATAGTCAGGCGGTGTCCTGGCCGCGAAACAGCCACGAAATGAGCGAGAGACCAGACGTCATCGACGTCTTTCCACTCGAGAATCTGTGTCACCGCATCCGCACCCGTGATGAAGAAAAGGTCAGCATCCGGGCGTGCGGTGCGGATATCGCGAAGGGTGTCGACCGTGTAGGTCGGGCCATCCCGGTCGATGTCGACGCGGCTCACGGTAAACCGGGGATTGGCCGCCGTAGCGATCACGGCCATGAGATACCGGTGCTCCCCTTGGGTAACCTCTGGCTTCATCCATGGTTCGCCGGTGGGAACGAAGATCACCTCATCGAGGTCGAACTTCTGCTGAACTTCGCTCGCGGCCACGAGGTGACCGTTATGGATGGGATCGAAGGTGCCGCCCATCACGCCGACGCGAAGCCGACCGTCCACCCGCGACGCTTCGGCACTCGCGGCCATTGCTGCGCTGACCCTCAGTGGCCCGCGTCGTGAGCGTCATGCGAATCGTGAGCCGGCTTCTCGGTCTTCTGGCTATGGCGGTTTGCCACATCACGGTAACTCCACACGACCACGGCTAGCACAAGAAAGATGACGAGCGCAACACCCGAAAATGCTGCGGGGGGCATGAGCAGCGGCGCAAGTTCTTCGGTTCTGACAATTACGAGGGCAAACACGCTCATGCGATTCTCCGTTCGGGGCTAGTTAATACTAGCCGCGCACCTGGCCGGAACCACGCACGATCCACTTGGTAGTTGTCAGCTCGGCGAGCCCCATCGGCCCGCGGGCGTGCAGCTTTTGCGTCGAAATACCCACCTCTGCTCCGAAGCCGAATTCGCCGCCGTCCGTGAAACGCGTCGACGCGTTGACCATGACGACGGCAGAATCCACCTCAGCGAGAAAACGCTCGGCCCGACCGAGGTCGTTGGTGATGATCGACTCGGTGTGGTGGGTGGAATATTGGCGGATGTGATCCAGCGCTGCATCCAGGTCATCAACGACCTTGACCGCAATGTCGAGCGACATGTACTCGCTCGCCCAGTCTTCCTCGGTGGCGGGCACAGCATCCGCAAAAAGCGAGCGCGCCCGCGCGTCTGCATGGATCGTGACACCGGCTTCGTGCAGGCGAGCAAGCACCGGAGGTAGTAGCCGTTCGGCGGATGCCGCGTGCACCAGCAGGGTTTCGAGCGCGTTGCACACACTCGGCCGCTGCACTTTTGCGTTATGCACAATCTCGACGGCCGTCGCCAGATTCGCGGACTCATCAAGGTACAGATGCACGACGCCGGCACCGGTCTCGATCACGGGAACGGTCGACTCGGCGACGACCGAGTTGATCAGGCTCGCACTCCCCCGCGGGACGAGGACGTCGACGTAGCCGCGAGCGCGCATGAGCTGCTTGGCGCCCTCCCGTCCGAACTCATCGATAGTCTGCACGGCTTCGATAGGGAGCGTGGTCTCGAACAGAGCTGACTGAATCACCTCCACGAGAATGCGGTTGGTGTTCTGCGCAGCGGAACCCCCGCGAAGCACCACGGCGTTGCCACTCTTGAGGGCAAGCGCGGCAATGTCGACCGTCACATTCGGTCGGGCTTCATAGATCACGCCGACGACCCCGAATGGCACCCGCACTTGCGAAATCGCGAGACCGTTGGGCCGCACCGAACCACGAACCGTCACTCCGACCGGGTCGGTGAGGTCGACGATCTCGAGCACCGCGCTAGCGAGGGCAACCAATCGCTTCTCGTCAAGACGGAGACGGTCGATCAGTGCGTCGCTGAGCCCATTGTCGCGGCCGTTAGCGAGATCGAGTTGATTTGCAGGCAGAATCCGCGACTCGTTCTGCATGAGCGCAGCTGCGATCGCGCGAAGCGCCGCGTTCTTGCGGTCGGATGTGACAGCCGCGAGCACGCGAGAGGCGTCACGCGCTAACCTGAGCTTGTCGGCGAACGACGGTGCGAACGCGGTTTCAGCCATAACTCCAGTGTAAGGATCGCGCCCGACCTAGAGTGTGCCAGCGGCCTCGAACCACGTGCCGATCTCTTCACCGGCCAGAGCGTCGGCCACGCTGCCGGTTTCGGCGAGCAAGACCGGAGTTCCGGATGCCGCGGCGAGTTTGGCGGCCGCAACCTTCGTGCCTGCTCCCCCGGTGCCTACACCGGCCGCACCGATGTCGCCGAACTCGATGCCACTCAGATCGTCACCGAACGGTACCTCGGTTATCTTGCGCGCGCCCGGTTCACGCGGCGGGCGCGTGTACAGCGCATCCACGTCGGAGAGAAGCACGAGCACGTCGGCGTGCACGAGTTGCGAGACAAGGGCGGCCAGCCGGTCGTTGTCGCCGAATCGAATCTCTTGCGTCGCGACGGTGTCGTTCTCGTTAACGATCGGAAGAATCCGCAAATCGAGCAGCCGTTCCATCGCGCGCTGGGCGTTGCCGCGATGCGTCGCATTCTCCAGATCGCCCGCCGTGAGCAGCACTTGACCCGCCACGATCTGGTAGCGATCGAGACTGTCTTGATAGCGATAAATGAGAACGTTCTGGCCGACCGCTGCAGCCGCCTGCTGGGTTGCCAGGTCGCTCGGGCGCCCGTTCAGTTTGAGATACGGCATACCGGTGGCAATTGCCCCCGATGACACCAAAATCACCTCGGAGCCGCGAGCGTGCGCCGCAGCGAGCGCATCTACGAGCATGCCGATCTGACCCACGTTCGCACCACTGATCGACGACGAGCCCACCTTCACGACGATGCGTCGAGCACCGACAATACCCGCACGCGATGAGACTCGACTAGTCACGGTCTCCCGTCGGGGCCTCTGCTTCGGCTTCGTGAGCGGCAGAAGCGATCGCGAATCCTTCATCGTCTACCCAGATGCCGGCCACGCGCTCGCGTTCGAGCTCGGCGCGCGCTTCTGCCTTAGCATCCATGCGCTCGAGATAGGTCTGGCGGCGTTTGCGGTTGGTGTCTCGCTGGTTGTCGTCGAGGCGAGCATCGGTGCCGCGCGGACTTGTGATGAGCTCGGCGGTCGACGTGAGCGTCGGCTCCCAATCGAAGACGTGAGTGCCGATCATGACGGTCGACCCGGTGACTGCGCCCACCTTGAAGAGTTCGTCTTCGACGCCCAGCTTCGCGAGTCGGTCGGCCAGAAACCCCACTGCTTCCTCATTGTTGAAGTCGGTCTGGTGCACCCAGCGCTCTGGCTTAGCACCGATGATACGAAAGACATCGCCGTAGGAGCCACCCTCGACAACGACCGAGTAGTCTGCCTCATCGACGGCGCGCGGTCGGATGACGATGCGCGCCTTCACGGGCTCGAGCGCCTTCACGGCGCGATCGGCTTCCACGAGCTCGGCGAGCGCGAACGAGAGTTCGCGCAGGCCAGCGCGGGACACTGCTGACACCTCGAACACCCGATACCCGCGTGCCTCGAGATCTGCGCGCACAAAATCGGCGAGCTCATGACCCTCGGGAATGTCGATCTTGTTGAGTGCGATGAGCTGCGGGCGATCGAGAAGCGGCAGTTGGCCTTCCGGCACCGGATACGCTGCGAGTTCGGTGAGGATGATATCAAGGTCGCTAATCGGGTCGCGGCCCGGATCTAGGGTGCCGCAGTCCAGTACATGGAGCAGGGCGGTGCAGCGCTCCACGTGGCGCAGAAATTCGAGGCCGAGGCCTTTGCCCTCACTGGCTCCCTCGATGAGTCCGGGAACATCCGCGATCGTATAGCGAGTTTCACCCGACTCGACGACGCCGAGGTTGGGGTGCAGGGTCGTGAACGGGTAGTCGGCGATCTTGGGCTTGGCGGCCGACATCGCTGCGACGAGACTCGACTTGCCAGCCGAGGGGTAGCCGACGAGTGCGATGTCGGCAACGACCTTAAGTTCAAGTTTGATGTCGCCCTCCCAGCCAGGTGTGCCGAGAAGGGCGAAACCGGGCGCCTTGCGTTTGGTCGACGCGAGCGCGGCATTGCCGAGCCCCCCTTGGCCCGCCGGGGCCACGACAAATCGCATGCCTGGCTCGCTGAAGTCGATGAGTTCTTCACCATCGACATCTTTCACGACCGTACCGACCGGCACGCTGATCATGAGGTCTTCGCCCGATGAACCATTACGGTTGTCACCCATACCGGGTTGACCATGATCGGATGTGCGGTGCGGTGCACGCTGCAGCCCGAGCAAGGTGGTCGTCTGGGCTTCACTCACGAGCACGATGTCGCCGCCGCTGCCACCATTGCCACCGTCTGGCCCCGCGAGGGGCTTGAACTTCTCGCGGCGCACAGAAACACAGCCGTTTCCGCCGTGCCCCGCGCGAAGGTGCAGAGTGACCTGATCCACGAACGATGCCATAGTCTGCCTCCTGCCAAATAGTAGTTAAAGCACAGAAGCGAGCCGAAGCTCGCTTCTGCAAAACCGGTGAGTGCGCCGCGAAGCGCGTGTCGAAACCTAGGAGGTCACGATGTTGATGACTTTGCGGCCACCCTTCTGCCCAAATTCAACTGCGCCGGCCGCGAGCGCGAACAGCGTGTCGTCGCCGCCGCGGCCCACATTGGCTCCGGGGTGAAAGTGAGTACCGCGCTGTCGAACGATGATTTCGCCCGACTTGACGACCTGGCCGCCGAAGCGCTTGACGCCGAGGTACTGCGCGTTCGAGTCGCGACCGTTACGGGTAGACGAAGCGCCTTTTTTGTGTGCCATGTTTTCAGCCCCTACGCAATGCTGGTGATCTTGATACGGGTCAGCTCTTGGCGGTGGCCTTGGCGCTTCTTGTATCCGGTCTTGTTCTTGAACTTCTGGATGACGATCTTCGGGCCACGCTCGTCGCCGAGCACCGTAGCGACAACCTTGATCTTCGCGAGCGCCTTAGAGTCGTGGGTGATCTTGTCACCGTCGACGAAAAGCACGGGAGCAAGCTCGACATTGCCGTCTTTGTCAGCCTTGATACGGTCGAGAACGACTATGGACCCGACCTCGACTTTTTCCTGCCGACCACCGGCGCGCACAACTGCGAAAACCACTTGGTAACCCTTACGTAGATTCTTTAGCTAACGCGGCGCTAGCTGGCACTGCTTGAGCGGGCAGTGCGTGAAACCTGCACTGCTGGAAACGTGTGGCGAATTGCGCACCCTGCGGCCAGCGCACACCAAAGGTCAAGAGTAGTCGATGTTCCGTGCCCGGTCAAACCTCATCAGGCGTGCCCGAAAGCACCACGGTCACGCTCCCCTGCTTAGACTCGGCCCATGACTGTGTTGATTGACCCGCCGATCTGGCCAGCGCACAACACGGTCTGGTGCCATCTCGTCAGCGACACGTCGCTCGACGAACTGCATGCCTTTGCGCGGGCGGCCGGACTTCCGCTTCGCGCCTTCGATCACGACCACTATGACGTGCCCGAACGCAACTACGTGACGCTCGTCAGTCGAGGCGCCGTCGCGGTCACCGGCAAAGAGTTGCACCGCCGGCTCCAAGCGAGCGGGCTGCGCGTGACGCAACGCCAGAAGCGGGGGCTGTAGCCGGTCTCACCAGGAGATACCAAATCCCTCCATGCTTTTCACAACCGAACCGCTTGCCACGTCTACGATCACGGTCGTGACGGTTGTTGACCTGCCCTCGATCGCGTAGCCGTCCGGAACGCGCGCCGCTAGATCGGGCACCGTCTCGATGGCCACATATTGCTCGTTGGGCGAGACCGAGAATCCTTCAATGCTGCCGTTGTCGCCGACCGTCTGAAACAGCGCGCGCGACGATGCGCCGCTATCGATCACGAGTCTGCTGCTGAACCGCCCGCTCACGCTGTCATACAGCGAGATGTGCTCGATGCGGTCGCCGGTCGTCAGCACCTGAAATTCGCCGAGATAGGGTGTTCCGCCGGTCATCGGGGACGCGTCGAGGCGCTTCTCGGTGAGGTCAGATACGGTCAGCGCGATCGACCCCAGCTGGTCACTCACCGAAAGTACTTTTCCGTCGTTCGAAATATGGTCAAGATCGGTGTATTGCCCGATCGGTGTGACGATGCTGCCGCGAGTCGGATCGATGTATAGTGCGCTCAACTCACGAGTAAGCGCAATGAGCTGTGACGTACCGGGTACGAAGAGCCAGGCGACCACCCGCACCGGCTTACCATTGACGCCAAGCACAGGAATGGTCTTACGCCCTGCCTCGAGGTCGATCGTGAACAGGGTGCTGGAGTATTGCGGCGTGAGGTTTACCGTGCCAGCGGAGGGTTGCGCACTCGTGAACGTGAAACCGAGTACCGACGATGAGCTTGCACCGTGCATCCGCTCGATCTGTCCTCGGGCGGGAAGGGTAAGGGTTTCTACCGCGCCGTCAGAAAGGTTCACGAGTGACAGCTCGCTGGTTCCGTCGTCTGCGATCGTGGCGACCGCGATGGCCTTCGCGAAGACCACAAAACTCTGGATGTGAGTGGCCGAATACACGACAGACTTGCCTGCCTTGGTGATCCCGGTCGACACGATTTGGTCGTCGGGTTGGCCACGATGAAGGTAGTACATCGTGGGAGCCGCAGTGCTGAATCGGTAGCTGATGGTGGCTGGTCGCGCCTCGTAGACGCTGGTCACCCCCGCGATCGTCACGGTGTAGTCGGTGGAGTAGAGCAGCCGCTGGTCAAACTGCACGGCGATAACATCACCCGTGGTGGTCACCGAGAAAGGAACCATCGGTTGTACCGTCACCTGGCTCGTAGCCACGTGGGCAACGGTCTGGTTGGCGAACAACCGCAACTGCTGCCCACTGTGCTCGACCACACCGTTCAGATCGATCTGCGCGCTCTGCAGCTTAGGCCCCTGAAACACGGCCACCAGCCCGAACGTAGTGCACAGAACAACGAGAATCGCAACGACAAAACCGAGGGACCGACGAAACCGTCGACGCCCGTCGTCAATAGATATAGGGGTCACTGGGCTGGGCAATCTTCGTCACGCTCGCAGGATTGAGCGCGACCGCGAGCGTGCTCAACCGGCTTGGATTGGCCGCGAACTGGCCCGTCACGTCGACCCACTCATCAACCGTGTATGTGTTCGCCCAGTGCTCGAGATAGACCGGCACACCGATCGGTTGTGCGTCGACGGCACAGCAGGTGATGACGAAGCGCGAGACGTAGAAAACATTCTGTGGGTCATCCGGGTCTGCGGTGACAAACCCGATGACCTCTGCGGGTTTGCCGGTGTAGAACGAGACGTCACTCGTCTGACGCAGGAGCGAGGCCCAGTCGAGCACCGAGAACTTCGCGAACGCTCCGACCGGCGCAGCGGATGCCGCATCCACTGTCTTCGCGTTCGCCCCTACGCTCATCGCATTAATGTCGCGCTGGCTGACCGTTGCGCTTGTCAGGGTGGCCGGCGGAATCACGCTCATGCCTATCGCGATCACAAGCGTGGTGACAATTCCCACTAGTGACAGCGCACGTACGAGCCGTCGTGGCTTCGGCTCATCGCTCTCGTCCCGAGGCGCAGGAACAGCGAAACTCGCGATCACGAAGACCAGTCCGACCGCCGCCATGATCACCGTGAACACGATGTAGCGCGGGTGGATATAGAGCACGAGCTGATGAGTGACGGCGAGCCAGATCGTGGTGACAATCGCGGTCGCCGCGAGCATGATTCCGAGAATGCGCCGTGCCTTAGCCAAACACATTCACCACCAGACCGATGAGGGCGCTCATGAGCGCGACGAGCACGGTGAGTTGCACGAGAACACGCGTCGTAAACGTCGTGCGCATCAGTGCGAGCATTTTGATGTCGATGATCGGTCCGAAGACCAGAAAACTCACGATCGATCCGGGAAGAAAAGTGTTGGCAAACGGCAGGATGAAAAACGCGTCCACGTTGGAGCACACGGCGATGACGAACGCGAGCACCATCATCGCGACTATCGACCACAGCGGGTTACTGCCAAGCGCCACAAGAACGGTTCGGGGCACGACCACCTGGATCGCTCCGGCTGCCACAGCGCCGATGAACAGTGCTGGCATGATCACGCCGGCCTCCCGCACGAAAATGTCGATGCTCTTCTGCCAGCGGGAGTCACCGTGGTCGTGGTCGGGCATGCGGCATTGTTCCGCAAAACCGGGTGAAAGTAGGCTGTTCTGGTCGGGATGTCTGCTGAATAGCCAGCCAACCACGTTCGCGATCAGTAGCCCGCCGACCAGGCGTGCGACGAGGATACCGCCGCTAAATCCGAACGCTTCATGCGTTGTCACAATCGTGATTGGATTCACGATTGGCGCCGCGAGCAAAAACGTCATCGACTCGGAGACCGTGAACCCTTTAAGCATGAGACCGCGGGCAAGCGGAACATTACCGCACTCACACACTGGCAGGAAGATGCCGAACATGGAGATGGCGGCCCGCCGCAGCACGGGGCGCGTCGGTAGGTAGCGAAGCAGGAGCCCGTCGGGAAGCCACACCTGCACGACGATCGACAAAACGATGCCAAGCACGACAAACGGCAGCGACTCGATAATCACGCTCACACTCAGGGTGAGCAGATCTTGCAGCTGATTGGGCAGAGCCAACCCACTCTTGCCGCTGGTCGCAGCGCGCGCTACGACAATCGCAGCTAGTCCGACGAGACCAACGACCAACCAGAAAACTCGAGACCGAGCGGGCCGTTTGGGCGCCATCTCGTGACTATGCCGGTGCTGGGCGCGCTGCTCAAGCTGGGTGGTCACCACTGAATCGTAGGGTGCATGGCCTGAGCTTTCGCCACCGGCCACGCACCTGAGTCATTAACGGTCAACGGCTACTCGCTGGTCGGGGCGCTCACGACTTTGCCTGCACTGCCGGCACGGCGTGAAACGCGCGAGCGGCCCTGACCGGGTTGTTTCGGTTCTGGCAGGGCCTCGAGCACGGAGTCGAGAATCTGTTCGGCATCTTCCTGGCTAATTCGGCGCGACTGACGCGCAACCTTTGTCACCGGAATGTCGAGGATTGCCACCACGGAATCGGCTTCCGGTGCGGAGGTTTCGGCGACCTGTGGTGCCGGTGCATCCGCCGCTGAACCGTGGTCGTCGTGATTGTGAGCAACCGTGCTTGCCGCGATCTGGGCAAGTGCACTGCGCACGTCTTCGGTAATCGCGTGGGTGCCGTTGCCGTTCGCCGTTCGTGCTGCACCCGTTGCCTGAGCGTTCACCGATCCATTGTTGTTCTTATTGCGACCGCGACGGCTCGTTGACGCTTCTGGTTGCGGTGTCTGCTGCACGCGGTGCTTCATGACCGGATCATGGTGCACGATGATTCCGCGGCCCGCACACGTCTCGCACGGCTCGCTAAACGTCTCGAGTAGCCCGAGCCCAAGCTTCTTACGCGTCATCTGCACGAGTCCGAGGCTCGTCACCTCGGCGACTTGGTGCTTCGTGCGGTCGCGGCTGAGGCATTCGACGAGGCGACGCAGCACAAGGTCACGGTTCGACTCGAGCACCATGTCGATGAAGTCGACGACAATGATTCCGCCGATGTCGCGCAGGCGCAACTGCCGAACGATCTCCTCCGCCGCTTCGAGGTTGTTCTTCGTCACCGTCTCTTCGAGGTTTCCGCCAGAGCCGACGAACTTGCCCGTATTGACGTCGACGACCGTCATCGCCTCGGTGCGGTCGATCACGAGCGAACCGCCCGACGGTAGCCAGACCTTGCGGTCGAGAGCCTTCTCGATCTGCTCGGCAACACGGTACTCGTCGAACGAGTCACCCTTGCCAGCAAAACTCTGCAGTCTGTCGACCAGATCGGGAGCAACCGAGCGTACGTAGCTCTCAATCGTCTCGCGAGCATCATCGCCCTCAATCACCAGCCGGTGGAAGTCTTCGTTGAAGACATCGCGCACAATCTTGATCAGCAGGTCGGGCTCTGAATGCAAAAGTGCGGGCGACGGCACGGTCTCCACTTGGTGGCTGATCTCGGCCCACTGACTGGTGAGTCGCTGCACGTCGAGCGTGAGTTGTTCCTCGGTGGCACCCTCGGCCGCCGTGCGCACGATCACGCCGACGTTAGCTGGCAGAACCTCTTTGAGAATCTTTTTGAGTCGCGCACGCTCGGTGTCAGGCAGCTTGCGGCTGATTCCACTCATCGACCCGTTGGGCACATAGACGAGATAGCGGCCGGGCAAGCTCACCTGGCTCGTGAGGCGCGCACCCTTGTGCCCGATCGGATCCTTCGTGACCTGCACGAGTACCTTGTCGCCCGGCTTGAGCGCAAGCTCGATGCGACGGGCCTGATTCTTGCCCTCACTCGAGTTCTCCGCTGCCGCGTCCCAGTCGACCTCGCCGGAGTACAGCACAGCGTTGCGGCCGCGGCCAATATCGACGAATGCGGCTTCCATGCTCGGTAGCACGTTCTGCACACGGCCGAGGTACACGTTGCCGATGAGACTTGCATCTTGCGCCTTGGCGACGTAGTGCTCCACGAGCACACCATCTTCGAGCACGGCGATTTGGATGCGCCCATACTTTTCACGCACCACCATGACGCGGTCAACGCTTTCGCGGCGGGCGAGAAACTCGCTTTCGGTGACCACCGGACGCCGGCGACCGGCATCCCGCCCGTCACGGCGACGCTGCTTCTTTGCCTCGAGTCGCGTCGAGCCTTTGACCCTCGTCGGCTCGTTGCTGAGCACCGGCTCGGGGCGCGGCTGACGCACTCGCACGACCGTGTTCGGCGCTTCGTCACCCGGACGAGCTTCGTCACCGGGGCGCCGACGTGACCGGCGGCGTACCGTACCCGCCTCGTCACCCTGATCGTCGTTGCGATTCTGCTGGCCGTTGTCGCTTCGGCGGGACTGTTGATTGCCGTTGCCGGTCGCACGCTGTGGCGCCAGGATCGGCAGGATCGGCAGGTCAGGAGCCTGAAAGAGCAGCGACGTAGTCGGGCGAACGGCGGCCTTCGTTGCCTGCTCGATCGGGGCTTCGTCAGACTTCTTTGTGCGGCTGCGTGACGGTGCGTCTGACTCGGCGGAATCGTCTGAACCGTGCGGCTGCTTCGGCGACGTCGCGCGGCGCGTGCTGGGCTCATCGCCCGCGGTCGCGACGTGCTCCGCGGCCTTCTTCGGGGCCGAGCGACGGGTGGGGCCAACCGCAGTCGCGTCAATCACCGAACTCGCGTCGGCGGGAGCTGCCGGTGTATCGGTCGACTTCGGTGCCTTCTTGCCCCCGAAAAGTCTGGGGCGCTTCTTCGGGTTGGACTCAGTGTTTTCGTTGTTGTTCACCATTGCTGGCGTACTCCTAGCCTGGAACTGGCCGCGCCACGTCCCGGTACTCTCTCGTGCGATCTCTCGCCTAAGCGAAACCGCTACTAATCCTTCAGGTCCGCAGGCCGGCTCTCGGCTCTGGCTGCGTCGTGCACTGTCACCACACTTCGGAACTTGCTATCCGACTGAGCAGCAAATCCATCGCTGCATCGTGGCCCGGTTTCATGCCCGGTAAGCCTTCTTTGGCGCCAGTTCGAGCGCGGCTCGGCTGACTACACCAAATTATCGCATGCATTCCCCGTAAGACGTGATTTCGCACGTGCAATAATCCGATCATGACTGAGACCGCACCATCGCACCGGCCCATCACGTTCCCCATCCTGTTGATCGTGCTTGGCGCAATCGGCTGGCTGTCAGCCCTCGCGCTCACCCTCGATAAGTTGGAAATCCTGCAGAATCCGGGCGCAGCACTCGACTGCAATTTCAGCCTTGTGGTGCAGTGCGGCAAGAATCTCGCCTCGTGGCAGGGCTCGGTGTTCGGCTTCCCCAACCCCGTGCTCGGGCTCGGCGGATTCGTGGCCCCGATCGCGGTCGGCGTCGCCCTCTTGGCTGGCGCACGCTGTGATCGGTGGTTCTGGGTTACGTTCAACGTCGGCGTGGCGGGCGCGCTGGCTTTCTGCATCTGGCTGATGAGTCAGAGCATCTTCATGCTCGGTACGCTGTGCCCCTGGTGCATGGTCGTCTGGTCGGTCACGATCCCGTTGTTCTGGCTCGTGACTCTGCATAATCTCCGCGACGGTGTGTACCCGGTCTCGGCGCGCGCTCAGAAGGTGTTTGGCAGCCTCTACGGCTTCATCCCGGTGATCACCTTCGCGTGCTATCTGATCATCGCGATCGTGGCTCAGCTGCGACTGGACGTGCTGTCGTACCTGTAAGTCGGTGCCGTCAGCTCGCTAAAACCACAGCGCCAATTCGCGGGCGGCCGATTCAACCGAATCACTGCCGTGAACAAGGTTCTGCTGCACCGAGATGCCCCAATCGCGCCCGAGATCTCCGCGGATCGTGCCCGGAGCGGCTGTGGTCGGGTCGGTCGTACCGGCAAGCGAACGAAATCCTTCAATCACGCGGTTGCCAACAATGCGCAGCGCCACGATCGGACCGCTCTGCATGAACTCAACGAGCGGCTCGTAGAACGGCTTGCCATCGTGCTCGGCGTAGTGCGCGGCAAGCAGATCGAGGTCAGCCTGCACGAGCTTCACATCAACCAGCTGGTAGCCCTTTGCCTCGATGCGGCGCAAAATTTCACCCGTGAGATTGCGAGCAACCCCGTCTGGCTTCACGAGTACGAGAGTTTCTTCGACGGTCATCAGTTGTCCTTTTCTTGAGTGGATGCGACGGAAAGTAGAGCGGTATTTGTCGCGTCGATCTGGTGGCCCTTCACAACGCAATAGACCCAGATAGCGACAAAGCATGCGCCGATGAAGAACATGATGGGAAGCATCACCCCGGTGGCGACGAGAGCGGCTTGCAGCACCCAGCCCACCCAGATGCCGCCGCCGTAGCGCAGCAGTCGGGCCGCGAGTATCAACAGCACCATGAGTACCAGCCCAGCGGCAAAACCGACCACCGGTTCCACAGCTTTGAGGCCGAAGGCGGTGAGCATCACGAAGAACACCAGTATCGCTTCGAGTGCGAGCACGATCGACAACAGAGATTCGGTGACCGAACGCACCCGTCGCGTCCTGCCAGCAGGCGGGAACGCGGCCGGCGCCGTCGTGGGCGCGCCGTTCCGCTCGGCTTCGCTAGGCGTCGCGTCGCTCATCGCTTCCACCCCTGCGCCGATGCGAGCGTAATCGCCTCGCCTACGAGAGTGATCGAGCCGGTGACAAGAACTCCGCGCCGCGGGCCGTCTTCCGCCCATTCGCGTGCATTAGCGAGAGCACCCTCAAGCGAATCGAATGGGTACACCATGTCGTGGCTGGTCCAGTCGACCATGTTTTTTGCGAGTTCATCAACGGGAACGGCGCGCTCAGAGAGCGGCTGGGTGACGTTCATCCGCACCGCGATCGGGAACAGCGCATCCACGATGCCGCGCGCATCCTTGTCTGCGAGCACGCCGATCACGATACACAGCTCATCGAAGGTGAAGAAGGCGCCGATGGCGAGCGCGAGCGCGAGCGCGCCGTGCGGATTGTGCGCGGCATCCACGAGCACCGTCGGCTCGATGCCGATGATCTGCAGTCGGCCAGGGGACGTGGCAGTAGCGAAGCCTTCGGCGAGTAGATCTCGGTCGAGCGCCTGGCTGCCGCCCCCGATGAACGATTCGACAGCGGCAATGGCGAGCGTAGCGTTGTGTGCCTGATGGGTGCCGAAGAGGGGCAGGAAAAGATCGTTGTAATCACCGGCGAGGCCTCGCACAGACACCACCTGCCCCCCGATCGCGACAACCGTCGAGGTGAGCGAGAACGCCGTGCCCTCCACCGCAAGAGTCGACTCGGTGAGTTGTGCGGCGCGCTCGAGCTGGGCGAGGGCATCCGTTTCTTGCAGCGCAGAAACGACGCTCGCGACGGGCTTGATGATGCCCGACTTGGTCGCCGCGATCTCGGAGATCGTCGAACCGAGGCGTTGAGTGTGATCGAGGGCGATCGGCGTGAATACCGCGACCGTGCCATCGGCGACGTTCGTGGAATCCCACTCTCCGCCCATGCCTACCTCGATTACCGCAACGTCAACCGGTGCGTCGGCGAACGACGCGTAGGCGAGCACGGTGAGTGCCTCAAAGAAGGTGAGGCGCTCCTGCCCGCTCGCCGCGAGTTCGACATCGACCATGCCAATGTACGGCTGGATGTCTGCCCAGTTGGCCGCGAGCGCCCGGTTCGAAATCGGTCGGCCGTCAATCACAATCCGCTCGTTCACCCGCACGAGGTGTGGGCTCGTGAGTAGCCCGGTGCGCAAGCCGTACGCGCGCAGAATACTCTCGGTAATACGACTCGTGGAGGTTTTACCGTTGGTTCCCGTGACGTGAATGATCGGGTACGACCGCTGGGGGTCACCGAGCAATTCGACAGCGCGCCGAGTCGGCTCTAGTCGCGGTCGTGGAGCACTCTCGCCCACGCGCGCAAGAAGTTCTGCGTAAACCCGGTCGGCATCCGCCTGATATTCGGAGTCTTCCAGTTCGTAGTCGGAGTCGTCGTCGATGTTGGTGCCCTCGTCGCCGTCGGCGAATGGGCTCAGGTCACCGAGCGGGTTCTGCACCTCGTCGTTGTCGAACTCGTCGTCGTGGTCATCACGATCAGACATCAACTTCTCCTGCCGTCTCGGTGCCCGTCACATACAGATCAATGACAAGTACACCAGTGTTTGCATACTGGTTGGGTGTCAGGGTTGCCCGGTGCGACCCGATCGGAGCATTCAACGCGGCATCCGTTGCCGGGTCTGCGGTGAGCTCGAAGCTCCAGTCGGTCGCGAGAGTTTCGGCGGCGATGGTCTCACCGAACGACGAGAGAGCGTCGATGTCTGCCGCGCCGTCTCCCCCGATTCGCAAGCGGATTCGGTCGCTCACGTTGAGGCCAGCAGACTTGCGGGCGTCCTGGATCGCACGGATAAGGTCGCGCGCGAGCCCCTCCGCCTCGAGGTCGGGGGTGATTTCGGTGTCGAGAATCACGAACCCGCCACCGCCCAGAAACGCGATGGCGCTCGACGGGTCTGACGACTCGAGCGTCAACTCGAATTCGGTCTCGAGGAGCTCGGTACCACCCACTGTCACGAGCTGCGCAGCACCACCCGAATCGCCGGGTGCCGACGGCCCTGCCACTGAAGACCAGTCCCCTGCCTTAGCAGCCTGGATGATTCGCTGCACGTCTTTGCCGACGCGCGGGCCTAGGGCGCGAGCGTTTACGCTGAGGCGCTGGCTGATACCGAACTCGGCGAGTGTGTGGTCTGCAAGCCGACTCGTGGCGACGTCCTTGATATTCAGCTCGTCGCGCAGAATATCCGCGAAGCCCGCCACTGCCCCTGAGTCGTCGCTCACCACCGTGAGTTTCGCGAGCGGCAGCCGCACCCGCAGCCCCTGACCCTTCCGCAGCGCGAGCACCGAGGACGCCACCTCCCGCACACGGTCCATCGCAGAAACGAGCGCGTCATCAGCGGGGAACGCGTCAGCGGATGGCCAGTCCATCAGATGCACGCTGCGTGCCCCCGTGAGTCCTCGCCAGATTTCCTCGCTCACGAGCGGGATGAGAGGAGCGGCAACCCGCGCGATGGTCTCGAGCACCGTGTACAGGGTGTCGAAGGCATCCACGTCGGTCCCCGACCAGAACCGGTCGCGACTGCG
Organism: Salinibacterium sp.; assembly: GCA_025351795.1. GTDB lineage: Bacteria > Actinomycetota > Actinomycetes > Actinomycetales > Microbacteriaceae > Rhodoglobus. The sequence goes on along the minus strand of JANXVG010000012.1, from coordinate 6,297 downwards.
GCGCACGTACCAGTTGGTGAGTACGTCAGCGAAGTCGCGCAGGGCGGCGGCCGCGAGCGGGCTGTCGAGGTTCTCGAGGTGCGCGGTGACGTCGATGATCACCCGATGAGTCTTGGCGAGGAGGTACCGGTCGAGCACGTTCGTAGAGTTGGTGCGCCATGTCGCGGTGTATCCGCCACCGGCCGAGTTCGCGTACAGGGTGAAGAAGTAATACGTGCTCCAGAGCGGCAGAAGCAGTTCGCGCACCCCTCCGCGGATCCCTTCCTCCGTCACGATGAGGTTGCCGCCGCGAATGACCGAACTCGACATCAGGAACCAGCGCATGGCATCCGCACCGTCGCGGTCGAATACCTCGGATACGTCGGGGTAATTACGCAGGCTCTTCGACATCTTCTGGCCGTCGCTGCCCAGCACGATTCCGTGGCTAATCACGTTAGTGAACGCCGGTCGGTCAAAGAGCGCCGTCGACAACACGTGCAGGAGGTAGAACCACCCACGAGTCTGCCCGATGTACTCGACAATGAAGTCGGCCGGGTGGTGAGTAGCGAACCACTGCTCATTCTCGAACGGATAATGTACCTGCGCGAACGGCATCGAACCAGAGTCAAACCACACGTCGAGCACATCAGTGATGCGACGCATCGTCGACTGCCCGGTCGGGTCGTCTGGGTTGGATCGAGTGAGCTCGTCGACAAACGGTCGGTGCAGGTCGGGCTCGCCCTCGGAATTGAGAGGCAGCGCGCCGAAGTCGGCCGCAAGTTCGGCCAGCGATCCGTAGACGTCGATCCGCGGATACGCGGCATTGTCACTCTTCCAGACCGGGATCGGGCTGCCCCAGTACCGGTTGCGGCTGATTGACCACTCGCGGGCGTTGCCCACCCACTTGCCGAACTGGCCGTCTTTCACGTTGGCCGGCACCCAGTTGATTTTCTGGTTGAGTTCGCTCATGCGGTCGCGAAACTCGGGCACCCGCACAAACCAACTGGAGACGGCCTTATAGATCAGCGGATTGCGGCACCGCCAGCAGTGCGGGTAGGAGTGCTCATAGCTCGCGACCTTCACCAACCGGCCATCAGTACGTAGTCGCTGGATCAGGGTCTTGTTCGCGTCGAAAACCTGCAGGCCGGCCACCTCGGCGATGAGCGGCAGAAATTTTCCGCCGTCATCTATCGAGATGATCACCGGGATTCCTGCTGCGCTGCACACCACCTGGTCGTCTTCACCATAGGCGGGGGCTTGATGCACGATGCCGGTTCCCTCGCCGGTAGCGACGTAGTCGGCCACAAGAATCTGCCACGCATTCTCCGTGCCCCACTCCGCGGTGTCCGCGTAGTAGTCCCACAGCCGCGCGTAGCGCACTCCTTCGAGCTGGTGACCGAAAATCGTGCGAGAGACGGCTGCTCTGGCGGCATCCGCCGTCTCATAGCCGAGTTCTTTGGCGTACGAACCGACGGTGTCGTTCGCGAGCAGATAGTCGGCAACGCCCTCTGCCGCGCCGTCGCCCGCCCCGAGTGGCCCGCTGGAAACGACCGCGTACTCGACCGACGGGCCCACGGCGAGCGCAAGGTTGGTCGGAAGGGTCCATGGCGTCGTCGTCCAGGCGAGCGCACGCACCGCGGTGAGCCCGAGCGACTCGGCCTTGATCCCATCAAGAGGGAACGACACGGTCACCGACTGGTCTTGGCGCATCGTGTAGACATCGTCGTCCATGCGCAGTTCGTGGTTGGAGAGCGGGGTTTGGTCGCGCCAACAGTACGGCAGCACCCGGTAACCCTCGTAAACGAGTCCCTTGTCGTAGAGCTGCTTGAACGCCCAGATCACCGACTCCATGAACGTGACATCGAGCGTCTTGTAGTCGTTGTCGAAGTCGACCCAGCGCGCCATTCGCGTCACGTACTCTTCCCACTCGCTGGTGTAGGTGAGCACGCTCGAACGGGCAACCGCGTTGAAGGCCGCGATGCCCATTTCTTCAATCTGCTTCTTGTCGGTGATGCCGAGCTGACGCTCCGCTTCCAGCTCGGCGGGCAGCCCATGGGTATCCCACCCAAAACGGCGGTGCACTTGCTTGCCGCGCATGGTCTGGAAGCGCGGAAACAGATCCTTCGCATAGCCGGTGAGTAAGTGGCCATAGTGCGGTAAGCCGTTCGCGAAGGGCGGGCCGTCGTAGAACACCCATTCGGGCGAGCCCTCGCGCTGGTCGATCGACGCCTGAAAAGTGGCATCCGCTTTCCAGAAGGCGAGGATGCGCTCCTCAATCTCCGGGAACCGCGGCGACGCCGGAACGGGTTCGCCGGCGTTGAGTGGGTAGGTCATGGTGCTCCTGCTCGTGTGGACGTTTGTGAAAAACGCTGTACACGAGGACGACGGATGCCGCGGTACCACCTCGCTTGCCACGCTTGCACGCGACCACTTGCTCTTTAGCGATAACGGGCCAGCCCCGCTCGGTTCTACTGGGCTACCGAGACAGCCGGCGACCGTTCTTCCGAGAACTCCCCGGTGATGGCCGGATCAACGTCTCTAGTGAGAAAGTCTAGCGCGATCAAGACGACCATTCACGAGGGCGACCGGGTCACCGGCGGGAAGAATACGGCCGACGGTAACTAATTGTTTCCTTTGGCGCAGGTAGCTTGCGCTGCGGTTTGCCCGCTGACCGTCGTCGGTAGCGATGCTGCAACCACTGCCGGGCCGGCCGACGCCGTCGGGGCTGGGGTCGGGGTTGCCGACGCATCGCTCGAAGGTGCTGTCGTGGGCGCGGGTGGTGGGGCATTGGTGTCGAGAACGGCAGCCCGACCGACTGCGCCGGTCAGTTGCAGGGGCTGTTCGGCGGCTAAAGCCGCGTTCAACAATGCCCCGGCGGTCGCGTCGGGAATGACCCGGTTCGGGTCGTTGGGGTCCGACGTTGCCGGGTACTGCACGAACACCAAATTGTTGAGGTTGACGCTCTTCAAAGCCACCGCGATCGATACCATCGCATCGGGGCTGGTCAACGTGTCGGATAGTTGCAGATTAGTGACCACAGCGTTAGCAATCGCGTAGAGCGTGAGCGGGTTACTCAGCACGCCAGCACTCGTAATTTTTCTCATGAGCGCCGACAAGAACGTCTGCTGGTTACTGATGCGGCCCAGGTCGCTTCCATCGCCCACGCCGTGGCGGCTACGCACGAACGCGAGAGCGTCAGAACCCGCTATCGTCTGCTGGCCCGCCGCGAGATTCAGACCGGCGTAGTCGTCATTTATCGGCGTCGCAATGCACACACTCACCCCACCGACAGCGTTCGATAGAGCGACAACTCCGTTGAAATTGATTTCCGCCGCATATGCAATGTTCAGCCCGGTGAGCGCTTCGGCCGTCAACACCACACACGAGAGCCCACCTTCGGAGAGAGTGGTGTTGAACATACCTTTGGACTGCGCGCTGTGGTTTCCGCCCGAACCGTCTGGGCAGGCGGGAATAGGCAGCATCATGTCCCGAGGAATGCTGATCACCGCGGCGTTCGTATGATCTTTCGAAATATGCAACACCATCGTCACGTCATTGCTACCAGCACCCGAACTGCCAGAGAGCTCCGCGGCACTCGAGAAACCACCACCCAAGCCGGATCTGCTATCCGTTCCCGTCAACAAAATGTTGGCGCCACCCTCGATGGCCCCCACCTTCGGCGGCGCCTGGTTAGCGGCAAGCGCGAGATGGATGCCTGGTTTGATCTTCCTCGCCGTGTCCCACACCACAATCGCCGCCACGGAGGTCGCGCCAACGGCCAGCACAAGAGCGCCAACCAGCACCCGTTTCAGAATTTCCCTCAACACATGCGATGACCTGAGTCGTGCGTGACGCATCGACGGCACAGCACGACGACGCGCGGAGTGTGATCTCGTGGTGGTCATAAATACTTTCGGCCGACATAGGGGACACATCCGCAATTCGGACGTGCACCGCATGCACCTTACGGGCTGAAACCGGGAAACCCCCGGTAGCCACGCATCCACGATGCTGACCGAGCCGCGCGCTCGACCGTGATGATGCGCGCCCATTGATCAGCGCCGGCGACAGCGAATATGCTGTCCTCGTCTGGGGCAGAGTGTGCCTCGTGCCCGCACACAAGGGGAACAATGAGCGACAACACACCGACACAGCGATTCGATCAGGCCAGCGGCGACGCACCAACCGAACGATTCGATGGTGTTGTCACACCTCCGCCACGTGCGCCGGATGCCCCACCCGGCGGTGCAGGCGAGGGAAAAGGGTCCCGCCGCCTGCTCGTTACGCTGATCGTCGTGGGCGTCGCGCTACTGCTCGCGATTCTAATCGTACTGTTTGTGCTTCTCGCGCGGGGCAACGGCGCGACTGTCATTCCCAGCGCTTCGGCTTCGATGACTCCCAACACGGCTCCCAGCATGGCTCCCAGCCCCACGCCGAGCGTGACTCCGACGTCGACGACAACTGCCACCAAGAGTGCGGTGCCGCCACCAGCGCCGACCACGCTCGCTATCACGTCCTTTACAGCAAAACTCACGGCACAATGTGACAGCAAGACCGGCAACCCGGTCTACCTGAAGGTCGCCTGGGCCAGCAAAAACGGCATAGCCGCATACTTCGGCGTCAACACTGCGGATGCGGAAACCGGCGGGCAAGGATGGACGCTCCCGCCGAGCGGCAATCAGAACGACTTCCCCAGCGGATATGTGCCGTTCGTATTCCCGTGCGGCAACACGAGCCAGAACTACACAATCACCATTGTCGGAAACGGAACGAAACAGAGCAAAACGGTCAAGGTCGTCAACACAGGAGACGTGTACTGACTCGTTCGGTGCTCACCAGTCTGCGCAGCAACGTTGCACGGCCGCCACGATCAGGCTGTTATCGGGTCGTGGACTGAGCGTTGCGACGACGCCTGTTGTTGATGATGACGAAAACTCCGAGGCTGACCACGAGTAGAGCGCCACCGCCGAGCAACCCATCCCGTGTTCCATCGACGCCCGTCTTTGCAAGCGACGGCACTGGCGCCACGTAGGCACTTGACCCCGAGTAGCTGAGCGTGCCATCCGGTGCAATGGTGATATACAGCACTCGGGTGACAACTGAATTGTCGGGGGCAAGTCCGGTTAGTGTAATCGTGTGATCTCCCGCTGCGAGTCCCGTGGGAATTGTGTAGGGCGAGGAGAACGCCCCGAAGAGGTTTGTCGACCCGGTGACTAACACTGTGGGGGTCGATTGAAGCGTGACGGTCCAGACTGAATTCGGAAGCAGGAACGCCCCCGATGCAACTCCCTGCGCCCCAGCTACCGGAGCGCCCAGCGCCAGTGCCAAACTCACGTTTGCTTCCAGCGTACCGCCGCCGATGCCGCCGGCGGGGAGAGCCGTTCCGTCAAGCATGAGCGAAACGGGGACGTTGTTGACATCCACCTCAAGTACCTGATTAATGATGGCGGGCGGGTTCAAAAACGCATTGTGGGTCGCGCAACAATTGACCATTGCCGATGTGATGCCCAGGGTCGTGCCCAGAGCTGTCACCGTGCGGGGACTCCGTTGGTTGACGCTTGCCGCCGTGAAGCCGAGGAGATCGTAATAGTTGTACATGGTTTCGGAACCTCGCTCTCCACCATTGGTTTGCGAGATGATTCCGCCACCACCGTTGTAGTAGGCCACGAAGTCTGCTGTGCGAGTGATCAGATCTGTCACGTCGGGATTTCTGAACCCGTCGTACCAGGAACCAACGACGATCGCGCTGTAGCCGGAAAAAACCGTCGATGCGAATGCGGCATCGTGCACGTTGACGTTTACATGCGAAATGCCCAACAGCGTGAGGGCGTCATCGAGGCGACCGTAGCCACTGGCGCTATTGATGGCGAGCACCGGAAGTGTTGAACTGTGACGGACTTTCGTCATCAAGACAGTCAGTTCGCCGCACTCGGAACTTGTGGGGTCGTTGCTATATGAACAGTGGAAATCGAGGTCGTGTCCCGTCGCAATGTACGTTCCAGGGGTGGGCGGGGTGGCCAGGACGGGCGATACAGCACCAGCCCCAAGAATCACAGCAACACTCACGGCGGTAAGACCGATCCGCTGCATTCTCGTTCCCATGAAATTCATTAACTATTCCTCACAGCGTTGTTCGGGCACGGCGATACTGTCGATATATTGGCACAGATAGCCCGCGATCACAAAATTCAGCTTCGTTCGGTCACATGCTGCCGGCGCGCGGTCGCCAACTGCGAAATCCGCGTCGGGTGCCCAGCATTGGGTAGAGCGACCTGAGGGTGATCGTCTGCCCTGCGCAGTCGGCGAATTGCACCGAGA
>JANXVG010000055.1 GCA_025351795.1 Salinibacterium sp. | reverse complement strand
CGGGGATGCCCGGGAAGTTGTCAGCGACACTCGCGACGGCCGGTCGTACCCGAAATTGAGCACCGAAATTCGCCCCGAGGAGAGGCTGGATATGGAGATACTGCACATCGCCGAGGAAGACGATTGGCTGGACGCTTGTGTCTCCGGCTTCTACCGCGTGTCGACGCGAGGCGCGACGCTCGATGATGTCGGGTTCATTCACGCGTCGACTCGGGCTCAGCTTCCCGCGGTCGCACGATTCGTGCACGCCGACAACGCACGGCCACTCGTGGTGCTCGTGATGGACGACGACGAGGTGCGTGCCGCGGGCATTGACCTGCGATTCGAGGATGGCGGCGCCGGTGAGTTGTACCCGCACTTGTACGGCGCCATCCGCCCCGAGTTCGTGTGGGACGTGCTGCCGGCGCGATTCGACGAGAACGGGGTACTCGCGTACTGAGGTTCGGCTCAGGCTGCGATCTCGTGCGAGTCGAGGATCGTGTAGCTGTAGCCCTGCTCGGCAAGGAAACGTTGTCGGTTCTGGGCGAAGTCCTGGTCAACCGTGTCGCGCGCGACGAGCGTGTAGAAGTTGGCGGACAGTCCGCTCTCCTTGGGTCGAAGGAGGCGACCGAGGCGCTGCGCCTCCTCTTGTCGCGAGCCGAATGATCCGCTGACCTGGATCGCAACGGTCGCCTCGGGCAGATCGACCGAGAAGTTCGCGACCTTCGAGACCACGAGCACCTTTGTTACCCCATCGCGAAACTCCTGGTACAGCCGTTCGCGATCGTGAATCGAGGTCGCGCCGGTCAGTTTGGGTGCGTGCAGCACATCGGCTAACTCGTCGATCTGGTCGAGGTACTGGCCGATCACCAGAATCCGCTCACCCTCGTGTTTCTTCACGAGTTGCTTGACGACAGACAGCTTGGCGGGGGCAGTTGCTGCGAGGCGGTAGCGCTCGTCATCCGCGGATGCCGCGTATTCGAGTCGCTCGTGCTCTGGCAGGTCGATGCGCACCTCGAAGCAGGATGCCGGAGAAATGAACCCCTGCGCCTCGATTTCTTTCCACGGGGCGTCGAATCGCTTCGGGCCGATGAGGGAGAACACGTCACCCTCGCGGCCGTCCTCCCGCACGAGCGTCGCGGTGAGGCCGAGGCGCCGACGGGCTTGCAACTCGGCGGTGAGCTTGAACACGGGAGCGGGCAGCAGGTGCACTTCGTCGTAAATCACGAGGCCCCAGTCGAGAGCATCCAGCAGGGCGAGGTGGGCGTACTCGCCTTTCCTGCGCGCGGTGAGGATCTGGTAGGTGGCGATCGTGACCGGCTTGATCTCTTTGAGGTGGCCGGAATACTCGCCGATCTCCGCTTCCGTCAGGGTTGTGCGCTTCAGCAACTCTGCACGCCACTGCCTCGCCGACACGGTGTTGGTGACGAGGATGAGCGTTGTCGTCTCGGCCTTCGCCATCGCGCCGAGGCCGACGAGCGTTTTGCCCGCCCCACACGGCAGCACGACGACACCCGATCCGTGTGCGAAGAAGTTGTCGATGGCCTGGTTCTGGTACGGACGCAAGTGCCAATCGGCGGTGTTGAGGGTTATCTCGTGTGGGGTGCCCGGCGTGTATCCGGCGAGGTCCTCGGCTGGCCAGCCGAGCTTGAGTAGCTCCTGTTTGAGCTGTCCACGCGCCCAGGCCTGCACCACGAAGGTGTTCGGGCCACGCTTCTCGAACAGCAGGCCAGCCACTTTTTTTGCTCGCGAGATTTCGGCGAGCACCGCGGCATCCGTTGCGGTGAGCGTCAGGGTGCCCTCAGCGTCGCGCTCGATCACCAGGCGGCCGTACCGACCCACGGTCTCGGTGATATCCACGGAAACGCTCGGCGGAATCGCGAACCGGGAGTACTTCTCGAGGGTAGCGAGCATGTTCTCAGCGCTGTGTCCAGCGGCGCGAGCGTTCCAGAGTCCTAGGCGCGTAATGCGATAGGTGTGGATGTGTTCCGGTGCGCGCTCGAGCTCCGCGAATACGGCGAGGTCGTGCCGGGCATCCTCAGCTTGCGGGTGCGCGACCTCCAGCAAAACCGTTCGATCGCTCTGCACAATAAGGGGACCGTTCGGGGCCGAATTCACCCCGTTAGCTTAGTTGCTCGTGGCGGTCGCGACGTGCCTGCGTCGTTCCCTTTTCAGGTTCACAGGCTCGGCTGCTGGATAATCCAGCAGCCG
>JANXVG010000031.1 GCA_025351795.1 Salinibacterium sp. | reverse complement strand
CAGCGCCGGGGGCAACGGCAGCGGCAGCGGCAGCGGCAGCGCCGGGGGCAACGGCAGCGGCAGCGGCAGCGGCAGCGCCGGGGGCAACGGCAGCGGCACCCAGCCTGCGGATGGACTCACTACATGAGCGAGATCCTCGGGTCGCTGTTCGCCGGGTTCGCCGGATTGCTCGGCGACTCGATCAGCTGGTTGCTCGTCACAGTCGACTCGATCGACCCGGTCACCCGCACCGTGATCGCTGGCGCGTTCGTCGGAGAATCGATCGGATTCGCACTTGGGATGTTGTGCGGGCGTTATATGCGCGCATCCCGTCTCGGACGATACCTCGGCGAGCACAACTGGGTGCGCGCTGAGAATTATCTGGAACGACGCGGCGGGGTCGCTGTGTTCGTCTCGCGATTTCTACCCGTATTGCACGCCCTCATCCCGGTAACGGCTGGCGCGAGTGCGATGAGTTACCGACGATTTCTGGCGTGGACGATGCCGGCATCAGCCATCTGGGCGGGCGCCTACGTTTCAGTCGGCGCTTTCGCGGGCGGAACCTATCGTGAGCTGCTCTCGAAACTTCACAGTGCCGGCTACCTCTTTGTCGGCGCAATCATCGTGTTCGTCGCAGTGGCCTTCGCTGTGAAGAAGCTCGTCGTGCGCCGTGAAGCGCGGTACCTGCAGGCGCCTTACCGCGACGGCGACGCGCTGTAGTCAACCTGAATGGTCACCTCGTGGCGTGAAATCGGTGCACCGAGAGGGGCAGATGCCGTTCCGCTACCGGTGCGCGACGGTACGGCAGCATCTGCCCCTCGACACATGACTCCTTACTTGAGGAAACCGTTGTCAGTCAGCCAAGCGGTGGCGATCTTCGCCGAGGACTCCTGATTGTTGACGCTCAGGGCGTTCAGTTCTGAGAGTCCTTTGGCCGTGAGTTTCGCATCGATCGGATTAAGGATCGGTGCAATCTTGAGAGCGATGTTCTTGTTCGCGAGCGGAACGACGTTCGAAGCGAGGAACAGGCCCTTCGGGTCAGTCAGCGTGACGAGCTTATTTGCCGAGATGTTCGGATCGGCACTATAGATGTTGCCGACCGTGATCGTGCCGTCCTTGAGCGCGGCAACGGTGAGCGGACCACCACTGTCGCCAATGGCCTTAAAGCTCACGTCAACCTTGTAGGTGTCTTTAAGGCCCTGCACGCCGTACGGACGGGTCTCGAGTTCGGCGTTGCCTCCCAGGACGAGACCCTTGATTCCGGCGAGGTCGGCGATGCTTTTCACATTGTTCTTGTCAGCGAATGCCTGCGTAACGTTGTACGAATCTTGATCAGTCGCGGGTGACTGATCAAGAACGGCGAGGTTCTTGGGTAGAGCGCCAGCCAACTGGGCGTACACATCGGTCGACGTCGTGACCTTGGTGTCTTTCGCGTAGAACTGCAGCAGATTGCCGGTGTACTCCGGAATCACGTCAACGGTGCCCTTTTCGAGCTCCGGCAGGTAGGCGTCGCGCTGACCAATCTGGAATTTGCGCTCGACCGTGAATCCGGCTTTCTCGAGCGCCTGTGAGTAGATTTCTGCGATGATTTCATTCGAGTAGTACGCCTGCGAACCAACGACGATGGTGCCGGAGTTGGTCGCCGCGCTCGTGGATCCCGAACCGAGCGGATCACCGGATGCGCACCCTGAGAGGGCCAATGCTGCCCCGACCACGACGGCGCCAAGCGCGAGTCGGCCCTTGTTCCTTGCACTGAACATGTTTTTCCTTTTCTTCATGAGGTGGGGGTTCCCACCACCGCACGAGGCCGGTGTGGCCTGATGCGAACCTCTTTCGCTTGGGTCGCCGCAACACCGCGGGGAACAGCGAATTTCTGGAACAACGCCGAGAAGGCATCGAATGCAAGCGCAAGTACGGCAACGAGAATTGCCCCGCCGAGGGTCTGCGCAAAGTCGTGAGTGCCCAGGCCCGCGAACAGATACGTGCCGAGACCGCCGAGCCCGATGTACGCCGCGAGCGACGTCGTCGCAACGATCTGGAGGGCGGCACTGCGAATACCGCCGAGCAGCAGCGGTAGTCCCAGCGGAATCTCAACTTTCGTGAGAATTTGCCACTCGGTCATACCGATCGCACGTGCTGCATCGATCGTGCTGCGATCAATAGTCTCGAGCCCTGCATAGGCGCCAGCAAGAATCGACGGCACGCCCAGCAGGAAGAATACGATTACTGCGGCAATCGGCGCACGAGCGATACCGATCGCGAGGGCGAGGATCGTCAGCAGACCAAGCGATGGCAACGCTCGAGCGGCCCCCGAGAGCCCGACGGCGAGCTGCTTTCCTTTTCCGGTGTGCCCGATCAGGTATCCAAGCGGCACCGCCACGGCAGTCGCGATCGCGACCGAGACGAGCGTGTATCCCACGTGTTCGCCGACACGTTGAATGATGTCGTTGACGATTCTGCTCTTGCCGTGCACCCACACGGGCGCGAAGATCCACTGGATCGCATCAAGGAAGTAGTTCATGCGCCCACCGTGTCAGCGTCACGCACGGCATGCGTGGATCGCTCTGACTTAGCGATCCGCGTCCACGGCATAAGCATTCGCCCCAACAGCACGAGAACAGCATCGAAGAGGAGCGCGATGACGACCGTGAGTACGACCCCGACGCCGATCTCGATCGGAATGTCACGTTGTAACCCGTTTGTAAACAGGTAGCCGAGGCTCTGCACGCCGATCAAAATACCGACCGTTACGAGGCTGACCGTGCTCACCGCCACTACCCGAAGCCCGGCGAGCAGAACCGGCCCGGCCAGGGGAAAATCGACCGTCCAGAATCGACCCCATGTCGAGAATCCAACCGCGGTCGCCGACTGGATCACGTCGCGGTCGACAGAGTCGAGCGCATCCGCTGTCGACCGGATCATCACGGCAACGGCGTAGATCGAGAGAGTAACCGTGAGGTTAGTCGCACTCAGCACGCTGAAACCGAAAATGGGCGGAAGGATCAGAAATAGCGCGATCGACGGAATCGTGTAGAGCAGTCCGACGACGGTGAGCAATAGCCCCCGGGTCACCTGGTAGCGGTGCGCGAGCCAGCCGAGTGGTACGGCCACCACAAAGCCAATGACAATGGGGGGGATGCTCAGCTGAATGTGTTGCACAGAGAGCTGCCACACGAGGTCGAGGTTATTGAACAGCCAGTTCATTCCGACGCCACGACGTTGTCGACAGAAGCGGTCACAAGCCTGCCAGCAGCTCGGCCCTCGCCGTCGATTAATATGCTGCCGTGCGCGGTCTTCTTGATACTGAGCGCGCGCTTTCCGCGGTCAACCCCAATGAAGCTCGCCACGAATTCACTCGCCGGGTTCTCGGTGATCTCGGTTGGCGATCCGACCTGGGCGATCTTCGCCCCTTTCTGCAGGATCACTACCTGGTCGCCGAGCAGAAATGCCTCATCGATGTCGTGGGTCACGAATACCACCGTCTTGTCGAGGTCGCGTTGCAGACGAATGAGCTCGTTCTGCAGGTCTGCGCGCACGATGGGGTCAACCGCCCCAAAGGGCTCATCCATCAGCAGGATGTTGGGGTTCACTGCGAGGCCGCGAGCGACTCCGACACGCTGCTGCTGGCCACCGGAAAGCTGGCTCGGGTAGCGGTCGGCGAGGGAACGGTCGAGACCGACGCGATCGAGCAGCTCAAGAGCATCCGCGTGAGCCTTCTTCTTCGGTACTCCGGTGAGGAGCGGAACCGTTGCAATGTTGTCGATCACCTTGCGGTGCGGGAGCAGACCCGAGTTCTGCATGACGTATCCAATACCGCGACGCAATTGCACGGGTGGGGCGGCTGCAATGTCGTCGCCGTCGATCTCGATCTGACCTGAAGTCGGATCGACCATGCGGTTGATCATGCGCAACAAGGTGGTCTTACCGCAGCCGGACGACCCGACGAAAACTGTGGTCTTGCGCGACGGAATGATCAGGCTGAAGTCATCAACAGCCCGAGTCCCGTCGGGGAATTCCTTCGACACCGAACGAAACTCGATCATAACTGCGGCTCATTCCTCGTGCCCGGACACGGATCTACACTTGCCAGTTCTTCCAGCTAAACATCATTCGTGGCGGGTGTCATTCCCGATTGGATGACTTGATATTGCGCGCCAAATGCCGTATGCACCGCGATCACGATGCGTATCGAGGAAATTAAGGTCTAGGCGAAGTGCTTTTCGAGGGCGAGGCGGACGAACTGCCTACCCTGCTCGAGCCAAGCCGGATCACCCGAGTTATCACGAGCGAATGCGCGCGCTACGAGCGCATCCGTCGTCTCGATCGCCGCCGCAAACGTGAGTCGGGACTGCTGGTCGTCGGTAACCCCGAACCGGTTGACTATTACGTCAAACATGGCTTTAGCCAAACGATCGTTGTTGGTCGGGCCCGAAGCGGTCGGGCGAAGATCGATGACATCGCCAATGCGAAGTGAGTGAAATCCCGGTTCGGTGCGAAAAGCATCCACGAAGATCTCGAAGGCCGCGCTCATCGCATCGAGCCCGTTCGAGTTTTTCGAATCGGAAATGGCGTCGATAACCCGCGTGTAGACCCGTTCGTAGTTACGCACCGCGAGTGCCTGGAGCACCGCTATGCGGTCGGGAAAGTAGCGGTAAACCGTGCCGATCGACGCCCCGGCGCGCTCCGCGATCATCGCGGTCGTCAATCTTTCGTAACCGAGTTCGTCGATCGCGGCGGCCGCAGAGTCAAGCAGAGTCGCCAGCCGCTTGGTGCTACGCACCTGTACTGGCTCATTGCGGATCACCGCCGGCGCGTCGGGCGCCGAGACCCCCAGAGTTGTTCCTGCCACGATGACTCCTAACCGTCGCCAAATCCTACCGCGCCCCCGATGCGGGGGCGCGTCACTGCCACATGGGCGCGTCTTCGCGCCGGCCAATCGGGCCATCGTGCCAGACTGGGGCAATGCCTCGCCCTCGTAAAGCGTCAGCTGTCTCTGAGGCGGCCTCGCCGATCCTGCACCGGGCGGCACGAGTCGAGGATGCATTCCACGGTTGGCGTGAACGTCGCGGTCGAAAGCGCGGGCTACGCACCACGATCGTTCCGTATGCCGGCTATGGCGCTCCCGGCTGGGCGCGCGTGTTGTGCCGCGTTGTGCTCACTCGGGGGGATGCCCCTGCGAAGCAACGCGCCGCGAAAGTGCGGGGCTGGCGGAGCTTTTTCAGCATCCCCGTTGATGACGTTGAAGTCACGATCAGCGCTGGCGGAGTCGAGCAGCGGATCACCGCTGACCGCGGCGGCGTTATCGACACGCGACTCGAGGTCGACCTGAGCCCGGGCTGGCACTCGATTACGCTGTCGACGGATGACACTGAGCCGGTATCTGCACCCGTTTTCATTGTCGAACCGTCAGTCGCATTCGGCATCGTCTCGGATATCGATGACACCGTCATGGTCACCTCGCTCCCCCGGCCGTTCCTTGCAGCCTGGAATACGTTTGTCCTTGACGAGCACGCGCGTCGCCCGGTAGCAGGCATGGCCGTGCTCTATGAACGCCTAGCGAAGGCCCACCCTGGCTCGCCGGTCATTTACGTGTCAACCGGCGCATGGAACGTCGCGCCCACTCTCACTCGGTTTCTGGAGCGAAACCTCTATCCGGCTGGTGCCCTTCTGCTCACCGACTGGGGGCCTACGCATGACCGCTGGTTTCGCAGTGGGCGCGAACACAAACGCACGGCCCTCGACCGGCTCGCCAGCGATTTTCCCGGCATCCATTGGCTGTTGGTCGGTGACGACGGCCAGCACGACGAAGACCTCTATGGTGCGTTCGTGGAGCGCCACCCGCAGAGTGTGCTGGCGGTAGCCATCCGCCAACTATCCCCGAGTGAAGCAGTACTCGCCGGTGGGCGGAGCCCGGCGACAGGCCACGAGGGCCGCGACTCAGTACCCTGGTTTTTCGCGCCAGATGGGGCAGGACTCTCCGAGCTCCTCGCCACCGCTGGCGTTCTGCCGAACCGCTAGCCAACGCGTGGGGGGATCGCGCGCTTCCGCCAAGAGGCTGGGCCGTTAGAGCCGGCCCGGTAGGTGTCGAGCGGAACCTCGTCTTTGCGCCATGCGCGCAGCACCGGCTCAACGATTCGCCAGCATTCCACTGCGACATCACCGCGAACCGATAAGGTCGGATCACTGTTGAGAATGCCGGCGAGCACCTCGCCGTATGCGTTGAGATCGCCCTGGGCAAATTCTGCGGCCATCACGATGTGGTCGAGCTCGAACGGGCTACCCGCCCCGTTGATGTTGAGGTCGAACTCAAGCGTTTCGGGGCTCAGCCCGATGCGAACTGCGGCAGGAGTCGGATGCCCGGTCAGCCCGGTCGGCAGGTGAGGAACGTCTTTGAACGTGATAGTGATGCCCTTCGCGGCGTCAGCCAGCGCCTTCCCCGACCGCAGGATAAAGGGCACGCCCGCCCAGCGCCAATTTTTCACCTCGAGGATGATTTCGGCGAGAGTCTCGGTCTGACGCTTCGGCTCGACTCCCCGTTCTTTCGCGTAGTCGATGAAAGCGCGACCGCCAATTGTGCCCGCGGTATATCGCGCGCGCCTACTCGCCTCGATCGGGTTGCCGTTCCAGATACTCGTCGCACGAAGTGCCTGCGCCATGCCCCCGCGGAGATCATCTGCGTCAAGGCTCGATGGTGGCTCCATTGCCACAAGTGCCAACACTTGCAGCAAGTGACTCTGAATCATGTCGACGAGCGCGCCCGCCGAGTCGTAGTAGCCGGCGCGCGACTCAAGACCGAGCACCTCGTCGTACGAGATCTCCACCCTGGCGATGTTGTCGGCGTTCCACATCGGCTCGAAAATGCGGTTCGCGAATCGAAGGCCAAGCAAATTGAGCACTGTGGACTTACCCAAGAAATGGTCGACGCGTTGGATGCGATTTTCCGGCAGCAGCTTCTCGAGCGTGCGGTTCAGTGCCTGTGCGCTCGCGAGATCGGTACCGAACGGCTTTTCGACCGCGAGCGTGAGACCCTTCGGCAGTTCGATCGTGGACAGCGCAGCCACCGTGCCTTTCCAGATGTGCGGTGGCAAAGCGCAATACAGGGCGGGCGGCGATCCACACGACGAGAGGATGCGCTCTAGGTCGATCGCGCTCGTCGCGTCTGCCTGCACGTAGCGCGAACTCGCCACTGTGGACGTGACGCGGTCGGCGTGAGCTCCGCCGAGCGTGAACGCGGTCGTCACTCGCTTGCGCCACGCCGCATCCGTCATGGGAGCGAAGTCGACACCGATCAGTTCGAGCTCGATTCCCCGGTCTGCTGACAGAAGCTGACCGAGGCCCGGCAGCAGGAGTCGAGCTGCCAGGTCGCCGCCTGCTCCGAGTATCACGAGAGTGCGACTGGTCTTGATCATGAGTCCAAACTAACTGTCAGGATGGGTCAATGGCGCTGAACATCGAGGACTATGCCCTGATTGGTGACTGCCACACTGCTGCGCTCGTCGGAAATGACGGCAGCATCGACTGGCTGTGCCTGCCGCGGTTCGACTCGGCATCCACTTTTGGAGCCCTCCTCGGCACCGAAGAGCACGGTCGCTGGCTGGTTGCTCCGGTGGGTGAGGTCGTCTCCACCCGACGCGAATACCTCGAAGACACCTTCATTCTGGTGACCACCTGGGTGACGACCACGGGGGAGGTTGAGGTGACCGATCTCATGCCGCGCGGCGACGGGCGTGCAGACCTGATCAGGCGCGTGCGGGGAGTCGCTGGCTCGGTGCAGATGCACGAGGAGTTGCGCGTTCGATTCGGTTATGCGGATGCGATCCCCTGGATGCGCCAACTGCCTGAGGAAGGTGATAATGCGCTCGTCGCGATCGCCGGCCCTGACGCGATCGTGGTGCGAGGGCCGCTGCTGAACTCGAGTGACCACGCGCACGTCGCCACCTTCATCGTGAGCGCGGGTGAGACGGTAGACCTCACGCTGACCTGGTACCCGTCGCACAAGACCGTCCCCGAGCCCGTCGACGTGAATCATCGCCTGATCGATACGCTCACTTGGTGGCGAGCCTGGGCCTCCGCCTGCACCGCATCGCCGCTGTATCACGATGAGGTGCATCGGTCACTGCTCGTGCTTCGCGCCCTGACCCACGAAGAGACTGGTGGAATCGTGGCCGCCGCGACTACCAGCCTCCCCGAACTGGCTGGCGGAACCAGAAACTGGGACTATCGCTATGTCTGGCTGCGAGATGCCTCGCTGACACTGCACGTACTCCTCGACCACGGCTTTCGCGGCGAAGCGGATGCGTGGCGCGGCTGGTTGTTGCGAGCGATCGCTGGCGACCCGGCCGACGTGCAGATCATGTACGGACTCGGCGGTGAGCGACGTCTCGCCGAGTGGCAACTCGACAGTCTGCCCGGATACCACGGCGCATCTCCCGTGCGCATCGGAAACGATGCATATACCCAATATCAAGGCGATGTGTTCGGTGAGGTGATGCTTGCACTTCAGGCTGCGCGCCGGGTGGACAACGGCACTGACGAACTCGCGTGGTCGTTACAGCGCGCACTGATGACGTTCGTGGAAGACAACTGGCAGTCACCAGACAACGGCATCTGGGAGATTCGCGGGCCACAACGCCACTTCACCCATTCGCGCGTCATGCTCTGGGCGGCATTCGACTGCGCAGTGAACGCCGTCGAGGAGTTTGGGCTCGACGGACCGGTCGAGCGGTGGCGGGCTCTACGCAGTCAGGTGCACGACGAAATCGAAACAGAGGGCTTCGACGCCCAGCGCAACACCTACACCCAGTTCTATGGAAGCACGGGCGTCGACGCCTCACTCTTGCAACTCGCGCAAGTCGGGTACCTGTCGGCGAACGACCCGCGAATGCTCGGCACCGTCGCGGCGATCGAGGCAGAGCTTCTCGAGAATGGACTTCTGCTTCGCTACCGCACCGAGTCCGGTGTCGACGGACTGCCAGCTGGCGAGAACCCATTCCTCGCCTGCTCGTTCTGGCTGGTCGAGCAATACGCCCGATCGGGCCGCGTGGCCGAGGCCACTGTGCTCATGAACCGGCTGTGCAGCTTTGCCAACGATGTGGGCCTCTTGAGCGAGGAATACGACGTCACCCGCGCACATCAGGCCGGCAATACGCCGCAGGCGCTTACGCATCTCACTTTGGTGCGTGCCGCAGACGCCCTGTCGGCCGCGCGAAAGTTCTAGGCCGGCTCGACTACGAGGTGCTCGCGGAAGAACGCGTCGATGCGCCTCCAGGTATCGGGCGTCGACTCGGGATTCGGCCCAATCCCGGCCAACCGCATAAGTGGGTGCAGCGCGCGGGGTCCGCTCATCGCATCGTTGAGGTATGCGTGCCCGGCATTCGGGTATTCCTTAACGTCGTGCGGGATTCCTCGTGACTCGAGAGCGGCCTCAAGTTGTTGAGCCGCCCCCGCGAGGGTTTTGTCTTTCGCGCCAAAGGAAGCGACGATCGGGCAGGCACCCTCGAGCGCGGCATCGAGTTCTTTCGGCAACATGCCGTAGTTCACCGACGAGGCGTCAAACCTCCGGCTGGCCGCCATCAGGGCAAACCCGCCGCCCATGCAGAAACCGATGATGCCAATTGCTCCCGTCGCGTCTGAACGAGCCACAAGCATGCGCCGCGCAGCTTCGATGTCGTTGTACGCGCGACCCTCGCCAGCGCGGAGTGCGCGAAACGTGGCAGTGAGGCACTTGCGAGCGCCGCCCTCGGTAAACAGATTGGGCATGAGCGCCAGGTAGCCGAGCCCCGCGAGGTGACGCACCTGCTTGCGCATTTCGTCATTCACCCCGAAGGCCTCATGCACGACAACCACAGCCGGCCACGGACCGCTGCCAGCAGGGATTCCGAGTACCCCGGTGAGCGCCACACTGGTGCCAGCAACGTCCGTGTTGATCGCAATGTCGATCAGGTCACCCGAAACAGTCATGAGTTCACCCTACGTCGACTACATCGCCGGGAGTATGCCGAGTGTCGCCTGGGAGACGACGACGCATCGCGCGCACCCGTCCACACTGGTTTCATGACTTCAGTCGTGCTCTCAACGCACAACCTCACCAAACACTACGGAAGCGGTTCGACTCGCTTCGATGCACTCAAAGGCATCACTCTAGACATTCGAGACGGAGAATCACTCGCCATTGTCGGCAAGAGCGGATCAGGCAAGTCGACTCTCATGCACATCCTCGCGCTGCTCGACCAACCTTCGGGAGGCGAACTCATGGTGGACGGAACGGATGCAGCAACGCTCAAGGGTAAGAAGCTCAATCTTCTGCGCAACCGCACCTTTGGATTCGTGTTCCAGCAGTTCTTTCTCACTCCGAACGCGAGCGTCTTAGACAACGTCATGCTGCCGCTCAAGATCGCGCGGATCGGTTCTCGCGAGCGCAAGCGCCGTGCCATGGCCGCCCTCACGCAGCTTGATCTGGTTGACAAAGCAAAAAACAAGGCCGTGAATCTTTCGGGCGGGCAGAAGCAGCGCGTCGTCATCGCGAGAGCGCTCGTCAATAATCCGCGAATCATTTTCGCCGACGAGCCGACCGGTAACCTCGACAGCGCCACTGGCGCTGTGGTCGAAGACATCCTGTTTGCCCTCAACAAAGAGCAAGGAATCACCCTCGTCGTCGTCACCCATGATGACGAACTGGCGGCACGCTGCGACCGCCGTCTCTACCTGCACGACGGACTCGTGGTCGATGCGGTCGACGGCCCGACCTCGAAGAAAAAGACGGTGCACGCATGAAGGCGCTCGACATCCTGACGACGGCGATCGGCAATAGCTTCCGCAGTCGGCTGCGCACTACCCTCACGGTGATCGCAATCTTCATCGGCGCGTTCACACTGACGATCACCAACGGCCTGGGCGCGGGCATCAACGACTACATCAACACTCAGGTCGCATCGATTGGCGCTCCTGACGTGATGACCGTGACGAAACCGGTGAAGGCCACGACCGCCACCGACGGGCCAGCCAAGTACGATCCGGCCACGGCGTCTCGAGTCACCTCGGGGCGCCCGGGGGCCAGCACCCTCGAGCTGACAGACACCGACATCGCCGTAATCGGGGCGATCAAGGGAATCACGGCGGTCGATAAGTCGGTCTCCGTTCGTCCTGACTATATCGAGTGGCAAAGCGCGGGCAAGTACGTGATGAGCCTCGGTCAGTTCGGGTCTGGCATCAAGATTGATCTCGCCGCTGGCAAGCAGTTCACCGCGGGAACTACCGCACTTGAAGTCATCATTCCCACGACCTATGTGGCAACGATGGGCTTCGCGAACAACGCGGCCGCCGTGGGTCAGACCGTCGCGATCGGAATCACCGACGCTCTCACAACCCAAACTTCCATCGATGCGACGATCGTGGGCGTGCAGAATACGACCCTGCTCGGCTCGAACGCGACCGTAAATTCCGCGCTCAAAAACGCGCTATACGCCGCACAAAGTGTGGGGCTTCCCGCGTCATCCACGACTCAGTATGCAAGTGTCGTTGCTCACTTTGACGGCACGGCTACGAAGGCACAGATCGCAACGATCAAGAAGGATCTCGTGACGGCTAGCTACGAGGGCACGACTGTCGCCGACCAGATCGGAACATTCCAGACCGTCATCGACGGGATTATCCTCGTGCTCAACGCGTTCGCCGTTATCGCACTGCTTGCCGCCGGTTTCGGAATCATCAACACGCTGCTGATGAGCGTGCAGGAGCGCACTCGCGAGATTGGCCTCATGAAAGCCATGGGCATGAGTGCCGGTCGCATCTTCGGCCTATTCAGCGCCGAAGCGGTATTCATTGGCTTCCTCGGAAGCGCCATTGGTTCGGGTATCGCGATCGCAGTCGGTACGATCGTCAGTCGGGTCCTGGCCAGGACACTGCTGTCCAACCTGCCTGGGCTGCACATCCTGAGCTTCACGATCGCCTCCGTCGGAACGGTGTTCTTGCTCGTAATGGGAATCGCCTTCGTGGCCTCCGTGCTACCGGCATCACGCGCGGCCCGGCAGAGCCCCATCGATTCGCTGCGCTACGAGTAGTCGACACGCCCGAATATCCTGGTTCGCCCCCGAACGGGGGCATCCATAGGCTTGACCAGCGCGGAAGTCGCTGATAGTTTTTCAACGCTGACCGGTTGTCCACCTAAATGGGGACAGCCGGGCAAACGATCCAGTACCCCGCAGGATCGGTTCCTACCCGAAAGGAACAGCCAGCAGATGATTGCTGTACTCAACGCCGCGCCCGCGGCGACCCCGCTCACCGGCCTGTCCATCGCAGTGACGATTGCGATCTCCGTGACCGCTATCGTCGCGCTCGGACTCGTCATCTCCAGCCTGCGCCGCTCAGCGCGGTTTACCCTCGCGGCAGCCGCCATCGCATCCGTCGGTGCCGTCGCAGTAATCGTGAGCGCGTTGCTCGTTGGTGGCTCGCTTACCCAGTCGCCAGCAGCAAACGCCACGATCACGGGCGTCAAGCACGTGGGGGTCCCGTCGATCGTCACAAAACTCGTCGGCCCGCAACTGCCCACTCTGTAATTTCGCGCGCGTTCACAAGTCCTGGCGACGTCGTTCGCTGGATGTTTGCTGCGCGGCCCCAAGGCATCGCGGGAGCCAACCGTTCAATCACCGCGCGTCAGCCGGCATCTCTGACTATCACCGAGATGGCAACCGGAATCGCGGTGATACCCGACCGGTTCGAGGAGTGTGGGTTAGCTGGCACGGTCTGCCACCCTGAACCAGAGCTCTCGTCCGTCAACCAGATAGCCCTCGCTTGTCCGGGATTCGACGGGGTGATGAGCGGCTACCAGAACCGCTCTGCGGCGCTTCCCCGTCACCACACGCAACGGATTGTGCCAGGCAACAATGGCGCGTTTATGCCACAATCGTGGCTCATCGACGAGTCGTCGGAATCTGGCGCCGCAGTGAGAGTCGCCGGAAGATTGTTGTCGAGTCAGAACCGTTCGAACCGCTTCCGAAGTCGATCAGCGTGGGATTCGCGAAAATGATCACCGGCGATGGCAGTTTCATGCAGAAACCAGTGTGCATCGCAGAGTGGAGCGACGGATACGCTGGCCTCGTGAAACTCGTACCCTCGCTGCAGGCGTCGACGCGTTCCCCCCTGCTTCAGGTGCTCAAGACATCGGCCGCGGCCATCGTTGCGTGGCTGATCTCTACCATTCTGCTTGGCCAGCCCCTCCCGATCTTTGCGGCGATCGCTGCCCTTCTCATCGTGCAGCCAAGCGTCAACCAGTCGTTGCTGAGAGGCGTCGAACGCAGTGTCGGCGTCATCGCCGGAGTGGTGCTCGCCTATGCAGTAGGCGCCGTCTTCGGAACGGCAAGTTGGGTCGTGCTGTCGGTGATCGTCGTCTCGCTACTGGTCTCCTGGGCATTCAAGCTGGCGCCAGGGTCTGCCAACCAGATTCCGATCAGCGCGATGCTTGTGCTGGCGATCGGGGCGCAGACCCCGCAATATGCAGTCAATCGCGTTGTAGAAACCATCATTGGAGCCGTCGTCGGCCTGGCCATCAACCTCCTGGTCGCTCCACCCGTGTTGTTACGCCCGGCGCATCTTGCGGTCGACCGGTTGCTACACGAGACGGCTGCGGTCATGGTGCAGGTTGCCGCCGCTCTCAGCGAGCGGCAGTCGATTGCCGACCTTGACACCCTGCTCGGCCGCGCGCGCGCGTTGCGTGGACTGCGTGACGCGGCCGCGGATGCCCTGGCGCGTGGCAAAGACAGCCTTACCCTCAATCCGCGCGGGTCGCGACTCGTGCGCGTGCTGCAGCGTGACGAGGAGTTGCTCGCCCGGTTGACCGTTCTGGTGACGCGCGTGCTCGGAATGACCCGTGCCATCCATGATCACTACGACCGTTCGCTCGCCGCCGAGCCGGCCGCGCAGCTCATTTGCACCGAACTCACGCGCGCAGCGCATGACTTGCTGCTGCTCGGTCGCGACGCGGAGGGCAAAGAACCGGAGACGGTCACTGCTGAACTGCCGGCATTGACGGCGCCGATCCTGATCGCGCGGCCGAACCCGAAGCACTGGGTGCTGATCGGTTCACTCGTGGAAGACATGCGCCGCGTACGCGAGGAGATCGTTGGTCGATCCGATGGCTGAGCAGGTAGCTGCTATCCCGCCGCTTCCTTAGCTGCGCTCGGCGAACCAGGCGAGCGATGCAAAGTCTTCTGGGCTTAGCCCGAACTCGGTCGTCGCGTGAGCGATCCGTGCTCGCAGATCCGGATAGGTGTGGCCGTCGCGCACCACAATATCGAGCCCCGCTGGAGTGACATGTGACTTCGAGAATCGCACCACCATGATCGTGCCGTCATCGCTTGCACCAGAAACCGTCCAGCGGCTCGAGAAAAACCGCAACCAGCCTCGGCCGCGCCACACGAAACTCTCATTGTGCAGTGTGTCTACCCCAACAACATTCTTGGGCTCACCATCCGTCGTCGTGTACTCGACCGTGTCGGCGAAAATAAGCGGATCCGTGTTCACGACCTCGTAGTTGAACGTCGGATCGCGTCGGGAGCCGTCGAGCCACATCGGAAAATTGGATGCTGCGACAGCCCATGTGCCAGGAAGAAGGCGAGCAAGCTTCTCTTGGTCAAGTGCGGTGGCCATGCATCCAACCTAGCTGCGATGATCTGACGCTTCGACCAGTCCGTGCCGGTCGCTCTCTCGTGCGCCAACACGCACGGTAGCCAGGTGGCCGTAGCATGTCAGGATGCCCACCAAGGCCGTCGCACTCGTCCGCTCCGCGCATCCGGGGCCGACAATCGCGGTCACCGTCGTGAGCGTAGCGCTGGGGTGGGGAGCGGCACTCGAGCCGTGGCGCATCGCGCTCGTCGGCTGTGCGTTCCTCGCGAACCAGCTCTCTGTCGGGCTGAGCAACGACTGGCTGGACGCCGAGCGCGATCGAGCAGTCGGGCGAACAGACAAGCCCGTGGCGCTCAATCAGATCGCGCCGTCGACGGTGCGGGCGGCCGCGTTCACTTGCGCAGCCATTGCGGTGGCGCTTACCGTGCCGCTCGGCTGGCTGGCGACGATCGCGCACGTCGTCTTCATCGCATCCGCCTGGACCTACAACCTCGGCCTCAAGAAGACGGTGTTCTCGGTACTGCCGTATGTTGTGAGCTTCGGGATTCTTCCTGCTGTGGTGACTCTCAGCCATGCGCCACCGATGTTCACTGCTCCGTGGGCGCTGTGCGTCGGCGCCGTGCTGGGGATTGCGGCTCACTTCGCCAACGTGCTGCCGGACCTTGAGGATGATCGCGCTACCGGCGTGCGCGGGCTGCCCCACCGAATAGGACGTGCGGCGGTGGGGTTCACCACGTACCTGCTCCTCGCGATCGCGACCGTCATCGCGTTCTTCGGTGCTGGCGCTCTGGCACTGCCGGTAGCCCCGTGGGCGCTTGGCCTGAATCTTGCGATCTGCGTGCTCGGCACCCTGATCGCTGGCCGTGCAACGCGCTGGCATTTTCGGCTCATCATGATCGCCGCGCTCGTGCTGGTCGCCATGCTGGCGTTCGCGGGCGGTCGGCTGTTCTGGAGTTGAGCGGCGCTCGGCCGTTCTGGAGAATGGCCAAGCGGAACCCCGCACGAGTTCACGCTCCTGTGACGTCACCGTGGTCGTCACGGCCGTAGTCGATTCCGCCGAGGGACGCCCGTCACCCCCAGGCCCGCGCCGCGACTTCCGCAGCGTTGCCGTGTGCACAACTCATGCCGATCGGGGCAGTCGCCGGAACCTGCCCGGTGACTTGGCCGGTTCACGACGCGACTCCCATTTTCTGCAGGAGTTATGCGCAGACGAAATGCGCCGACGCGCACTCGCAGGAGGAGCAGTCGGAGGAACAAGTGTCAGTAGGAATGGAGAACAGTGTCAGTAGGAGCTGAGGAACAGGGTCAGTGGGAGCTGAACCGATGGGGTCAGCGGAAACAGAAGTCAGAGCCGGAGTCAGAGTCAGAGCCGGGTCAGCCGGGTCAGCAGGAGCAGGGCGCGATTTCAGGTCACGATCGGCGCAGGTTCGAACGACCGCCGCGGATTACGAATGCCAAAGAACGACACGATCCCGCCCGCGATGAGCAACCCGGCCGTCACCATCAGCACCCGATGGAAGGAGTCCACGTCGAGGTTGCCACCAACTATGACGCCGAGCATGGCGATCGCGACGAGCCCAGCAACGCGCGCAACGGCGTTGTTGACCGCTGACCCGATACCGGCTTGCTCGGCAGCGATCGACCCGAGAATCGCCGACGTCAGGGGTGCGACCGTCATCGACAGGCCAACTGAGAAGACAATGATTCCCGGGAGGACGTCGAACCAGTAGTTGACCACGTGCCCCATTCGCAGAAGCAGCAGATAGCCGCCGCCCGCCAGGATCGGGCCAACGGTCATGAAGAACCGTGGACCGTGCCGGCCACTGAGCGTGCCGAAGACCGACGACAGAAACACGTTGCCGAGCGAAACGGGCAGGAAAGCAAGCGCCGCAATGGTTGCACGGAAGTGCACAACCTCCTGCAGGAAAACGATGACGATCAGGCCGCCGAGACTCAGCGCCGCATAGACAAGCACCGTCGTGATGTTGCCTGCTGAGAAGTTGCGCACCGAGAACAGCCCGAGCGGCAACATCGGATTCTTCGCAGTGGCCTGCCACCAGACGAACGCCACGAGCGAGAGGCACCCGACGCCGAATGGCAGGAAGATCGCTGGGCTGCCCCACCCGTAGTTGCTCTGCTCGATGAGCGCGAACACCGGTCCGCCCAGACCGACGATACCCAGAATTGACCCCGGGAAGTCGATGCCAACGCCAACTCTTCGCACGTCCGTGTGCGTGAGAATGGCGAGCAGGTAGAGCGTGACCGCAATCGGAATCACATTGATGGCGAACACGAACCGCCAGCTGAGGTAGTCGACGAAGAGTCCGCCGAGAATCGGACCAGCGAGGAAAGCGGCGCTCGTCCACGCGGTCCATTGGCCGATTGCCTTCGCTTGGGCGGCATCCCGGAAGGTCGAGAGAATTAGCGCGAGTGAACTTGGCACGAGGAGTGCCCCGGCGATGCCTTGAACGCCGCGTAGAACAATCACGAACTCGGCACTCGGCGCGACAGCGATGAGGAGCGAAGCAAGCCCGAATCCGATGAGCCCGACCCGCAAAACTATGATTCGACCGAACACATCGGAAAGCGATCCGGCGAGCAGGATGAGGGATCCAAGCGTGATGAGATAGGCATCAACGATCCACTGCTGCACGCTCAGCCCGCCGCCGAGTTCCTTGCTGATGGCCGGCAGCGCGACGTTGATCACCGAGCTGTCGAGGAACGCGACAAAGGAGGCGAGGATCGCGATGACGAGGACGAGACGCTGGTCACGGGTCACTGGTGAGACAGGCACAGTGCCATTCAACACGAGGACCGCCCCATCAGCGTGCTGAGATCGCCTGAACAACCGCGTGGGTCACGCGCGACTCAGACGGGATGCGACAGCGACCTTACCGCGCGCAACTCCACAGTGTCCCCCTGGTCGAACTAGCTCCCGTTCGTGACTACCGGGTCACCGCGGGCTAGACGGGGGTGGCGCGCGCGTTGACGCTAAGGTTCGCCGCGATGCTCGGAGTCATCGACGGTCATCACGTGTGGGCCAATGCGCCCGTCTTTGAGCGGGCCACGATCGTGACGCTCTCACGCGAGCGTTCCTCACGATAGCGCTGGGCGATTACCGCCAACTCGACGATGGGTGCGACAGTGAAACCGACGGGCAAGAGTGAGTGCACGGGGTGCCATCGGGGTGAAGCCACCAAGCAACGGGAGTGACCACGTTTCGCGCACACCCGGCGTGAGCGGTACCGAAGTGTGAGCGGCACCGAAGCGTGAGCGGCACCGGAGTGCGCGCGCCACCGCTGAGCGCGTCGGGATGCTGCAGTCGCAGGAGATGGCCGGCATGAGACGAGGTGGCGTAGACGTAATCGAGGTCCATCTGCCATGCCCGATTCATGGCGGCAGCTTAGGGTACCGAGGCAGGTGCACAATGGTGTAATGCCCTCTAGAGCGAACGTATATCAGCCCGGCGTGTGCAATATTGGCCCCGCCGAAATTCGGCAACGTCGCCTATCCGGCATCGTCGGCGCAATTGTTACCGCGCTCGCGCTCGTGGCCTTCGTCGTCTTCCAGGTGGCGACACCATGGCGCGTTCTCGTGATCCTTCCGGCAGCGGCCAGCGCAACCGGTTTTCTGCAAGCCGCTTTCCACTTCTGCGTGCGCTTTGGCATGGCCGGGTTGTTCAACTTCGGCGATCAACTTGGCAAGCAGGAGGCCGTACACGAGCAGGAGTACCGCAAGAAAGATCAGCGCAAAGCGCTCTCGATCATCGTGCTGGCCGCTCTCGCCGGAATCATCGTCGCGATCATTGCCGTCCTGCTGCCGTGAGCATTGGCACGAACTGGGCCGAGTACCACGAGTACCGGGCGACCACCCTGCACCGTCCTACGACAATGGATCAGCTTCAGGAGGTTGTCTCCGCCGCGACGCGCGTGCGCGCACTCGGCAGTCGACACTCGTTCAACGACGTGGCAGACTCTGCCGAACTCGTCACGCTCGAGGCCATGGATTCGGCGATTGTCATCGACGCAGACTCGGACACAGTCTCCTTCTCGGCGGGACTGCGCTATGGCGAGCTCGGCAGGGCCCTCCACGACGACGGGTGGGCGATTCGTAACCTGGCTTCACTCCCCCATATCTCGGTGGCCGGTGCGATCGCAACGGGAACGCATGGGTCGGGGGATCGCAACGGCACACTCTCTCGAGCCGTCGCCGGGCTCGAGTTCGTCACGGCGACGGGCGAGGTGCACTCGATCAGTCCGGTCGATCCCGACTTCGACGGCGCCGTCGTCTCACTCGGTGCCCTCGGAATTGTGTCGCGCGTAACGCTCGACATCGAGCCGACTTTCGAGGTGCGACAAGATGTGTTCGAAAACATGTCGTGGGACGCGCTGCTCGCGAACTTCGACGGGGTGACATCGGCCGCGTACAGCGTAAGCGTTTTTACCGACTGGCAGTCTGTCGGCCTGATCTGGGCCAAGTCGAGAACGGATGCCGCTCAGCCTCCGCTCTCGCTGTTCGAAGCCACCCGCGCCACCGTCGAGCACCATATGATCGCGGGCATGCCTGCTACCAATACAACTCGGCAGTTGGGCGTTCCTGGGCCGTGGATCGACCGCCTTCCGCACTTCAGGATGGGCTTCACGCCGAGCAACGGCGACGAATTGCAGACCGAGTACATCGTGCCTCGACGATTCGCAGTGCGGGCGATTTGGGCCGTTCGCGCATTGGCGGATCGCATCACGCCGCACCTTCACGTGAGCGAGTTGCGCACGATGGCGGCCGACTCGCTGTGGCTGAGCGGAGCGTACGAGACAGATGCAGTGGGCATCCATTTCACCTGGAAGAAAGACCCGGCGGCCGTGCTGCCACTACTGCTGGTGATCGAAGACGCACTTGCCCCGTTCAACGCGCGGCCGCACTGGGGCAAGCTCTTCCACTCAGTGCACCGCGAGTTGTACCCGAGGCTCGACGATTTCGTCGAACTCGCCACGCGGCTCGACCCTGACGGCAAGTTTCGCAATGCCTACCTCGACGAGCACATCTTTTAGCCGCTCGCGGCGAGAGCTGGCTGCGGCTAGCCGAGCATGCCCACCGAGGTTACCCGCACGACCGCGATGCCCTGTTCGGCCGACTCGGCGAGGTCGACGATCGCGCTGATGCCCCAGTCGTGGTCTCCGGCCGGATCATCGAAGATCTGGCGAACTTCCCAGCCGGTAGGTTTCTCGGTGACCATGATCATCGAGGGGCCACGGGCGTTGCGGGCCGTGCTGAGGTCACCGTGCAGTTCGAAGTACGGGTCCATCGCATTGGCCCAGGTGTCTGCATCAAAGCCGGATGCCGCATCCAGTTCGCCGAGCGACTGCCAGTCTTCGAGCGCGGCAAGCTGCACCCGGCGGAACAGCTCGTTGCGCACCAGCACGCGGAAGGCGCGCAGGTTGGTGACCACCGACGACGGGGCGGGCGGAACGACGGGTGCGTCCTCGGTATCGCGTGGCGTGGTCATGGCCTCCCACTCGTCAAGCAGGCTGGAGTCAACCTGGCGCACGAGCTCACCCAGCCACTCAATGAGATCGAGAAGCTCTTCGGTCTTCGCCTCGTCTGGGATGGTTTGCCGTGCGGCCCGGTAGGCGTCAGACAGGTAGCGCAGAATGAGTCCCTCGCTGCGAGCGAGCTTGTAGTAGCCGACGAAGTCCGCGAACGTCATCGCGCGCTCATAGAGATCTCGCACGACAGACTTGGGGCTGAGTTCGAAGTCGCCGATCCACGGCTGGGTGGCGCTGTATTGCTCGAAGGCAGCATCCAGAAGCTCTTTGAGGGGCTTCGGCCAGGTCACCTCCTCAAGCAGCTCCATGCGTTGGTCGTACTCGATGCCCTCCGCTTTCATCGCGGCGACCGCCTCACCGCGAGCAAGAAACTGCTGTTGCGAGAGCACGGGTCGCGGGTCATCGAGGGTTGACTCGAGCACCGAGATCATGTCGAGCGCATAACTGGGTGACTCGGGCCCAAGCAGCTCGAATACGGCGAGCGCGAACGGCGACAGCGGCTGGTTGAGGGCAAAGTTCGCCTGCAAGTCCACGGTTAAGCGAATCTCGACGTGTTCGTCGAAGGACTCGACGACTTCACCGTCGTACAACACAGTGTTCGCGACAACGTGCTGCTCAACCACGCCAGCGAGCCGCAGAGTGCGGTAGATCGACAGTGCGCGCCGCGCGAGCTGGAGCTTGCGGTGCCAGGGTTCGTGGCTGGTAAAGATCAGGTCACGCATGTTCTCGAATGGACCGGTACCGTCGGCGCTCGTTCCGCGGGCGATGATGTTGAGGATCATCGAATGGCTCACCTGCATGCTCGACACCAACAACTCGGGTTCGGCGTTCATCAACCGGGTGAAACTCGGCTCCCCCCACGACACGAAGCCGTCTGGCGGCTTCTTCCGCACGATTTTTTTGATCTTCTTGATGTCGTCGCCAGCTCTGGCCAGCAGGCGCGCGTTCTCAGCCTCATGCTCTGGTGCTTCGACCACAACGGTTCCCGCGGTGTCGTAGCCGGCACGGCCGGCACGGCCGGCTATCTGGTGAAATTCGCGAGCGCTCAATTGCCGCATCTTGGTTCCGTCGAACTTCGTGAGCGCGGTGAGCAACACCGTGCGGATCGGCACGTTGATACCGACGCCGAGAGTGTCTGTACCGCAGATGACGCGCAGTAGCCCACGCTGCGCGAGTTGCTCAACGAGCCTGCGGTACTTGGGCAGCATCCCGGCGTGGTGAACGCCGATGCCCGAACGAATAAGCCGACTAAGCGTCTGCCCGAATACGGTCGTGAAGCGGAACGCTCCAATTGCTTCGGCGATCTCGTCGCGTTGCTCACGGCTGATGACTTTCACACTTGTCATCGCCTGGGCGCGTTCGAGTGCTGCCAGTTGCGAGAAGTGCACGATGTAGATCGGTGACTGGCCGGTGTGCAGCAGGTCTTCCACGGTCTCGTGCACCGGGCTGGTTGCATACGAGTAGTGCAACGGAACAGGGCGGTCAACCCCGGTGATCAGGCTGGTCTCACGACCGGTTCGTTTCGTGAGGTCATCAGCGATCGGAGTCATGTCGCCGAGGGTCGCCGACATCAGAACAAATTGCACGCGCGGCAAGGTCAACAACGGAACCTGCCACGCCCAGCCTCGCTCTGGATCCGCGTAGAAATGAAACTCGTCCATCACGACCTGGTCGACCTCGGCATCTGCACCGCGGCGAAGGGCCATGTTCGCGAGGATCTCCGCCGTGCAGCAGATGATCGGGGCATCCGCGTTGACAGAAGAATCACCGGTAACCATGCCCACGTTGTCGGCACCGAACACCTCGACGAGCGCGAAGAATTTCTCGGACACGAGCGCCTTGATCGGGGCGGTGTAGAAAGTGCGCTTGCCTTGGGCCAGCGCGGCAAAGTGCGCGGCAATGGCCACCAGCGACTTACCGGTTCCGGTGGGGGTCGAAAGGATCACGTTCGCACCCGACACGATCTCGATGAGAGCCTCGGCCTGCGCGGGGTAGAGGGCGAGCCCGCGCGCGGTTGCCCAGCCCTCGAAGGCTTCGTAGGCGGCATCCGCATTCCACGGTCGCGGTGCGAGGTCGAGAAGTGCTGCCATTGCTCAACCGTGCCACAGTCGGGAAGTAGTGCTTGACACGATTGGCTACTGTAGTTAGCTTTATAGCTATGATTAATCACTTCCCAGTCGATGGCGGCTCGATCGCGTACGACCTCACCGGCGACGGACCCCTCGTAGTGTGCATCCCCGGCATGGCCGACGTGCGCGCGAGTTACCGATTTCTGGTGCCAGCACTCGTCGAGGCCGGCTATCGCGTTGCCGTTACCGACCTGCGCGGCCACGGTGACAGCGATACGACCTTTGTGCACTACGACGACGAGGCGAACGCGTCAGACATTGAGGCGCTGATCGTGCACCTCGGTGGCCCCGCAGTGATCATCGGAAACTCAATGGGCGCAGCCATCGGCACACTCGTGGCCGCCCACCGGCCAGAGCTCGTTTCGGGGCTCGCGCTGCTCGGTCCGTTCGTGCGCAACGGAAAGCTCAATCCCGTGATGAAGCTGGCGATGAAGGTCGCGACAGCCCCATCGTTCGTCGCGGCCACCTGGGCGGCCTATTACCCCACGCTCAACAAGGGAACGCACCCCGCTGACTTCACCGAGTACTCGGCCGCAATCATCGCCGCAATCAGGCACCCTGGTTATGCCCCAACGGTCTCAAAAACCATGCAATCGAGTCACCACACCGCTGCAGCTCAACTGCCCAACGTTCACACAAACGTTCTCGTGATTATGGGCGAACTCGACCCGGACTTCCCCTCCCCCGAGGGTGAAGCAACGTGGATCGCTGAGCAACTCGGCGGCACTGTGCTGATGATTGCGGATGCAGCGCACTACCCCCAGTCGCAGCGGCCAGACCTCGTGGGCCCGGCCATCATCGCCTTCGTGGCCGGGGCTGTCTAACGTGCCGCGGGCGGGGCTCACCACCGCGCGCGTCGTCGAGGAAGCAGAATCTCTCGCCGACGCGGTAGGGCTCTCGAATGTGAGTCTCGTCGTGATCGCGGCGCGCCTCGACGTGCGAGTACCAAGCCTCTACAAGCACGTCAACGGCCTCGATGCACTGCACTCGCTCATCGAAGTACGCGCCAAGTCGCAACTCGGGGAAGCCATGGCCAGGTCGGCTGTGGGGGTGGCGAGCGCAGATGCCGTCGACGCCCTGGCACTGGCGTACCGGGCGTGGGCGAGAAAATTTCCCGGACGGTACGAGGCAACGCTGGCCGTCCCGAAACCGGATGACGCGGCATCCGTCGCCGCCAGCGAGCGCACGGTGCAGGTCGTATTCGACGCGCTATCGGGCTACGGGCTTGAGGGAGACGACGCGGTCGACGCTACGCGCGCCCTTCGCGCGGCGCTTCACGGCTTCGTTGCGCTTGAGGCCGCTGGTGGTTTCGCCCTGCCGCACGATGTCGAGCGCAGCTATCTGCGTTTGGTCGGCGCGCTCAAACACTCACTCGCGCACTGGAAAACCCTCAGCTAGCGTGCCCAGCCGCCGGGTTCTCACCGGCAGTGGGCTGGTCAGATCCAGGCACCTCAGCACTGGGCTGGGGAACAGTATGCTCGCGCGCGACTCGGGCATATACGCTCTCGACATAGGCCCAGAAGCCGCTGACGTTGAGCTCAGTTGCCACCAGAGCGTTGGCAATCGGTGGGTCGAAGTCGACGACGGTCATGCCCGTCGTGAACTCGCCAGCAGTCTCGACGTCGACGCGAGCCGGCTGAACCGTGAACAAGTCGGGCCTCGCAACGTAGGCCACCGCACACACATCGTGCACGGCTTGGCCGTCCCAGTCGGGCATGGTGGGATCGACATAGAACGTTGCGAGCGGAACTATGAGATCGTCGGCAAGCTTTCCGAGCTGCCGCAGACGGTTGATGACGGTCGAATTCGCCTGCGCCTGCAGGGTGAGATCGAGGCCGATCATCACGACCTGCCAGTCGGCCGCGAAGACGATCCTCGCCGCCTCGGGGTCCGCATAGATGTTGAACTCGGCCGCGACGGTGGCATTTCCGCGCGTGTACGAGCCGCCCATGATCGTGAACGATCTCACCCACCGGGCGATCGCCGGCTCCTTCTGCAGCGCGAGCGCAATATTGGTGAGTGGGCCAGTCGCGACGAGGTCGATCGCCCCTGGTAACGCCCGCACCGTCTCGATGATGAAGTCGACGGCGCTCGTCTCGGAGAGCGGGAGCGTCGCGGGAGGCAGCACCACGCTACCGAGACCGCCAGTGCCGTGCACGTGTTCGGCGCTTCTCGTCTCACCAGAGATCGGCCGGTCGGCACCCGCAGCGACCGGTACCGTCGGAAACCTCAGGTATTCTCGCAACTCGAGCGCGTTCTTCGTCGTGCGATCGAGCCCCACATTACCGCCGACCGTGGTTACTCCCACGAGGTCGATGTTCGGGTCACCGTGAGCGAGGAGCAGTGCGAGGGCGTCGTCGAGACCCGGGTCGCAATCAAGCAGTATCTTGTATCCGGCCATGCATCAAAGCTACCGTGACGGCGTTCGTGCCGCCGTTACTGATTGCCCACCATCGACCGAGGTGATCGCCTGCCCCACACCGGCCACCCAGCACAACACCGCACGGCCCGTCGTACAATTTTGTGTGATCACCCACCCGAGCGGTATCGACCCCACCGATCTTGAGGTCACGCTCAAGGTACTTGGGCTGATGGCGGACGTCGACCAGGAACATCCCGACTTCATCACGGTGCGCCGCGCAACCGCGAAAATGTTTAAGTCGGTCAAGAAGGAGCGGCGTCTCGAGAAGCGCGCCAGCATCGCGGATGCCGACCGCAGCGTGATAGCAGCGACCGCAACGGGGGCGCCCGACCGCATCGATGACGAAACGCGGGGCATCCCGATCAGTACGGCAACGACCGCACCGAGTGCCGGCATGCTCATCAAACCTCGCGCCTGCTACATCTGTAAGAAGCCGTACAGCAGAGTCGACGCGTTTTACCACCAACTCTGCCCTGACTGTGCGGCGATGAGCCACCAGAAGCGCGACGCACGCACCGACCTCACCGGCAAACGCGCCCTGCTCACCGGCGGCCGCGCAAAGATCGGCATGTACATCGCGCTGCGACTCTTGCGCGATGGCGCACACACGACCATCACGACGCGGTTTCCGCGGGATGCCGTGCGTCGTTTCACGAGCCTGCCTGACTCCGCGGAGTGGATCCACCGCCTCCGCGTGGTGGGCATCGACTTGCGCGACCCCGCCCAGGTG
>JANXVG010000094.1 GCA_025351795.1 Salinibacterium sp. | reverse complement strand
TCGAGCGAATCTACATCGAGATTCTCGATCTAGCCGATCTCGATCACCTGGACTACTTTGCGAACGCGATACGACGTTGATGGTGACTGCGTCAACTGACGCCGGAGCAGCTCCACACGACGTTTGCCTTAGAGAACAATCACCGGACTGGAGATGTTCAAGAGAACATTGAGGGCTACAGCTCCGACCATGACCGGTTGACCGCTGTGGCCAGAACCGTGCCCGATAACTAACAGAGCGGCGTTCGCCGCAGCCTCGACCAAAGCCTCGGCCGTTGCCTGAGCCACGTTTCGTCCGCGAACGCGTAACTCCGGGTGAAACTCGCGTGCAATAACCGTGGCCCAAGAGAGTTGTCGAGCGTAAACCTCCAAGGCGATCGCTTGTGGCCGATGAGTGTTGCTCGATCCGGCGTCTGGCGAATCGACCGAGCACACCAAGAGGAGTTCCTCTGCCAGACGCGATGCTTCCTGTGCGGCGAAACGGATCACCTCACGACCAATATCCGAATCCTCGATACCCGCTACTACTCCTGCGCGCCGTCGACCCGAACCGTCCGGGATGAACGCGCACGCGAACGTTGCACCGCCAGCCAAGCCTAAAAATCTGGAACCATACACCTTCCCATGTACGAATCCGGTCTTATGCGTGCCGACGACAACCAGATCGGCCTGCTCAGAAGCAGCCGCCAGCATGTCGGCTGGCGCGCCCACCAGCACGTCACCGCTGACCTCGACGCTTGGCGCAATAGTTCGAGCAATATCTACCTCGGAATGCACCAACCTCCACGCCTCGTCGAGCAACTCGTCGGTGAGTGAGTCAGGAGTCGGACCCGCGTTTCGATCAATCACGTGAACAATTCTTAGCTCCATGCCGGTCGAGTGTGCGCGTTCCACGCTCCACTCCAACGCCGCTCGGCTCGGCGTTGAGCGGTTAACGCCAACGAGTATTTCGCCCATCGTGGACCCCTCATAGTTCCGCCGTAGCTGGGCAGTGTTAACGACATCGCCCGCGGCAGCTCATCGTCAAGCGTGACCTAGCGCGCTGACGGCACGGTAGAGGCTTTGGTCCCGAGCGGTCGTTTACATCAACGAGCTACAATTCCGCTACGGCGACCTACTTAGGACGCAGCTCTCAAATCCGGCGAGTCGAGGCGCGATGACGGAAGGCCAGCCCTTCTCATTTCCCGACGACTCTCGTGGACAACTTGATAGAGCTCTCGATGATCTCGTCACCCGCGCCCAAGGAGTGATGTCAACCCAGAGCAGGCTTCGTGCATTGCTCAAGGCGAACAGGGCCGTCATCGAGAATCTGGACTTGCCCGCGGTCCTCAAGCGAATCGTCGAAGCTGCCGTTGAGCTCGTCGACGCGCGATACGGCGCTCTGGGTGTCATCGCGGCAGACGGCAGCCTGGAGCAGTTCATCCACGTCGGGATGACCGCCGCTGATCTTGAGGTTATTGGTCACCTGCCGCAAGGGCACGGTTTACTCGGAGCACTGATCCAGGACCCACGGCCCATTCGGTTGGAACGCTTGGCAGAAGACCCGCGTTCGATCGGACTCCCCACCGGGCATCCGGCTATGGCCAGCTTCCTCGGGGTTCCGATTCGAGTACGTGACGAGGTCTACGGAAACCTCTATCTCAGCAACCAATCACAGGGACGATTCACCGAAGAAGATGAACACCTCGTGACGGCTCTCGCCGCAACTGCGGGTATTGCCATCGAGAATGCACGGTTGTATGCCGAGACGCGACGTCGACAGGCGTGGACCGACGCAGCAGCCGAAGTGACCGCATCTCTGTTGTCGAGCGACGAAGCCGACTCGATCTCTACCCTCGCAAGCCGCGTTCTGCAATTGGCCGAGGCCGACCTCGTCTGGGTTCTGCTTCCCACCACTGACCCAGAGTGGATGACCGTTGAGACCGCGCGAGGCATTGATGCGCACGCGCTGCAAGGCACGACGATCCCTCTTACCGGCACGATAATTGCCAGCGTTCTTGAGGGCCGTCAGCCACGCCTGATCGACGACGGATCGACGACCGAAAGTGGTCTCAGCGACGAGCATCGAATTGGTCCGGTGATGGCTGTTCCTCTCATATCAGAGGGACGCCCGCAAGGGGTTTTGTACGTGGCCCGGCTGGGTGGCAGTGCCCGCTTCACGCGCGCCGACCTTGAGATGGCGGCCAACTTTGCGGGACAAGCCAGCGTCGCCGTGGAATTGGCCGCAGCGCGAGCCGATCGCCAACGGATGATGCTTCTCGAGGATCGCGGTCGAATCGCACGGGACCTTCACGACCACGTCATCCAACAACTCTTTGCGACCGGCCTCGAGCTGCAAAGCATTGCTGGCTCCATTGCGCAACAAGGAACCGCCGATCGCATCGTGCAGTCAGTGATTGACCTCGACTCAAGCATTTCCCACATTCGCACCATCATTTTTGCTCTCACGGTACCAAGCGACGAACCCCGAGAGACCGTTCGTCACTGGATCATTGACCTCGTCAACGAACTCGCTGCTGGCCTCACACGAACTCCCAGCGTGAGCTTTTCTGGCCCCGTCGACCTCGTCGTCACCGACGACCTGGCTGAGGATGTCATCGCGGTCACTCGCGAAGCCCTCGTCAACGTGATCAAGCACGCATCGGCCCAGAATACGAATATCTCGCTGTCTGTTGACGACAGCTCAGTGGTTCTCAAGGTCGCGGATGACGGCAGCGGTTCACAGGGATCGTCGCGCCGCAGTGGCGTAGCCAACCTCGAGGCGAGAGCGACTCGACGCGGCGGAAGCTTCTCCTTCGAATCCGACGAAACGGGAACACGACTCGCCTGGAGCGTGCCATTCGCTGCCAGCCCAACGCTCAGCGAGTGACGCCGTGATTTCGATATTTCTGGTCGACGATCACGAACTCGTTCGCCGAGGCATCGCCGCGCTCCTCTCAGCGGAACCAGATCTGGAAGTAATCGGAGAGGCGGGCACCGCGGCACATGCGCAGGCACGCATTCGCGCCACCAATCCTGACGTCGTCGTGCTGGATGTTCGACTACCCGACGGAAGTGGAATCGATGTCTGCCGCGACGTGATGTCAGGTAACCCCGCAACGAAATGCATCATGCTGACGGCGTATGACGACGACGACGCAATTTACGCCGCCGTCTTGGCTGGTGCCTCGGGCTATGTACTGAAGGACATTCGCGGCACCGGACTCATCGACTCGATCCGCGCCGTCGCGGGCGGACGATCGCTTCTGGACCCAGCTCTTGTGACGCGCGTCGTGGAGCGAATCGGCGACATCCACTCCAAAGACCCGCGTCTGGAAAGTTTGAGCAGCCGAGAAAGCGAGATCCTCAGCCTGATCGCTCAGGGTCTCACGAACCGCCAGATTGGCGAAACTCTCTCTCTTGCCGAGAAGACAGTCAAGAATTACGTTTCAGCGTTGCTAAGCAAACTAGGACTCCAAAGACGTACCCAAGCTGCAGTACTGCATCTGGAATTCCGAGATCCGGGGCGCTCACGGCCAGCTTCCTGGGACTAGTTGACCGCAATCTGCTGCGACACGATGGTCGCTCATACCGAGGCTCGATCGCTGTAGAACCTCACAATTTCGGCCGTTGTCGCGGGCAAATCATCATGACTGCAGCGCACCCAGGGTCGGTCGTTCCGGAAAACGCAGGTTGATGTAGTGATAACGATCGACGCGCTCGCACCGTCGGTCACCCAACTCCTCGCCTGCCCGAAGACCGAGAAGATTCCCACCGGAGCGTGCTCCTCCACGATCTCGCATAAATCTACAATGTGACGATCCAATTCGCCGAAAAGCACACACTCAACGCGATTGCCTGCAGCAAGCGCTGCGGCGAACTGTCGTGCAAGCACTGTTGAGTTGCAATCAGGCGTGAAGAGAATGACGATAACTCGGTCTGCGCGCTCGTCTGCGCCACAGCTCTGATCGTCTCCACAGCGCAGCGCGGTCACTCGAGTACCCGCGCCTACCGCGAACCGACGGAACTCTGCCGCAGGACCGCTGGCAGTATCTGTAACGCGTCGCCCGCTGGTGAGCGAACCTCCGTTAAGAGTTGGGCGCAGGGCATCCAGATGGTCTGCAACACCGAGCAACATATCGACAAGGCATGCAGCGGTACCCAGCGATCGGGACGCAATGGCGGTCACGTCACGCTTTCCCCGAGTTCACCGGAACACCAGCAATGAGCCCACCATCGATCACGAACTCCGCGCCGGTTGAATAGCTCGACTCGTCGCTCGCGAGGAAAAGCACCAGCTGGGACACCTCCAAGGGCTCGGCGGCGCGACCTAACGGGATGTGAAGTTGGCCCGCATCCATGCCCGCAGTCATCGGAGTGTTGATGAATCCCGGATGAACGGAGTTGACACGCACACCGGTCGGCCCGAGTTCGATAGCGACGGACTTGGTGAGCCCTCGCACCGCAAACTTGGATGCAACGTACGCGTGAAGGCCCGCGCTACCGCGAAGCCCCTCCACCGACGAGATGTTGATGATCGACCCACTTCGTTGGGCGGTGAGCGTCGGCGCAACCGCGCGAATCCCCAGGAAGGTTCCCGTGAGGTTGATGTCGAGAGTCTTCTTCCAGGTATCCAACGGAAAGTCTGCAATGGGGGCGCCATTTGCGATGCCGGCATTGTTGACGAGCACGTCAATCCGCCCAAACTCGTCAAGGGCCGCTCTAACGGCTGCAGCCCATTGCTCAGGATCGGTCACATCCAGATGAACGAAAAGCCCGGAATCTCCGAGGTCATCAGCAAGAGCGCGGCCTTCCGCGTCGAGCACGTCTCCGATCACCACTCGGGCTCCCTCGTCAACGAGAAGGCGAGCGTGCGACGCCCCCATCCCTCGGGCTCCGCCGCTAATAATTGCGACTTTTCCTGA
Source organism: Salinibacterium sp. (assembly GCA_025351795.1). Classification (GTDB taxonomy): domain Bacteria; phylum Actinomycetota; class Actinomycetes; order Actinomycetales; family Microbacteriaceae; genus Rhodoglobus. The sequence goes on along the minus strand of JANXVG010000094.1, from coordinate 5,762 downwards.
TGCACGGTTCATGCCAATTTTCCTCACTTCGGGTCTTCCTCCCTCAGGATCGCCGTACGTCACGACACTAAATAGAGCCGAAAGTCCCCCACATTGATGACTTTCGACTCTATAAAGACCCGCATTCTCACGCTCGACTAGGTAGATGAACACACCCACTCCGCCAGTCAGAGTCACCGCCTCGGCGAGCGACCCCTCCGGGCTTCGTTACGAGTTCAACGGGTATCCCCGTAGCGGTCGCATCGTCGTCGGTCTCGATGGATCCGATGCCTCAGAAAAAGCACTGCGCGGCGGTATTCGCATTGCCACAGCGCTCAATACAACCCTTCAAGTGGTCTCGACCTGGACCTATCCAACCGAGTACGCGGCCCTCCCATCAACGTCGGACTGGTCACCTGAGAACGACGCGAATGAGATTCTCGCGTCATCGGTGGGTCGCGCTTTCGTCGGCGTTCGCCCGCCGTGGGTCTCGGTGATTGCTCAGCAGGGCCGTGCAGCTGACACCCTCATCGAGTTCAGTCGCGGGGCAGAAATGCTGGTAGTCGGCAGTCGCGGCCATGGCGGACTTGCGGGTCTTCTTCTGGGTTCAGTCAGTACGGCATGCGCCGAGCACGCCTCGTGCCCGGTTCTCGTCATGCACTAGTGGCGATCGACAGGCAAGCGTCGGAGAAAGTACCTGCCGCGCACGTGTGACGGAGTAATTCGTACATAGACGAATGGTTGCGTGGGTATCCACGGGGGCAGCACCGCGCGGTCGGCCTCTTCGATAGCCTCGTCACCGGTGACGACGGCTGCGCTGCCGCTGATCACTACGCTCCACGTTCCCGAATCGGTCTGGGCATCGGCTTCGAGCACGACCTGAGGATTCAACAACAAGTCGTGAAGTTTGGATCCCGCGGCAGTCCTTAACACGATGCTTTCGCGAACCGACGAAAAGTACACGGGAAAGATATCCGGCTGATTGTCAGAACTGACCCCGAGGTGACCAAACGATACTCCACCGAGCAATTTCCAACTCTCCGCATCAGACAACTCCGTAACCGGCCCCTGCGGTGACCACTCATCTTCATTCTGTCGGTGTGACAACTGACCCGCCTTTCTTTTCCTCTAAGTACACGCGGTACCGGTACTCGTCGCTAGGGCTAGAAGTCCCGAACTCAGACCGCTCGCCAGTGCAGTACCGTAGGACCTCTGGCCCTAACCGTGCGCATCCCGATACACAGACTCGAATGAGTACATTTCCACGGTGCGGTCACGGCGCATGGAGTTCAGCTCGAGAAGAGGATCAGATGACCGGTCTCACCATCGGAGTCCTGAAGGAATCCGCGACCGGCGAGCATCGGGTGGCATTGGATCCGACCGCCACCGCTCACCTTGTCGGTGCGGGCCGGGCGGTAGTGATTGAAACCGGCGCCGGCGTAGCAGCCGGCTTTCCCGACGACGCCTACGCAGAATCCGGCGCGTCGATCACCTCGCGCCCGAGCGTCATCGGCTCGTGCAGTGTCGTTGCGGTCGTTCGGTTTCCCGACAACGCGCTCGTGCGTGATCTGCGCTCAGGCCAGTTGTTGGTCGGCTTTCTCGACCCCCTAAACAACCTCGATACGATCTCGGCGCTCGCCCACCGAGGCGTGACGATGGTCGCCTTCGAACTGTTGCCGCGAACTCTCAGTCGCGCCCAGTCAATGGATGCCTTGAGCTCACAATCGAGTGCAGCCGGCTACCGCGCGGCCATCGTCGCGGCAGAAGCGTTTGGTCGGTACCTGCCGATGATGATTACGGCATCCGGTACGGCGACGCCCGCGAAGGTGATCGTGATCGGCACCGGGGTGGCCGGCCTGCAGGCGATCGCGACCATGCGGCGGCTGGGCGCCGTCGTCACGGGTTACGACGTGCGCGAAGCGTCTCGGGGAGAAGTCGAGTCGCTTGGGGCACGGTTTCTGACCTCGTCGGTCGCGGCGGGCACCGGCGAAGGCGGGTACGCTCGCGCGATGACGGTCGCCGACCAGGCCACCCAGCAGGCCGAGTTGGCGACAGCACTGAGCGGCTTCGATGTGATCATCACGACCGCGAAAGTGCCCGGCCATGCTCCGCCCGTTCTGGTCTCGGCAGAAACCCTGGCCACGCTTCGTGCTGGTTCGGTATGTATCGACCTCGGTTCGAGCGATCGCGGTGGCAACGTCGCCGGGTCTGTTGAGGGTCAGAAGATCGTCACGAGAGGTGGAGTGACGATCGTGGGTGCTGGCGAACTCGCCTCTGACCTGCCCACCTCTGCCTCGCAGATGTACGCCAGAAACGTGGTCGCGGTGATCGACTCGCTGGCGCCCGATGACACGATCGTTGTCAACCCCACCGACGAGGTACATAAGAACGTCGTCGTCAGTCATGGCGGTGATGTGCTGAACGCAGCCGTCAGAGTTGCGCTAAAACTCGACCCACTGCCGTCAGCACAATCCCTCACGCGGGAGGAAGCAGCATGATGCAAACTCTCTTCGGTAACCTCGCGATCTTCGTGCTCGCCCTGCTCGTGGGAGTCGAGGTGATCAGCAAGATTCCCTCAACTCTCCACACGCCGATGATGTCGGGCGCGAACGCGATTCACGGCGTCGTCGTCGCCGGCGCCGTGGTTACCGCGTCGTTTGCCAATAGCCCGATCGGCTACGTGCTCACCTTCGTCGCTGGTGCGCTCGCCGCCGCGAACGTCTTCGGGGGCTATGTGGTCACCGACCGCATGTTGAAGATGTTCACCCGGCCGATGACCGCCCCGACCGCTTCAGCGAAGAAGGATGCCTCGTGACCGTCTTTGAATTTGTCGTCGGTAGCCTATATCTGGCCGCGGCAACGCTCTTTGTGGTCGGGCTGCACAATATGAGGACCCCGTCGAATGCGCGCGCGGGTAACCTGATTTCGGCGGGCGGCATGGTGATCGCCGTGCTAACAACAGTCGTGTTCTCAATCGTGGATGGTGGCGGCACTTGGCTGGGATGGGGTGCGCTGGTCGTCGGCGGAGCTCTCGGTGGCGTCTACGGAGCGCTGCGCGCTCGCACCGTCAAGATGACCGACATCCCGCAGCTTGTCAGCATATTCAATGCTGTCGGTGGCGGCGCGGCCGCGGCGGTGGCCTGTGCAACGTTCGTCTTGCACGCCAACGGCGCCGAACTCGACCCGACCACCTCGATCCCGATCGTGTTGGACGTATTCATTGGATCGATTACTTTTTCGGGATCCCTCATCGCAGCGGGAAAACTGCAGGGGGTCATCCCCGGCCAGCCGATTACGTTCCCCGGATCACGAATTGTCAATGTGCTGGTGATTGCGATCGCTGTGGGGGCGGGCGTTCTTACTCTGCTGTCAACGCACAGCATCCTGCTGCTGCTCATCGTGTTCGTGGCATCACTGATCTTCGGTGTACTCATGGTGCTGCCCATCGGCGGCGCCGACGCACCCGTGATCGTGTCGCTTCTGAACGCCTTCACGGGACTCGCTGTTGCGATGGCCGGATTCGCGATCAACAATCAGGCCCTCATCATCGCCGGCGCGCTCGTGGGCGCGGCAGGAACCATCCTCACGCTACAGATGGCAAATGCCATGAACCGCTCGGTGGTCTCCATCATCCTCGGCGGTTTCGGAACGAGCGACTCCGCGTCGTCGACGGGGCCGGGTGATCAGGACCTCACGAACATACGCCAACTCACGGTCGACGACGTAGCAATTCAGCTCGCGTACGCCCAACGTGTGCTGATCGTGCCCGGCTATGGGCTTGCAGCCGCCCAGGCACAGCATGAGGTGGCCGAGCTTGCCAAGCTCCTGATTGGTCACGGTGTCGACGTCAAGTACGCAATCCATCCGGTCGCTGGCCGCATGCCGGGCCACATGAATGTGCTCCTCGCCGAAGCTAACGTGCCATACGACCAGATGCTTCAGCTCGACGAGGCAAACGTGGCCTTCGACAATTGCGACGTGGCCCTCGTCGTCGGAGCAAACGACGTGTGCAATCCGGATGCCCGAAAACCCGGTAACGCCGTGTCGGGAATGCCCATCCTTGACGCCGACCATGCACGATCCGTCGTTGTGATGAAGCGATCGATGCGACCGGGCTATGCAGGACTCAACAACCCTCTGTTCACTGACCCACAGACCGGCATGTTCTTCGCTGACGCGAAGAAGGGCTTGGCCGATATCGCCGTTGCTGTGAAGGAATACGTCTCCGCCTGAACGTTGCAACCGTGGATACCCTCCGCGTGCCGACAAATCGGTCGGCTCACCGAGGGCCTAATTGTGTGCTCATGCTGGAACGGCACTGCGGGACCTTGGACCCTATGTGCGGCGGCGAGTCGCTGGCTACCGTCGACTACATGACCGTTTCGATCGAATCGCGAGAGCTTGCGCTAAACGCCGACTCCCCGCTTCATGTCGTCGACGCCTGGTGGCGGGCCGCCAACTACCTCACGGTGGGGCAGATCTACCTGCGAGACAATGCTCTGCTCAGAAGGCCCCTGGTTCCGTCTGATATCAAACCGCGACTGCTCGGCCATTGGGGTACGTCACCGGCTCTTAACCTCATCTATGCCCACCTCAATCGACTGATCATTCGCGGATCGATGGACATACTTTTCGTGGCAGGCCCAGGTCACGGTGGACCAGCGTTGGTCGCAAACACGTGGCTTGATCACACCTATTCCGAGCTCTACCCCCGCATCACACCAGATGCGGACGGGATGCTCGCGCTGTTCCGTCAATTCTCGGCACCCGGCGGCATCCCGTCGCATGCGTCTCCCGACACTCCCGGGTCGATCAACGAGGGTGGCGAGCTGGGGTACTCGCTCGTGCACGCCTACGGTGCGGCGCTGGATAACCCCGGGCTAATCGTCGCGTGCGTCATCGGCGACGGAGAAGCCGAGACCGGTACCCTTGCCGCCAGTTGGCACCTGAACAAATTTCTGAATCCCACGACCGACGGCGTCGTTCTCCCCATCCTGAACCTCAACGGCTATAAAATCGCAAACCCTACGGTGCTCGCACGTATCCCCGAAGCAGAGCTGCTCGAACTCTTTCGAGGATATGGCTACACGCCCCTTCTGGTATCCGGCGGCTTCGACGGCGAAGACCCCATGGTGGTTCACACCGCGCTCGCCGCGGCGCTCGAGCAGGCGACGAAACTCATCTCACAGATTCGTACGACGGCACACAGTACGCAGCAATCATCACGGCCGTCGTGGCCCATGATCATTCTGCGAACGCCGAAAGGCTGGACTGGCCCGAAGGTAGTCGATGGGCTGCCGGTCGAAGGCACTTCGCGAGCTCACCAAGTACCGCTCACCGAGGTCGCCGAGAATCTAGAACATCTCGCAATGCTCGAAGACTGGATGCGAAGCTATCGTCCAGAGGAACTGTTCGGTCGCGACGGAAACCCCGCCCCCATCCTCGCCGCGATCCGCCCACGAGGAAGCCACCGGATGAGCGCCGTACCGGCCTCCAACGGTGGGCAGCTGCTCACCAACCTTGTTCTGCCGCCCGTCGAATCCCACGGAATCGACCTCAGAGGATCGCGTGGACAGATCGCCGAGGCGACCAGGGCGCTTGGGCACTGGCTAGCTGACGTAATCAGTCTTAACCCGAGAGATTTCCGAATTTTCGGCCCGGACGAAACCGCGTCGAATCGCCTCGACGCGGTCTACGAGGTCACCGCCAAACAGTGGCAGGGGAGCTCTGAAGCTACCGATGAGCACCTGTCCCATGAAGGGCGAGTTATCGAAATCCTGAGC
>JANXVG010000092.1 GCA_025351795.1 Salinibacterium sp. | reverse complement strand
TTGATCACCCAATCGACCAACCGGTCGCGCAGCATCCGGTATGGCTGGTGCGAACGAGCAGTACGACTATCGGCTTGCAGCTGGGCTTGACCGCCCAGATACAGCCGGTCATGGGGGCCGGAATTTGTCGAGTCACGTGAGGCATCTGCTTCTTAGACTGTTTCTACGTTCGCGTCGATGGTTTGAGGGGTCTCCTTCACTGGTTCATTGATCCAGACTTCGGTGCGGATCTGGGGCGGTCGGGGCCGGCGGGTGAAGCGTTCGGGGTGTTCGTTGAAGGCCCGATTCAAGGTGATTGTGCGCTGCTGGCCACCGGCCCGACCCAGGTATGGTCGTGGCCAGCAGCTCGGGTTTCTTCTTCGCCGGGTGCGTCGCCAACCTGCGCCGCTCCCGAGTTTGGCCGGCAGCCCGGGCGGTCCGATACATCGACGACATCGAGCAGTGATACCGGTCCTCGTCCAACTAGCGGGCCCAGATCTGACAGATCGACAGGTTCTGGTAGGCCGGCTGGTTGATCACAGTGAGCACCCGTGCACGTTCGGTCTCGGACAGGGTGGACGGCGGTTTCGCTCTCTCCGCTTGTGGGATCGGATCCGATTTGAGTGCCGGCGGGTTGAGGCGGCGGTAATGCGTCGCCCGCGACCTCCCGGTCAGAGCACACGCGGCCACGACCGTCACCGCCAATCCGATCAACGCCGCAAACGCGTCATCGAGGATCGAGTCTGCGCTCACCGGTTCTGCCCCGTCCCGGGCTGGCTCGAGGGGCTGCTGCTGTCGAAGAGCAGCTCCAAGAGCCTGTGCGCTTTTCCCATCACGTCCAGTGCCGCCTGGGTCTGGGCCAACTGGCGGGCCAGCCGTGCTTTTTCGGCTTCCAACTTCACCGCCCGCGCCTCAGCCGTCGCGTCCTTCGACCGAGGCTTGCGGACCCGACGATACGTCTGGCCGACCGCCTGCGCGTCTCGCGCTTTAGCCCACTCCGACACCAGGGTCTGATAGATCCCCTCGCGTCGCAACACCGCGGACTTCTCCCCGTGCGCAGCCGCCTCGTACTCAGCCAGCACACGAGCGCGGTATTCCGCCGGATAGGTCCTGCGGACCGGCCTTCCAGCCGGGTCAACACTCGGGGCTGGCAGCACTGATTCTTCCAACATGATTGCGTCCATTCCCCGCCCCCTCAAAGGCCACCCCACAAAACCCGGGATGTCTCACACCAGCCTGACAGAGAGGGGTGATCCTTCTCCAGCTGGTCGTCTGTGCTCCGATTGCACTGACAGTGCTCGACATTTCGACCCGTGGCAGCGCGTCGTTCGGGCGGGTACTGCTGCAGCCCATTCGAAACCCGATCATCATTGGGGTAGTTTTTTCGGTGACCGGCATCCACCTCCCCCATTCGATCATGGAGCCGTTCCGGCTGATTGGGGCTGCGGCGGTGCCCGTCGTGGTCATTTCGTTCGGGATGTCGCTGCACGGTCAGCGCATCCTGCAGCCGGGTTCGGTGCGACGCGACGTGATCCTCGCCTCAGCGATCAAGCTCGCGGTCATGCCCGCAATTGCCTGGCTTGTGGGCACCTGGTTTGGGCTACATGGCCATGAATTATTTGTGGTCGTAGTGCTCGCTGCACTCCCGTCGGCGCAGAACGTCTTCAACTACGCCCAACGGTACGAACGTGGTGAGGTAATCGCCCGCGACACCGTGCTGATCACGACAATTCTTGCGGTTCCCGTGCTTGTGCTGGTGGCAGCGCTGCTGTCTGAGAAAAGCTTCTCAAAGAAACATCGGTCGGTCGTCATCATCACCCGCTGCGTCGACGGCGAGATCCACGACCACAGGCACGTGGTCGCTCGGCGCGTCACCTTTGCGTTCGTTTCGGTCGATGTGCGCGCTCGTCACCAACTCGTCGAATGACGCGGATCCCAGGATGAAGTCGATGCGCATTCCTTCGTTGCGTGGGAAGCGCAACTGCTGGTAGTCCCAATAGGTGTACCCCTCAACTCCGCGAGTGCGTAGCGCGTCGACCAGCCCCGCTGCCTCGAAGGCAGCGAATGCGTCACGCTCGGGTGCACTCACGTGGGTCTTTCCCTCGAACGCAGCGATGTCCCACACGTCGATATCGAGTGGTGCGATGTTGAAATCACCCATGAGTGCGATCGGATCTCCCGCGTGCGCAGCCATCCAGTCGCGAGTCTCGGAGGTGAGGTTCGCGAGCCACTCGAGCTTGTACGGGTAGTGCGGGTCGTCCAGTTCGCGGCCGTTCGGCACGTAGAGGCTCCATAGGCGCACGCCATTGATGGTCACACCGAGTGCACGTGCCTCACGCGGAAGCGTGCCATTGTCATCGGCCTTGCCAAAGCCAGGAGCACTATCGAAGCCAACCGCGACATCCGTTATCGGCATGCGGCTAGCGAACGCGACGCCGTTCCACTGGTTGAGTCCATGCAGAACCACCTCATAGCCAGCTTCTGCGAATGGCTCGAACGGAAACTGGTCGTCCCGGCATTTGATCTCCTGCATAGCGACCACGTCCACGTCTTCGCGCACCAGCCAGTCGACCACTCGGCCGACCCGGCTACGAATGGAGTTGACGTTCCAGCTGGCTACACGCATGCTCAAACGCTACCGGCCTCGGGCTCAGACTGTTCCTTCCTCCCCCCAACTGGGCGATGGCGGCCAGTGGTACTGAAAAGTACTGTGCAGGTATGGACGAAGCCGAGTACGCTGAGGAGTCGTCCATCACCTGGCGAGAGGCCAGAGTCGTCGTTGCGGTGAGTGTCGCCGCTGGGCTCGCCGTCGTAATCGCGAGCGTCGCCGGACTAGCGAGCCCGTCGGTAGCGCCGGTGGTCGCATCCAGCTCCACTGGACACAATTTGGCGGATGGCCAATTGCTCACCTATGCGTACCACGATCCGAACTTTCCGGCCAAGCCGCACGAGCCGATCGTCTCACACGGCAAGCTTCCTCGCGACTGACTTGTGGCCTGAGTCGTCGTGCGCGACCATGCTCAGTAGTGTTGACCCGTGAATGACGCACGTAAGCAGCTCATCGATTTCATCGCGGCCGATGCGGTCTTTCATGGTGACTTCACCCTCACGAGCGGCAAGAAGGCCACCTACTACATCGACCTGCGAAAGGTGAGCCTTGATCATCGCGTTGCGCCGCTCATTGGACAAGTGATGGTCGACCTGATTTCTAGCGTAAAAGACGTCTTTGCGGTAGGCGGTCTCACGATGGGTGCAGACCCCATCGCGGCTGCCGTTCTCCATCAAGGCGTTGCACTCGGCAAGAGCTACGATGCTTTCGTGGTGCGCAGAGAGCCTAAAGATCATGGTCGCGGAAAGCAAGTGGAGGGTCCCGATCTTGAGGGCAAGCGGGTCATTGTGCTGGAAGACACGTCCACGACCGGCGGTTCACCTTTGGCGGCAATCGCTGCGCTCGAGAAAATTGGCGCGATTGTGGTCGGTGTCGCCGTCGTCGTTGACCGAAGCACGGGAGCTCGCGAAGTCATCGAAGCGGCTGGTTACCCGTACTTTGCCGCCATCAGCCTGTCTGACCTCGGGTTGCCAGAATGACGGCTGATGACGACAACGACCAAGACTCCAGCGACTGGCTGTCGCGTCAGTTCGAGTCGCCGGACGAGCTAAGACGACCGCGATCACCCGCGCCCCACCTCCCCGTGGAGCCACCGGTGATCGGCCCGTCGACCCCTCTATTGCCCTCGTATCCGCCCCCACCCGGCTATCTAGCCCCTGCCTATCTGCCCCCAGCGCTGGTGCCTCCGACGACAGCGGCCCTCCCACCCGCAACGGCGCAGCCTCCAGGCCTACCTACCGCCGCGCAGTTCCCGGTTCCACCCACTGCACCGCTGCCATTCCCGCCGCCCGCCGCGCAGCCCGCCCCTGCGCAACCCTTCAGCTGGGGACTCACGCCAGGCCAGCCAGAGCTGCCCCACCCCACCCCACCGTCTCAGCAGCGCGCTCAGAGTCCCGTCGAACCGTCCGGCGCTCCGAGTGCCCCACCCGTTGCACCACCCTTCGCACCGCCGCTGATCCATCCGCTAGGGCCGCCGTTCGTTGTACCGCAGCTCGTTACCCCAGCCGTGCCGCCGACGTTTCGCCTGCCGTGGGAGACCGAGTCAGGCGATCCCGCAGCCACCCCCGAATTGCCCACTGTGGTGATGCCGCAACCGGGGCTGCCGACCACGGCACTCCCGCTGCTGCGGTCGTCGCCGGCGGAACCCCCCCCGCTGCGCATGCCCTGGGATGCGTCGCCTCCGATAGACCCCGCACTCGACGGTGCGACGGAAGTGCTTGGAGCCCAAGCCGTCGGCCTCGCAGCGCCCGCAGGGGAGGCTGCTCCGACATCCGCTCTCGATTCCCTGTTTGGCGACACCCAATTTCGCGAATACGAATACGGCCTCGTTCCGAATTTGCCGCCGCGAGCGAACACCACGGAGCCTCAAACACGCGTGGTTGGGAGAAAGGACAAGCCGCCGCGCGCGCCGATACCGGTAACCCAGCGGGTACTGATGTCGATTGCGGCAACGTTGCTCGCGCTGCTTCTGCTTGTTGCGCTTTTTTTCCTGGGTACGCGGTTGTCCGGCGTCCTCGGCGCGGCGCCAGCCATTTCGCCATCCCCTACCCCGAGCGCGTCGCCGTTGCCCGTCGTGCTCCCGCTCGGACCAGTGAAGCCCGGGGTGTACAGCTACTCGGCACTGCTTGGCGGAGAATGCCTGGCGCCGTACACGTCGCCGTGGGAAGAAAAATACACCGTTGTGGACTGCGCGATAGCCCATCCTGCCCAGCTGATCCACGTCGGCACGTTCACCGACAAGGCGACCGATCCGTATCCGGGCGTCGGAGAACTACAGAAGCGCATCAACGTGTTGTGCACGCCAACGACCATCATCGACTACGCCCTCGCCGGGGCGATACCCGACCTGCAGGTTGCCGCGAGCTATGCGGCCAACCAGGCTCAGTGGGCCTCAGGTAACCGCACGTTCTATTGCTTCGTCAACCGGTCGGGTGGAAGTGCGATCACGGGAACAGTCGCGATGCCACAAGTCGCGCCGACCGTCGCTAAGACCGCACCGTAGGCGAAGGGCTTCACGGCTCGAGTGTTGAGCGGTGATGCTACCCGTACTGGCTACTACTGGGAGTCGCTCTCGATCGGCTCGTGCTCCAGCAGGTCGGCCACGCTGTTCAGGATCTCATCCGGGCGGAACGGATACCGCTCGATTTCGGCCTGGTCGCTAATTCCGGTGAGCACCAGAATCGTGTGCAACCCCGCTTCGATCCCCGCGACGATGTCGGTGTCCATGCGGTCACCGATCATTCCGGTATTTTCGGAGTGTGCGCCGATCTTGTTCATGGCCGAGCGGAACATCATCGGGTTGGGTTTGCCCACCACGTATGGCTCCATGCCAGTCGCCTTTGTAATCAGGGCGGCTACGGCCCCGGTGGCGGGCATCGGTCCATCTGCGCTCGGGCCCGTGGCATCCGGATTCGTGGCGATGAAGCGTGAACCCGAACCAATCAGCCGAATGGCCTTGGTGATCGCTTCGAACGAGTAGTTACGTGTCTCGCCGAGCACGACGTAGTCTGGGTCGCTTTCGGTCATCACGAAGCCAACTTCATGCAAGGCCGTGGTTATCCCGGCCTCGCCGATCACAAAGGCGGTTCCCCCGGGAATCTGCGAGTGCAGGAAGTCAGCAGTGGCGAGTGCGGAGGTCCAAATCGACTCTTCGGGCACGACCAGCCCGGATGCGTTCAACCGCGCGCTCAGGTCGCGCGGAGTGAAGATCGAGTTGTTGGTGAGCACCAGGTAGGGCTTGTCTTGGTCGCGCCACTGTTGCAGCAGCTCAGACGCACCGGGCACCGGATGGTTCTCGTGTACGAGAACCCCGTCCATGTCGGTGAGCCAGCACTCGATGTCGCCGCGGTTGCTCATGCCGCCATCGTACTGGGGGCGCATTGCAGTCGCGTTTCTCCGGAGAAGTCGCACTCCACCAACACTGGTTACGCCATTGGGGCCACCTCGAGGTCGAACCTCCGGAGAAGCGCGCGAAACTTGGCCTACGACCGACGGTGGGTGATCAGGCGAACGGGATGCCCGCCACGGTGAGCCGGCGACGGATGATGGCCACAGCATCCGGATTCTCATCGACCAGAACAAACCGTCGGTCGAGTGCGCCAGCCACCGCGCCCGTCGTTCCACTACCCGCAAAGAAGTCGAGCACCCAGTCGCCGGGCGCACTGGACGCGTGGATGATTCGTCGCAGTATTCCCTCGGGCTTCTGGGTGGCGTAGCCAGTCTTTTCTCGACCGGTGGGTGAGACGATCGTGTGCCACCAGACATCCGTCGGCAGCTTGCCACGAGCGACCTTCTCCGGTGTCACAAGGCCCGGCGCCATGTACGGCTCGCGGTCTACCTCGGCGCTATCGAAGTAGTAGTTTGTCGGACTCTTCACGTACACGAGGATCGTGTCGTGCTTTGCCGGCCACCGTGAGCGAGTGCGCGCACCGTAGTCGTAGGCCCAAATGATCTCGTTAAGAAAACTCTCGCGCCCGAACAGCGCGTCGAGCGCCACCTTGGCGTAGTGAGATTCGCGGTAGTCGAGGTGTAGGTAGAGTGTGCCGCGATCGTCGAGTAGGCGCCAGGCCTCTGCGAGCCTCGGCTCGAGAAAGTCCCAATACTCGGTAAAGCGGTCGTCGTATGAGTACAGCGCGCCCTTTACGGTGTCGTAAGACTGGCCCTTGAAACCGTGGTGCGTTCCGTTCACCGACCTCGTGGATGTCGAGTTCTGCCGTGACTGGGTGCGTCCGGTGTTGAACGGTGGGTCCAAGTAGATCAGGCGGAAGGATGCGTCCGGTAGCGCCGTCAGAAACGGCAGGTTGTCGCCCTCGAGTACGAGGTTGGGTCCCTCGGGCGTCGAGTGCACAGCTCAAGATTAACAGGTGACCGGCCATCGCGGTTGTCACCTGGCAGACGCCCGGCATCACCTTCCCGGCATCTGCCCGGCGCCACGGCTCGACTAGCTCGCCTACTCTGTTGACGTGACTTCCGCAACCGAAAACCCCAGCCCAGAGCTCACCACGAACGGCGTCGGTCCATGGCAGGGTGATCGTCCGGTCGGCGAGCACTACGACGCAGAACTGCTCGAGCGAGGGGATTCGCGCAACGTCGTTGATGAGTATCGATACTGGACGATGGAGGCGATCGTTGCCGACCTCGACACGAAGCGGCACCCATTTCACGTGGCGATCGAGAATTGGCAGCATGACATGAACATCGGTTCGATCGTGCGCAGCGCCAACGCATTCGGTGCCGAGACGGTGCACATCATTGGCCGGCGACGGTGGAACAAGCGTGGCGCGATGGTGACCGATCGTTACCAGCATGTGCTGCAGCATCCGGATGTCGCCGACTTCATCGCTTGGGCGCGAGAGCACGAGTTGCCGGTCGTCGCGATCGATAACGTGCCAGGGAGCGTGATTATTGAGACCTTTGCGCTACCCGAGCGGTGCGTGCTGCTCTTCGGACAAGAGGGCCCCGGCCTCTCGACCGAAGCCATCGAAGTGGCGGATGCCGTGGTCGAGATCAGCCAGTTCGGTTCGACCCGTAGCCTCAACGCCTCAGCCGCAGCCGCCGTTGCGATGCACGCCTGGATCACCCAGCACGTGCCCTTTTCAGGCTGAGGCGGGAGGTGACTGGATAATCCAGTCACCTCCCGCCTCAG
>JANXVG010000085.1 GCA_025351795.1 Salinibacterium sp. | reverse complement strand
GTTCGCGAAAAAGAATCCGTTCGCGAAAAAGGCCCAGACCGTGGAGGGTCTGGGCCTTTATCTCCCCGACTTGGACTCGAACCAAGAACCGCCGCATTAACAGTGCGATGCTCTGCCAATTGAGCTATCGAGGATTGCTGGAACAGCTTAGCTACTTTATCAAAGGTTGGCCGCTGGCCAAATCGATCTGGCTACACCCGCAGTAGGTAGGTCGGCGAGGCGACCTCGAGCGTGGAACTAAGCTCGGGCATCCCGCCGTCCTTCAGAACGAAAGTGGCGATCGAATTCGAGCGTTCATTCGCGACGTGCAGGAAGATGCCGTCGACGGCGTGGTGCCGCGGCCACTCGCCGCCACTTGCAACCCACCCGACCTGATCGATCCAGCGGCCGTCTTCGCTCACCGCCGATACCGAAATGCGGTGACTGCCGCGCAGGCCAGTGTAGACGTGACGCCCCTGCGGACCGAAGCTGATCGCTGCACCGTGGTCACCCGCTTCGTGACCGGGAATGGCCACGGATGTCACCGACCGAAGTTGCCCACCATTCCACTCGAACACGTGCAGAGACCCGTCGAGCTCTCCCAGTACGTAGAGCAGGCCGGACGGATGCCGCACGATGTCTCGCGGACCGGTTCCAGCCGGTAGAGCGATCTCGCCCGTGCGTTCGAGTCGACCCCGGGCGATTCGATGCAGATAGATGCGGTCAGCCCCGAGGTCAAGGCTCAACACCGTCGAGTCGTCGACGACGATGCTCGCGTGTGCGTGCGGCCCGTTCTGGTCAGGATGCGGACCAGCGCCGGTGCCCGGCAACGCCGCGAGCAAGCGATCAGCCGATCCGCTCTGGTCGAGCTTCACCACGCCCAACTCTCCGCTGAAATAGTTGGAAGTCAGGAGCACGTGGTCGGACACCGAGATGTGACACGGCCAGGTTCCCCCCGACTCGGCCGAGCCATCGGCTTCGAGCGCGAACCCAGCGCCACGACGGAACGACTCAATGCCGCCCGCCCCTTCGGCCACCGCATAGACGTGGTCAGCGTGCGCGACGAGGAACGATGGCGACATCGCCCGGGCAGCGAGGCCGAGTACCTTGAGCGCACCACCAGTCGCCGAACTAAGCGCGACAATCCCTTCGGCGGTGCCTTTCATATCTGAGCCGTATGCGCCCACCAGCCAGGTCATCTCAATATCCCACCGTGGTATCGACCACACCGACGAATCGACCATCGCCCGACAACAGGGCAACCACGTTGTTGCGAACGCGCTCAGCAAGCAATGGTGCCGTCATCTCTGGGGTGTCAGCGGTGTGCGAACTAATGATGGCCAACGGTTCACTCCACAGCGGATGTCCGTCTGGTAAAGGCTCCGGATCCGTAACGTCAAGGCCGGCACCGTAGATCGTGCGGCTCGCCAGCGCAGCCACGAGCGCGTCGGTGTCGACGAGCGAACCACGCGCGATGTTCACAAGCACTGCCGTGGGCTTCATCATGGCCAATTCGGCAGCGCCGATGAGGTGGGCCGTCTCTCGCGTGGCCGCCGCCGCAAGGATGACGACGTCAGCATCCGGAAGCACTGCCCCAAGTTCGCTCGCGAGCACAGTGCGAGCGGCGCCTGCGACGGCACCCTGCGATCGACGAACGACGGTAATCGATACCCGGTATAGCGAGAGTAAGCGGATGATCTCAAGCGCAACACCGCCAGCACCGACGATCACAACCGAGAGCCCATAGAGCGAGATACCCTCTTTCGGGCGAGCCCAGCTGGCCGTTCTGGCCTTCAGCGGGAGTCGTCGCAGGGTCGCAAGAGTGAGAGCCAAGGCGTGCTCGGCAACCGGTTCGGCATACGCGCCTTTCGCGCTCGTCCAGATCAGACCGGTTCTGGTCGCGAAGGTCGCGAAGGTCGCAGCAAACGGCTCGACACCCGCCCAGGGCAACTGCACCCACTCAATCTGCGGGTGACTGTTCAGAACGTCGACCAAGCCCGCTGAGTCACTCTCGGCGAGCCAAACAACGCCGCGGGTGTCATTCGATAGCTCAGCAACAGTGCCACCGCCTGATTCGATGGCCTCGGCAAACCGTTCGACGAGTCGCGGCAAGATGGCGATCGGGCCGGCCTGCGGGCGGGCGCCCGCCGGCAGCGCGGGTGCCGTGCCCGCGAGCGGATCCCGATGTTGCAGCTCGGCGCTCACCGCGGACTCCGGCCCAATGACGGGCGTGGCGAAGCGGTCTTAGGCTTCGGCAGTGAACGAGCGTCTAGCGTGGCTAGAACGGCGGCGAGCTGGTCGTCACTGTACCGAATGCTGTCTGCCGTGTTAGACACGAGTGCCCTCCGGCTTCCCGGCGAGCGAAGCGAACTCACGTACGGAGCGCGCAAGGCCGACGACGTAGGGGTGGGTCGGGTCGAGCAGCACGGCATCGACGTTACCATTCGCGACGATTTCGCCACGATGCATGACCATGAGACGGGTACTGATTCGGCGAACCTCGCTGAGATCTGCGGTCACCACGAGCGCCGAAAACGATCGCTGCTTCTGCAGGTCACGAATCACATCGAGGATCGAACTACGCACCGTCACGTCGATACCAGCCGTCGGATCGTCGGCAACCAGCAATATGGGCTCGAGGATCAGCGCACGCGCAATCGCGACACGCTGCCGCTGGCCCCTACTCAATTCGTGCGGAAACTTGTTCATCGTCGCTAGCGGAAGGCGCACAGCGTCGATGAGGGTGGCAACGGCCTCGCCCGCCTCGTGTTGGTCGAATTTGCGGTCCCGCGCAAAAATCGGTTCAGCCACGTTCTCACCGATCGTGAGTCGAGGAGCCAAGTGGGCACCGGCATCTTGCTCAAGGTAGCCAACACGCAGCGTCAGTCGGTCGCGTTGGCGGGCTGACATGTTCCGCAGACTAGTACCAAGTACAGAAAGCGACCCGCCCATGAACTGGGGCGAATCTTCGCGCGGTCGACCACCCTGCCCGGCGACTACAGCCGCAAGGGTGCTCTTGCCAGATCCGGTCTCGCCGACGACAGCAAGCACTTCACCGGGCTGGATCTCGAAGTTGACCCCGGTGACGGCGATCGACCTGTTCTCTGGCCGGCGAGCCCGATAGCAGAGCGAGAGGTCGCGCGCGATGACGGCGCTTGGCGAGAGTTCGGTCACGGGTGGTCGGCCTCTCGCAATGACCGAAGTCTCTCGCGGCGCACGGCTTGTTCGGCGGGGTCTGGCACGGGAAGCGACGCGAGCAATCGTTGTGTGTATGGGTCCCGTGGGTTGCCGAGCACTTGCGCTCCGGTGCCTTCTTCCACAAGTTTTCCCTGGTACATCACCGCGATGCGGTCAGCGAGCATGTCGACGACTGCCAGATCATGGCTAATGAAGAGCGCTGCGAAGCCGAACTCTTTCTGAAGCTCGGCAAAGAGTTCTAGCACGCGTGCCTGAACCGAGACGTCGAGGGCACTCGTCGGTTCGTCCGCGATCAGAAGCGACGGCTCGAGCGCGAGTGAGCGAGCGAGGCTTGCGCGCTGGCGTTGTCCGCCACTCAATTCGTGGGGAAACCGGTCACCATACGCTCGCGGCAACTGCACGGCCTCAAGTAAGTCGTTCACTCGCGGCCGCGCTGCCCGCGGGTCCGCTGCCCTGCCGTGCACAATGAGGGGCTCTGCAACGCACTCGGCGATCGTAAGGAGCGGGTTGAAGCTTGACGCCGGATCCTGAAAAACGAAACCGATCTGGTTACGTGCCGGGCGGAACGATCGTTCTTTCACGCCCAGCATCTCGTGGCCAAACACCTCTAGCGATCCGCCGGTAATGCGCGTAAGGCCCCCGATGGCGCGCCCGATCGTGGTCTTGCCTGAGCCACTCTCGCCCACGAGACCCAACACTTCGCCCGGCGAAATCGTGAAACTCACGCCATCCACGGCAACGAATGGCTTGACGCCAATTCTGCCCGGGTACTCGATGCGCAGATCGTGCGCACTGACCACAGGAGCACTGGATGTCGCTGATCGTTCTTTCGCGCGGGCTACGGCCCGTGCGGCACCGGCACCCAACCGTGGCACCGCCGCGAGCAATTTCTGGGTGTATGGGTGCTGTGCGCGGGCAAACAGATCGACGGCGGCGCCGTCCTCGACGATCGTGCCCTGATACATGACTGCCACTCGGTCGGCGAGGTCGGCGACGATACCCATGTTGTGGGTGATCAGGATGATCGCGGTGCCAAATTCGTCGCGGCAACGCCGCAGAAGATCAAGAATTTCAGCCTGCACGGTAACGTCGAGTGCGGTCGTCGGCTCATCTGCGACGATCAGTTCTGGGTCGAGCACCAGAGCCATCGCGATGACTACTCGCTGCTTCTGACCCCCTGAAAACTGGTGCGGATAGTAGTCAACTCGCTTCTCGGGTTCGGGGATTCCTACTCGGCCAAGCATGTCGATGGCCCGTGCGCGGGCCTCCCTTCTTGTCGAGGTGCCGTGCGCGCGCAAGCCCTCCGCTATCTGCCAGCCGACCGTGTAGACGGGGTTGAGCGCGAGCGAGGGTTCTTGGAAAACCATGGCAACATCAACGCCACGAATGGCACGCAGTCGAGCGCCGGTGAGCCCAACAATATCTGTGCCATTGAGCACGATGGCGCCTCGGGTCACCGCCGTTTCGGGGAGAAGCCCGAGTATGGCCTTGGCCGTGACCGTTTTACCCGAGCCGCTCTCCCCCACAATTGCGAGCACTTCGCCCGCCGTCACCGACAGCGAGACTTTGTCTACCGCGACGACATCGCCGCCGTCGGTCGCGAAAGTGACCTCGAGCTCCCTGATCTCTACAACGTCACTCACGATTACGTCTCCAACTCGTCGATGTGCGCTACCTCGTCGAGGCTGCCGTCGGGCACCACCGACGACTCCGCTGTGGTCGATGGGGCCACATCCGCTTTCCGGCGCGTGCGAAGCCGCGGATCTGCCAAGTCGTTAAGACTCTCTCCAACGAGCGTCACGCCGAGTACGACGAGCACGATCGCGAGACCCGGAAACACCGAAGTCCACCAAATGCCGCTCGTGACGTCTGACACGGACTTGTTGAGGTCGTAGCCCCACTCGGCAGCCGAGGTCGGTTCGATTCCAAAGCCGAGAAACCCCAGCCCCGCGAGCGTAAGGATTGCCTCCGAACTGTTGAGCGTCACGATAAGCGGTAACGTGCGGGTCGCGTTGCGCAGCACATGACGGAACATGATGCGACCGTTGCTCGCACCGATGACCTTCGCGGACTCAACATACGGCTCGGCCTTAATGCGAATCGTCTCAGCCCGGATCACCCGGAAGTATTGGGGAATGAACACAGCGGTGATCGAAATGGCCGCTGCGAACACACCACCCCACAGGCTCGACTGCCCGCCGCTGATCACGATCGCGGCCACTATCGCTAGCAAGAGGCTCGGAAACGCGTAGACCGCGTCGGCAATCACAATGAGGACGCGATCGAGCCAACCGCCGATGTATCCAGACACCAGGCCGAGGAAAACACCCACGAAGAACGACAACAAGAGAGCCACGATGATGACCTCGAACGCCGTCTGGGTGCCCCAGATCACTCGCGAGAGCACGTCGTAGCCGCCCGCGGTAGTGCCGAGGAGGTGCTGCGCGCTCGGCGGCTGCTGCGACCCAAAAAGCCCTTCTGCGTTGCGAAGTTCGTTGAACCCATAGGGCGCAATCACCGCCGCGAATAGTGCCACGACGATGAAAAACCCGGTGATGACGAGACCGGTCACGAGCATGCCGCGCTGCAGCCCCACACTCTGGCGCAGTTGGTGCACAACGGGAAGTTTGCGCCACCATGTTGTGCCGCGAGGCGCGACTGTCGGGATGCTGGTCACCATCAGTACCTCACCCGCGGGTCGATGAGCGCCGCAACGATGTCGACGATGAAGTTGGTGAGGGCTACGATCACGGCGAGCAGCGCCACAATGCCCTGCACGGCCACGAAGTCGCGCTTGGAAAGGTAGTAGGCCAACTCAAAGCCGAGTCCCTTCCACTCGAACGTGGTCTCGGTCAGCACCGCCCCTCCCAATAGAACGGCGATTTGCAGTCCGATGACAGTGATGATCGGAATGAGCGCTGGCTTGAGCGCGTGCTTACGCACGAGCCGGAATTCGTTGACGCCACGTGAACGCGCAGCATCTACATAGTCGCGAGACAACGTGCCAATCACGTTCGTTCGCACCAGGCGCAGGAAGATGCCTGCGGTCAACAGCCCGAGAGCCAGGCCGGGAAGTACCGCGTGACTTAGTACGTCTGCCACATTGGCGGGGTCACCGGTCTGAAACGCATCGATCAGATAGATTCCGGTGGAATGGTGCAACGAGTGGAGATTGATCTCGGTTCGTGTGGATGCACGCCCCGCCACCGGCAACACCTTGAGCCAGACCGAGAACACAAGTTTGAGCAACAAGCCCGCGAAGAAGACCGGCGTGGCATAGGCGAGTATCGCGAAGACGCGCAGCACCGCATCCGGCCAGCGATCCCTGAAGTACGCGGCAACCATGCCCAGTGGAATGCCCACAATGAAGGCGACGATGAGAGCGTAAAACGCGAGTTCGAGAGTCGCTGTGCCGTGCGAGATGAGGAGGGTTGAGATCGACTGACCGTCGGTGATCGACTTCCCAAAGTTACCGGTAAATACCTGTCCGAGAAACTCCAGGTACTGCACGGTTATCGGCCGGTCATAACCCGCGGCGTGGATGCGCTCTGCGAGCTGGTCGGGGGGAAGTTTACCGCCGAGCGCTACTGTGAGTGGGTCTCCCGTTATGCGCATCAAAAAGAAGACCATCGTGACGAGAATAAAGACCGTAGGAAAAATCAGGAAAAACCGCACGACGAGGTAGCGCCAGAGAGTACTGCCTGGGCGAGCTCGACGACGCCGAACCGGGTCGGCCGATGGCGGCACGATCGTCGGCGGCACAGCAGTGCTCATAAGCTCCTCGATCGTACTCGTCAGAGCGAAGGGGCGGCGCGCACGCGAACCGCCCCTTCGATCAATCCTGCTTACTTGCTTAGCGTACCGAACCGGAACTTGAAGGCTCCGTCGAGGGTCGCGCCACTGACGCTCTTGCCTGTTACTGCGACCTGCGAGCCCTGCAGAAGCGGGAGCGTCGGAAGGTCGGCAGCAACCTTGGCCTGGATGTCTTGGATCTGTGTCTTGCGGGCAGCCGGGTTGGTCTCCGTCACCTGCTTCGCGATTGCTGCTACCACGGCAGGATTGCTGTAGTGGTTGACGAGGAAACTGTCTGCACCGAAGAACGGGGTCAGGTAGTTATCCGCGTCAGCGAAGTCGGGGTACCAACCAAGCTGATACTCCGGGTAGACGTCTTTCGTGCGGTCAGGCGAGTACTGCGTGTACTCGGTCGACTGCAGGTTTACCGTGAACAGTTTGGTTGCCTCGAGCTGGCTCTTTACGAGCGCGTACTCGTCTGTAGACGACTGACCGTAGTGGTCGGTGTTGTACTGCAGATTGAGTACGACCGGGGTGGTGACGCCAGCAGCCTTCAGCACGGCAGCGGCCTTGTCAGCTGATGGCTTACCGGTTCCGTCACCGTACAGATCCTTGAGCACTGTGGTTGCGCCCGTGAGTCCGTCTGGTACATACGAGAACAGCGGCGTGTAGGTGTTCTTGTAGACCTGGGTAGCGATCTCGGAACGGTCGATCAGGTCAGCGGCAGCCTGACGCACGGCGAGTGCCTTGGCAGGGTCGGCTTGGGGTGTGGTCGCACCGAATGGCTGCGTGTTGAAGTTGAAGACGATATAGCGGATCTCTCCACCGGGACCGTCTGTCACCGTGACCTTGGTGTTCTTACGCAGATCAGCCACGTCGGTAGCCGACAGGCTGCGGTACGCCACATCGACGTTGCCTTCCTGCACGTCGAGCTTGAGGTTCGCAGCATCGGTGTAGTACTTCAAGGTGAGATCGCTGGTCTTGGCAGCGCCAAGAACTCCGTTGTAGTTCTTGTTGGCCTCGAAGGTGATGAGGTTATTGAAGTCATATGACTTGATCTGGTACTGACCGCTGAATGCCTCAGCCTTGACGATGTCGGCATCCGGTAGAACCTTGTCGGCCGGAAACTTCTGCTCGTCAACGATTGCGCCAGCTGCCGTCGAGAGCACCGAAGCGAAAGTCTGGTCGTTAGCGGCCTTGAGATGGAAGACAACGGTCGTAGGGTTTGTCGCATCGACGCTCGCAATGTTGCCGAGGAGGTACGACGGCCCATTTGCATCAGCAATTTTCGTCTGCCGGTCGAAGCTGAACTTGACGTCAGACGAGGTGAGGTCATCACCATTGGCGAACTTGAGCCCCGGCTTGAGCGTGACCGTGAAGTCGGTCGGACTCGTGAACTCTGCCTTGGAGGCGAGATCGGGCTCAACAGTCGACGTGCCCGGCTTGGAGTTCATCAGCAGCCCGAAAACCTGAGTCTGCACGGTGAGTGAACCATTGTCGAACGAGCCAGCAGGGTCGAGGAACGTGACCTTATCGGTCGTTCCCACGATGATGCCTCCGCCGGTGCCGCCGGCGCTCGTGCTGCCGCCGGTCGACGGTGCGCAGCCGACGACGGCCAGGGCGAATACTGCCGTGCCTGCCGCGATGCTCATCAAGCGCTTGGTGCGTGTGGATGCGGATGTCATGTCCGTCTACCTCTTTCCTTGTGAATTGCATAGAACGCAGGGATGCCTATCATTTCCCAGCATTGCTGTGCTCCAGTCCTAACACACAACAACCGCATGCCGCAGGTCGGAAGAGTTCTCGGTGACGCATGGTTACGCGACGGCCACGCATGTTGCGGTGCGCAAGGCTGGTCAGTCGGCGCGCAGGGCGCGCCGCTCAGCCTCAACGCGCACGAGCTCACGCTGAATGTGGCGGTACTTCTCCGGGTCATCCACCTGCTCGGTTCGCTGACTAATTCCCATCAACTCTTTCTTCTGCCGCAGCAGGTCGCGGTCGATGAGATCGATCGTCACACTCTGGCAATATGCGGCGATCCGGTCTTCGCGCGATGGGATTGGCGCAACACTCAATTGCTTCACCAGCGTGGAAAACGACACGGGCACTTCGGCGGCCACGTGCGCCACCCAATCCGGCTGCTCCCACTGCTCAATAGTGGTCGCGATCGCGTCACGAACCACCGCCAGAGTGTGGTCGATAAACGCGACGCTGGATGCCCGGGTGATGTAGTCAAGGCCCACCTCGACCGGATGCTGCAGAATCGCCATCAGTGCATCCCGCTCAAGACGAGTGGCCTGATCGATGGGCAGCCTGGTCAGCGAAGGCTCGTCTGCTGCGACCACCGTGCTCGGATCACTGGCATCACGCTCGGCACCGCGAACGGGTAGAGCGGGTGACAATGGGCCCGAGCCTCTCGAGCCCGCTGCGACCTTCACGGCCCTGCCCACTTCGCTCGGGTCGAGGCCCAGCCACCCCGCCAACTCGCGCACGTACCCCACGCTCAGGGCTTGGTCGCGAATGCCCGCGACCACGGGCGCCGATGCCCGCAGCGCTGCGACCCGCCCCTCCACTGTCTCAAGGTCATGGGCCGTGAGAACCCGCCGGATCATGAACTCGAACATGGGCTTACGGGTCTTGATCAGCCGACGCACGGCGTCGTCCCCTCGGGCCAGCCGCAGGTCGCAGGGATCGAGACCGTCTGGTGCCACAGCGACAAACGTCTGCGCGGCGAACCGCTGCTCCTCTGCGAACGCGCGGCTTGCCGCTTTCTGGCCAGCATCATCCGGATCAAAGGTGAAGATAACCTCACCGGTGCCCGTCGAGTCACGATTATCAACATCCCCCATCACCCGGCGGATCATCTTGATGTGGTCAACCCCGAAGGCGGTACCGCAGGTAGCGACCGCGGTGGTGACGCCCGCGAGGTGGCAGGCCATGACGTCTGTGTAGCCCTCCACGACAACCACCTGACGGCCGCGCGCAATGTCTTTACGGGCGAGGTCCAGCCCGTAGAGCACTTGGCTCTTGTGGTAAACGGGTGTTTCCGCAGTGTTGAGGTACTTCGGTCCGTGGTCGTCGTCAAGAAGTTTGCGTGCACCGAATCCGAGCGTTTGGCCAGTGACGTCGCGAATGGGCCAGACCAGTCGTCCACGAAAACGGTCGTAGACATCACCGTGATCGCCGCGCCCCAGGAGACCCGCCGTCACGAGTTCTTCGTCGGTATAGCCCAATGTCGTGAGGTGCTTGCCGAGTACGCCTCCGCGCGGTGCGAAGCCGACGCCGAAACGCTCGGCAGCCGAAGGGTCGAAGCCGCGTTCACCCAAGAAGGTGCGCCCGGGTTGTGCTTCGGGCATCGTCAACTGTGCGACATAGAACTGCGCCGCCGATTGGTTCGCCGCAAGGATACGCGCGCGGTTGCCGTGATCGGATGCCTGGCCACCGTCTTCGTAATGCAGCTCGTAGCCGATGCGCGCCGCCATCCGCTCGACGGCCTCAGAGAAGGTGACGTGATCCATTTTCTGCAGGAAGGTGAAGACATCGCCGCCTTCGCCGCAACCGAAGCAGTGATAAAAGCCAACTTGGGGCCGCACATGAAAACTGGGGCTGCGTTCCTCATGGAACGGGCACAGGCCTTTCATCGACCCGACGCCGGCGCTCTTGAGCGTCACGTAGTCACCGACAATATCTGCCAGGTTGATGCGCGCTCTGACTTCGTCGATGTCGCTTCGTCGAATCAGGCCAGCCACAGTGTCGATTGTACGGTCGACGGCCGTCTCGCTCGCTTTTCAGGCTGACAGGGCCGACTGCTGG
>JANXVG010000084.1 GCA_025351795.1 Salinibacterium sp. | reverse complement strand
CGCGTATCCGGTATTAGACGTCGTTTCCAACGCTTATCCCAGAGTCCAGGGCAGATTGCTCACGTGTTACTCACCCGTTCGCCACTGATCCAGAGGAGCAAGCTCCTCTTTCACCGTTCGACTTGCATGTGTTAAGCACGCCGCCAGCGTTCATCCTGAGCCAGGATCAAACTCTCCATAAATGTTTGATTGCACGGACTGCATGTGTGAACACAGCCGACCGGCACATCTAGTGCCACCCGCATCCGGAATGGGATGACGAGGTGACAAGTTTGAAACTGACAGAACAAATCAATACTGACTTGCTTTGTTGTTTATATCTTTTTCCAAAGGAATCCGTAGTGGGTCCGTCGCCAGAAATGACGATTTATACCACCAACGGGTTTTTGGCATTTGACATTGTGCACGCTGTTGAGTTCTCAAGGATCGGGCGCTCCTGATTCTCTCCTTGCGGATCAATTTCAGGGCAACTGCTCTAACCTACCACCCAGCGAGTCACTGTCAAATTGACAGGCCGGGACATGACGTTCCGGACACACTCGCGGAGTGGGTGTTTCATCCTAGCCGCAACGTACGCTTCATACGAAGAAGTTCGCTGACTGATTGGATTTAGTCCCTCTTGAGGCCGGCAAGCTCTGCGGCTTGTTTCGAACCTTTGGGGTGACAAGTAGTTACATTACGTGGATGTTTGGGGGGGTGCAAACTTCAGCGTTTCCCGGGCGTGTCGCCGGTCGTAGCCACGCTCGCCCGCCCGCCAAAACAGTAGTCGGCGGCCCATGCCGGAATGGTCGAACGGGAGACAACCGAGCGCATTTGCGCGGTGTTACCTGCCCCGTCAATGAACCGCGAAGTGGTGATGCCGTCAACAATTGCCTTCGCGGCATTGGCAACCTCGACGACCGACGGTCTGACACCCGCCGGAGCACTATCGATGAGGTCCTGCCAGCGCTTTTCGTACTCGGTCATGAGCACGAGAGACGCGGGGATCGTCGGGCCAAGCGCTGGCCACCCGAACGTCGAGTCGTCTAAAATTCCCGGGTGCTCGGCGATCATCGCGCACAACGGCTCGGAATGCGCAACGAGTCGTGCGCGTGCACCCGCCTGTCTGGCCAATTCTTGGTAGACCAGACCTCCGGCGCCGAGCGCGATCGTGAGGACGAGGGATACCGCCGTGGCAGATCTCGCGACCCGCGTGGTCCATCCATTCGCTTTCCGGCTCGAGACGCGGGCAACGACGCTCGTCACCAGGCCGATCGGCGGCGCGATAATCGCGAGAACAAGGGAAACCCGGTCGAGCGCGGGAACGCGACTTCTCCCGGGCGCCGTCAGCCCGAAATCAAAGGACCGCTCAGGGTTAGCAAACGGATTGTGGGCCGGCGCGTCATCAATCTGGGTACGCGCCATACCGCCCCCTTTGTGTGACTTGAAACTACACTGCAGACATCGCCGACATATTGCGGGCAGGTGTTATTCGACGAATACCCCCGCGAGCGTCTTCTTGCCACGACGAAGTACCGCCATGCGGCCATGTAATACGGATGCACCGAGCAGCGCGTTCTCGTCGTCGACCTTCACGTTGTTGAGGTAGACGCCGCCCTCCCCGAGCGAGCGCCGGGCGGCGCTTGTGCTCGGGCTGAGCCCGGTGTCAACCAGCAACTGGACAATGCTGGTCGATGCGGGGCTCGTGGTGTTCGGCAATTCGCGCAGGGCCGACTCGAGGGTTGCCGCATCGAGCGCGTCGAGGTCGCCTTGGCCGAATAACGCATCCGTGGCCGCCATGGCGGCATCCGTCGCTGCCGAGCCGTGTACGAGCATCGTGACGAGCCGAGCGACCACCTTCTGGCCCTCTCGCTTGAATGGCTCGGCCGCGTGGGCCGCGCCGAGCGCATCGATCTCTGCCCTAGTGAGGAACGTGAAAACTTTGAGGCGATCGACGACGTCGGCGTCGTCGGTGTTGAGCCAGAACTGGTACATCGCGTATGGGCTCGTGAGCACCGGGTCAAGCCAGATCGCGTTGCCCTCGCTCTTGCCGAACTTGCGCCCGTCTGAGTTAGTGACGAGGGGGGTGCCGATGGCATGAACGGTGGCACCCTCGGCACGCTTGACGAGGTCGACACCGCTCGTCAGGTTGCCCCACTGGTCGGAGCCGCCGGTCTGTAACAGACACGCATGGTCGAGGTAGAGCTGGCGGAAGTCGAGCCCCTGCAAAATTTGGTAGCTGAACTCTGTGTAGCTGATTCCCTCGTCCGAGTTGAGGCGCGTGCTCACTGCGTCCTTTTTGAGCATCGTGCCTACCCGGTAGTGCTTGCCGATATCGCGCAGAAACTCGATGGCGCTCAGCGACGCGGTCCAGTCGAGGTTGTTGACGAGTCGCGCCGCGTTGTCGCCCTCGAAGCTCAAAAACTTTGCAACCTGCTCCCGCAGGTAGCCTGCCCATTCCGCGACAACGGATGCCTCGTTGAGAGTGCGCTCCGCCGTCGGTTTCGGGTCGCCGATGAGGCCAGTCGAGCCACCGATGAGGCCAAGCGGCTTATGACCCGCAAGTTGCAGGCGGCGCAACAGCAACAACTGAACCAAATTGCCCAGATGCAGGCTCGCGGCGGTGGGATCAAACCCGCAGTAGTAGGTAATCGGTCGGCCGGCGAGCAACTCCTTGAGTTCGTCGGCGTCTGTTGAGACGTGAACGAGGCCGCGCCAGACGATCTCGTCCCAGACATCCGCGAAGGTCGGGTCGTTTTTTTGATGTGAGAGGGATTCTGCTGCGGGAATTGACACGACAACAACCGTAGCGGAGGAGGGTCAGGCGTGCTTTTTCGAGACCGACGGCTTATACGGCGACACCGTTGGGTCGCCGGGTATCCAGAACCGCCACGGGTAGGCCTCCGAGCCACCCGATCCAGACACGCCGGTGCGCGGCCCGCTGGAGAACAGCGACGGCTCGGCTGGCGGCTCGAGTCGAAACCGGCCAGAGCCGAGACCCGCTCCCCCATCGACCAGAGTGATGCCAAGTGCGACGCACAGGCGGGCCGGACCGCGTGCCAAGTCGGCATCCGTTCGACTCGTGCTACGGCGCCATCGCGCCAGAGCGATCCCGTCGACGATGTCTCCCGCACGCAGCAGAACGCCGGAGGCCGTGCCCGCGGGCGAGCACACCACGTTCGCACAGACGTGCATGCCATAGCTGAAGTAGGTGTACAGCCGCCCCGGCGGACCATACATCACGGCCGTGCGCGGGGTGAGGCCGCGAAAGGCGTGCGAGCCGGGGTCAGCCTCGCCGAGATACGCCTCCACCTCGGTGATGCGCAGGGTGACGCCATCAACGGTGAGAAGGCCACCGAGTAGCGCCGGTGCCACCTCGACTGACGGACGGTCGAGAAATCCCAGATCCAGCACTAGAACAGCGAGGTACCGCTCGAAATGACAATGATGATCGCAACGGCGGCAAGAATCGCAGCCACCGCAAACACCGCCCACATGACCATCTTCTGCGCACGCGACTGCTTTTGGCGCTCCTGTTTGTTGCTCATGGTCATCGTGTTCTCGTCTCCCATTGTCGAATTCTGGCGGTGAGCTGCGCGCGCTGTTCTGCGACGCGCACGGGCGCCGTGCCGCCAGCGCCATCCCGGCTGGCGATCGATCCATTGACGGTGAGCACGTCACGAACACGGGCTGTGAGGTGGGGCGAGACCGCCAGATACTGGGCGTCGGTGGGCTCATGAAGCTCGAGGCCGCTCTCCTCGCAGAAGCGCACGAGAGCACCACTCACCTCGTGCGCATCACGGAACGGAAGGCGCTGACGCACAAGCCAGTCTGCAACATCCGTTGCGAGGGAGAACCCTTGCGGCGCGAGCTCGGCCATGCGCTCGGTGTCGAAACGTAGCGTGGAAATCATCCCCGTGAACGCGGGGAGAAGTACCTCAAGAGTCTCGACGGAATCGAAGACCGGTTCCTTGTCTTCCTGCAGGTCGCGGTTGTAGGCGAGCGGCAGCCCCTTGAGCGTTGCGAGGAGCCCGGTGAGATTACCGATGAGTCGACCCGCTTTGCCTCGAGCGAGTTCGGCGATGTCTGGATTCTTCTTCTGCGGCATGATCGATGAACCAGTCGAGTATGCGTCGTCCAGTGTCACGAAGCCAAACTCGCGGGTGTTCCAGACGATGATCTCTTCGGCGAAGCGAGAGAGATCTATTGCTAGCTGGGCCATGATGTACGCGAACTCGGCAACGACATCCCGACTCGCGGTCGCGTCGATCGAGTTGATGGGTGGGCCGCTGAGTCCGAGTTCGGTTGCCACGAGCGCAGGGTCAAGACCGAGCGAGCTGCCAGCGAGAGCGCCAGACCCATACGGCGATTCGGATGCCCGCACTCGCCAATCGCGCACCCGCTCAAGGTCACGCACGAGAGGCCAGGCATGGGCGAGAAGATGATGAGCAAGCAACACGGGCTGAGCGTGTTGCAGGTGGGTGCGACCGGGCATCACCGCGGACTCATGCCGCTCGGCCTGCGCCGCGATCGCGTCGATGAGATCGATGACGAGCGCGCAAATAACGCCGGCGTGATCGAGCAGATACAACCGGATCAGCGTGGCGATCTGGTCGTTGCGGCTGCGTCCTGCCCGCAACTTGCCACCCAGCTCGGCGCCCGCGATCTCGATGAGCCCGCGTTCGAGGGCGCCGTGTACGTCTTCATCGGTATCGAGCGCGCGGAAGTCGCCGCTCTCGACCGCGGCGGATAGTTCGTCGATCGCGCCCCGCATCCGCTCAATTTCGTCGAGGTCCAGGTAGCCCGCTGCGGCGAGTGCCGCTGCATGCGCCCGCGAGCCGCGGAGGTCGTACCGGGCGAGTTGCCAGTCAAAGTGAATCGACCTCGACAGACGCGCAAGTTCGGGCGACGGCCCGCTCGCGAACCTCGCACCCCACAGCGAGCCCTCCCCGGTGCCAGCCATGCCTAGCCCTTGAGGTCTCTGCGCGCCGAAATTTTGCTTGGCAGCGACCAAATCTCGATGAATCCCTTCGACAGCGACTGATCAAAGGTGTCACCAGTGTCGTAAGTTGCCAGACTGAAGTCGTAGAGGCTCTGCGGGCTCTTTTGGCCCGTGACGACCGCGCGACCCCCCACCAGCTTCAGGCGGATGTCGCCACTGACGTACCTCTGCGTATCGTCGATGAACACGTCGAGGCTTCGCTTCAACCCCGAGTACCACAGTCCGTCATAGACGAGATTGGCCCACTCAGACTCGACCCCACGCTTGTAGCGGTTGACATCACGCTCGAGAGTGAGACTCTCGAGGGCTTCGTGCGCGGCAATCAGAGCGATCGCTGCCGGTGCCTCGTAGACCTCGCGGCTCTTAATACCGATGAGGCGATCCTCAACCACATCGATGCGGCCGACGCCGTGCTTGCCGGCTATCTCGTTCATTTTCTCGATGATCGCCAACGCGCTGAGGGTCACCCCGTCGATCGCGACCGGGATGCCGTGCTCAAACCTGATCGTGATCTCGTCGGCGGGCTTCGCGACAGACGGATCCATCGTGTACTCATAGAGATCTTCGATGGGTGCATTCCACGGGTCCTCGAGGAAGCCGGTCTCGACCGCGCGGCCCCACACGTTCTTGTCAATCGAGTACGGGTTCTTCGCCGACTGGCGGATGGGCAAGTTGTGCTCCTCGGCGTAGACAATCGCCTTGTCGCGGGTCAGAGCGAGGTCACGAACGGGGGCAATACTCGTGAGCTCGGGTGCGAGAGCAGCCACAGCCGCTTCGAAGCGCACCTGATCGTTACCCTTGCCGGTGCATCCGTGGGCTACGCTGTCTGCGCCGATGCGCTTGGCCGTGATGGCAAGGTGCTTAGCGATGACCGGGCGACTCAGCGCCGACACCAATGGGTAGCGTTTCTGGTATAGCGCATTGGCCTTGAGCGCCGGCATGAGAAAGTCGTTCGCGAACTCGTCTTTCGCGTCCACGACAATCGCGTCGACCGCCCCGCAATCGAGCGCACGCTGGCGGATGTCCTCCATGTCTTCGCCGCCCTGGCCGACATCGACCGCGAGAGCCACGACATCCTTGCCCGTGGCATCATGCAGCCAGCCGATTCCCACCGAGGTGTCGAGTCCGCCGGAATAGGCGAGGACGACGCGTTCTGCCATGTGTACTGCTCCTTGGGTTGTTGCTGTCAAGTTTAGGTTGCTGCTCTCGTGCGGTTCTCCGGAGGTTTCGGCCTCAAACCACAGCTGTTACCACTTCACGCGGCGTGTCGCGCCAGAGCTCCGGAAAAGCGCATGCCGCGAGGCACCACTACTGCTCCAGCAGCCATACCATCAGCGCCTTCTGGGCGTGCAAGCGATTCTCCGCCTCATCCCAGATCACGCTCTGCTGCCCGTCGATAACCTCGGAGGTCACCTCGTAACCGCGGTCAGCTGGCAGGCAGTGCAGGAAGATCGCGTCTGGCTTCGCCAAGGCCATCATCGCGGCATCCACCTTGTATGAACTGAGGGATGCCACACGCGCGGCCTTATCCTCCTCCTTGCCCATGGAAACCCAGGTGTCAGTCACGACGACATCGGCACCCGCCACGGCCTCGAGCGGGTCGGTGTGGATCGTGATCGAGCCACCCGTTTGCACGGCGATCGCGTCGGCGTCTGCCACGATCCGATCGGCGGGCGAGTAGTCGGGCGGGCAGGCGATGCGCACGTGCATGCCCGCTGTGGCACCGGCCAGGAGGTAAGAATGCACCATGTTGTCTGCACCGTCACCGAGGAAGGCAACCGCGAGGCCAGCGAGAGCGCCCTTGTGCTCCCTAATGGTGAGCAGGTCGGCGAGCAACTGGCACGGATGGAACTCGTCACTCAGCGCATTGATGACGGGAACGACGGTGCCGGCAGCCATTTCGACGAGGCCGGCCTGCCCGTACGTGCGCCAGACGATCGCCGCCACCTGGCGCTCGAGCACACGCGCCGTGTCTGACGGGCTCTCTTTACCGCCCAGCTGACTGTTCGCCGTCGAGATTATCAGCGGCACCCCCCCGAGATCGGCAATGCCAACCGCGAACGACACGCGCGTACGGGTCGACGACTTGTCGAAAATCACCGCGACGGTCTGCGGCCCGGCGAGCGGCTTGCGACCCCAGCGGTCGGCCTTTATTCGCTCGGCGAGGTCGAGAACCGTGGTTTGCTCGGCCTGGGTGAGGTCGTCGTCGCGCAGAAAGTGTCTGGTCACTGTGTCGTCTCCATGCTTGCGGTCTTCAGTGCGGTCGTAAATTTTTCGATGAACTCGGTGATCTCGACATCACCGACGATGAGCGGCGGTGCGAGGCGGATGCTCGTGTCGTTCGCCGCGTTGACGATGAGTCCAGCAGCCATCGCCGCCGAGGCAACTTTCTGCGCGACCGGCTCGGACAGGCCCACGCCGATCAACAGCCCGCGCCCGCGCACTTCGGCGACGAGCGGTGAGTCGATCGCCTCGATGGCTGCCGTCAACTCGATGCCACGTACTCGAGCGTTGTCGAGAAGACCGGCGTGCTCGATCTCACCCAGAACCGCGTTTGCGGCCGCCGCGGCAAGCGGATTTCCGCCAAAAGTAGAACCGTGCTGCCCCGTCGTGAAGAGGTCAGATGCCGCTCCGAACGTCACGAGTGCTCCGATCGGAATGCCACCCGCGATGCCCTTTGCGATCGCAATTGCATCGGGGACGATGCCAGACTGCTGGAAGGCGAACCAGGTTCCTGTTCGGCCGGCCCCGGTCTGGATCTCGTCGAGGATCAGCAGCGTGCCGTTCTCACGGGTGAGCTCTCGCGCCGCCTCGAGGTACCCTTCGGGAAGGTTCACCACTCCCGCCTCACCCTTGATGGGCTCGACGACGAGGGCCGCGACGTCCGGGCCGAGTGCGCGCGCAAGCGCTTCGATCGTTGAATCGATGTGCTCGACGTTCGGCAGCAGCGGTTCGAAGTCTTCGCGCAAAGCAGCCTTGCCGGTGAGCGACAGCGACCCCATGGTGCGCCCGTGGAACGAGTTAATCAGCGAGAGAATGCGTGGTCGACCGGTACGCCGCGCTAGCTTGATCGCCGCCTCGATCGCCTCCGCACCCGAGTTGCCCAAGAACACCCGACCGCCGTCGCCGGCACCGGTAATTCTGCGGAGGCGCTGGGCGAGTTCTATTTGCGGGGCACTCGCGAAGTAGTTGGAGACGTGAGCGAGCGTGCCCACCTGCCGACTCACCGCCTCGACGAGCACGGGATGTGCGTGGCCGAGCGAGTTGACGGCGATACCCGCGAGGAAGTCAAGGTACTTCGTGCCATCGACATCCCAGACGTAGCAGCCGGCACCGCGTTCGAGCATCGCGAGTGGCGCGGGCGCCGAGCCCATCATCGCCGTCGTGAAATCATCGCGCCAACTGGTTTTCTTCGAGCGAGTCATGCTGGCACCACCTCCGTACCGATTCCGCCTCGCGTGAATACTTCGAGGAGAATGGAGTGCTGCACACGCCCGTCGATGATCGCCGCTTTCGCTACCCCGCCCTCGACCGCATGGAGGCACGCCGTCATCTTCGGGATCATGCCCGACTCCAGGGTCGGCAGTAGCACGGCGAGCTCCTCGGTCGTGATAACCGAGACGAGCGAGGCACGGTCGGGCCAGTCCCGGTAGAGACCGGCGACGTCGGTGAGCACGACGAGTTTGGCTGCGCCGAGAGCGATGGCAATGGATGCAGCAGCCGAGTCTGCGTTGACGTTGAGCACTACGTCGGTGCCACTTTCACGCGCAACCGTAGACACAACAGGCACGCGGCCGGCCTCGATCTCCGTGAGCAGCACTCGAGGGTTGACGCTCACGACCTCGCCAGCCAGACCCAGATCAACGATCGTCCCGTCGATGCTCACGCCGCGACGCTGGCCGGTAAGCAACCCATCACGGTCGCCGGGAAAGGCGGTAGCGAAAGGCCCGTGCTCATTGATGAGGTCGACCAGTCCAGCACCGACCTGCCCTACGAGCACGTCACGCACTAGCCCGATCGCCGCGGGTGTCGTAACCCGATGCCCGCCAACGAACCTGCTCTCGATGCCGTGCTTCTCGAGCTCAGCCGTGATCTGCGGCCCCCCACCGTGCACGACGACAGGGTGGATACCAGCCAGCAACAGGTAGGCGATGTCTTCAGCGAACGCGCGCGCGAGTTGCTCGTCGACCATCGCATGTCCACCGAACTTCACCACGATGATCTCACCGCGGAAACGCTTGAGCCACGGCAATGACTCGATGAGCACAGCCGCCTTCGCGGCAGCTTCCTGCAGGCCAACTTCTACTGTGAGCTCGGCCATCAGCTGGCGTACGCGCTGTTCTCGTGCACGTAGTCGTGGGTGAGGTCGCTGGTGTAAATGGTGGCGCTGAAGGTACCCGAATTAAGGTCGATGAGCACGTCAACGGAACGCGGGGTCAGGTCTACTTCGGTTCGCGGGCGATCTGGAGCGCCGGCGTGGCACACTCGAACCCCGTTCATCGAGACATCCACGGTGTACGGATCGAAGGCGGCATCCGTTGTTCCGATGGCAGCGAGCACCCGACCCCAATTGGGATCATTGCCGAAAATCGCGGCCTTGAAGAGGTTATTGCGAGCCACGGAACGCCCCACCTCGACCGCATCGTCTTCGGTCGCGGCATGGGTAACAGTGATCTGAATGTCGTGGCTCGCACCCTCCGCGTCCCTCTGCAGTTGCTGTGCGAGGTCGAGGCACACCGCGGTGAGCACGATCGTAAACGCGTCGAGGTCGGGCCGCACTCCCGTCGCCCCGCTCGCGAGTAGCGAGACCTGATCGTTGGTAGACATGCAGCCGTCAGAATCCAGTCGATCGAAGCTCACCCGCGCGGCGCACCGCAGTGCGGCATCAAGCTGTGCCGATTCGAGCGCCGCATCGGTGGTGATCACGACGAGCATCGTTGCGAGGCCGGGCGCCAGCATCCCTGCGCCCTTGGCCATGCCGCCGATCGTGTAGCCGTCGCCCGCACGCACCGAGCGCTTGGGTGTGGAGTCTGTGGTCATGATTGCGCGCGCCGCGTCCTCACCGTTGTCGCCGAGGCCGGCCACCGCCGCTGCGACGCCCGAGAGTACTTTGCTCAGCGGGAGCTGGTCACCGATGAGCCCGGTCGAGCAGACCAATACGTCCGTGGCAGAGAGTGCGAGCAGTTCGGCGACGGCCTCGGCCGTCGCGTGGGTGACCTGAAAACCCTGCGGGCCAGTGAAGCAGTTTGCCCCGCCCGAGTTCAACACGATCGCAGAAACGGTTCCGTCCGCGATCACCTGCTGCGACCAGATGATCGGGTTCGCCTTCGATCGATTGCTCGTGAATACCGCGGCCCCGTTCTGCAAGGGCCCCCGGTTGACGACGAGAGCGAGGTCGAGGCCGCCCGTCGATTTGAGGCCCGCTGCGACACCGCTCGCGTCGAAACCGGCTGCTGCTGTGACACTCACGGCGCTACTCCGTCCATGGTTAGGCCGGCAGTTTCTGGCAGCCCGAGTGCGATATTCGCCGACTGGATCGCGGCACCCGCCGTGCCCTTCACCAGATTGTCGATCGCGGTGATGGTGACCACACGGCCGGCGGCTTCATCGATGGCCAGACCCACCAGAGCGGTGTTGGATCCGAGAACATCAGCGGTGCGCGGAAACTGTCCATCGGGCAACACGTGCACAAACGGCTCATCGGCGTACGCGCGCTCCCAGGCATCCCTGACCTGCGCAGTCGTGGTTCCCTGCACACGTTTCGCCGTCGACGTTGCAAGGATGCCGCGGCTCATCGGCACCACCATCGGTGTGAACGAGACGCTGACGTCAACTCCCCCGGCCGCTCGCAAGTTCTGGCGAATCTCTGGGTTGTGGCGATGGACTCCGCCGACTGCATAGCTGTGTGCGCTGCCGAGCACCTCACTCGCTAAGAGATCGGTGCGCAGACTCTTTCCCGCGCCGGACGGGCCAACCGCGAGTACCGCGACCAAATCGTCGGCCGCAATCACTCCTGCACGGATGCCCGGGGCGAGTCCCAGCGTGATCGCCGTGACGTTGCAGCCCGGCACCGCGATGCGCCGTCGCCCAGCGAGTGCCGTCCTTTGGGTGCCGCCGCCAGCCAGCACGAGCTCAGGCAGGCCGTAGCTCCACGCCACACAGAAGTCACCGCCGTAGAATGCCGCCCAGTCTGATTCGCTCTCGAGCCGGTGGTCGGCCCCACAATCCACTACCAGAGTATCGACGGCGAACTGCGCGCTCAGTTGCCCCGACTTGCCGTGTGGCAGGGCGAGGAAAATCACGTCGTGATCGCGAAGCACCTCGGGGGTCGTCTCGGTGAGCATGAGGTGAGACAGCGAGCGCAGGTGCGGCTGAACGGTAGCCAGCGGCTTCCCGGTGTTCTGGAACGCCGTGACGGTCGTGACCTCGAACTCGGGGTGGGCTGCCAGCAAACGCAGCAACTCACCACCCGCGTAACCGCTGGCACCTGCCACGGCAACCGATAGGGACATGGCTCTACCTTATTGAGAGAACGGACGAGTGATCGGAAGACGGCGGCGCCACGCGCAATGCGTGAAAGCGTGCTGACGAATCAGCGGCGGGCGTCGCCTACGATCGGCGCGCACGGGCGACGGGGCGGCGTACCTGACCCTGACGCGATCCGGCGATGTCCATGACTGAGACGATACCGCTTTGCACCCGCGAAAGACCAATCGAGGAACGACTACTGGGTGCCCATCGGACGCGACGACGTGGGATCTGACCGCACTGAGTAGAGATGCTCGGGACGTCCGGTACTGCCGTAGCGCAGTTGAACCGTTGCCGCACCGTCGTAGACCAGGCTCGATAGATAGCGTTGCGCTGTCGCGCGAGACACCCCGACCTCGATGGCGATTTCCGCGGCCGCGACGGGCTCGGCATTGCGTTTGAGTATCTCGAGAACTGCCGACTCGGTCACGGCTCGCGGTTTGCTCGCCCCGCTCTCACCCGGATGAAGAATGCGAAGCGCTCGCTCGACGGATTCTTGATCGAGCGTTCGACTCGATGCCAACACCCGCCGAAAACGCGCATATGCGATGAGCCGTTGCTCGAGGAATTCGGCCCTGAACGGCTTGATCAAATAGCTGAGGGCACCGCGCCGCAACGCTTTCTGCACCGATGCCACGTCGGATGCCGCGCTAATCACAAAGACGTCGACGTCGAGGCCGCGCAGCACATCGAGTCCGTTGACATCGGGCAAGTAGATGTCGAGCAGAATCAGGTCGGGCTGTAACGCGCGCACAGCACGGATCGCTGCTTCACCCGCGCTCACGGGAGGCAGGGCGGTAAACCCGGGCACCGCATCTACATACGTCTGGTGGAGTTTCGCGACGTGAAAGTCATCGTCGACAATGAGCACCCGAATATCATCGGCCATGATCAGGCCCGACCGGACCGTGCGTTATGCCGTTCG
>JANXVG010000021.1 GCA_025351795.1 Salinibacterium sp. | reverse complement strand
GGTTCGGATCCGACCAACTTGATGCCGCCCCCGCAGTGACCGGCGTTCCGGTGGGAATAGTGACACTCACACCGCCGGGCAGCGACAGATCCCGCTCCACCAGTGCCCCGGAGCTGTCGGCGACCCCGAACAGGGTGCCCGCCGCGAACAGATACCGGATCGTCGACGCCGGGCCACCCGGCGGGGTGGACGTGCGGGACACAATCCGACCCGTCACATCCCGCAGATAAGCGATCGTCGTGCCATCCGTGAGAGTCGAGGACAGGTGCCGGTCGGCCACGTCATAGCTCAGGGACTGATCGGCCAGCATCACCGTGTTGCCGTGCGCGTCATACGTGAGACTCGCTGCCGTCAGCGACGTGCCACCGACCGCAGCCATCCCCGTGCCCGCCGGGACCACGGTCGCCGTCAAACGGTCCGCATTGTCGTAACAGTAGGAAGTCGTAACAGCAGCGGCCGCATCCTTCACATCCGAGAACGACGTGCGGTTACCATCACGACCCGCCGCCACGTTCACACCACACCCACCAGTACCAACGAAACCGTAAGTGAGAGTGTGACGCGGGATCGCAGCCTGCACCAGACGGCCCGCAGCGTCATAACCGTAGGTGGAGGTCTCCACCGTCGGCCCGTCAGTGAGAGTGTTCTGCAGAATCCGACCCGACTGGGAACGCACCACCGAATCCGACACCCCAGCCTGCGGGGTGGGCACAGCAGCAACCATCTCAACCCACGCATCCTGAGTCAACAGCACATCATCGACCAGAATACTGCCAGCCGAACCCGCCGTTGCATCCTGCATGTGTACCGTATGTGAGGTCGCAGTCGCGGTGAACACGAACGTCAGCTTCGCCCACGACACAGCACCACTTATGGCCGGGGTCGCAATCGCGGCCGCGCTGTCGCCGAGACCATCAACACCGACCGTGACACTATTGGACACGGTGTTGTCCTGGCCGGTCGCCAGCCACGCCTCCAGAGTGTAGGTGCGGCCCGGCGTCAAACCGGTGACCGTGCGGGACATGACAGCATTCGCGGTACTCGTTTGGGTGAGAGCCGCCGATTGGGTGCCCGCATGAGCCGCAGCGGTACTGGTCGTGAGGTTAGCGGTCGACACCCACAAGTCAAGGCCCGACTCGAACCCGACCGCATACTTGGCAACGGCCGGATGGTTGATTGTGCTGCCGCCCACGGGCACGTTCGGGAACCCCCAACTGAGCCCAGTGGAGGCACCCGCGGCATTCCGGGTAACGCCAGACAGGCTCGTGCCATTCAGATACGACACCGACTGCAGCAACTGATTGCTTGCATACACCGGGTCTGCGACCGTGATCCCGTCAAGTTTCACCAACTCCACCTTGCCATCCTGGTCATAGGTGAACGACTGCACCGACGCACTACCACCCGCCGGAGTCGTCGACACCGAAGTGACCCGACCGGTCAGTGGTGCATAGGTGGGAGCGGTGACGGTATTCCACACATCCGTGTAGGTGCCGGCGGCCGGAAATGTGATCAGGCCCGTCATCCGCAACGACCGCGGCAACCAGAACAGATCGAGCAGAACCTACGCGCACGCTAACGCTCCCCGTGATCCCAGCACCAAAAACTCACCGCAAAGCGAGCCGCGCAGCTAAACGTGAACAACCGTCAAACTGATGGCTCACGGTATCGGGCACACTGACAACCCCGCCACAAAAAAATAGTCGCAAGCGTCTCCCCCACTTCGGGGGACACAGCGAGGGAGTCGAGTGCCGCACGAGCCTATTCGCGCCCACGGAGCGTCAGCGCGCGACGCCACTGGTGCTTACTGCCACAGCCGCCGCCGGTGATCTCCAACTCGATGGAGAAACTCAGCACGGCGCGAATCAGCACGATGGCCACGAGCTCGGCGGCACCCTTGAGGGTGGACGTAATGGCGGCAATGCGGATGATGTCGATCGCCTGAATTTCTGACCGCCATTCACGCGCACTGCGGCTACATCCCGATGAGTGCGTGCCAGAAACGCAAAAAAGCCACGGAAAATCGGAGCTAAATTCGGGAAATATTGCTGGGGTACCAGGATTCGAACCTAGAACAAAAGAATCAGAATCTTCCGTGTTGCCAGTTACACCATACCCCACCGGGCCTGACCGAAGCCGGGCCGACTGTCTACTTTAGCGCACGGCGGGCGTCGCACCATACTCGAGCTGAGCGCCCCGACTGGCATGACCGAAGCCGTAGCCGAGACCGAGCTGGCCGCCCAGAGATCAGCGACCGACAGCTGCCGACTCGGTCACAACGCTGCGCGCAATCGAGCAACCCGCGCAAGGCTCGACTGTTTGCCGATCAGTTGCATCGACTCAAAAAGCGGCGGACTCACCCGACGACCGGAGATCGCTGCCCGAATGGCGCCGAACGCCACGCGCGGCTTGAGCGCGAGGGCATCAACCAGAGCCTCACGCAGCGCAGCTTCGATGGTCGAGTGCGTCCAGTCGGTAATGGCGTCGAGGGCGGGGATCGCCGCGTCGAGAACAGCTGCTGCCTCGGGGCCGGGCAGGGCATCCGCTTCGACGACGATCTCCTCATCGGCGGTAAAAAGAAATGCTAGCAACCCGCATGCCTCGCCGAGAAGCTGCATGCGCTCCTGCACGAGAGGGGTCGCGGCCACGAGCAGTGCGCGGTCGGCGTCGGAGGTGATCAGGTCACCGAGGTAGGGCTCGAGGCGCGTCGCGAGATCGCCGACCGCGAGTAGACGGATCTGGTCACCGTTGATCGACTCTGCTTTCTTCAGATCGAATCGGGCTGGGTTCGGATTAACGTCGACCACATCGAACGCCGCGACCATCTCCTGCATCGAGAACACGTCGCGATCGCTCGAGAGCGACCAGCCGAGTAGCGAGAGGTAGTTGATGAGGCCCTCGGCAATGAACCCGCGGTCACGGTGGTGGAAGAGACTCGCCTCTGGATCACGCTTGGAGAGCTTCTTGTTGCCCTCACCCATCACATATGGCAAGTGCCCGAAGCGGGGCACGAAGCTAGTAACCCCGATCTCAATGAGCGCCGTGTAGAGAGCAATTTGTCGAGGAGTACTCGGCAGCAGGTCCTCGCCGCGCAGTACGTGCGTCACCCCCATGAGTGCGTCATCGACCGGGTTCACGAACGTGTACAGCGGGGCACCGTTCGGGCGCACGACCACGAAGTCCGCAAACGACCCCGCCGGAAAAGTGATCGGCCCGCGTACGAGGTCGTCGAAGCTCAGGTCGGTGTCTGGCACCCGCAGTCGGAGTGCCGGCTCGCGACCCGCTGCGCGGTGCGCAGCCCTCTCGGCATCGCTCAGGTCACGTTCGAAGTTGTCGTAGCCCTGCTTGGGATCCCGGCCGTTGGCTAGATTGCGCGCCTCGATCTCCTCGCCCGTTGCGAAACTCTCGTAGAGGTGGCCACTCGCCTTCAGCTGTTCGACGACCGCGAGATAGATGTCGGAGCGCTGCGACTGCCGGTATGGCCTATGGGGGCCGCCGACGTCGACGCCTTCATCCCAGTCGATGCGCAGCCAGTGAAGCGCGTCGAGTAGCTGCAGGTAGCTTTCCTCGCTGTCGCGGGCGGCATCCGTGTCTTCGATGCGAAAGATGAACGTGCCGCCGGTGTGTCGCGCGTAGGCCCAGTT
This sequence comes from Salinibacterium sp., assembly GCA_025351795.1. Lineage (GTDB taxonomy): Bacteria > Actinomycetota > Actinomycetes > Actinomycetales > Microbacteriaceae > Rhodoglobus. Next base: position 4,366 of record JANXVG010000021.1, on the reverse strand, counting down.
GAAAAGGGCGGTGCGAATCAGACCGACGTGCGGCGTTCCCGTCGGCGACGGGCAGAAGCGCACGCGAACGTCGCTACCGGTTGCGGTGGAAAATGGGGTGCGGGTTACTGGCTCAGGCATCGCCCGCAAGCATAGTTCAGACCTTCGCCGCAATGAGGGCCAGCCCGGCGATCGTGACCCACGAGGCGAGACCGACGGCGAGCGCGCGCGCCCCCTTGCCCACCAGACTTGCAAGCCTGACTGCCGTGCCGAGCGCGAAGAGGGCGACCGCAAGCAGTACCGTCTGCACCAGGTCGGCGCTTGCCAGCACCTCAGCGGGCACCGGCAGAAACGATCGCACGAGCACCGCAGCAAGAAACCCGACGACGAACAGCGGCACGATGGGTGGCAATGTCGCGTGCTCAGCCGTCTCGCCCGCGGCGCGCCGCGAGACAACGGATGCCACGGCGACCATCGGGGCCAGCATCAGTACGCGCGTGAGCTTGACCACGATCGCGATGGCGAGGGCTGCTGGGCCTGCGATTTGAGCTGTGGCAACCACTTGTCCCACGTCGTGCACGCTGGCACCCACCCACTGGCCGAACGCGGGTGCACCGAGCGCGAGTGGCACGCGAAGTGCCGGAAGCACGGCGATCGCGAGCGTGCCAAAGAGAGTAACCATGGCCACCGGGGTTGCCTGGTCTTTCGCGTCGCTGCGGGTGGCCGCGGCCATGGCCCCGATCGCCGAAGCTCCGCAGATCGAGAAGCCGGTGGCGAGCAGCAGCGGCTCTCGACCGGGAAGCCCGGCGAGTCGCCCCAGGCCCCAGGTAAACCAGAACGTGGCTACCACGATGAGTACGACGAGCACGATCGTGAACCAGCCGAGTTTCGCAATGTCAACAAGACTGAGCTTGAGACCGAGCAACACGATGCCGGCGCGCATGAGCCGTCGCGCGGCGAAACTCAGCCCCGGCTTCAGCACGCCATCAATCGCACGACGGGCCGCCGGCACCTGGCCAACGATGATGCCGAGTGCGACCGCCGCGGTCAGCAGCGGTATCACGGGAAACAGAATATGCACGAGCCACGCGAGTGCGACGGCGACCGCCGCAACCGCGAGCCCTGCGATCACACTCGGTCGCGATTACGCGCGGGGTTCGTGAGTGTTCCGATGCCATCGATCGTCACGGAGACGACCTGCCCGTCGGTGAACCCCTTCTCGCCGGCGGGGGTGCCGGTGAGGATGAGGTCGCCGGGCAGGAGGGTCCAGATGTTTGACGCGTACGCAATGATGTCCGGAATCGAATGGAGCATGTCACGAGTGTTGCCGTGCTGGCGGGATTCGTGGTCAACCTGGGTCGTGATCTCGAGTTCAGAGAAGTCGAGCTCGGTCTCGATTACCGGCCCGATCGGGCAGAACGTGTCGAAGCCTTTCGCACGAGCCCACTGGCCGTCCGCGTTCTGCACGGCGCGAGCTGTCACATCGTTCGCGATCGTGTAGCCGAACACGTAGTCGGCATAGTCTTCGGCCGAGATGCTCTTGGCGATTTTGCCGATCACTACGGCGAGCTCACCTTCGTGTTCGATGGGGCCCGCAATGGGTGGCAACTGAATGAACTCGCCCGGCCCCACAATGGCGGTGTTTGGCTTCAAGAAGAGCAGCGGCTCAGAGCGGCTCTCCTCCCCCATTTCTGTCTGGTGCTCCGCGTAGTTGAGCCCTACACAGACGATTTTGGAACGCGGGATGACCGGCGCAAGCAGCCGAACGTCGTCGAGTGGTACGCGCTCATCCGTCGTGTCGAACCCGCTGAATAATGGATCTCCCCGCAGTACCACCAACTCGTCACCGTCGACGATTCCGAATCGGGGATCCCCACCTGTACTGAAACGCGCAACCTTCACCCTGTCGACCCTAGTCGGTGGTGCTCTCATCGCTGGGGGGCTTGACGTCGACTGAACGCCGCTTGAAGCGCGCGACTACGAGCGCAGCAATACCGAGCAGAAGCAAGAGACCGCCGCCAATAGGAATCCACCAGTTGATCACGCCACCGGTAGCGGCGAGCAGCGCCGCGACGACACTCGCGCCCGACCTGATAACCAGCACGGCTCAGCCGTCCAGCCGGGTGAGCCAGCCGTGGCGATCTGCCACACGCCCGTACTGAATATCGGTGAGCTCCTGGCGCAACGACATCGTCAGTTCACCCGCTGGAGCATCCGCGTGCCCAATGGTGTAGCCATCAGCCCTGAATTGCGCGATCGGCGTGACAACCGCGGCGGTGCCGCAGGCAAACATTTCGACGATGTCTCCGGATGCCACGCCCGCGCGCACCTCGGCGATGGTCACGCGGCGCTGCTCCACCGTGAGGCCACGATCACGCGCGAGTTGTAACAGCGAGTCGCGCGTGATGCCCTCGAGGATGCTCGGGGATTCCGGGGTGACAACGCGCCCGTCCTTGTAGACGAAGACCACGTTCATACCACCGAGCTCTTCGATGTAGGTGCCCGTCTCTGAGTCGAGAAAAAGCACCTGCGCACAGCCATGGTCGTACGCCTCCTGCTGTGCGACGAGAGACGATGCGTAGTTTCCACCGGTCTTGGCGGCACCCGTACCGCCCTTGCCGGCGCGCGCATAATCAGTGGAGATCCAAATAGACACCGGCGTGACACCCCCGGTGAAGTACGCGCCAGCAGGGCTCGCAATCACGTAATAGTTCACTTTGGCCGCGGGTCGCACGCCGAGGAATGCTTCTTTCGCGAACATGAACGGCCGCAGGTAGAGGCTGGTCTCGGCGGCATCCGGAACCCAGCGAGCATCGACCGCGATGAGCTGGCGCAACGATTCGATGAAGTATTCGGTCGGCAACTCAGGCAGTGCCAGTCGCTTGGCGGAGCGCTTCATGCGCTCAGCATTGGCCTCGGGTCGAAATGTCCAGATCGAACCGTCCTGGTGGCGGTACGCCTTCAGCCCCTCGAACACCTCTTGGCCGTAGTGCAGCACTGCGGCCGCCGGATCCATCGCGATCGGGCCGTATGGCTGCACGCGCGGTCGATGCCAGCCCCCTGCTTCCGACCAGCAAATGTCAACCATGTGGTCGGTGAAGTACTTACCGAAGCCGGGTTCAGCGATGATGTCGGCATGCTCGGCAGCGGAGCGAGCCGCCTCGTTCGTCTGCACAGTGAACTGCAGGGTTCGAGGAGCGAGGAGGTTCTTCATGGTGGTCCTTAGTTGACGAGTGATCTAATTCTGCGCTACCCGTGCCGCAATCGCGTGCCCGATCTCGGAGGTCGTGCGCGCCGCGGTGCCCCTCGACGCCAAATCGTCGGTGACCGCCGCGGTCACCTTGGCCGCGGCATCCGCTACGCCCAGATGCTCGAGGAGCAGAGCCACCGAGACGATTGCCGCTGTCGGGTCGGCGAGTTGTTTTCCCGCAATGTCGGGAGCCGAACCGTGCACCGGCTCGAACATGCTCGGAAACGTGCCATCCGGATTGATGTTGCCCGAGGCCGCTAGCCCGATACCACCGCTGATAGCGGCCGCGAGATCGGTGAGGATATCGCCAAAGAGGTTGTCGGTGACAATGACGTCAAATCTACTCGGGTTCGTCACGAGGAAGATTGTGGCGGCATCAACGTGCAGATAGTCGACGGCAATTGCCGCATATTCGGTGGCGACTCGATCGACCGTACGCTGCCACAGTCCACCAGCGTGCACGAGCACGTTTGTCTTGTGCACGAGTGTGAGCTTCTTAGCCGCTCGCTTGCTCGCCGTCTCGAAGCCGTACCGCACCAGGCGCTCCACACCGAACGCGGTGTTGACGGATACCTCGTTGGCCACCTCGTGGGGCGTGCCGACCCGAATCGCCCCCCCGTTGCCGACGTATGGGCCTTCTGTGCCCTCCCGAATCACCACGAAGTCGACCGCGCCCGGATTGCCGAGCGGAGATTTTACGGATGGAAAGAGTTTCGTGGGCCGCAGGTTAACGTAGTGGTCGAGCTCGAAGCGCAGCTTAAGAAGCAGTCCCCGTTCGATCACACCGCCGGCCAGCCGGGGATCTCGCGGATCACCGCCGACCGCGCCAAGCAGGATCGCGTCGTGAGTCTTGAGCGAGTCGAGGTTGGCAGCCGTGAGAATCTCGCCGGTCGCAAGAAAGTGACCAGCGCCGAAGGGATACTCAGTGCTGGTGACGGCTATCCCAGTCGCGGCGAGCACTGCGAGCGCCTCTGCGACGACTTCGGGGCCGATTCCGTCACCCGGAATTACGGCGATGTTGACTGAACGGGGCATGCATTGACAGTACCGGTGTCTGCGGCTGCCCCGCCCACAGCGACCATTGATTTCGCACGTGTGACTTTCTCGTAACAAACCATCGAATCAGCCGCGCGCGAT